>JAFKGE010000021.1 GCA_017307865.1 Burkholderiales bacterium | reverse complement strand
AACAAGTTATGCCTGATGACCATAGCAAGGTGGCCCCACTCCTTCCCATCCCGAACAGGACCGTGAAACGCCTTAGCGCCAATGATAGTGCGGACTCCCGTGTGAAAGTAGGACATCGTCAGGCTATTACAGCCAAAACGCCCCATCCAACAAAGGATGGGGCGTTTTTTTTGGCGAACGCCTGCTCCCCGTCGGCGCTCTACAATCAGGCCATGATTTCACGCGAACCCACAATCGAGCGCTTGGCCACCGCCAAGTCGGTGCTGTTGACCCCGTTCGGCCTGACCGAGGCCGATCTGGGGCGGGTGCTGGGAGACATCGCCACCCATGTGGTGGACGATGCCGACCTGTACTTTCAATACACCCGCGCCGAGAGCTGGAGCCTGGAAGAGGGCATCGTCAAGACCGGCAGTTTTTCCATCGACCAGGGTGTCGGTGTGCGCGCCGTCAGCGGTGAGAAGACGGCCTTCGGCTACTCGGATGACATCTCGTTGACCTCGCTGCTGGAGACGGCGACGGCGGTGCGCGCGATCGGTGCGGCAGGGCAAAGTCGCCGCATCAAGCTGGCCAAGACCAAGCTGGCCGGCAGCCGCCGGCTGTACGCCGACCTGGATCCGATCGCCACGCTGGGCAGCGCCGACAAGGTGCAGCTGCTGGAGCAGGTCGAACGTTGGGCGCGTGCCAAGGACCCACGCGTGGTCCAGGTCATGGCGGGCCTGGCCTGCGAATACGACGTGGTGCTGATTGCGCGTCTGGATGGCACCCTGGCCGCCGATGTGCGCCCGCTGATTCGCCTGTCGGTGACCGTCATCGCCGAGCAGGATGGGCGTCGCGAGGTGGGTTCCTTCGGCGGCGGCGGCCGCTTCGGCCTGGACTACTTCGACGAGGCCCTGCTGCGCCGCTACGTCGACGAGGCCGTCGCCGGCGCGTTGACCAATCTGCAGTCGCGCCCCGCGCCGGCCGGCGAGATGACGGTGGTTTTGGGGCCGGGCTGGCCCGGCGTGCTGCTGCACGAGGCGGTGGGGCACGGCCTGGAGGGGGACTTCAACCGCAAGGGCTCCAGCGCCTTCAGCGGCCGCATCGGCCAGCGCGTGGCGGCCAAGGGGGTGACGGTGCTGGACGACGGCACCATTGCCGGGCGCCGTGGCAGCTTGAACGTCGACGACGAGGGCCATGCCACGCAGCGCAACGTGCTGATCGAAGACGGCATTCTCAAGGGCTACATGCAGGATGCGTTGAATGCCCGGCTGATGAAGGGCAAGCCCACCGGCAACGGCCGACGCGAGAGCTACGCGCACATTCCCATGCCACGCATGACCAACACCTACATGCTGGCGGGCGACAAGGATCCGCGCGAGATCGTGGCCAGCATCCGGCGCGGGCTGTACGCCACCAACTTCGGCGGCGGGCAGGTCGACATCACCAGCGGCAAGTTCGTGTTTTCGGCCAGCCAGGCCTACTGGGTCGAGAACGGCCAGATCCAGTACCCGGTCAAGGGCGCGACCATCGTCGGCAGCGGACCGGAGGCCCTAAAGAAGGTGACCCTCATCGGCAACGACCTGCAGCTCGACTCGGGCGTGGGCGTGTGCGGCAAGGAAGGGCAGAGCGTGCCGGTGGGCGTGGGCCAGCCCACGCTGCGGCTCGAAGGCCTGACCGTGGGCGGCACGGCGTGACCTGCGCGCAACACCAGCGCACAGCCGGGCGTCGTCATTCGCCGCGCAGCCGCGCCAGCTGTGCTATATTTTGCCGGTGATGTTCCAAGCCGCTGCGTTTTATTTCTCCTTTTGGTTCTCGGTCCCCGGCGGACGAGAGGAGAAGATGTAAGCGCCTTGCAGCAGACCTCCCAAGAACCGCCGACGCGATGAGCCCGGCGGTTTTTTTGTGCCCCGATTCTTCTTTCAGCCATCAAGGAAAACCGTCATGAACGCCAAAGCCCACGCGGACGCCCCGTCGTCCTGGCAGAACTCGCCGGAACGCACCAGCCAGACCGACGACGAACGCATCAAGGACATTGCCGTGTTGCCGCCTCCAGAGCATCTGATTCGCTTTTTCCCCATTCGCGGCACGCCGGTCGAGACGCTGATCCGCGACACGCGCAAGGCCATCCGCCGCATGATCGCCGGCAAGGACGACCGTCTGCTGGTGGTGATCGGCCCGTGCTCCATTCACGATCCGGTGGCCGCCATGGACTACGCGCGGCGCCTGCAGCCGATGCGCGAGAAGTACCGCGACACGCTGGAGATCGTGATGCGTGTGTACTTCGAGAAGCCGCGCACCACGGTGGGCTGGAAGGGCCTGATCAACGACCCCTACCTCGACCAGAGCTACCGCATCGACGAAGGCCTGCGCATCGCACGCCAGTTGCTGATCGAGATCAACCGCTTGGGCCTGCCGGCGGGCAGCGAGTTTCTGGACACCATCTCGCCGCAATACATCGGCGATCTGATCAGTTGGGGCGCCATCGGCGCGCGCACCACCGAAAGCCAGGTGCACCGCGAGCTGGCCTCGGGCCTGTCGGCGCCGGTGGGCTTCAAGAACGGCACCGACGGCAACATCCGTATCGCCATCGACGCCATCCAGGCGGCGGCGCGCGGCCACCACTTTTTGTCGGTGCACAAGAACGGCCAGGTGGCCATCGTGCACACCGAAGGCAACCGCGACTGCCACGCCATCCTGCGCGGCGGCAAGCTGCCCAACTACGACGCCGCCAGCGTCAAGGCCGCGTGCGATCAGCTGACCGAAGCCAAGCTGCCGCCCGCCCTGATGATCGACATGAGCCACGCCAACAGCAGCAAGAAGCACGAGCGGCAACTCGACGTCGCGCGCGACGTGGCGGCGCAGCTCGGCGCCGGCTCGCGCTGCATCTTCGGCGTGATGGTGGAAAGCCACATCCACGACGGCGCGCAGAAATTCACGCCCGGCAAGGACGACGTGTCCGCGCTCGAATACGGCAAGAGCATCACCGACGCCTGCATCGGCTGGGACGGCTCGCAAGCCATCTTGCAGGTGCTGTCCGATGCCGTACGGGCGCGGCGCGCGCGGGGCGAGACCAACTGCTGAAAATTTACATGAAATCGAGCGCTGGCGCCCGTCCTTAGAGCGCGAGCAGCTATCTATTTGATAGCCTCTGCAGCAGCTTGGCGTGCACCCCGCCAAAGCCGCCGTTGCTCATGCACAGCACGTGATCGCCGGGCCGCGCCGCGGCATCGATCTGGGCCACCAGTTCGTCGATGCCGGCCGCCACCTGGGCGCGTTCGCCCAATGGCGCCAGCGCGGCGGCGGCGTCCCAGTCCAGGCCGCCGGTGTGGCAAAAGGCCCGGTCGGCGTGCTCCAGCGCCCAGGGCAGCTGGCTCTTCATGGTGCCCAGCTTCATGGTGTTGCTGCGCGGCTCGAACGCGGCCAGGATGCGGTCGGCGCGCCGGCCCGCGGCGTCCAGCTGCGCGCGCAGGCCGTCGATGGTGGTGCGCATCGCCGTGGGATGGTGGGCGAAGTCGTCGTACACGGTGATCAGGCCACCGGCGCGCGCCACGGTGCCGCGCACTTCCATGCGGCGTCGCACGTTCTCGAAACGGGCCAGGGCGGCGCAGGCCTGCGCGGGCGTCACGCCCACGTGCTCGGCGGCGGCAATGGCGGCCAGCGCGTTGAGCTGATTGTGCGTGCCCGACAGCGCCCACTGCACGCGGCCGACGCCGCGCCCGCCCTGCAGCACCTCGAAGTCGCCGGCATCGCCCTCGGCGCGGAAGTCGCTCACCGCGCTGCCGAAGCCGCGCCGCTCGCTCCAGCAGCCTTGCGCCAGCACGCGAGTGAGGCTTTCTTCCAGGTCGTTGACCACCACGCGTCCGCTGGCCGGCACCGTGCGCAGCAGATGGTGAAACTGGCGCTCGATCTGCCCCAGGTCGTCGAAGATGTCGGCGTGGTCGAACTCCAGGTTGTTCAGCACCGCGGTGCGTGGGCGGTAGTGCACGAATTTGCTGCGCTTGTCGAAGAACGCGGTGTCGTACTCATCGGCCTCGATCACGAACAGCGGGCGCGCCTGCCCTGAGGCCAGGGCGCCCAGGCGCGCCGAAATGCCGAAGTTGAGCGGCACGCCACCAACGAGGAAGCCGGGCGTCAGGCCCGCGCGCTCCAGCACCCAGGCCAGCATCGAGGTGGTGGTGGTCTTGCCGTGCGTGCCGGCCACGGCCAGCACGTGGCGGCCGGCCAGCACGTGTTCGGCCAGCCACTGCGGGCCGCTGGTATAGGGCGCCCCCGCATCGAGGATGGCTTCCATCAACGGATACTTGGGTGTGCCGTTCGCCAACCGTGCGCGCGAGACCACGTTGCCGATGACGAAGACATCGGGTTTGAGCGCCAGTTGATCGACGCCATAACCTTCGATCAGCTCGATGCCCAGCGCGCGCAACTGGTCGCTCATGGGCGGGTAAACGCCCGCATCGCAACCCGTGACCGTATGGCCGGCTTCGCGCGCCAGCGCGGCCAGGCCGCCCATGAAAGTGCCGCAAATGCCCAGAATGTGAATGTGCATGGCGGCCGATTCTAGAGATCAGCGCGCACTCAGATTGGGGCGGGGCGTGAAATAGCGCAGCAGGCGCTCCAGCAGCAGCGCGCCGATGATCAGCGCGTAGACCTGCACCTCGGCGAAGTCGTTCTTGCCGGCCCGCATCCAGAAGAAGTGCAGCAGCGCCAGCCCCGCGATCAGGTAGACCAGCCGGTGCAGCGTCTGCCACTGGCGCCCACCCAGCCAGCGCACGGCGCGGTTGAACGAGGTCAGCGCCAGGGGCAGCAGCAGCAGCCAGCATGCAAAGCCCACCAGGATGAACGGGCGCTTGAGGATGTCGCGGCCGATGTCGGCGGCCACCCAGCCCATGTCCAGCCAGGCGTAGCTCAGCAGGTGGACGCAGGCGTAGAAGAAGGTGAACAGGCCCAGCATGCGCCGATAGCGCGCCAGCTGCGGCGTGCGGGTGCGGATGCGCAGCGGCGTGACGGCGAGCGTGAGGCACAGAAAGCGCAGCGTCCAGTCACCGCAGGAGCGGATCAGCGCTTCGGCCGGATTGGCGCCCAGGTTGTCGGTTGCCGCGCCGTACACCAGCCACGCCAAGGGCAGCAGGCACAGCACGAAGACGAGCGGCTTGGCGGCCGGGTGCAAAAGCAATGCGCGCACGGGCTTCACGCGGGGCGTCAGAAGTATTTCTTCAGGTCCATGCCGGCGTACAGCTGGCCGACCTGCGCCTCGTAGCCGTTGAACAGCAGTGTCTTGCGCCGCTTGGCGAACAGGCCGCCCTCGCCGATGCGCCGCTCGGTGGCCTGGCTCCAGCGCGGATGATCGACGTTGGGGTTGACGTTGGAGTAAAAGCCGTATTCCTGCGGCGCGGCCTTGTCCCAGGCGGTGGCTGGCTCTTTCTCGACAAAGCGGATCTTGACGATGGACTTGGCGGACTTGAAGCCGTACTTCCAGGGCACCACCACGCGCACCGGCGCGCCGTCCTGCCGCGGCAGTTCGTGCCCGTACATGCCGAAGGTCAGCAGCGTGAGCGGGTGCAGCGCCTCGTCCATGCGCAGGCCCTCGGTGTAGGGCCAGTCCAGCACGCTGGAGCGCACGCCCGGCATCTGCTGCGCATCGGCCAGGGTGACGAACTCGACGTACTTGGCGCTGCCCTGGGGCTGCACGTGCTGGATCAGAGCCGACAGCGAATAACCGATCCAGGGAATCACCATCGACCAGCCCTCGACGCAGCGCAGGCGGTAGATGCGCTCTTCCAGCGGGCTGAGCTTGCGCAGATCTTCCAGCGCGATGCGCCCGGGCTTGTTGACCAGGCCTTCGACTTCGACCGACCACGGATCGACCCTGAGCTTGCCGGCGTAGCGCGCCGGGTCGTCCTTGTTGGTGCCGAACTCGTAGAAGTTGTTGTAGCTGCTGACGTCTTCGTAGGGCGTCGGCTGGTCCATCAGGATGGCGCCCGCCACGGCCGAGCGGGTGGCGCTCAGCGGCGACAGAGTGCTGGGCGCCGCTGCAGCGTGCGCCCGCATGCCCCAGGCGCCCAGCAGGCTGCCGGCCGCGCCGGCGCCGAGCAGCTTGAGCAGCGCGCGGCGGTCTTCGTAGACCGCGCGCGGCGTGATGTCGCTGGGCGGTGGTTGATCGAAACCAGGGCGGGTGGGGCGGATCGGCATGACAAACTCCTTCGAGTCACACTCACCTGTTCGGCGCAGGCGCCCCGCCGGTTACAGCGAGCCGTAACTGTGCAGCCCGGACAGGAACATGTTGACGCCAATGAAGGCGAAGGTGGTGACCGCCAGGCCGCCCAGCGCCCACCACGAGGCCACGGTGCCGCGCAGGCCCTTCATCAGGCGCATGTGCAGCCAGGCGGCGTAGTTCAGCCACACGATCAGGGCCCAGGTTTCCTTCGGGTCCCAGCTCCAGTAGCCGCCCCAGGCCTCGGCGGCCCACAACGCGCCCAGCACGGTGGCGATGGTGAAGAAGGCAAAGCCGATGGCGATCGACTTGTACATCACGTCGTCCAGCACCTCCAGGCTGGGCAGGCGTTCGCTGATGCGCTTGCGCCCCAGCAGGATGCCGCCCACGATCAGCGCGGCAATGATGGCGTAGCCCACCCAGTAGCTGCCGCCGGCCTCGCCCACGCCGCGCTGGCGAAAGGCGATGGGCACGAAGCACAGGGCAATGCCCAGCACCCAGATCGGGGCCAGCTTGTGCCAGCGCGTCTCGGCGGCCTGCTGCTTGATCAGGTGGGCGAAGGCGATCATGGCCGCCAGCGCGAACGAACCGTAGCCGATGAAGTTGGCCGGCACGTGCAGCTTCATCCACCAGCTTTTCAGCGCCGGGATCAGCGGTTGAATCTCTTGTGCATCGCGCACCAGCGTGTACCACAGCAGAAAGCCCACGGCCGCGCTCACCACCAGCATCACGAAGGCACCCATGGCGCGGGTCTTGTATTGCGCTTCGTAATACAGATAGAACAGCGCCGTGATCCACGAGAACAGCACGAACACTTCATACAGGTTGCTGACCGGGATGTGGCCGATGTCGGGGCCGATCTGGTAGCCCTCGTACCAGCGCACCATGGTGCCCACCAGCGCCAGCGTGACGGCCACCCAGGCCAGCTTGCTGCCCAGGCCCTCCAGCGCGGCGGCCGGCCCGCGCGCGAACATGCCGATCCAGTAGAAGATGGTGCTCATGAAGAACAGCACGCTCATCCACAGGATGGCCGACTGGCTGGACAGGAAATACTTGAGCCAGAACACCGTGTCGCCGCGGCGCAGGTCGCCGTCGTAGGAGACGATGGCCAGCAGCGACAGCGCGGCCACCACCAGCATCAGGGTGCGCAGCGGGCGCCACAGCCAGGCCAGCCAGATCGCCGTCGGCACCGCGGCCACCAGGATGCCCTTGTCGTACACGTCCATCGCGCCGTGGTAGCGCTGGAAGGCAAACACCGCGCCGGCCACGACCAGCAGGGCAAACAGCCAGTCGCCCCAGGTGCGGCGCGAAAAATAGCCTCCGCTCAAGGCCAGCGGGCCGGAGGCGGTCAGGGTGGTGGTGTTCATGTCTTCAAGTCCCCATCGGTGGCGGCGGGTGCGGCCAGCAAGCGGTGCCGCAGTTGTTCGAATTCGCGATCGGCTTCCAGCGTCTTGCGGTTGGACGACAGCGCCATCATGGCATGGCTGCCCGACGCGCCGTCGGGCGTCAGCCAGACCCACAGGCGTCGCTCGCGGATGTAGAGCATGGCAAAGACGCCCAGGATCAGCAAGGTGGCGCCCAGATAAACCACGTTCTTGCCGGGGGCGCGCGCCACCTGGAACACGCTGGCTTGCACCGGGGTGAACGAATCGAGCTCGAACACCAGCGGCGAGGGATACAGCGGCGCGTCCGACAGCGCCAGCACCGCCTGCGTCATGAACTGGCGCGTGCTGTCGTCGGCCTCGTTCAGGGGCTTGCGGCCGTGGGTCTCACGCGCCAGCGTGTCCAGCTCGAACAGGCTGCCGTTCAGGATGCGCAGCAGCACCTCGGCCGCGCGCTCGCGCTCGGCCGGCGGCACGGCGTTCTCGATGAAGTTGGACACCGCCGGCAGGCCCGCCAGGGGCGCGCCCTTGGCGCTGGCTTCGTGGCCGGCGCCGGCAAACAGGTCGAGCGCGCGCGTGGCCGACACCGTCAGCTGCTCGGCCAGCTCGGGCCGCTTGGGATCGACCACCTTGGCCACGTAGCGCTGCACCGCCTGGGCGCGCTCGGCCGGGTTGTGCAGGGCCGCCAGCAGGTGGATGAAGCCGTCCATCGAATCCTGGTCGTCGGCCGGCACGCGCAGGTAGCGGAAGGAGTCGGCGCCGGTGTCGCGCACGCCCAGCAGGAAGACCGGCACGCCCTCGCCCATGTTGATCGGGCGCATGTAGTTGTTGTATTCGCGCGCCTGGCCCGAGGCGTCGCGCAGCTTGTATGAGATGCTGGGGCCGACGTTCTTCAGGTTGCGCTCGGTGCTGCTCTTGTCGGCGGCGCCCAGGCGCTGGCTCAGCGCGTGGCCCAGGTCGACGCGGCGCACGTCGGTGGCGCTGCCGCTGGTGGCGTCGGTCAGGTTCTCGACGTTGATGACGCGCAGGCCGGTGTACTCCAGCGTCATCTTGTCCTTGCCGTTGGTGATGGGCGAGGAGCCGCCGATGGTGCCGTCGACCGTGAAGCTCTGGGTGCTGCCGTTCATCGGCAGCGCGCGCAGCGTGACGTGCGAGCCGCCGTCGTCGAAGCTGCTCTGGTAGATCTGGATGCCCTTGTAGCTGACCGGGTGGTTGACCTCCACGCGCGCGGGGTGCTTCTCGCCAGTGGCGAAATCGTGGATCACGATGTCGCTGGCAAACAGCTTGGGCATGCCGGTGGAGTAATAGTCGACGGTGAATTTCTTCAGCTCGACCGCGAAGGGCAAATCTTGCAGCAGGATGCCGTCCGACTGGCTGAGGATGGCGGTGCTGGACTGCGAGCCCTCCGACACCACCAGGTTGCCGCGGAAGGTGGGGTTGGCCGAGGACAGCCGGTGCTCGGGTTTGACCTCGGAGATGAAGCCGCCGCCGCTGTACACCGACTTGCCGCCCAGCCAGGTCATGGTGCGCACGAACAGGTCACCGTCCAGCAGCCCCCCCAGGCACACCAGCACGATGGCGCTGTGCGCGGCGATGTAGCCGATCTTGTTGGCCGAGCCCTTCTTGGCCGCCACCATCCAGCCGGCGCCGCCCTCGCGCGGACGCTCCTGCAGGCGCACCTTCCAGCCGCCGGCGGCCAATTGCTGGCCGATGCGCTGGGCGCTGGCCGCGGGGTCTTCGCCGGCCACATCACCCTCGGCCTTGTGGTGAAAGGCCTTCAGGCTCTGCTCGCGGATGTTTTCCTTGTAGGTGCGCATGTCCGCCAGATACTTGGGCGTGTTGCGCGCGATGCACAGCGAGGTGCTGGTGACGAGAAAGGCCAGGATCAGCAAAAACCACCAGGCGCTGTAGACGGCGTTGAGCTTGAGCTTGAGAAACAGGTCGGCCCAGAACGGCCCGAACTGGTTGATGTAGTTGGTGGCCGGCTCGTGCTGCTTGAGCACGGTGCCGATCACCGAGGCGATGCAGATGACGGTGAGCAGCGCGATGGCAAAGCGCATCGAGGACAGCAACTCGACCGCCTGGCGCAAGGCGGGGGCGCCGCGCCGAAGGGTGTAACCGTGGATGTCTGCCGATGCCGTCATGTGTGCGCAATGCCTGCCGTGAGCCAGCGCCACGGCCGAAGCCTTGGAGCCGCCAGCGGCCGCCAAGGTTCCGGCCGCCGCCTCATTTCATACCCGCGGCTTCCTGGCAGCGAAGCCGCAAAAACAAACCGCGCCAAGCCATGCCGGGCGCGGTTGCCGTCGTGCACACTGGCGCCGGGGCGCCGGTGTTCCGCGCCTCAGCGCAGGCCGGCGATGTAGTCCGACACCGCCTTGATCTCGCGGTCCGTCATGTAGCGCGTGATGTCGTGCATGGTGGCGCTGTTGCCGCGACTGCCATCGCGAAAGCCGGCCAACTGCTTGGCCGTGTAGTCGGCGTACTGCCCCGACAGGCGCGGGTACTGCGAGGGAATGCCCGCCCCGTTGGGGCTGTGGCAGCCGGCGCAGGCCGGAATGTGCCGATCCTGCATGCCGCCGCGGTAGATCTTCTCGCCCAGCATCACCAGGTCTTTTTCCTTGGCGAAGCCGGGCTTTTCCTTTTGCGAGGCCAGCCACCAGGAGATGTTGCGCGCGTCCTGCTCGCTCAGCGTGGCGGCAAAGCCCTGCATGATGGCGTCCTTGCGGGTGCCGTTCTTGAAGTCCAGCAACTGCTTGAGCAGGTACTCGGGGTGCTGCTGCGCCAGATTGGGCTGCAGCGGCACGGTGGAGTTGCCGTCCGCGCCGTGGCAGGCGGCACACACCGTGCCGTAGCTGGCGCTGCCCTTGGCCAAGTCGGGCTTGGCGGGGGCGGCGGGCGCATCGGCGGCCGAGGCGGACGCGGCCAACACGGCGGTCATCAAAAAGGCAGCAAGCGACTTCATGAGCGATCGTCTTCTTTGAATGTGGGAGTCGGAGGACGTTTAGCCCCGCGATTCTACAATGGCCAGCCCCAACGCCCCAATCGCGGCAAGGGGATAACCTTGGCCCGCCGCATGCCACCTCGCCCCGCTCCCGCCCGTTCCAGGCCTGACGCCGACGCCGCCACCCGGCAGGCGCTGGGCTGGCTGCACACCGCGCGCTTTCTGACCACCGCCGCGCAGCTCGACCAGCTGCCGGCGCTGGACACACCCGAGATCGCCTTCGTCGGCCGCTCCAACGCCGGCAAGTCCACCGCCATCAACACGCTCACCCAGCAGACGCAACTGGCCTTTGCCTCGCGCAAGCCCGGGCGCACCCAGCACATCAACCTGTTCGCCCTGGGCCGCCAAGGCCAGACCGACGCCGTGCTGGCCGACCTGCCGGGCTACGGCTACGCCGCCGTGCCGCTGGCCGACAAGCTGCGCTGGCAGCGCGTGATGGCCAACTACCTGGTCTCGCGCGCCAACCTGCGCGCGGTGGTGCTGATGTGCGACCCGCGCCATGGCCTGAAGGAGCTGGACGAGGCCCTGCTGGACGTGATCCGCCCGCGGGTGGAGCAGGGGCTGAAGTTTCTGGTGCTGCTGACCAAGGCCGACAAGCTCACCCGCGCCGAGCAGGCCAAGGCGCTGTCCATCGCGCGGCTGCAGGCCGGTGGCGGCGAGGTGATGCTGTTTTCAGCCCTCAAGCGCCAGGGCGTGGAGCCGGCGGCGCTGTGGTTGCGCGCCCTGGTCGATGCGCCGCCGCCGGTCCCATCCGCCCAAGAGCCCGCATGATCGAAACCTTCGACGCCACACTGCCGCACGGCATCACCCTGAGCTGCCGCGCTGCCGGCGCGCGCGGGCGGCCGCTGATGCTGTTTCTGCACGGCTTTCCCGAAGGCGCCTTCGTGTGGGACGCGCTGATGCAGCACTTCGCCCAGCCCGCGCACGGCGGCTTTCGCTGCGTGGCGCCCAACCTGCGCGGCTTTGAAAAGTCCAGCGCCCCGGCCGAAGTGGCCGCCTACAAGCCGGCGCTGATGGTGCAGGACATCATGGCGCTGGCCGCGCAAGAGGGCGTGGGCGGCCAGGTGCACACCCTGGTCGCGCACGACTGGGGTGGCGCCTTCGCCTGGGCCGCGGCGCACGCGCACGCCGATCGCGTCGAGCGCCTGGTCATCATCAACTCGCCCCACCCCGGCACCTTTGCGCGCGAACTGCGCCACAACCGGGCGCAGCAGCAGGCCAGCGCCTACATGCATTTTTTGGCGCGGCCCGACGCCGAGGCCCTGCTGGCAGCAGACGACTACCGCCGCCTGTGGCCCTTCTTCACCCTCATGGGCGAGGGCGCCGCAGGTCACGGCTGGCTGACCGAGGCCGTGCGCCAGCAATACCGCGACGTGTGGGACCGGGGTCTCACCGGCGGCTGCAACCTGTACCGCGTCACCCCGCTCAAGCCGCCGCTGCCGGGGCAGTCCGCCGACGCCGTCCCGCTGCCGCTGCCCGAGCGCGTGCGCGTCGAGGTGCCGACCCTGGTGCTGTGGGCCATGGAGGACAAGGCCTTGCTGCCCGGGTTGCTGGATGGCCTGGAAGACTACGTGCCCCGGCTCACGCTGCAGCGCCTGCCAGGCGCCACGCACTGGGTGGTGCATGAGCAGCCGGAGGCGGTGGCGGGGCGGGTCGAGGCCTTTGTTGCTCTTGAATAGATAGCTGCTTGCGCTTTGGTGGTACGGCCAAACGGACAAAACGTTCGTTGCATGAACCAGGTGGAACGTTTGATGTGCAACGCCTTGTGTTGCTACTCGTGAAAGCGCTCTTCGATGTCGAGGCTGCCATGCATCACCCGGACGACATCGATACCGTCTTCGAGCGGAAGAAAAAACACGACATAGCGCCCGAAAGGCAAGCTGCGCAAACCGACCGCCAGCTCGGTGCGTTCTCGCCCCATCATCGGCTGCGTGGCCCAAAGCTGGAGGCTTCGATCCAGCTTGTCGATCCAGCGATCGGCCTGCTCGACACTGTCCGCCGCGATGTATTCCCAGATTTCCAGGATGTCCACCTCGGCCTGCGGACGCCGTGTAACACGAGCCATCTACGCTGCGGTTTGCGATGAACGGTGGGCACGCGCCTTCTGCTTGAGCGCGCCCGCGTCCCATGGCTCGCCGGCGCCGCTCTCGAGTCCCTTGCGGATTTGATAGCGCAGCTCTTCCAGCTTCAGTTGGCGAACGCGGTCCTGCTCTTCCATCAGGCGCAGTGCCTCGCGAACGACCTCACTGGCCGAGCCGTACAGGCCCGAGCTGACTTTGGCCCGAACCATGTCTTCGAGTTGAGGGGTCAGATTGACGTTCATGCCCATGAGACGGCTCCGAAAAGATGATGAAACTATATCAAGGAATGTCAAAGATCGACATCGTCATCATGCCCAGCCCATCCGCCATCGCGGTGAAGGTGCCAGGTCTTCAGATTGCGGGGAACTGTCGATTCGTCCCTCGGCCGTGGCGTTTAGCGATCGACTCAGTCCAGCAATGCCATTGCCGTAGTCCTTGAGCAAACAATGAACGCATTCACAACCGCCTGACGGATGTTGTCGTCGAATCTGGCATGGCCCAAAAAGCTACAACATAGATAGCTGCTCGCGCAGATGTGACGGGCGCGAGAGCCATCAAGGGCTTCAATACACCGACGGCTCCCCCTCCGGCCGCGTCTTGAAGCGCTTGTGCACCCAGTAGTACTGCTCGGGCATGGTGTCGATCCAGGCCTGCAGCTCGGCGTTCATGCGCGCGGTGTCGGCGGCCACGTCGTTGCCGGGGTAGTCTTGCCAGGCCGGGTGCACGCGCACTTCGTAGCCATCGGGTGTCAGGCGCGTGACGACGGGCACCACGCGCGCGCCGCCCAGCTTGGCAAAGCGCGGCAGCGAGGGCACGGTGGCGGTGGGGATGCCGAAGAAGGGCACGAAGATCGACTCCTGCGGGCCCAGGTCCATGTCGGGCAGCAAATACAGCATCTGGCCCTCGCGCAGCGCGCGCACGATGGGTTTCAGACCGTCCTGGCGCGACAGCAGCGTGGCCTGGCCAAAGCGCAGGCGGCCGGCGCGCATCCAGGCGTCGACGGCGGCGCTGCTCTGGGTCGAATAAATGGTGCAGGCGGGCCGCTCGATCTGGTCCATGACGGCGCTGCCGCCGGCGTCCATGCCGTAGAAGTGCGGGGCGAACATGACCACGGCGCCGGGGCGCGTGAGGTCTTCGGTGGCGCCGGTGATGCGCAGGCGCCGGCGCACCACGGCGGGCGGGGCGTGCCACAGCCAGGCGCGGTCCAACAAGGCCTGACTGAACAGCACGAAGCTGCGCCGGGCCACGTCCTGCAAGCGCGCCTCGCTCCAATCCGGATAGCACAGGCGCAGGTTGACGTGCGCGATGTGGCGGCGCTTGCGCGCCAGCGCGTACAGCAGGCGGCCCACGCCGGCGCCCAGCGCGCGCAGCACGGGCAGGGGCAGGCGCGCCAGCTGCCGCATGAAGAACATCAGCGCGGCGGTGGTCATGAGGCGACCTTTCGCGGCGTCTTGTAGCGGCCGTAGCCCCACAGGTATTGGCCGGGGTTTTGGGCGATGAGCTGCTCCATGGCGCGGTTGATCTGGGCAACGGCGGTGTCGAGGTCGTTGCTGAGAGCTTCGGGAAAGGGCTGCAGGTGGATGCAGTAGCCGCGCGCGCGCGGCAGGCGCTCGCCCCAGGCCAAGAGCGGCGTGGCGCCGGTCTGCTGCAGCAGGCGCGCGGCCAGGGTCATGGTGTAGGCCGGCTGGCCGAAAAACGGCGCCCACAGGCCCTGGCCCTCGGGCGGCACCTGGTCGGGCAGCAGGCCCACGGCCTGGCCGGCGCGCAGCGCGCGGATCATCTGGCGCACGCCGGTCAGCGTGGTGGGTGCCGTTTCCAGGCCCTCGCGTTGGCGGGCCGTGGCCAGCACCTGGGCCAGCGCGGCCTGGCGCGCCGGGCGGTACAGCACGGTGATGGGCCCGTGCGTGGCGCCGAAGCGCAGGGCCGCGCCCTGGGCCGTGATCTCGAAGCAGCCCATGTGCGGCGTCAGGTAGACGATGCCGTGGCCGGCGGCGTAGGCGGCCTCGATCAGTTCGGGGCCGTCCCACTGCACCGGCACGGGCGCGCCGAACCACAGGCGCGGGGTTTCCAGTGCCATGCGTCCGGCGTGGGCGACCGCGGCGCGCACCTGGGCAAAGCGGTAGCCGGCGCGGGCCGAGTTTTGGGCAAAGCGGCGCCGGTAGGTGGGCGAGGCCAGCCAGGTCAGCCAGCCCAGCAGCGCGCCCAGGGCGTGCAGCAGGCCCAAAGGCCACTTCGACGCAAGGCGATACAAGGCCAGCATGGGAAAGGACTAAAATTGCGGGGTCGCTGAGTTATGGAACTACTTGCAGGGCGACGTTAAACAACTCTGCTAAAGCGTTCGCCAGAGCTCCAACCGGTTTGGCAACGCAGGTGTTCAAACGACTGGAGTTTATTCAATGGATCTGGCCAACAGCTTTCTCTTCACCTCCGAGTCCGTGTCCGAGGGCCATCCGGACAAGGTGGCGGACCAAATCTCCGACGCGATTCTCGACGCCATTTATGAGCAGGACCCGCGCTCGCGCGTGGCCGCCGAGACGCTGACCAACACCGGCTTGGTCGTGCTGGCCGGCGAGATCACCACCAACGCCCACGTCGACTACATCCAGGTGGCGCGCGACACCATCCAGCGCATCGGCTACGACAACACCGACTACGGCATCGATTACAAGGGCTGCGCGGTGCTGGTGGCCTACGACAAGCAGAGCAACGACATCGCCCAGGGCGTGGATCACGCCAGCGACGACCACCTGAACACCGGCGCGGGCGATCAGGGTCTGATGTTCGGCTATGCCTGCGACGAGACCGACACCCTGATGCCGGCGCCCATTTACTACGCGCACCGCCTGGTCGAGCGCCAGGCGCAGCTGCGCAAGAGCGGCGCGCTGCCCTTTTTGCGCCCCGACGCCAAGAGCCAGGTGACGATGCGCTATCAGGATGGCAAGCCGCACAGCATCGACACCGTGGTGCTGTCCACCCAGCACAGCCCCGACCAGAGCGAAAGCGCCACCAAGATGAAGGCCAGCTTCATCGAGGCGGTGGTGGAGCAGATCATCAAGCCCGTGCTGCCCAAGGAGTGGCTCAGGCAGACGCGCTACCTGGTCAATCCCACCGGCCGCTTCGTCGTCGGCGGCCCGCAGGGCGACTGCGGCCTCACCGGGCGCAAGATCATCGTCGACACCTACGGCGGCGCCTGCCCGCACGGCGGCGGCGCCTTCAGCGGCAAGGACCCGACCAAGGTGGACCGCAGCGCCGCCTACGCCGCGCGCTACGTGGCCAAGAACATCGTCGCCGCCGGCCTGGCGCGCCAGTGCCAGATCCAGGTCGCCTACGCCATCGGTGTGGCGCAGCCGATGAACATCACCGTCTACACCGAAGGCACGGGCGTGATCCCCGACGAACAGATCGCTCGGCTGGTGCGCGAGCATTTCGATTTGCGCCCCAAGGGCATCATCCAGATGCTGGACCTGCTGCGCCCCATCTACCGCAAGACCGCCGCCTACGGCCACTTCGGCCGCGACGAGCCCGAGTTCAGCTGGGAGAAGACCGACAAGGCGGCGGCACTGCGCGAAGCCGCGGGCTTGAAGGAGCCCGCGCTGGCGTAAGGCTCGCAAGCCTCAACAAGAACCGCTGACAGCCCCAGCGGTTTTTTTATGCCGCAAACACCCGCCGCGCGCCCATGTAGCGGGCAGCGAAATAGCGGTTGTCCAGGCTGACCTTGCGCACCGTGCCGCCGGTGGACGGTGCGTGCACGAACTGCTCGCCGCCCACGTACAGGCCCATGTGCGAAAACGGCGCGCCGGTGTTGAAGAACACCAGGTCGCCGCGCTGCATCTGCTCATCGGGCACCGGCACGCTGGCGGCCGCCCACTGCGCGGTGCTGCGCGGCAGGCGGTTTTCGCCGCTCACCTGCCGGATCACGTACTGGATCAGCCCGCTGCAGTCGAAGCCGCCGCGCGGCGTGTTGCCGCCATAGGTGTAGGGCGTGTTGACCAGCAGCATGGCCTGCGCGACGGCGGCTTCGCGCTCGGCCGGGTCCAGGTCGAGCGGGGGTTTGGTGGGTGCCATGGGCGCGGCCGGCGCGCGTCGGCCCGGGCCGCCGACCGCCACGGGCGCGCGCGGCGCCGGCGCGCTGGCGCAACCGGCCAGCAGCGCGGCCAGGCCGAGCGCCAAGGCCGTGCGCCGGTCGAGGAAAGGGTCCTGGTTTGGTGGCATTTTTCGGCTCCAGCGCGCGTCCGACAAGCGCGGCAAGCTATATTCTAGATAGCAAGCCGGATTTGTCCAGTGCGCGGCGCTCAAGCCGCCGCGCGGCGCGCACGCAGCCGCCACACCATCAGCGCCAGGATCGCCAGGTTGAAGCCCAGCACCAGCGCCGCCGCCCAGCCGGGGCGATGCAGCAGGTGCGACAGCTCGAAGGGCAGGTAGATGCCGGTGGCCAGCGCCGCCAGCCACTCGGCCCAGGGGCGGTCGTGCCACAGGCCCCAGCCCTCGGCCAGGCGCAGGGCGGCGTAGGCCAGCGCGACCGAGATCAGCTGCCCGGGGTGCACCTGCTGCAGGTGGTCCGACCAGCCGACGATCAGTGCCGGCAGGTGCGATTGCGGGTCCAGGTGCAGGCGCCCCACCAGCGCCACGGCCAGCTCGTGCAGGCCGCCGTGCTGCAGCGCGCCGAAGCCGAAGGCCAGCGCCAGCGCGGTCAGGCCCTTGAGCCCTTCGAGCGCCGCCACGGCGTGGACGGAGCGGTCGAGCAGGCGCGGGCGGGCAGTGGGCATGCGCAAAGGATCGCGCGGGGCAGTGGCGTTGTTCAGCCGCGCAGGCGCGTGCCTTGCAGCGACGGTGCGTGCAGCGGCGCGGCCGGGCTGCCGGCGCGCACGGGGCCGAAGCGGCCGGCGTTCCAGTCGTCCAGCGCGGCCTGCATCTCGTCCTGCGTGCGGGCGACGAAGTTCCACCAGATCAGCACGTCCTCGCCCATCGGCGCGCCGCCCACCAGCAGCAACTGCGCGGCGGCGTCGCACTGCACGGCCAACTGCTCGCCGCCGGGGGCAAAGTACAGCCACTCGCCCGGCGCCAGCGCCGCGCCGCCCACGCTGGCCGCGCCGCGCAGCACCACGGCGGCGTATTCGAAGTCGGGCTGCAGCGGCAGCCCGGCGCGCGCCGCGCCGGCGGCGTTCAGGTCGATGCCGACCAGCGGGGAATAGACCGTGGCGGGCGAGCGCTGGCCCAGCGCGCTGCCGGCCAGCACCGTGGCGCGGAAGCCGCCGACGTCCACCACCGGCAGGTCGGGGTAGTTTTGAAACGCCGGCTCGCGCCGCCGCTCGTCCTCGGGCAGGGCGATCCACAGCTGCGCCGCGTGCTGGCGCACGCCGTCCAGCGCCGAATCCTCCGAATGCGCGATGCCGCGCCCGGCCGTCATCAGGTTGACCTGGCCGGGGCGGATGAGCTGCTCGTTGCCCAGCGAGTCGCGGTGCACCACTTCGCCCTCGATCATCCAGGTGAAGGTCTGCAGCCCGATGTGCGGGTGCGCGCCCACGTGCATGCCCTTGCCGGGCGCGAACTGCGCCGGCCCCAGGTGGTCGAGAAAGCACCAGGCGCCCACGGTGCGCCGCGCGCGATGCGGCAGCGCGCGCGTGACGGGGGTGTCTTCGCCGATGACGGAGACGCGCGAGCTGTAGCGCTGGGGGGCGGGGGCTGGGTTCATGGGTGGCTCCGGGTGCTCAGCGGACAGGGTAGCGCCAATCGGTGGGTCGTGCCCGCCGGTCGCGCCAGCCTCAGGCGGCTGCGGCTGCGGCGGCGATGGCCTGGTCGGCATCGCGCCGGCGCGCGGCGCGCGTGGCCTGGCCCCACCACGCCAGCTCGTCCAGCATGGCGCCGGCGGCGGGCAGCAGGTTGGCCTCGATTTCGGGCAGGGTCTTGGCGCCCTGGTACAGCGCGTAGAAGTCGCCGCCGGCGATGTGCACCGCCGTGCGCACCGGCACCATCTGCAGCTCGACCGCCACGTTGCGCGCGTGCTCGACCGCGCGCGCGCCGCCCACGCCGCCGTAGCCGGCAAAGCCGATCGGCTTGCGGCCCCATTCGACGTAGGCCTGGTCGAACGCGTTCTTCAGCGCGCCGGTCATCGAGTGGTTGTATTCGCCGACGGTCACCAGGTAGCCGTCGAACTCGCCGATCTTGTCTTGCCAGGCACTGGCGCGCGCATCCTCGCTGGGCATCCACAGGTTGGAGGCCTTTTCGTCGAACAGCGGCAGATCGAACTCCTTCAGATCGACCAGCTCGACGTTCATGTCCGGGCGCTGGCTGGCCACGCCGTGCAGCCACTGGGCCACCTTGGGGGCCAGGCGTGCCTGGCGCGTGCTGCCGATGATGAGGGCGATGTTGAGTTTGTCTTTCAAGGGGTTCTCCTGATGATGAAAGGGGTTGAGTCGAAAGATGAAACAGCCGATGAAGCAGCCGAACGCAGAGGACGCGAAGAACACGCAAAGGACGCGGAAGAATTCAAAATTCAGATCGAAATTCGGTTGAATCCATTGCCTGGCAAGCGCAGACAGCTACTGTTTGAGGAGTGATCTGGCCGATGTCTCTTCTGCGTTCTCTGCGATTCCTTTGCGCCCTCTGCGTTCGGCTGTTCTGGACAGCGCATCCGCAGTGCATCGGCGATCAATGGGCGCCGGTGAAGCGGCCGCTGTTGAAGTCGTCGATGGCCTCGTTGATCTGCTGCGCGCTGTTCATCACGAACGGCCCGTAGCCCACCACCGGCTCGTCGATCGGCTCGCCCGCCAGCAGCAGCAGCTTGGCGTCGGCGTTGGCCTCGATGCCGACGGCCGAGCCGGCGTTGGACAGCGTGGCCGTGTCGGTGGCGCGCAGCACGGCCTCACCGTTGATCTGCACCGTGCCGGCCAGCACCACCACCAGCGTGCTCCAGCCCTCGGGCTGCGGCAGCTCAAGCGTGTGGCCGGCGCCCAGGCGCAGGTCCAGCACGTTCATCGGCGTGAAGGTGCGCGCCGGGCCCTTGGCGTCGCCGTAGGCGCCGGCGATCACGCGCACCTGGCCCGCGCCATCGGGCAAGGCCACGGCCGGGATCTGCGCGTCGGTGATGCCCTGGTAGTGCGCCGGCGTCATCTTGTCCCTGGCGGGCAGGTTGACCCACAGCTGCACCATCTCGAACGGGCCGCCGCGCGCGGCAAAGCCGGCCGAGTGGAACTCCTCGTGGATGATGCCGCCGCCGGCGGTCATCCACTGCACGTCGCCGGCGCCGATCACGCCGCCGGCGCCGGTCGAGTCGCGGTGCTCGACCTCGCCGTCGTAGACGATGGTCACGGTCTCGAAGCCGCGGTGCGGGTGGCTGCCCACACCGCGCCGCTGGGTGGTGGGCGAAAAGCTCGTTGGCGCCGCGTAGTCCAGCATCAGGAACGGGCTGCGCTCGGCCACGCCTTCGCCGCTGTAGCCGAACAGGCCATGCACCGGAAAGCCGTCGCCCACCCAGTGGCGCCCAGGGGCGCGGCGGGTGGACAGCACGCTTTTGCGGGTCAGGGTCAGGGTGTCGCTCATGTTCAGTCTCCAATCGGGCGCCAGCCATGTGCCAGCGCGATGATTGAATGTTAATCTCGGGGCAATCAAAGATAAACAGGCCTATATTGCTTTCAGTGTTGCAATATCGAAACGATGAACGCGCCCACCACCCCCAAGCTCGATGACCTGGCCCTGTTTGCCCTGGTGGCCGAGCACGGCGGCTTTGCCGCCGCCGAGCGCGCCAGCGACATTCCCAAGTCGCGCCTGAGCCGCCGCCTGGCCGCGCTGGAGGCGCAACTGGGCACGCGCCTGATCCAGCGCAGCACGCGCCGCTTTGCCGTCACCGAGGTCGGCCAGCAGGTGCTGCGCCACGCGCGCGCCATGCTCGACGAGGCCGCCGCCGCACAGGCGCTGGCCGACGAGTCCAGCGGCGCGCCGCGCGGCGCCGTGCGCCTGGCCTGCCCGCCGGCCCTGCTGCACAGCGTGGTCGGTCCCATGCTGGCGGCCTATCTCAACCAGTGGCCGCAGGTGCAACTGCAGGTGCAGGCCAGCAACCGCAACGTCGACGTGTGGCACGACGGGGTGGATTTGGCCCTGCGCGTGCGCGGGCCCGACGCGGTGCTGGCGCAGGACGAGGTGGTGCGGCCGCTGGCACTGAGCGAGCACCTGCTGCTGGCCGCGCCGCAGATGCTGCTGAACGCACCGCCGCCGGCCGTGCCCGCCGACCTGGCCGCGCTGCCCACCCTGGGTCTGGGCAATTCGCCCGAGGAGCAGCGCTGGCGCCTGCGCGGCCCGCAGGGCCAGTGGGTGGAGCATCATCACCAGCCGCGCTTGGTGGTGGACGACACGGGCACCTTGCTGGACGCGGCGCTGGCGGGCGTCGGCTGCGCCGTATTGCCGCGCCTGATGGCGCACGCCAGCCTGCAAAGCGGCGTCCTGCAGCCGCTGTTGCCCGGCTGGAGCGCGCCGCCCGGCGTGGTGCAGGTGGCCTACGCCAGCCGCCAGGGCATGCGCGCGGCCGTGCGCCAGCTGATCGAGGCCCTGGCCGCCGGCTTTGCGCGGCTGATCGAGGAGGGGCGCTGCCTGTCGGCGCCGCTGTCGCGCTAAAACCCCTGTATGCGCAAAACGTTGTACTCCATGCTGCGCTCGGTGGCCGAAGCGGCCATCCAGACGGTCAGTTCAAAGGGCTTGACCCTGTTCTGGGTCAATGCGCCGAGGGTGGCTTCACCTTCAACGTTCCAGACGCAGATCTGCTTGTCGACCGCGTGGTCCTGCATCAGGGCAAAGGCCAGCGCCGGATGCAGATGGGCGTCGTGGTCGGTGTGAAACAGCTCGGCCACCGACGTCGGGGGTGAATCATGCTCGTGTTCCGCCTCATGCGTGGATGACGCGGCAGCGGCTGCCGCGCGCAACTGGGACTGAATCGGTGCGATGAAAGCGTCGGCTGGCACCCTGCGAACCGTCCACGTGCTGCTGGTGGGGGGCGTCCCGGGCGGCTGCACCGTGGCCATCACCTCTTGCAGATGGCGGCGTACCTCGGTGTCGTTGCAGTGCTCCGTCGCCAGCCGCGCCAGCTTGGCCAGCGTTTGCTGAAGGCTCAGCGCTTGAGCCGAGCGGGTGTAAATCGCACGAACATCGGGGTCGTCGGCCAGTCGGTAGCGGGACGCCTTGGTCAGTACCTCCTGGTGCAGCCCGGCGGCCTGGAGTCGCTGCAGTTCGGCCAGCAGCACGGGCTTGTTGGCTTGCAACTCGGCCTTGAGTTGCGCCGTTTCCTGGGACAGTTGCTGTTGCCGCGCGGCTTGCTCGCTGCGCAGCACGTAGGCGTGGTACATGCGCGATAGCGCCGGCCAGCCACCGATCACAAGGGCGATGACGGCGGCAGAAAAAAGCAGGGTCGATCGGCGCATGGGACTTCTTCGGCAGCAAAAAACAAACCCTCCAAGGCGGAGGGTTTGCGTCAAAGCATGGTCCGCGTCAACCGCGACGACGCCGCAGGCTGACCGCTCCAGCCCCGGCAAGCAGCAGGCCCAAGGCCATGAACGACAGTTCGCCCAGCGTCGGCACGGGGGCGACGGCACCGCCGCCGCCGGGCGGTATGGCCCGCGATCCAAAGCCATCAAGGTAGGCATATCCGTAGTGGCCGCCTTGAGCGCAACCGGCCGCCAGGAGATAGACCTCGATGGTGTCGCCCAAGTCGGCGTCCGGCACCACCACGTCGGCCGGTTTCCAGTTCAGGTAGAGGACGCCGGGGGTGCCGGGAACTGGCTGAAATGCCGTACCGGTCTGGCCGGCAAAGGAGAAATCTTCATACAGATCCGTGCCCTTGGTGATGTTGCGGACCCGCAGGTAAAAGAAAGGCTGCTGTGCTGCAGTATGCCCCGGGTCTTCCAATACGACGGCGTAGGAAAAACGCACATGCAGTTTGTTGTCGCCGGGGTCGCGGTCAGCCGCGGTGATGGCGTCCTGCTGGGAAATGAGGTTGGTGTTGTAGTTCGGCGTGGTGTCGCCCACGCGGGCGGAATGTGCGCCGGCGAAAGGGATCGGCGTGATGGGCGCGGTCGCCAGCTCGGTATAGCCGCTGCCGACCACGGCCCCGGTGAAAGTGCCGCCGGCCCCCAGATTGATGCTGGCCCCCGTGAAGGGTTGCGCCCCCGTCAAGCCGCCCAGGTTGTTCAGCCCCGTGCCCTGGGTCCAGCCCGTGAAGTCACCGGACTCGAAGCCGCCATTGGTAAAAATCGCCATGGCTGGCAACGAGGCTGCCAGCAGCGCGCCGCAAACAGTCGTGCGCAAAAAACGAATCATGACCTGCCTCCTTGGAAATAGTCATGATTTTCGTGGATGAATTGCTTTTGTGCTAGTAGACCGTTTGCGCTATGCGGTTTGGTGCAATGACTACATTGGTTTGCAGGACAAGGCGGAATCAGGCGATCGCGGCCAGCGGCCTGGGGTGGGCCACCGATATTTCGCCCTCTTGCATCGCCTCGGCCGCCCGCACCACGTCGCCGATTACCAGGATGGCGGGCGAGCCCATGCCCAGGCGCTGGACCTCGCCGGCCAGCGTGCGCAGGGTGGCGACGTGGCGCCTGCTGTGCGGCGTGCAGCCGTTTTGCAGCACGGCGGCGGGGGTGGTGCCGGCCAGGCCGCCGGCCAGCAGCGCGGCGGTGATGTCGGCGCAGTGGGTGATGCCCATGTAGATCACCAGCGTGATGCCGCCACGCGCCGTTTGCGCCAGTTGCGCCCAGTCGGGGCCGGCGTGGCCGGGTTGCGCGTGGCCGGTGACCAGCAGCACGCCCTGCGCCCAGCGCCGGTCGGTGACGGGGATGCCGGCCTCGGCCGGCGCGGCGATGCCGGCGCTGATGCCGGGCACCACCGTATAGGGCACACCGGCGGCGCGCAACGCGGCCACCTCTTCGCCGCCGCGGCCGAAGACGTAGGGGTCGCCCCCCTTCAGCCGCACCACGCGTTCGCCGCGCAGCGCCTCGGCCACCAGCATGGCCTCGATGAAGCCCTGCTGCGTGCTGACGGCGCCGCCGCGCTTGCCGCAGTGCACGATGCGCGCGCTCTGGCGCACGTAGCGCAGCACGCCTTCTTGCACCAGGTCGTCGACCAGCACCACGGTGGCCTGGCGCAGCGCACGGATGGCGCGCAGCGTCAGCAGTTCGGGGTCGCCCGGGCCGGCGCCGACCAGGGTGACGTGGCCCCTTCGATCGTGCGTCATGCAAACACCGGTGTTTCGACCCCCAGCACCTTGTGCAGCTTGGGGCTGGTGGTGGTGTACTGCAGGTGGATGCGGCCCTTGTCCGGAAACACGATGGCGGCGGCGGCAAAGGCGGCCAGCGCGCATTCGTGAAAGCCCGACAGGATCAGCTTTTTCTTGCCGGGGTAGGTGTTGATGTCGCCCACCGCGAAGATGCCCGGCACGCTGGTGGAGAACCTCTCGGTGTCCACCACCAGCTGCTTGCGCTCGATCTGCAGGTTCCATTCGGCAATCGGGCCCAGCTTGGGGCTGAGGCCGAAGAACACCAGCAGCGCGTCCAGCGGCACCACGCGCGTCACGCCGTCGCCGCCGGTCACCTTGGCGGCAACGAGTTGGCCATTGCGTTCTTCGTAGCCCGTGACCTGGCCGACCACGAACTGCATCTGCTGCGCCTCGCACAGCTGATGCATGCGCGCCACGCTGGCGGGCGCGGCGCGAAAGCCGTCGCGGCGGTGCAGCAGGATCACGCTTTCAGCCTGGTGCGGGCCCGCGCTGGCGAAGTTCAGCGCCCAGTCCAGCGCCGAGTCGCCGCCGCCAGCAATGATCAGGTTCTTGCCGGCAAAGTCGGCCGGGTTGCGCACGCGGTGAAACAGCTGCCGGCCCTCGAAGGCGGCCAGCCCGTCCAGCTTGATCGAGCGCGGCTCGAACGCGCCCACACCGGCGGCGATGAACACGGTGCGCGCGACGAAGCGCGTGCCGGCGCTGGTGGCGACCTCGAAGCGGCCGTCGTCCTGCTCGCGCAGCACGCTCACCGTCTGTCCCAGGTGAAAGCTGGCGCCGAAGGGTTCGATCTGCTTGAGCAGCGCGTCGGTCAGCTGCTGGCCGGTGCACACCGGAATGGCCGGGATGTCGTAGATCGGCTTGTCGGGGTACAGCTCGATCGGCTGGCCGCCGGGCTGGGGCAGCGAGTCGATGACGTGGGCCTTGATCTCCAGCAGGCCCAGCTCGAACACCTGGAACAGCCCCACCGGGCCGGCGCCGATGATCAGGGCGTCGGTCTCGATCGGGTCGGCGTGCGTTTGGGCGGTGGCGATGACGGCGGGGTTGGCTTGCGGTTCCATGGGATTCCTTGGGGTGTCGGGGTGCGGCGCGGGTTCAGCGCGCCAGTTCGGCCAGCTTGCCGGCCTTGTCTTTCCAGTCCTCGGCGTCGGGCAGGGCGTCCTTGCGCCGGCTGATGACGGGCCAGCCCAGCTGCACCAGCTCGGCGTTCAGCGCCAGCATGTGCCGCTGGTCCTTGGGCAGGTCTTCCTCGGCAAAGATGGCGTTGACCGGGCACTCGGGGATGCAGACGGCGCAGTCGATGCACTCGTCGGGGTCGATGGTGAGGAAGTTGGCGCCCTCGTGAAAGCAGTCGACGGGGCACACCTCGACGCAGTCGGTGTATTTGCAGCGGATGCAGGCTTCGGAAACAACGTGGGTCATGGGTACAGCAAATTGGATGAATTCAGCGGACGAGCACGGCGGCCGCGGTGCGGTGCGTGGCGGTGTCGACCAGCACCAGCGCGCCCAGCGCGCGCGAAGCGGTGTAGGGCCGCACGGCCAGGGGCTCCTGCAGCGCCAGCGTGACGTGGCCGATGGCGTTGGGCGCCAGCTCGCTGGCCTCTTCCTCGGCCAGGGTGTCGACGTTGAGGCGATGCGCGATGTGGGTGACGCGCGCCTTGACCCAGCGGTGGCCGTGCAGCGCCCAGTACACGCGCTGGGCGGTCAGCGGCTCGTCGTCCAGCCAGGCGACGGTGGCCTCGATCTCGCGCGCGGGCGGGTGCGCGCCCGGCGCCAGCAGCCAGTCGCCGCGCGAGATGTCGAGCTCGCGGTCCAGCACCAGGCCGACGCTGGCGCCGGCGCGCCCGCTGCCGCCCTGGCGCACGTGGTCCAGCACCTGCATCACGGTGGCGCTTTGGCCGCCGGGCAGCACCGTCACGGCCTGGCCCGGCGCCACCGCGCCGGCGGCCACGCGGCCCCAGAACACGCGCCGGCCCTGGGCGATCTCGGTCTGCGCGCTGGGCTTTTCCACCCACTGCACCGGCAGGGCGAAGGGCTCGTCCACCGGTGCCGCGGCGACGGGCAGGTCTTCCAGCAGCGCCAGCAGGCTGGGGCCGCGATAGTCGCACCAGTCGGCGCGCGGTTCGACCACGTTCCAGCCCTGCAGGGCCGAGATCGGCACGATGGCGCGCACGGCCAGCCCGGCCTCCTGCGCGAAGGCCTGCAGGGCGGCGCGGATGCGCGCGAAGGCGCTGGCGGCGTCGGGCACCGCGTCCAGCTTGTTGACGGCGAACACCAGCGAGGGCACGCGCAGCAGCGCGGCCAGCAGGGCGTGGCGGCGCGTTTGCGCCAGCAGAGCGATGTCGGCCGCCGCCACGTCGAGCTTGGTGGCGTCCACCAGAACCACGGCGGCGTCGGCGCCCGAGGCGGCGGTGACCATGTTGCGCGTGTACTGCTCGTGGCCGGGCGCGTCGCCGATGATGAACTTGCGCCGCGCGGTGGCGAAGTAGCGCCAGGCCACGTCGATGGTGATGCCCTGTTCGCGCTCGGCCGCCAGGCCGTCGGTCAGCAGCGCCAGGTCGGGCGCGCCGCCGCGCTGCACCCCCGCCAGCTGGTCCTGCAGCACCGAGCGGCTGTCCACCAGCAGGCGACCGATGAGCGTGCTCTTGCCGTCGTCCACGCTGCCGCAGGTGATGAAGCGCAGCGCGGATTCGGAATCAAATTGGCTTGTGACGCTTGCTGGATCAGCGCGAGAAGCTATCAATGTGGTAGTTGTCATGATGTATGAAGAAAAACAGCCGAACGCAGAGGACGCAAAAATCACGCAGAGGACGCAAAAAAATCAATTCAGTCTTTGGGTTTCTTTTGCGCTCTTTGCGATTCCTTTGCGTCCTCTGCGTTCGGTTTTCCGGCGCTTAGAAATAGCCTTCCTTCTTGCGCTTTTCCATCGAGGCGTCCGAGGTCTTGTCGTCCATGCGCGTGGCGCCGCGCTCGCTCACCTCGGCGGCCAGGGTCTCGATCACGATCTCGGCCGCACTGGCGGCGGCGCTTTCGACCGGGCAGGTGCAGGTGATGTCGCCCACGGTGCGAAAGCGCACGGTGCGCGTCTCGCTGCGCTCGCCGGGCTTGAGCGGGGTGAGCGGCGTGACCGGCACCAGCAGGCCCCGGCGCTCGACCACCTCGCGCCGGTGCGCGTAGTACAGCGCCGGCAGCGCCACGTGCTCGCGCGCGATGTATTGCCACACGTCCAGCTCGGTCCAGTTGCTGATGGGGAAGACGCGAAAGTGCTCGCCCGGATGCAGCCGGGTGTTGAACAGGGTCCACAGCTCGGGGCGCTGGGCCTTGGGCTGCCACTGGCCGAAGCCGTCGCGGTGGCTGAAGATGCGCTCCTTGGCGCGCGCCTTTTCCTCGTCGCGGCGCGCGCCGCCGATCAGCGCGTCGAAGCGCAGCTCCTCGATCGCCTCCAGCAGCGTGACGGCCTGGTGCGGGTTGCGCGGCTCGTCGGGCCGGGCCAGGCGCACCGTGCCGCGCGCCATCGAGTCCTCGACGTGGCGCACGATCAGCTCGGCGCCCAGCTCCTGCGCGCGCCGGTCGCGAAAGGCCGTCACCTCGGGAAAGTTGTGGCCGGTGTCGATCATCAGCAGCGGAAACGGAATGCGCCCGGCGCCGAAGGCTTTTTCGGCACAGCGCAGCATCACCAGCGAATCCTTGCCGCCCGAAAACAGCAGCGCTGGGCGCTCGAAGGCGGCGGCCACCTCGCGCAGGATGAAGATGGTTTCTTCCTCCAGCGCGTCGAGGTGGCGGTTGCTCAGGCGGGTCAGGACGTGCGGGTCGACACGGGCGTTCATTTGTTTCTTTCGGTCAGTTTGGTTTTGGCTCCCTCGCCCCCTTGGGGGAGAGGGTGGGGGTGAGGGGGTGCACTGGCGCTGCGCATGGCGAGCCCACCCTCACCCCAGCCCTCTCCCGCCAGCGGGAGAGGGGGCTTTGACGTGCAAGCCGCATTCCTTCGCGCTCTCTTCTTCCCACCACCAGCGGCCGGCGCGGATGTCCTCGCCCGGGGTGATGGCGCGGGTGCAGGGCGCGCAGCCGATGCTGGGGTAGAACTGGTCGTGCAGCGGGTTGGTGTCCACGCCGTGCTCGGCCACGTAGTGCCACACGTCGCCCTGCGTCCAGTCGGCCAGCGGGTTGAACTTGACGCGCGCCTCGCTGCGGTCCACCGCCGGCACCTGGGCGCGCGCGTCCGACTGCTCGCGGCGCAGGCCGGTGATCCAGCCGGCCTTGCCCTCCAGCGCGCGCGCCAGCGGCTCCAGCTTGCGGATGGCGCAGCACTGCTGGCGCAGGTCGATGCTCTCGTAGATGGCGTCCTGCCCGTGCGCGCGGATGTAGTCGCGCACCGTCTCGGGCCGCGGGCGATAAACGTGCACCGGCGCGCGCGAGTGCGCCTGCAGGCGCTCGAGCAGGGCCAGGGTCTCGGTGTGCAGGCGGCCGGTGTCGAGCACGAAGATGGGAATGGGCAGGGCCAGCGCGTTGATGAGGTGGCTGATCACCATGTCTTCCACGCCCAGGCTGTTGGCCTGGGTCACTTCGCCCAGCTCGGCCGCTTCGCGCAGCAGCAGGCGGGCGTGCGCCAGCTTGCCGGCGTAGTCGGGCGAGGGCTTGGCGTACAGCTCGACGGCGGAGCTGGGGGCCTTCTTGCGCAGGGCGCTGATGCTTGCTCGCGCGTTCATGCCGCCTCCAGCAAGGCTTCGGCCTGCGCCAGGCGGGCGAACAGCGGGCGCGGCTCCAGCACGTCGCCCTGGTAGAAGTCGGCGAAGCGATCGAACTGGCGCTGCGCGGCCGAGGCGTCGACCCCCGGCGCCAGCACGGCGCTGGAAAAGCCGCTGCGCTGCATGTGCACCAGCTGGTCGATCAGCACGTCGCCGGTGGCGCGGATGTCGCCCGCGAACTGGTAGCGCCGGCGCAGCAGCACGGCCTGGGTGTAGGCGCGGCCGTCGGTGAACTTGGGAAAGTGCAGCTCGACGCGCTGCACGCCCTGCAGCGCGCCGCCGGCCACCAGCTCGGCCAGCTCGGCGTCGTTGGCGATGGGCAGCACGGTGGCTTGGGCCTGGTCGGCCGTCGCGTGGTCGTGGGCAATGATTTGCATGGCGGGCTTTCAGATCAAAAGGGCTTCGGGCTTGGGGTGGCGCGCGCCGTTGGCGGCCTGCTTGAAGGGCTCGTGGCCGATGCGGCGCAGCGCGTCGATGAACAGCTCACCCGGCTGGCGCAGCGCGCGGAAGGTGTCGAGCAGCGCCTCGATCACGTCGGGCACCTCGGCGGCAGAGAACGAGGGGCCGACCACCTTGCCGCCGATGGCCGGGCCGGACAGCCGGGTGCCGTCGGCCCCGCCCAGCGTGACCTGATACCACTCCTTGCCGTCCTTGTCGACGCCCAGGATGCCGATGTGACCGCTGTGGTGGTGGCCGCAGCTGTTGATGCAGCCGCTCATGTGGATGTCGATGGGGCCGAGGTCGAACAGCTCGTCCAGGTCCTGGTAGCGTTCGGTCAGCGCGGCGGCGATGTGCAGCGAGCGCGCATTGGCCAGCGAGCAGAAGTCGCCGCCGGGGCAGGAGATCATGTCGGTCAAGAGGCCGATGTTGGGCTGCGCCAGGCCCAGCTGGCGCGCGGCCTCGTACAGCGCCGGCAGGTCGGCGGCGAACACCCAGGGCAGCAGCAGGTTCTGCTCGTGCGTCAGACGCGCCTCGCCGGCCGAAAAGTCCTCGGCCAGTCGCGCCAGCGCCTCCAGCGTGTCGCCATCGGCATCGCCGGGGTTGAAACCCACGCGCTTGAACGACAGGGTGACGGTCTTCATGCCCGCCAGCCGGTGGCCGCGCACGTTCTGCTTGAGCCAGCGCTGATACAGCTGGCCCTGCGGATCGACGCGGCTGGGGCGGCCCGCGGGCACCAGCTCGGGCACCACGAAGTGGCGCGCCACGCGCTCGAACTCGGCGGGCGTGATGGTGTGCGGCGCGCCGTCCTGCTCGACGATGGCGCGGTATTCCTGCTCCACCGCGTCGATGAAGCCTTGGCCCTCGCTCTTGACCAGGATCTTGATGCGCGCCTTCCACTTGTTGTCGCGCCGGCCGTAGCGGTTGTACACGCGCACGATGGCCTCGATGTAGTTCAGCAGCTGCTCCCACGGCAGAAAGTCGCGTACCACGCTGCCCACGATGGGCGTGCGCCCCATGCCGCCGCCCACCAGCACCCGAAAGCCGACCGCGCCGGCCTCGCTCTTGAGCGCCTGCAGGCCGATGTCGTACCAGCCGATGGCGGCGCGGTCTTCGGCGGCGCCGTTGAAGGCGATCTTGAACTTGCGCGGCAGGTAGGAGAACTCGGGGTGCAGCGAGCTCCACTGGCGCGTGATCTCGGCAAACGGGCGGCAATCGACGATGCCATCCTCGGCGATGCCCTCCCAGGCGTCGCAGGTGATGTTGCGGATGTCGTTGCCGCTGGTCTGGATGCCGTGCATGGACACGCTGGCCAGCAGCGCCATCACCTCGGGCGCCTTGACCAGCGGAATCCAGTTGAACTGGCAGTTGGTGCGCGTGGTGAAGTGGCCGTAGCCGTAGCGCAGCGGCGGCGCCTGCAGCGCCAGGCCGGGCTGGGCCGCCTGCAGCGCGTCCTGCGTGGCCTGGGCGTGCGCCAGCAGGGCCGGGTCGGGCCGGTCGTAGTCGCGGGCGATGCGCGCCAGCATGCGCAGCTGGGTGCTGCTGATCTCGCCGTAAGGCACGGCGATGCGCGCCATCGGGGCGTAGCGCTGGATGTACCAGCCGTTTTGCAGGCGCAGCGGCAGCAGCTGCTCCTCGCTCAGCTCGCCGCGCTGCCAGCGCTCGATCTGGTCGCGGAACTGCTCGGCGCGCTGGCGCACGAAGGCTTGGTCGAAGGCGGTGTATTGGTACATCGAAGTGTTGTTCTCAAGCGAGCACGAGCTTGCTGCCCGCGTAGGCCAGCAGCAGCGACAAAAGGGTGCGCACCGCGCGCTGTGGCACACGCTGGGCCAGGCGCGTGCCGACGCAGATGCCGGGCAGCGAGCCGCACAGCAGCAGGCCCAGCAGCGCCCAGTCCACCGAGCCGATGGCCGCATGGCCCAGGCCGGCCACCAGCGTCAGCGGCACGGCGTAGGCGATGTCGGCGGCGACGATGCGCGCCAGCGGCAGCGCCGGGTACAGCAGCAGCAGCACCGCCACGCCGATGGCGCCGGCGCCCACCGAGGTCAGCGTGACCAGGCTGCCGATGACGGCGCCCAGCACGATGGGCAGGGCCGGGTGGCGCGCGCGCGTCGGGTCGACGCCGGCGACGGCGGGCTGGCGCTGGGGCGCGTGGCCCAGGTTGGCCTTGTAGAAGGTGGCCGCGGCCGTCAGCAGCAAGGCCGCGCCCAGGGTCAGCGTGATGGCGCGCTGCACCGCCGGCTCGGCCGGGCCCAGGTGACGCAGCACGGCCAGGGTGAGCAGCGCGGCCGGGATGCTGCCCAGGCTGAGCTGGCCGGCCACGCGCCAGGGCACCAGCTGGCGGCGCGCCAGCTGCAGCGTGCCGCCCAGCTTGGTGCCGGCGGCGAACAGCAGGTCGGTGCCCACGGCCAAGTTGGGCGTGACGCCGAAGCCGAAGATGAGCAGCGGCGTCATCAGCGAGCCGCCGCCCACGCCCGTCAGCGCGACGACGAAGCCGACGAAAAAGCCCGCGAAAACAAATACCAGGTCCTGCATGGTGGCGGCGATTGTTGGGCGCGCCGCGGCCAACGCAAACGACATTTTTGGGATTTGCTCATGCGCAGGGAGAAGATGAGCCCGCGCCGTGCGCGCCCTGGCCCGATCTGCGACGATGCGGGCATGAACCCAGACTTCTCTTCGGCGGCGCTCGATCACCTGATCGTCATGGCCGACACGCTGGCGCAGGGCGTGGCCTGGTGCGAGGCGACGCTGGGCGTCACGTCCGCACCAGGCGGCGAGCATGCGCTGTTCGGCACCCACAACCGGCTGCTGGCCGTGGCCTCGCCCGCCTGGCCGCTGGCCTATCTCGAAATCATCGCCGTCAACCCCGACGCCGCGCCCACGCGCCGGCGCTGGTTCGGCATGGACGAGGCCGCGCTGCAGGAGGCGGTGCGCACGCACGGCCCACGCCTGACGCACTGGGTGGCGCGCGTGCCCGACCTGGCCGCGGCGGCCGCCGCCTGGGCCGCGCAGGGGCTGGACGTGGGCGACATCCTGGCCGCCAGCCGCATGACGCCGCGCGGCCTGCTGCAGTGGCAGATCGCCGTGCGCGCCGACGGCCGGCGCTTGCTGGACGGCTGCGCGCCCACGCTGATCGAATGGGGCGCCGTGCACCCAGCGGTCAGCCTGCCGGCCAGCGGCGTCACGCTGCAGGGACTGCGGCTGGCGCACCCGCGGGCGGCGGCGCTGCAGGGCGCGCTGGCGGCGGCCGGCGTGCCGGGCGTCGTGGTCGAGGCGGGTGCCGCAGCGGCGATTTGCGCGCAGCTGCAGACGCCGCGCGGGCTGGTCGAGATCGATTCGGGTTTTTAAGCCAAATCGACTGCTGGCGCCCGCCAATCAAGCGCGAGCAGCTATTTATCCGAGAGCAAACGATGCCTGAACAACCAAGCCTTCCGAGCCTGTCCGAGATCGAAGCCGCCGCCGCCGTGGTGTACCGCGACTTCGCGCCCACGCCGCAATACCGCTGGGCCCTGCTGTCCGAGCGCCTGGGCACCGACTGCTGGGTCAAGCACGAGAACCACACGCCGGTGGGCGCCTTCAAGATCCGCGGCGGGCTGAGCTTCTTCGATGCGCTGGCACGGCGCGGCGCGCTGCCGCGCGAAGTCATCAGCGCCACGCGCGGCAACCACGGCCAGAGCATCGGCTGGGCGGCGCGCACGCACGGCGTGCACTGCACCATCGTCGTGCCGCGCGGCAACTCGGTCGAGAAAAACGCCGCCATGAGCGCGCTGGGGGTCGAGCTGATCGAGCACGGCGAGGACTTCACCGCAAGCAGCGACCACGCCGCGCGCCTGGCCGAAGAGCGCGGCGCGCTGCGGGTGCCCAGCTTCCACATGGATTTGGTCAGCGGCGTGGCGACCTACTGGTGGGAATTCTTCAAGGCCGTGCCGCGGCTCCAGGTCGCCTACGTGCCGATCGGCCTGGGCTCGGGCGCCTGTGGCGCCATCGCCGCCAAGGCCGCGCTGGGCCACGCGGCGCGCATCGTCGGCGTGGTCAGCCGCCACGCCACCACCTATGCCGATTCGCTGGCGGCCGGCCGCGTGGTCGAGGCGCCCGCCACCGCGCGCCTGGCCGACGGCATGGCGGTGCGCCGAGCCGACCCGGCCGCGCTGGCGCTGCTGGCGCCCGGGCTCGACCACGTGGTGCAGGTGAGCGACGAGGAGGTGGCCGGCGCCATGCGCGCGCTGTACACCGACACCCACAACCTGGCCGAAGGTGCCGGCGCGGCGGCACTGGCCGCCGCCCTGCAGGAACGCGCCACGCTGCGCGGCCAGTGCGTGGGCGTGGCGCTGACGGGGGGCAATGTGGATGCCGGCGTATTTGCTCAGGTTCTTTCGGGTGGCTAGCCGTTTGTGATCGCTGGGCTGGTGCTGAACCCCGTTTCCGCAGAGTTCTTGTGACTTTGATGCCGGCATGGCCCGATCCAAAAAATAGCATATAAGCTATAATCGCGCGGTGCCCTACACCATCGCCTACTACAACCCTTCGGTGCAGGCGGGCATCGAGGCATGGCCATCCGGCATCAGCGCCAGTTATGTGCGAATCGTGGAGCAGATGGTGGTGTCCGGGCCGAACCTCGGCTTGCCGTATACGCGCCCTTTCGGCGACGGCTTGTTCGAGATTCGCGCCAAGGCCGCCGAGGGCATCGGGCGGGCGTTCTTCTGCTCCCTGGTCGGGCAGCGCATCGTGATCCTGCACGGCTTCATCAAGAAGACGCAGCAGACCCCGCACAAGGAACTGAAACTCGCCCGCAGGCGTTTGAAAGAGGTGCTCCATGGCTAGCAAAATTCAAACCGAAGACGGTTACCAACCGGTCGGCTTCGATCCAAAGGCCCACGCCGCGAAGAGGCGCAAGGCCGACCCGGCTTTCCGGGCTGCATACGATGCGCTGGAGGACGAATTCGCCGCCCTGGCGGCACTGCTGGCCGCGCGGAAAGACGCGGGTCTGACTCAGGCCGACGTGGCTGCTCGCATGGGCGTGTCGCAGCCCGTGCTGGCCCGCATCGAATCGAGCCTGGGCAGCCGCAAGCATTCGCCCTCGCTCGAAACCCTGCGGCGCTATGCCGGCGCCTGCGGCAAGAAGCTCGTCATCCAGATGATTTGAAGGATGGGCAAGGCCTGCACGAGCCAACAGTTGATCCCGGGCCTCCACCCTGAATGAGTGCGATTGGCTGCCGGGGTGCCGACAGGCGCCGGCACATTTGTTGAGTTGCTATTGCAAAGATAGCTTGCCGCGCTTTATGAGTACGGGCTGCAAGTCGATTTGACCCTGTTCTTCGGCCGTGACCGAGGCCGGTGCCGCGGGGTCGGCCAGCTGGCGCAGCAGCTGCAGCAGGGCGTCGGGCTGCACCGGCTTGAACATCACCGCCAGCCCGCTGGCATAGGCGGCGCGCACGCGGGCGGGGTCGGTGTCGCCGGTGACCAGCACCGTGGGCACGGGCTGGCCGGCGCATTCGCGCAGCACGGCGGTGGCGGCGATGCCGTCCTCGGCGCCGGCCAGCCGAAAGTCGACGATGAAGGCGTCGAAGCCGGCCGGCTCGGCCTGCACCAGGGCGCTGGCCGCGGCCAGTGTCTGCGTGATCTCGATGCGCGCGCAGTGCGGCGCCAGCCACAGGCGAATGGCCTCGCCGACAGCGGCCTCGTCGTCCAGCAGCAGCACGCGCAGTGGCCGCTGGGCGGCGGTGCGGGGCGCGGCGACGGCCGCGTGCGCCGGCGCCGCGGCCCGCGGCGGCAGCGGCTTGTCGCGCGGCAGTTCGAGCCAGAACACGCTGCCGCGGCCGAGGCGCGAGCGCACGCCCACCGCGCCGTCCAGCAGCTGGGCCAGGCGCCGCACGATGGCCAGGCCGATGCCCAGGCCGTGCGTCACGTCGCGCTGCGGGTTGCCGACCTGGTAGAACTCGTCGAACAGGTGCGGCAGGTGCTCGGGCGCGATGCCGGCGCCGGTGTCCCACACCGCCAGGCGCAGGCGCCGGCGCCGCACGCGGGCGCTGATCAGCATGCGCCCGCGCCCCTGGCCGGCGTACTTGATGGCGTTGTCGATGAAGTTGGACAGCACGCGCAGCACCAGGTCGGGGTCGGTCACCAGCACCTGCGGCCCGGTGTGAAAGCGCAGCTCGATGCCGGCCTCCTGCGCCGGCGGTTCGAACTGCTGGGCCAGCGCCAGGAAGATCTGGTCCACCGCCACCAGCGCCCAGTTGGCGTGCACGGCGCCGGCGTCGATGCGCGAGATGTCCAGCATGCCGTTGAGCAGGCCGCTGACCGAGTCGGTGGCCTGCACCACGCGGTCGGCCACCGGCTGCAGCGCGTGGCCGGCCAGGTCACGCTGCAGCGCCCGCGAAAACAGCGCCAGCGCGTGCACCGGCTGGCGCAGGTCGTGACTGGCCGAGGCGAAGAAGCGGTTGCGCTCCTGGTTCAGGCGCTGCAGCTCGCGCGCGTGCGCCAGCACCTGCGCGGTCAGCGTCTCGTTGTCGAGCTGCGCGCCGATCATGGCCACGTGCATGCGGTGCTCGATCAGCGCGAAGCGGCCGATGGTGGCGCCGAACAGCAGCGTGCACGCGCACATCACCCAGCCCAGCGTGCCGCCCTCCCAGGCAAAGCGCAGCGCCAGCATCAGCGTGATGGGCGCCAGCCAGCCCAGCACCGCGCTGCGCCGCGGCATGATGGGCGCGATGGAGGCGCCGATCATGCCGAACAGGATGACGATCATCACCGGCGCCAGGGTTTGCGGCTGGCCGGGCGGCAGCAGGATCCAGGGCGCCAGGCCCCAGGCGACGGAGGCGGCCACCAGCAGCGGCACCACGTGGGCGACGGCGCGCGACGGCAGGTGGTTGGGGTAGCGCGCCGGCGGATGGTCGCGTTCGGTGCGCCACAGCATGTAGTAGCGCAGCGCCTGCACGCCATGCATCAGCGCCGCCCAGATGAACACCTGCGGGCGGCCGCTCAGCGCGTAGAACAGCACCCACAGCAGCAGCGCCGCCAGAAAGGCGCCCACGCGCGCGGCGCGCTCGAGCGCGAACAGCTGGTAGTTGAGCCGCTCGCCGATGCGGCGCTCGCGCTCCTGCGCCCGCTCGCGCTCGGCGGCGTCGGGGGGCGGGTCGGCAGCTGTCACGGACAGGACCTCGCCGTGGCGGGCGGCAGGCAGAATTCCGGCATGGGAGCACTTTATCTTGTCCGTCACGGCCAGGCGAGCTTCGGTGCCGACGACTACGACCAGCTGAGCGCGCTCGGCCAGGCGCAGGCGCGCCGGCTGGGCGAGTACTGGCGCGAGTCGCTGGGGCCCGAACTGCGCTTCGACGCCGTGTTGACCGGCACGCTGCGCCGCCAGCTGCAGACCTGGCAGGGCATCGCCGAGGGCGCGGCGCTGGCCGACACGCCGCACACGCGCCTGCCGGGCCTGAACGAATACGACAGCCACGCCGTCATTGCCGCCATCCACCCCGAACCGCTGCCCAGGCCCGACACGCCCGAGCGGTATCGCCAGCACTTCCGCCTGCTGCGCCATGGCTTGTCCGCCTGGATGCGCGGCGAGACCGCGCCGGCCGGCATGCCCAGCTACGCCGACTTCGTGCGGGGCGTGGACGAGGCGCTGGCGCAGGCGCGCGCGTCGGGCGCCGAACGGGTGCTGCTGGTGTCCAGCGGCGGGCCCATCGCGACGGCGGTGTCGCGCGTGCTGCAGGCGCCGCCCGAGGTCAGCATCGAGCTGAACCTGCACTACCGCAACACGGCGGTGAGCGAGCTGAACCTGGGCCGGCGCGGCCCGATGCTGGTGACCTACAACACGCTGCCGCACCTGGTCGGGCCGGCCTGGCGCGACTGGGTCAGCTACGCCTGAAGCGGGGCGCGTTATTCCGGATGCGCGCGTGTTGGCAAATCCGGACACTCGCCGCATGAGCGCTGCAGCCGCCTTGCCAACCGATCACGCCGCCGGGCTGTGGGTGCAGCCCCGGCCGGGGCAGACACTGGCGGGCCTGCAACGCCAGCTGTTCGACTGGCTGGCCTCGCATGGCCTGGAGGAGCGTAGGGTGCTGTGCCACGCGGACGAGTCCGGCCATGGCTTGCGCCTGCGCCTTACGCCCGAGGCGCTGGCCGCCTGGGCGCCCGGCTTCGATACGCTGGAGCTGGCCGCCACGCTGCGGCGCGACGGCGACAGCGACGACGCGGCGCTGGCGCGCGAGATCGTCGTGGCCATGCTGGCGGCGCCGCAGCCCATGGCCTTCGATGGCATGGACGAGCTGCAGGCCCGGGTCGGCGTGCGCGGCCACATCGTGCGCGCGGCGGCCCGCACGGCGCTGGCCTTTCGCACCGACGACGCGGCCGAGCGGCCGGCCGACTTCTGGCATTACGACGAGGAGCACGGCTTTCTGCTGCACGAGGGCCGGCCGCTGATCGACGCGCTGCGCGCCGCCACCCAGCCCGAGGCCACCGGGCGGCGGTACGACTTTTCCTGCTATCGCGCCACCGAGTACGTCATCCTGCTGGGCATCGCGCAGGAGCTGGCGCTGCGCAACCCGGCGCTGCTGGAGGCCGTCACTCGGGCCAGCCGGCGCCGCGCCATTCGCTCGGGCGCGTTTCACGAGGTGTTCCTGACCGAGTTCGGCTCGCTGGCGCAGCCGGTGCCGCCGCGCTACTACGTGCCCGGCGCGCGGGTGTGGTTTCGCAACCCGCACGCCGGCTCGGCCGACGTCGAGGGCTACGAGGGCTCCTGGGTCATCTATCTGGGTGGCGGGCGCTTCAGCAATTTCTGGCAGCGCGAGCGGCCCTATGGGCTGGACGACAAATGCGTCGAGATCCACCACTGGCGCCACGGCGTCGAGGCCGACGCCGACGGCGCGCTGCGCATGAACGAAGGGGTGGTGGAGCGGCGCACGGCCGCCACGCTGGCACACCCGGCCCGGCGCGCCGCCGTGCTGGCGCGCATGCAACGCCTGCGCGATCCGCAGGGGGTGTATGCCGCGGGCGGCTGCATCGACGCCACGCGCGAGTTCCCGCGCCCGCTGTGCCCGGGCACCAGCACCATCGCCCTGCCGGCGCTGGCCTGAGCGCGGCGTTTACTGCGGCTGAAAGCCGCTGTCCTGGATGATGCGCGTCCACACCCGGGTGTAGGCGTGCTCGCGCTCGCCCAGCTGGCGCGGCGTCATGTAGCCCACCGTGAGGCCCATGTCGGTGAGCTGCTGGTGTACCTCGGGCACGGCCAGGGCCTTTTCCAGCGCGCGCGTGAAGCGGTTGACGAAGTCGGCCGGCGTGCCCTTGGGCGCCCAGATGCCGTAGTAGGGCGTGTCTTCCAGGCCCTTGATGCCCAGCTCGGCAAACGTGGGCACCTGCGGCAGCGCGGCCTGGCGCTGGCCGCCCAGCACGCCGATCATGTGCAGCTTGCCGGCGCGCTGGTATTCGATGAAGTCGGGCACCGAGCCGATGCCGGCCGGAATCTGGTTGCCCAGCATGTCGCTCATCATCGGCGCGCTGCCCTTGTAGGGCACCGGGGTCAGCTTCAGGCCGTAGGTCCGGGCCAGCAGCTGCACCAGGAATTCGGGTGTGGACGCCGGCGCCGGAATGCCGATGGGCGCCTGGCCGCCGCGCGCCTTCACCCAGTCGATGAAGGCCGGCAGGCTGCGTGCCGGCGTGCCGCCCGACACCGCCAGGCCGTTGACGAAGGTGGCCAGGCCGCCCACCGGATCGAAGTCGGCATGCGGATCGAAGCCGGGCTTCTTGACCACCTGCGGCAGGATCGAGATGGTGTGGTCGTGCGACAGGAACAGCGTGCTGCCGTCGGCGCGCGCGGTCTTCAACTGCTGCGCCGCGATCTGTCCGCCGGCGCCGGGGCGGTTGTCGACCAGCACGGTGCGGCCCAGCTCGGCCTGCAGTTTTTCGGCCAGCAGGCGGGCGATGGCGTCCGAGCCGCCGCCGGCCGGAAAGCCCACCAGCAGGTGGATCGGCCCCTCGCCCTGCGCCCAGGCCGCGGGCGCGCCGGCCAGCGCCGCGGTGGACACGAGGGCGGAGCAGAACTGGCGGCGGTCGAGCATGGCGGGATGGATGCGGGGTATTGACGAGCCGCAAATTCTAGGGCCTGTTCACGCCATTTCTGCCCGATGCGTTGCGATCAGAAAGGGCCAGGCGCAAGGCGCCAAACGAAGCTGGGGTGGTGCCCCAGCGAGGCTTGGCAACGCCGCGAATGGCCCTTTCTGGTCGCAACCCGAAGGGAACGTGGACAAATCCGCGCCACTCGGCGTTGCGCTCCTAGCCAAGGCCTCGGCCTTCGCGTCGTCGCGCGCCTTGATTGGCGCGGATTTGTCCGCGTTCGCACGGGCAGAAATGGCGTGAACAGGCCCTAGTCAGCCCCACGCGGCGCCCGCCGCTGCGCCGGGCGCGCGCGACAGCTTGCCGACGGCCGTCAAGCCGGCCGCAGCGTGTTGGCGGGCAGGCGATCGACCTCGCGCAGCAGGGTGGCCAGCGCGCGGCCGGCGGCGTCGATCAGGGCCAGGCCGTCTTCCAGGTCGGCCGCGGCGGCATTGCCGGCGGCGCCCTCGGGGTTGAGGTCTTGTGCGGCCCAGGCCAGCTTGGCGCTGCGGCCGTTGCCCAGGGTGGGGTAGTCGCGCGCGCGCAGCTCCGAGGTGGACTCGAAGCTCTTGAAGCGCGACTGGCGCACCAGCCGCGGCTTGAGCGCCAGCATCATCGCGGTCTCGGCCTGGCCGCCGTGCACGCCGAAGCGCTGCTCGGCCGCCGGGATGCGCTCCATCGCGTCGCGGCCGTCGGGCTCCAGCAGGGGCAGGTTGAACCAGCTGGTGCTGTACACCAGCATGCCCAGGCGATGGCGCCAGTCGCGCGCCACCACGTCCATCAGGCCCACGTTGCCGCCGTGGGTGTTGAACAGCAGCAGCTTGCGCACGCCGCTGGCCAGCACGCTTTCGGCAATGTCGGTCCACAGGTGGATCACGGTCTCGGCCTTCAGGCTCAGGGTGCCGGCAAAGCCCGCGTGCTCGGGGCTGTAGCCGATGCGTTGCACCGGCAAGAACAGCACCGGCAGGTCGGCCGGCAGGTGGGGCGTGGTCGCCTGCACCATGCTGTGCGCCAGGTTGGCGTCGACCGACAGCGGCAGGTGAGGCCCGTGCTGCTCGGTGGCGCCCAGCGGCAGCACGGCGATGGCCCGGTTCAGGTCCAGCGTGGCGAAGTCGGTGGTCGCCAGGTCCGACCACTGGCGCGTGCGGGGAGGCTGTGCAGACATGGCCGCCATCTTACGCATGCCCACCGCTCGATTGCTACGATATTCGTCATGACCGAAGAACTCTTTCGCCAGGACGCAACACTTGAACACTGCACCGCCCGGGTGCTGGCCGTGGACGCGGCCGGCGTGGTGCTGGACCGCACCGTGTTCTACCCGCTGGGCGGCGGCCAGGCCGGCGACGCCGGCTGGCTGGAGGCCGCGGACGGCACGCGCATCGCCATCGCCGACACCCGCAAGGAAAAGGACGCCGAGGGCAGGATTACAGGCCGAATCGTGCATGTGCCCGCACCCGATCAGCGCGAGGCGCTATCAAAATTGCTGGTTGGCGACACGGTTGCGGCGCGCATCGACATGCCGCGCCGGCGGCGGCTGATGCGCTTTCACAGCGCCTCGCACCTGCTGTGCCACCTGGTGCCGGTGCCGGTCAACGGCTGCTCGATCACGCCCGAGCATGCGCGCATCGACTTTCACATGAGCGAGCCGCTGGACAAGGAGCAGCTCACGGCCGGTCTGGCGCGCCTGGTGGCCGCCGGCCTGCCGGTGGTGGTGGGCGCGGTGAGCGACGCCGAGCTGGACGCGCACCCCGAACTGGTCAAGAGCATGAGCGTGCAGCCGCCGCGCGGCAGCGGCACGGTGCGCACGATACGGATCGGCGCGCCCGCGGGGCAGGGCGAGCTGATCGACCTGCAGCCCTGCGGCGGCACCCACGTGGCCAACACGGCCGAGATCGGCGCCGTGGTGGTGACCAAGATCGAAAAGAAGAGCGCCATGACGCGGCGCGTGGTGCTGGGCCTGGCCGATTGAACTTTGCGCCCTGCGAGAATCGAACCTCCCCATGAACCAGACCCCCATGACCCTTCTCGCATCCCCATCATCCCGCCGCCACGCCCTGCGCTGGGCCGCTGCCGGCGTGGCCGCCGCGGCCAGCGGCCCGCTGTGGGCGCAGCGCGCGCCCCAGGCCACGGCGGTCGAGGTCTGGAAGGACGCCAGCTGTGGCTGTTGCCACGACTGGATCACCCACATGGAGCAAAACGGCTTTGCCGTGACGGCGCACGACACCGGCAACAACGCCGTGCGCGCCCGGCTGGGGCTGGCAGCCAAATACGGTTCCTGCCACACCGCGCTGGTGGGCGGCTACGTGGTCGAAGGCCACGTGGGCGCGGCCGAGGTGCGGCGCCTGCTGCGCGAGCGCCCCGACGCGCTGGGCCTGGCGGTGCCCGGCATGCCCGTCGGCTCACCCGGCATGGACGGCGCCGTTTACAAAGGGCGGCGCGACCAATACGACACGGTGCTGGTGCTGCGCGACGGCACCAGCCGCGTGTTCCAGAAGCACGGCTGAGGCCGGCCCCTGGATGAGCGCGCGCCGCTCAGGCGCCGCCGTACATGAAGCGACGCGACCAGGGCAGGCTGGTGGCGCTTTGGCCGCCGCGGCGGCACAGCACCTGAAAGAGCGAGATCTCGTCGTGCTCGAAGGCCCACTGGCAGCCCACCAGGTACATGCGCCAGATGCGCCACTTCTTCTCGTCCACCAGGCTTTTCAGGTGCTCGCCCTTGGCCTCGAAGTTGTCGCTCCAGCACTGCAGGGTGCGCGCGTAGTGGCGGCGCAGGCTTTCGGCGTCCACCGGCTCCAGCCCGCCGCGCTGCAGGGTCGACAGCACCAGGCTGACGTGCGGGAGCTCGCCCTGCGGAAACACGTAGCGGTCGATGAAGCGGCCGCCGCCGTGGCTGGTTTCGGCGTTGTCGGCGTCGGTGGAGGTGATGCCGTGGTTCAGCGCCCAGCCGCCGGGCGCCAGGCGGTCGTGGATGATGCGAAAGTACGGCTCCAGGTTCTTCAGCCCCACGTGCTCGCACATGCCCACGCTGGTGATGCGGTCGAAGCTCTCGCTGACGTCGCGGTAGTCCTGCAGCCGGATCTCGACGCGGTCCTGCAGGCCGGCGGCACGCACGCGCTCGGTGGCCAGCTCGTACTGGTTTTGCGACAGCGTGATGCCGACGCAGCGCGCGCCGAATTTTTGTGCCGCGCGCAGCACCAGCGCGCCCCAGCCGCAGCCGATGTCCAGCAGGCTCTGGCCGGGCTCCACGCGCAGCTTGGTCAGGATGTGGTCGATCTTCTTTTGCTGCGCCTGCGCCAAAGTCTCGGTGCCGATCTCGAAGTAGGCGCACGAATACACCATGGCCGGGTCCAGCCATTCGGCGTAGAAGGCGTTGGAGACGTCGTAGTGGTAGTGGATGGCGGCGCGATCCTCATTCTTGCTGTGGTGCTGGGCGTCGACCACCCGGCGCACCATGCGGCCCATCCAGCTGGCCTTGTCGGGGTCGGCGCCGCCGCCGGCGGCCGCCAGCCGATGCGCGACGTCGATGATGTCCTGCACCGTGCCGGCGACGTCCAGGTGGCCCTCGACATAGGCCTCGCCCAGGGCGTCCAGCGAGGGCGACAGCAGCGCCGCCGCGCCCTTGGCGTCGCGCACGTCCAGCGTCACGCGCGGGCTGTCGAACTGGCCCAGCTTCAGGCCGGTGCCGCCTTTCCAGCGCACCAGCACCGGCACGTCCAGCCGCGCGCGCAGGCGCTCGGCCCAATGGTTGAGGGTGGCGTCGAACGGGGACGAGGCTGACAGTTGCATCGCGCGAGGTCTCCTGGTGAGGGGCCGCTCCCGGGCGGCGGTATACAGCAAATGACAGGGCCAAACTTATCACGCCTGCGCCGCCCTTGCAGCGCGCGATGGGCTTGCGGGGCGGTCGGGAACCTCGGCGTTCGCGCGCGTTCTGACCGGATGGCCGAAAATACCCACCGATGAACGCGCTGCGCACCCTGATCTCCCTGGTTTTTGCTGCTTTATTGATAGCTGTTGGCGCTTTCCCCACGGGCGCTGCAGCTCAAATCGGCGCCAAATCCGAAGTCCACACCGAGCAGGTGCAGGCGCGGCTGCTGGCCTGGGCGCCGCAGGGCGTGGCCACCGGCGCGGCGGCCAGCGGCGCGCCCGGCACGGTCTGGGTCGGCCTGCAGATCACGCACCAGCCGGGCTGGCACACCTACTGGAAGAACTCGGGCGACTCGGGCCTGCCCACCGAGCTGCAGTGGACGCTGCCGCCCGGCGTGATGGCCGGCGACATCGCCTGGCCGCTGCCCAAAAAGATCCCGATCGCCAACCTGGCCAACTACGGCTACGAGGGCACGGTGCTGCTGCCGGTGCCGCTGATCGTCACGCCCGAGTACAAGCCCGGCCCGCTGACCGAGGCCATGGACATCGGCCTGAAGGCGAGCTGGCTGGTGTGCCGCCAGGAGTGCATCCCGCAGGAGGGCGAGTTTGCCTTGCGCTTGCCGCTGCGCAGCTCCACCGCGCTGGACGGCGCCGCCTTCGAGGCGGCGCTGAAGAGCCAGCCCGCCGAGCTGACGGGCGCGCAGCAGGTGCAGGTGGCCGGCGAGCGGCTGCAGGTGCGCATCAGCGGCCTGCCCGAGGCAGTGCGCGGCCAGGCGCTGGAGCTGTTTCCCGAAACGCCCAACATCCTGCTGACCGCCGCCACCCGGGGCGACGCGCCCGGCCCGCGCAGCTGGACGCAGCGCTGGGACGGCGCCGTGTGGACGGCCGACGTGCCGCTGTCGCCCGACCGCGCCGACAGCCCGGCCGATTTGCCGCTGGTGCTGGTGACCGACGACGGCCAGGGCTGGCGCGCCGACGCCACCGTCAGCGGCGCCTGGCCCGCACCGGCCCCGGTGGCTGCCATGTCCCCCGCGCTGGAGGCGGCGCTGGCCGCCAATGCGGCGCGCGGGGCGGCGGGCGGCGGCCCGGCCGTGGCACCACCCGCCGCGCCAGCGGCCGTGCCGGCGGGCACCTTCACGTGGGCGCTGCTGGGCGCGCTGCTGGGCGGCATGCTGCTCAACCTCATGCCCTGCGTGTTTCCGGTGCTGGCCATCAAGGTGCTGGGCTTTGCCAGGCATGGCGATGACCGCCGCGCGCACCGCATCAGCGGCCTGGCCTACAGCGCGGGCGTGGTGCTGTCCTTTGTTGCGCTGGGCGCGCTGATGCTGGCGCTGCGCGCCGCCGGCGAGCAGCTGGGCTGGGGCTTTCAGCTGCAGTCGCCGCTGGTGGTGGCGCTGCTGGGCACGCTGTTTGCCGTTCTGGGGCTGAACCTGGCGGGCGTGTTCGAGTTCGGCCAGTTTTTGCCCAGCGGCGTGGCCACGCTGCAGGCACGCCATCCGGTGGTCGATGCCGGCCTGTCGGGCGTGCTGGCGGTGGCCGTGGCCTCGCCCTGCACGGCGCCCTTCATGGGGGCCTCGCTGGGGCTGGCCGTGGGGCTGCCGGCGGCGCAGGCGCTGGCGCTGTTTGCCGCCCTGGGGCTGGGCATGGCGTTGCCCTATCTGGCGGCCAGCTGGCTGCCGGCGGTGGCGCGCGCGCTGCCCAAGCCCGGCGCGTGGATGGACGTGTTCAAGAAGTTCATGGCCTTTCCGATGTTCGGCACCGCCGTCTGGCTGCTGTGGGTGCTGGGACAGCAAAGCGGCATCGACGGTGCCGGCGCGCTGCTGGCGCTGTGGGTGGCGCTGGCGCTGCTGCTGTGGGCGCTGGGCCTGGCGGGGCGCACGCGCTGGCTGATCGCGTCGGTGGCGCTGGCCTTCGGCGCCTTCCTGGCCCAGGCCATCGGCCCCGCCGTGCTGCGCGGCGCCGAGCCGGCGGCGCTGCAGGCCCAGGCCGCGCCGGCGGCCGGCGAGCGCTGGCAGCCCTGGTCGCCCGAGCGCGTGCAGGCGCTGCTGGGCCAGGGCCAGCCGGTGTTCGTCGACTTCACCGCTGCCTGGTGCGTGACCTGCCAGTACAACAAGAAGACCACGCTGGCCAACGGCGAGGTGCTGGCCGCCATGGACGCCGCGCGCGTGCAAACCCTGCGCGCCGACTGGACGCGGCGCGACCCGGTCATCAGCGCCGAGCTGCAGCGGCTGGGCCGCAGCGGCGTGCCGGTGTACGTGCTGCTGGCGCCGGGGCAGGCGCCGAAGGTGTTCTCGGAGGTGCTCAGCGCAGCCGACGTGAAGGACGCGCTGGCGGCCCTGAAGTCCTGAGCGACTGAGCCTCAGCGCCCGGTAAAGCGCGCCGGGCGCTTTTCGACAAAGGCGCGCACGCCCTCGGCGGCGTCCTCGCTGGCGGCCAGCAGCTTTTGCACCGGCACGAAGTCGGCCACGGCGGCGGCCTGGCCCAGCTCGATCGCCTTCAGCACGTTCAGCCGCGTGGCAACCACGGCGGCGGGGGCCTGGGCGGCGATGCGGCGGGCCAGCGTCAGGGTCGTGTCCATCAGCTCGGCCGCGGGCACCACCTTCTGCACGAAGTTGCAGCGCCAGGCCTCGGCGCTGTCGAACACGTCGGCCGTGAGCAGGTGCAGCAGCGCGTTGCCGACGCCGGCGCGCTCGGACATGCGCAGCGTGGCGCCGCCGGTGGCCATGATGCAGCGCTGCACCTCCAGTTGCGAGAAGCGGCAGTCGTCGGCCGCCACCACGATGTCGGCGCCCAGCATCAGCTCGATGCCCACGGTGTAGCAAATGCCCTGGACGGCCACCAGCATGGGCTTCTGGCGGCGGCGGTAGCCGGGCTGGCCGTAGTTGTAGGGCTCGACCAGGCCAGCGGGCACCAGCTCCTCGCCGCGCTGCAGATAGGGCGCCACCACCGGCAGGTCCAGCCCGGCGGTGAAGTGGTCGCCAAAGGCGTGCAGCACGCCCACGCGCAGGGCGGGATCGTCGTCCAGGCGGGTGTAGGCCTCGGCCAGCTGGCGGAACATCACGGGCGTCCAGCCGTTGCGCTTGGCCGGGCGGTTGATGCCGATCAGCAGGATGTGGTCGTCGACGACCTGGGTGTCGATGCAGCCGTCGGCGGGCGGGGTGGAGGCGGTGGGGGTCATGGTGGTGCAGCCTGCGGTGAAACGGGAAGGCCCGCAGCTTACGACCAAGCGGTACGCGGGGCCGTCACCTTGGCGGCATGGCGCGGTGCGCTCATTAATCAATAGCTGCTCGCGCTTGTCCCGAGCGGGCCAGAGCCAAATTTGGCTTGAAGCCGTGCTCAGAAGGGCAGCTTGCCGCCTGGCGGCAGCGGGGGCATGCCGCCGCCCATCAGGCCCTTCATGCCCTTCATGCCGCCCATGCGCTTCATCATCTTCATCAGGCCGCCGCCCTTCATCTGCTTCATCATGCCCTGCATCTGCTCGAACTCTTTCAGCAGGCGGTTGACCTCCTGCACCTGCACGCCGGCGCCGGCGGCGATGCGGCGCTTGCGGCTGGCCTTGAGCAGCTCGGGCTTGCGGCGCTCTTGTGGCGTCATGCTGTTGATGATGCCTTCCTTGCGGCGCACGTCCTTTTCGGCGCGGCTCAGATCCGCCTCGCTGGCCTTGGCCGCCATCTGCGTGGGCAGCTTGTCCATCAGGCTGGACAGCCCGCCCATCTGCTTCATCTGCTGCAACTGGCCCAGAAAGTCCTGCAGGTCGAAACCGCTGCCGCTCTTGACCTTCTCGGCCAGCTTCTTGGCGGCCTCGATGTCGACGCCCGCCGTCACCTGCTCGACCAGCGCCAGCACGTCGCCCATGCCCAGGATGCGGCCGGCGTGGCGCTCGGCGTCGAACACTTCCAGGCCGTCGATCTTCTCGCTGACGCCGGCAAACTTGATCGGCGCGCCGGTGATCTGCCGCACCGACAGCGCCGCGCCGCCGCGCGAATCGCCGTCCATCTTGGTCAGCACGATGCCGGTGAGCGGCAGCGCTTCCTTGAAGGCGCGGGCGGTGTTGGCCGCGTCCTGGCCCTGCATGGCGTCGACCACGAACAGGGTCTCGACCGGGTTCAGCGCCGCGTGCAGGGCCTTGATCTCGGCCATCAGCGCCTCGTCGATGGCCAGCCGGCCGGCGGTGTCCACCAGCAGCACGTCGTAGAAGTGCTTGCGCGCGTGGTCCAGCGCGGCGCGGGCGATGTCCACCGGCTTTTGCTCGGGGCTGGACGGGAACCAGTCGGCGCCGGCCTGCGCGGTCACGGTCTTGAGCTGCTCGATGGCGGCTGGCCGATAGACGTCGCCCGACACCGTCAGCACCTTCTTCTTGCGCTTTAGGATCAGGTGGCGCGCCAGCTTGGCCGTGGTGGTGGTCTTGCCCGCGCCCTGCAGGCCGGCCATCAGGATCACCGCCGGCGGTTGCGCCGCCAGGTTGAGGTCGGCCACGCCCTCGCCCATGGTGGCGGCGAGTTCCTTGTTGACAATGCCCACCAGCGCCTGGCCGGGCTTCAGGCTGCCCAGCACCTCCTGGCCCAGCGCCTTGTCCTTGACGCGGGCAATGAAGTCGCGCACCACGGGCAGCGCCACGTCGGCCTCCAGCAGGGCCATGCGCACCTCGCGCAGCATGTCCTGCACATTGGCTTCGGTGATGCGCGCCTGGCCGCTGATCTTCTTGACCAGGCCGGAAAGTTTGTCGGTGAGGGTGGAGGCCATGCGAGGGGGGCGCGGCGCGAACGCGCGTGCGGCAGGTGGGACGAAAAAGGCGGCGTAGCGGCGGTCGGCCGCGCCGGGGCAACCGCTAAACTGTGGCCATGATTTTAGCCAGTGCCTCCTCCGTCGCGTGGCTGCTGGGCCTGGCGGCGGCCGTGGCCTATGCCGTGCCGGCGCTGGCGGCGCGCGCCATTGGCGCCGTCAGCGCGCGGCGCGTGCTGACCCTGGCCTGGCTGCTGCACGGCGCGCAGCTGGCCTGGGTGCAGCTGACGCACCCGCCGCGCTTCGGTTTTGCGCAGTCGCTGTCGATCACCGTGTGGCTGGCGCTCACCGTCTATGTCATCGAGCGGCGGCTCTATCCGCGCCTGCCCGCGCGCTGGGCCCTGGCCGGCTTCGGCAGCCTGGCGATCGTGCTGGCGCTGCTGTTTCCGGGCGCGCCGCTGCCGGCCACGTCCTCGCCGCTGCTGGGCCTGCACTCCGCGCTGGGCCTGTCGGCCTACGGCCTGTTCGCGGCTGCCGTGGCGCACGGCTGGCTGATGACGCGCGCCGAGCGTCAGATGCGCCAGGCCGCGCCGGGGCAGGACGCGGGCGTGCCCCTGCTGACGCTGGAGCGGCTGATGTTCCGCTTCATCGGCGCCGGCTTCGTGCTGCTGACCCTGACCCTGGTGGCGGGCCTGCTGTTCGGCGAGCAGCTGTACGGCCCGGCGCACGTGGGCTGGCGCTGGACGCACAAGAACGTGTTTACCCTGCTGTCCTGGATCGTGTTTGCCGCGCTGCTGCTGGGCCATTGGCGCCTGGGCTGGCGCGGCCGGCGCGCGGTGCGCATGCTCAACGTCGGCGCGGGCCTGCTGCTGCTGGGCTACGTGGGTTCGCGTTTCGTGATGGAAGTGCTGCTGGGGCGCGCGCCATGAAGGCGCTGGTGGTCCTGCTGGTGGTGCTGTTCGGCGTCTGGCTGTGGCGGCGCGGGCGGCGCCTGGATGCGCCCCCGGCGCCGCCGCCACCCCGGTCCGACGGTGCGGTTCAGCCCATGGTGGCCTGCGCCCGCTGCGGCGTGCATGTGCCGCAGTCCAGCGCGATCACGGGGCGCGCCGGACTCTATTGCTGCGAGGCGCACCGCCGGGAGGCCGAAGGTGGCTGAGTGGGCGCCTTCGCGTACGTCGGCGGCCACGGGGGCGCGGCGCGTCGATTCGGGCTGGCCGCGCTCGGGCTGGTTCGACGCCGGCGCATCCCCCGTGGTGGCGCCGACGCACGCGGTGCCGGCCTGGCCCGGCGCGCCGGCGGCCGACCGCGGCGGTTTCGTGCGCCTGTGGAAGGCCTTCATGTCGGCGCGCCTGCTGCTGGCGCTGGCCCTGCTGGCGCTGCAGCTGAGCGCCAACGCGCTGGCGCAGTCGGTGCCGGCCTGGGTGTTCTGGCTGACCGGCGCCTACGCCGTGCTGACGGCGCTGGAGCGCTGGCGCGCCACGCCGCAGGGGCCGGGGCGTTCGTTCGACGGCCAGTGGTTCTACACCGCCGGCGCCGACCTGCTGTTCGTGGCGGTGCTGATGACGCAGGAGATCGCGGCCGGCATCCGCTACACGCCGCTGCTGGCGCTGCCGGTGCTGATGACCGCCATGCTGGGCACGCGCACCCTGGTGCTGGGCACGGCGGCGCTGGCGGCGCTGCTGATGCTGGGCGACGCGGTGATCGGCGCGCGCGCCGGCCTGTGGGCCAGCACCGCCGAGGTGGCCCAGGCCGGCCTGATGGGCTGCGGCCTGCTGGCGCTGGCGTGGCTGACCAACACCCTGGCGCTGCGCCTGGCGCGCGAGCAGCAGCTGACGGCGCGCGGCCGCGCCGAGGTGCGCATGCAGTCGCTGGTCAACAACCTGGTCATCGAGTCGATGGCCGACGGCGTGCTGGTGGTCGACGCCGGCTGCGTCGTGCACGCGGCCAACCCGGCGGCGCACGGCATGCTGGGTTCGGACCTGGAGGTGACGCCGGGCGTGTTTCGCCTGACCGACCATCCCGCCTGGGTGCAGCTGGCCGACCTGGTGCGACTGACCTTCGAGGGCCAGGACGTGGACGGCATCGAGATCATCCTGCACCACGAGGACCAGCCCGCCAGCCAGCTCAAGGTGCGCACCGAGCGCACGCCCTCGCTGGGCGTGGAGCACGAGGCCCGGCTGTGCGTGATGTTCCTGCAGGACTTGCGCGGCATGCAGGCGCAGCTGCGCACCGAGAAGCTGGCGTCCATGGGCCGCATGTCGGCCGCCGTGGCGCACGAATTTCGCAACCCGCTGGCGGCCATCAGCCAGGCCAACGCCCTGCTGGCCGAGGAGCTGGCCGAGCCCGCGCAGCAGCGCCTGACGGACATGATCCGGCAGAACACCGGCCGGCTGGCGCACATCGTGGACGACGTGCTGGACGTGGCGCGCGCGCCTGGCCTGGCCGACGAGACCGAGGGCCTGGTGCTGAACGACGAGACGCAGGCCTTTTGCGCCGAGTGGGCCGCGCAGCATGGCGCCGGCGCCCGCCTGCAGGTGCAGCTGCTGGCGCCCGATCTGGCGGTGCACTTCGCGCGCGAGCACCTGCGCCGCCTGCTGGTCAACCTGCTGGACAACGCCACGCGCTACGCCAGCGCGCAGCCCGGCGCCATCCAGGTGACGACGCAGGCGATTCGCCACGGGCCGGTGCTGCTGCGGGTGTGGAGCGACGGCGCGCCGCTCGATCCCATCGTGCAGCGCCATCTGTTCGAGCCCTTCTCGTCGTCCGAGAGCCGCTCCAGCGGGCTGGGCCTGTTCATTTGCCGCGAGCTGTGCGAGCGCCACGGCGCGGTGCTGTCCCACGAGCGCACGGTGCGCGAGCGCGCGGGGCAGCCGGTGGAAGGCAATGCGTTCAGCATCGAGATGCGACGGGCGCCGGGCCGTTTCGGCCCTTCCAGCTTCGGGGAGTCCAGCTTTTCATGAGTGCGAATCCGCAGCGGGCCGCGCCCGCGCGCATCCTGGTGGTGGACGACGAGCCCGACCTGTGCACGCTGTACGAACTGACCCTGCTGCGCGAGGGGCACCAGGTGCGCACCGCCGGCACGCTGGCGCAGGCGCGCCAGTGCTTGGCCGAGCAAGACTTCGACGCCGTCATCACCGACATGCGCCTGCCCGACGGCGACGGCCTGGGCCTGCTGCGCTATCTGGCGGCTGGCCAGCGGCGCGAGCGCTGCATCATGATCACCGCCTACGGTTCGCCCGAGAACGCGGTCGAGGCGCTCAAGAGCGGTGCCTTCGACTACCTGACCAAGCCGGTCGATCTGCGCCAGTTTCGCGCCGTCGTGCAGTCGGCCCTGCAGGCGCCCGAGCCGGTGACGGCACCGGCGCCGCTGCCGGCGGCGGACACCCGGCCGACGGCGCCGCCGCCGGAGGAAGACGCCGGGCCGGGCCAGGCGGCGCTGGCGCGCCTGGTGGGCGAGTCGGCGGCCATGCGCTCGGTCAAGCGGCGCGTGGCCAAGGTGGCGCGCAGCATGGCGCCGGTGCTGGTGCACGGCGAATCGGGCACCGGCAAGGAGCTGGTGGCGCGCGCGGTGCACGCCTGCAGCCATCGCCACGCCGGGCCCTTCGTGCCGGTCAACTGCGGCGCCATTCCCGACAACCTGCTGGAGGCCGAATTCTTCGGCGCGCGCAAGGGCTCCTACACCGGCGCCGTGCAGGACCGCGAGGGCTTCTTTCAGGCCGCGGCCGGCGGCACGCTGTTTCTGGACGAGATCGGCGATTTGCCGCTGGCCATGCAGGCCAAGCTGCTGCGCGCCATCCAGGAGCGCAGCGTGCGCCCGCTGGGTGCGACGCAGGAAGAACCGGTGGACGTGCGCATCGTCAGCGCCACGCACAAGAACCTGGCGGCGGCGGTGCACGGCGGCAGCTTTCGCCAAGACCTGTTCTATCGCCTGAACGTGATCGAGATCGCCATTCCGCCGCTGCGCGAGCGGCGCGAGGACATCGCCGCGCTGTGCCAGGTGCTGCTGGCGCGCATCGCGCACGAGTCGGGCGTGCCGGCGATCGAGCTGGCGCCCGAGCAGCTGGCCGCCATCATGCGGGCGCCGCTGGCGGGCAATGTGCGCGAGCTGGAGAACCTGCTGTACCGCGCGGTGGCGCTGGGCGGCGCGCGCGACTCCAACCTGGGCGACCTGGCCCCGCTGGATGAGATGCCGCGCGGCGCGGTGCCGTCGCAGCCCGCGCCGCTGCCTGCGGCCGTGCCGTTGACGCCGGCGGCGCCGCATCGCCCGGCGTCGGCGCCGGGGCAGGGCCTGGCGGCGTGGCTGGACGGGCAGGAGCGGCAGCTGCTGATGCAGGCGCTGCATGAGTCGGGCCTCGATCTGGCGGCGGCCGCGCAGCGCCTGGGCCTGGCCGCGCGCCCCTTGCGCTGGCGCCTGCAGCGCCTGGGCATTCCATGGGCCGAAGACGATGGCGCCCCAGCGCCGGCTCCGCGCTGACGCGCCCTGGCGGCAGGGCTGGTACGCGCCGGCGCAGGCGCTGCCGTCGCCTAACCGGGGGCCGCGGCCCGAGGGTGTCGCCGTCTCGCTGATCGTGGTGCATTCGATCAGCCTGCCGCCGGGCGAGTTCGGCGGCGCGCAGGTGCAGGCGCTGTTCACCAACACGCTGGACTGGGATGCGCACCCCTACTTCCAGGGCCTGCGCGGCCTGCAGGTGTCGGCGCATTTCTTCGTCCGACGCGATGGCGCGCTGTGGCAGTTCGTCAGCACCGACGAGCGCGCCTGGCACGCCGGCACATCCAGCCATCGCGGGCGCGCCAACTGCAACGACTACTCGGTGGGCATCGAGCTGGAAGGCCTGGAAGGCGGCGCGTTCGAGCCCGCCCAATACGCCAGCCTAGCGCGCCTGTGCAAGGACCTGCGGCGTCACTGTCCGATCGACGCCATTGCCGGCCACGAGCACGTCGCGCCCGGCCGCAAGCTCGACCCCGGCCCCGGCTTCGACTGGCGCGCGCTGCAGCGCGCGCTGCGCTGGCCGCGCGCCTTTTATCCCGACGGCGTGCTGGGCTGAGCCCGCGCCCGCGCATGCGGAGGCCGTGACTGGTCGCCGTTGTCGCTGCGCGTGGAAAATCCGCCATACACCATAGCTTGTGTGTTGTGCTTTGATAAAACACTAGATATAGTGTGTCCACCCGAAGCAAAAAAACACCACAAGCCCGCGTCCGGCACCTGCTTCGAGCCGTCTGAGACCCCTTCGCACCCTCCGAGAGACACGCATGCAAACTGCCCGCAGCACCGCGCCCTTCACCGTGCCCGTCACGCCCGCTGCCCCGATCGAGCCCGTGGCCGCCACCGCCGACCCGCTGACCCACTACCAGATCATGCGGCGCAACGGCGCCGTCGTGCGCTTCGAGCCGGCCAAGATCGCCGTGGCGATGATGAAGGCCTTTCTGGCCGTGCATGGCACGCAGGGCGCGGCCTCGGCCAGCGTGCGCGAGCTGGTCGACGAGCTGACGCAGACCGTGGTGCGCGCGCTGATGCGCTCGCGGCCGGCCGGTGGCACCTTTCACATCGAGGACGTGCAGGACCAGGTCGAGCTGGCCCTGATGCGCGGCGGCCACCACGAGGTGGCGCGTGCCTATGTGCTGTATCGCGAGCGCCGCGCGCAGGAGCGCGCGCAGCACAAGGCCGCCCCGGCCGCGGCGGCGCAGGTGCTGCATGTACTACAAAATAATGAGCGCATTGCGCTTGATCTGTCTGGGCTGCAAGCCCTTTTGACTCAGGCCTGCGCCGGCCTGAGCGCCGAGATCAGCGCCGCGCCCATCCTGGCCGAAACCCTGCGCAACCTGTACGACGGCGTGCCCATCGAGGAGGTCTACAAGGCCGCCATCCTGGCCGCGCGCACCCTGATCGAGCAGGAGCCGGATTACACGTTCGTCACCGCCCGCCTGCTGCTGCACACCATCGCGCAGGAGGTGCTGGGCGAGGACGTGGGCCTGCCCGAGCTGGCCGGCGCCTATGCCGAATCCTTTCCGCGCTTCATCCAGCGCGGCGTCGAGCACGAACTGCTGGACGAGCGCCTGCTGCAGTTCGACCTGGCGCGCCTGGGCGCGGCGCTCAAGCCCGAGCGCGACCTGCAGTTCGACTACCTGGGCCTGCAGACGCTGTACGACCGCTACTTCCTGCACGTGCGCAAGCAACGCATCGAACTGCCGCAGGCCTTCTTCATGCGCGTGGCCATGGGCTTGGCGCTGCATGAAATCGACCGCGAGGCGCGCGCCATCGAGTTCTACGAGGTGCTGTCGTCCTTCGACTTCATGAGCAGCACGCCCACGCTGTTCAACAGCGGCACGCGGCGCTCGCAGCTGTCCTCCTGCTACCTGACCACGGTGCCCGACGAGCTGGACGGCATCTACGAATCGATCAAGGAAAACGCCCTGCTGTCCAAGTATGCCGGCGGCCTGGGCAACGACTGGACGCGGGTGCGCGCCCTGGGCAGCCACATCAAGGGCACCAACGGCGAGTCGCAGGGCGTGGTGCCATTCCTGAAGGTGGTCAACGACACGGCGGTGGCCGTCAATCAGGGCGGCAAGCGCAAGGGCGCCGTCTGCGCCTACCTGGAGACCTGGCACCTGGACGTCGAGGAATTCCTGGAGCTGCGCAAGAACACCGGCGACGACCGCCGCCGCACGCACGACATGAACACCGCCAACTGGGTGCCCGACCTGTTCATGCGCCGCGTGATGGAAAAGGGCTCGTGGACGCTGTTTTCGCCGTCCGACGTGCCCGACCTGCACGACCAATACGGCACCGCCTTCGAGCAGGCCTACGTCGCCTACGAGGAAAAGGCCGCGCGCGGCGAGATCAAGCCCAGCAAGACCCTGCCTGCGGTCGACCTGTGGCGCAAGATGCTTTCGATGCTGTTCGAGACCGGCCATCCCTGGATCACCTTCAAGGACGCCTGCAACGTCCGCTCGCCGCAGCAGCACGCCGGCGTGGTGCATTCCAGCAACCTGTGCACCGAGATCACGCTCAACACCAGCGACAGCGAAACCGCGGTGTGCAACCTGGGCTCGGTCAACCTGCCGCGCCACATCACCGACGGGCACATCGACCACGCCAAGCTGCAGCGCACCGTGCAGACGGCCATGCGCATGCTCGACAACGTCATCGACATCAATTACTACGCCGTCAAGAAGGCGCGCGACTCCAATCTGCGCCACCGCCCGGTGGGCCTGGGCGTGATGGGATTTCAAGATGCGCTGTACGCACTGCGCATTCCCTACGCCAGCGAGCAGGCGGTGCAGTTCGCCGACCAGTCGATGGAGGCGATCTGCTACCACGCCTACTGGGCCTCGACCGAACTGGCGGCCGAACGCGGGCGCTATGCGTCGTACAAGGGCTCGCTGTGGGAGCGCGGCGTGTTGCCGCTGGATACCCTCGACCTGCTGGAGCGGGCGCGCGGCGGCTACGTGGAGGTGGACCGCTCGGCCACGCTGGACTGGGACGCGCTGCGCGCCAAGATCGGGCGCGACGGCATGCGCAACAGCAACTGCATCGCCATCGCGCCCACCGCCACCATCAGCAACATCGTCGGCGTCGACGCCTCGATCGAGCCGTGCTTCGGCAACCTGTCGGTCAAGAGCAACCTGTCGGGCGAGTTCACCATCATCAACCACCACCTGGTGCGCGACCTCAAGCGCCTGAACCTGTGGGACGAGGTGATGGTGATGGACCTGAAGCACTTCGACGGCTCGCTGGCCGCCATCGACCGCGTACCCGCCGACATCAAGCAGCTGTACGCCACCGCCTTCGAGGTGCAGCCCCAGTGGCTGGTGGAGTGCGCCGCGCGGCGCCAGAAGTGGATCGACCAGGCGCAGAGCCTGAACATCTACATGGCCGGTGCCTCGGGCAAGAAGCTGGACGACACCTACAAGCTCGCGTGGCTGCGCGGCGTCAAGACCACCTACTACCTGCGCACCACCAGCGCCACGCAGGCCGAGAAGTCCACCATCCAGTCGGGCCGACTGAACGCCGTGCCGAGCAGCCACGAGCGCGACGGCGGCCTGCAGGCCAGCCATGCGGCGGCGGCGCCCGAGAGCACGCTCGACGCCGTCGAGGCCGCCACCGACATCAAGTTCTGCGCCATCGACGATCCCGGTTGCGAGGCCTGCCAGTGATCGCGCGTTGCGGCTTCGTCGCGCGATGCGATGCCTGGCCGCAACACATTCTTGTCATCCAGCGGAGTTCAACGTGCACGAATGCTTTGCATTTCGTCATGTTGCTCCCATAATCGGAGCATTGGAAAAATCATGTTGAACTGGAGCGAAGACAGCGCACGCAACACGCCGCAGCCGCGGCTGCAGCCGGTGGCGTCGTGGACGCCCGCGCAGCCGATGGCGCCGACGCCGGTCGCCGCGCGCAGCGAAGGGGGTCAGCGCCGCGTCAACGCGGCCGACAAGCGCATCATCAATGGCCACACCGACGTCAACCAGCTGGTGCCGTTCAAGTACAAGTGGGCTTGGGAAAAGTACCTGGCCACCTGCGCCAACCACTGGATGCCGCAGGAAATCAACATGAACCGCGACATCGCGCTGTGGAAGGACCCGAACGGTCTGTCCGAGGACGAGCGCCGCATCATCAAGCGCAACCTGGGCTTCTTCGTCACCGCCGACTCGCTGGCCGCCAACAACATCGTGCTGGGCACCTATCGCCACATCACGGCGCCCGAGTGCCGCCAGTTCCTGCTGCGCCAGGCCTTCGAAGAAGCCATCCACACCCACGCCTACCAGTACATCGTCGAGTCGCTGGGCCTGGACGAAGCCGAGATCTTCAACGCCTACCACGAGGTGGCCTCGATCCGCGCCAAGGACGAGTTCCTGATCCCCTTCATCGACGCCATCATGGACCCGGCTTTCAGCACCGGCACGCCCGAGGCCGACCAGACGCTGCTGAAAAGCCTGATCGTTTTCGCCTGCCTGATGGAAGGCCTGTTCTTCTACGTCGGCTTCACGCAGATCCTGGCGCTGGGCCGGCAAAACAAGATGACCGGCGCCGCCGAGCAGTACCAGTACATCCTGCGCGACGAATCGATGCACTGCAACTTCGGCATCGACCTGATCAACCAGATCAAGCTGGAGAACCCGCAGCTGTGGACGCCCGCGTTCAAGGCCGAGATCAAGGCCCTGTTCGAGCGCGCGGTCGAGCTCGAATACCGCTACGCCGAGGACACCATGCCGCGCGGCGTGCTGGGCCTGAACGCCTCCATGTTCAAGGGCTACCTGCGCTACATCGCCAATCGCCGTGCCACCCAGATCGGGCTGGAGGCGCTCTACCCGGGCGCCGAGAACCCGTTCCCCTGGATGAGCGAAATGATCGACCTGAAGAAGGAACGCAACTTCTTCGAAACCCGCGTCATCGAGTACCAGACCGGTGGCGCGCTGTCATGGGATTGAACGGGTGACGAGCCGCATGCGCGCTTCCCGTCTGCCGCCTTTCGGCGGCGTTCGTGTTCATGGCCTTGGACCGCGGTCCAGGGTCATGAATCGTTTCGCGTGTCCCAACAGGCGCGAAGCGTTTCCTGCTGTTGATTGTTCAACTTGATCAAGGAGAAAAAAATGGCAACTGCGAAGAAACCCGCCGCGAAGAAGGCTGCGGCCAAGAAGGCACCGGCGAAGAAAGCCCCCGCGAAGAAGGCGGCCGCGAAGAAGGCACCGGCCAAGAAGGTCGTGGCCAAGAAAGCGGCACCGGCCAAAAAGGCCGCGGTGAAGAAGGTCGCGGCCAAGAAGGCGCCGGCCAAGAAGGCGGCAGTGAAGAAGGTCGCTGCCAAGAAGGCGGCGGTGAAGAAGGCCATCGGCAACCTGAAGAAGGCGGTAGACAAGAAGGTCGCTGCCGCCAAGAAGGCGGTTGCCAAGAAGGTCGCGGCCAAGAAGGCGCCGGCCAAGAAGGCGGCAGTGAAGAAGGTCGCCGCCAAGAAGGCGGCGCCGGCCAAGAAGGCGGCTGCCAAGAAAGCCGCGCCGGCCAAGAAGCCTGCCCCTGCGCCCAAGACCACGCTGAGCCCTCAGGCCGCGTGGCCCTTCCCCACGGCCGCCAAGCCCTGATCGGGCCCGGCCGCTGCCGGCGCCTGGGCGTCGGCAGACGCACTCAACCCGCACGCGCGGTCCCGGCGTGCGGGTTTTTCTTTGCCCCTTGGGTTGGGGGAGTGGGCTATGCGGCTTCGCGCAGCAGCGCCGCGCGATCGACCGTGTAGTTCTGCGGGCCGCTGGCCGCCACCTTGAGCGCGCCCAGGCGGTTGCCCAGCACGGCGCAGCGCGCCATCGACCAGCCTTGCTCCAGGCCCCACAGCAGCGCGCCGCGCCAGGCGTCGCCGCAGCCGGTGGGGTCGACCACCTGCGCCGGCTGAACGCCGGGAACGCGCGTGCACACGCCGTCCTCCCAAACGTCGCAGCCCTCGGCCCCGCGCGTGACGACCAGCGCGCGCGCACGCCGCGACAGCTCGGCCGGTGTCACGCTCATGCGGTCGCACAGCATCTGGCCTTCGTAGTCGTTGACCGTCACCCAAGTGGCCAGCGCCACGAAGTGCGCCAGCTCGGCGCCATCGAACATGGGCAGACCCTGGCCGGGGTCGAACACGAAGGGGATGCCGGCGGCATGAAACTGCTCGGCGTGCTGCAGCATGGCGTCGCGCCCGTCCGGCGAGATGATGCCCAGGCGGATGTCGGGCCGTGCCGCGATGCGGTTGACGTGCGCCTGCATCATGGCGCCGGGGTGAAAGGCCGTGATCTGGTTGTTGTCGCGGTCGGTCATGATCATGGCCTGCGCGGTGTAGGTGTCATCCACCTCGCGCACGAACTCGGTGCTGATGCCCTGGCCGTGCAGGCGCTGCAGGTAATCGGCGCCGTCGCGCCCCACGGTGGCCATGGGCAGGGGCGTGCCGCCCAGCTGGCGCATGGCGTAGGCGATGTTGCCGGCGCAGCCGCCGAAGTCGCGGCGCAGATGGGGCACCAGAAACGAGACGTTCAGGATGTGCAACTGCTCGGGCAGGATCTGCTGCGCGAAGCGTCCTTCGAAGCTCATGATGGTGTCGAACGCGAGGGAACCGCAAATCAGGCTTGCCATGGTGTGGGGAGGGGTTGGGTCGGTGGTCAGGGATAGAAGGCGGTCAGGCGGTAGCCCGCCACCGCGGCAGCGTCCACCGGCGCGCCGACCGTCACGCCCTGGCTGGCGCTGAAGTCGCCGCGCGGCGCCAGCGCGGGGGGCGCGCCGAGTTCGGCCGCGGTCAGCACGCGGCGCACCAGGGGCTGGTTGTCGCGGTCGGTCAGGATCAATTCCAGCGCCGGGCTGGCCACCGGCCAGTCGGCGCTGTTGCGCAGGCTGGCGCTGAAGCGAAACTCGGGCCCCGCCACGCGGTTGAAGGCCGAGGCATCGATGACGATGGCGTCGAGCTGCCGATAGGGCCTGATCTGGCAACCCAGTGGGGCGCACAGCGCGCGCAGGGCCGGCGCCGACTGCGGCAGGCGCGCGGCCAGCCAGTCGCGCTGGCCGACCACCCACTGACCCGCCAGGGCCAGCACGCCCAGCAGGGCGACCAGCCACAGCAGGGCGCGCACCGGGCGCGCGGCCCAGAACGCGCGCCGGCGCGCTGCGGCGACGAAGGAGGGCGGCGCTTCCAGCGGCGCGGCGTTCGACGCGGGCTCATCGTCGGGGTGTGGGCGTTCGGGCAGGGCGGTCCCGTTGTCCTCCAGCGGATCGAGCAGTGCCGGCTCGGTGAGGCTCGTGTAGGCCAGGTGGAGATCGAGGGGGTCGGGGTCCAGTGGGGGAAGATCGGACGGCTCCGAATCCGGTGCTTCGGCTGGCTCGTCGAGGGCGGGCTCGGCACTCGGCGCCGTTGCCGACGGGGTCTCGGCCGGATCGTCCCGGACGAGATCGGTGGGCTGGGTCCACGCCGTCGCCTGCCGATCGTCCGTCTCAGCGGCGAGCGCGGCAGGGATATCAGGCACGACCGGGGCGGGTTCTGCGGGCGGCGTGACCACTGCCGGCGCTGCGACGGGCAGCGGTGCAATGCTCGGCGCTGGTGCAGCGGCATCCGCTGCAACCGGCGGTGCGGCGGATGCTTCGCCCCAGGGCATGGGTGGCGAAGTGACGGCGGCCGGCAGCGGCGCCGCGCGGGCCGTCGTCTCTGCGACGGGCGCGCCCACGGGTGCCGGGGCGGTCGATGCGTCACGCGGCAGCAGGTGCGTCGAGGCATCGAACACCACGCCGCAGTGCCCGCAGCGCACCCAGCCGGCGGCAATGCGAATCTGGTCCGGCACGACCTTGAACAGGGTCGAGCAGGCGGGGCAGCGCGTGACCAGGCTCATGCCAGGGGCGAGGGCGTTGGTGCGGCGGCAAGCATGGCGGCGATTGTAGGCAGGCGCGCGGCCGGCCCGGCGCTTCAGCGTGCGCGCGTGGCCGTCATCAGCACCCAGCCGTCCTGCGTGTCGGCCACCTGCAGGGTCAGCCAGGGGCGATAGGCCTGCTGCAGCTCCTCGGTCTGCCGCTCCAGGATGCCGGCCAGCACCAGCGCGCCGCCGGCCGCGACGTGGGCGCACAGCAGGGGCGCCAGCACCTTCAGCGGCGTGGCCAGGATGTTGGCCAGCACCGTGTCGTACAGGCCATGGGCCGCATCCGGCAGGCCGCTGTCGATGGACACGCCGTTGGCCGCCGCGTTGGCCTGGGTGGCCTGCACGGCCGCCGGGTCGATGTCCACCGCGTCCACCGCGCGGGCGCCGTGCAGGGCCGCGCCGATGGCCAGGATGCCCGAGCCGCAGCCGTAGTCCAGCACGCGCTGGCCCGTCGGCGGATGCGCGGCCAGCCAGCGCAGGCACATGCGCGTGGTGGGGTGGGTGCCGGTGCCGAAGGCCAGGCCGGGGTCGAGCCGGATCACGCGCGTGGCGGCGGCCGGCACCTCGTGCCAGCTGGGCACGATCCAGAATTCGGGCGTGATGGCCACCGGGTCGAACTGCGACTGCGTCAGGCGCACCCAGTCCTGCTCGGGCACCGGCGCCACCGACTGCACCTGGCTGCCGGCAAAAAAGTCCTGCGCGGCCAGCAGCGCGGCGGCTTCGCGCGCGGCGCCTTCCTGCGGGAACAGCGCCACCACCGTGGTGCGCGACCAGCCGGGTGCCGGTGGCGGCAGGCCGGGTTCGCCGAACAGGGCCTGCTCGGCCTGGGTGTCGGCGTCGGCGTCCTCGGCGCTGACGCTGAGCGCATCCAGCGCCTGCAGCGCGTCGCTGATCGGCTCGACCGCCGATTCGGGGCAGACCAGGCGCAGTTCAAACATCACGGAAACTACAGTAAATATAGCTGCTCGCGCTTTACGGACGCGGGCTACAGGTCGATTTGGCTTGAAAAATGGGGCTGGCAGGCGTGGCTACTTGCTGCGCTCGGCCAGCCATTTTTCGAGGTAGTGGATGTTGGTGCCGCCTTCGCGAAAGCGCGCGTCCACCAGCAGGTTGCGGTGCAGCGGGATGTTGGTCTGGATGCCCTCGACCACGGTCTCCAGCAGCGCCGTCTGCATGCGGGCGATGGCCTGCTCGCGCGTGTCGCCGTAGGTGATGATCTTGCCGATCATCGAGTCGTAGTTGGGCGGCACGAAGTAGTTGTTGTAGACGTGCGAGTCGACCCGCACGCCCGGGCCGCCCGGCTGGTGCCACAGCGTGATGCGGCCGGGCGAGGGCGTGAACTTGAACGGGTCCTCGGCGTTGATGCGGCACTCGATGGCGTGGCCGCGGATCTGGATCTGCCGCTGGGTGAAGGGCAGCTTTTCGCCCGCCGCCACCATGATCTGCGAGCGCACGATGTCCACGCCGGTGATCCATTCGGTGACCGGGTGCTCCACCTGCACGCGCGTGTTCATCTCGATGAAATAGAACTCGCCGTTTTCGTACAGGAACTCGAAGGTGCCGGCGCCGCGGTAGCCGATCTTCTTGCAGGCAGCCACGCAGCGCTCGCCGATGCGCTCGATCTGGCGGCGCGGAATGCCCGGCGCCGGCGCTTCCTCGATCACCTTCTGGTGGCGCCGCTGCATGGAGCAGTCGCGCTCGCCCAGGTAGACGGCGTTCTTGTGCTTGTCCGCCAGGATCTGGATTTCGACGTGGCGCGGGTTCTGGAGGTATTTCTCCATGTACACCGCCGGGTTGTTGAAGGCCGCGGTGGCCTCGGCCTTGGTGGTCTGCACGGCGCTGATCAGGGCCGCCTCGGTGTGCACCACGCGCATGCCGCGCCCGCCGCCGCCGCCCGAAGCCTTGATGATCACCGGATAGCCGACGGCCTTGGCGATGCGGCGGATGCTGGCCGCATCCTCGGGCAGTTCGCCGTCCGAGCCCGGCACGCAGGGCACGCCGGCCTTGATCATGGCCTGCTTGGCCGACACCTTGTCGCCCATGATGCGGATCGACTGCGGCGTCGGGCCGATGAACTGAAAGCCGCTTTGCTCCACCCGCTCGGCGAAGTCGGCGTTCTCGCTCAGAAAGCCGTAGCCGGGGTGGATGGCCTCGGCGTCGGTCACCTCGGCCGCCGAGATGATGGCCGGCATGTTGAGGTAGCTTTGCCCCGAGGGCGCAGGGCCGATGCACACCGCCTCTTCCGCCAGCTTGACGTACTTGGCTTCCTTGTCGGCCTCGGAATAGACCATCACGGCCTTGACGCCCAGTTCGCGGCAGGCGCGCTGCACCCTCAGCGCGATTTCGCCGCGATTGGCGATCAGAATTTTCTTGAACATCCGCTGCTCCGCGGTTCGTTATTCGATGACGAACAGCGGTTGCCCGTACTCGACCGCCTGGCCGTTTTCGCCCAGCACCTGGGTGATGGTGCCCGACTTCTCGGCCTCGATCTCGTTCAGGATCTTCATGGCTTCGATGATGCAGATCACGTCGCCCTCGCTGACCTTCTGCCCCACCTCGACGAAGGCCGTGCCGCCCGGGCTGGCCGAGCGGTAGAAGGTGCCCACCATGGGCGACTTGACGACGAAGCCGGTCACGGCCGGTTCAGCCGGCGCCGCTGCGGCAGCCGCAGGGGCCGCCACTGCAGCGGGTGCAGCCGCCACCGGAACCGCCGGCACGGGCACGGCGGCCACGACCGGGGCGGCCAAGCCGGCCTTGACGATGCGCACCTTGCCTTCGGCCTCGGTGATCTCGAGCTCGGACACGTTCGACTCGGACACCAGGTCGATCAAGGTCTTGAGTTTTCGCAGGTCCATTTTTGAAATGCTTTCGTAGAAATTGAAACCATTTTACCGAATTTAAGGCAAAGTTCGCGCTTTAGATGCATTGCTTTGCCGTGCCAGCGCTGGCGTCAGCGCAGCCAGTCCGCCAGATCCTCGGGCTTCAACTGGCCCAGCTTGCGGTGCCGGATGTCGCCTTTTCGGTCAAAAACCACCGTAAATGGCAGGCCGCCGGCGGCATTTCCCAGCTTTTTCGTCAATTCGACGCCGGCAGGCCCGGCCATGGCGATGGGGTAACTGACGGGGGTGCGAGTCAGAAAGCGCTGCACCAGGTCGGGCTGATCGATGGCCAATCCAAGCATTTGCCAGCCGTTGTCCTTCACTTGCGTGTAAAAGCGGCTCAATAGCGGCATTTCTTCCACGCAGGGCGGGCACCAGGTGGCCCAGAAGTTGATCAGCAGCGGGCGACCCTTCAGTTCGGCCATGGCCAAGGGGGCGCCGGCGGGGGTGCTGAATTGGTGCTGCCAAAGGTCGCCGGTGTCGGGTTCGTGCAGCGCAAAGCGCCGCCAGGCCAGCGTGGCGCCGGCGATGCCGGCGGCCGCGCCCACCACGGCGGCCAGGGCCCAGCGGCGGGTGGGGGTGCCGGCTGCGGGTGAAAGCTCAGAACTTTCACTCATGCACAGGCCTCGTCTTGCAGCCGCGCGGCCAACGCGGTGGCGTCGCCCTGGCGGGGCCGGCCGTCGGCGCCGGGCTTGAGGGCGCCGCGCAGGGCGTCGTAGTCTTGAATCATCAGATGAATGCCGATGGTTTCGCCCAGTTCGGGGCAGGGCGTCGAAAAGCTGAGCACGTCCGCCGCCGGGCTGGGGCCGCCGGGCGCGGGGCGCACGTCGTAGCGCACGCCGCGGTCGATCAGCGCGATCTCGGCCGACTTGGGGTCGTCGCAATACAGCTGCAGGTGAATGTCGCTGCGGCGCGTGGCGGTGCCGTTCCACACGGCGCCCTGGATGTGCGGGCGAAAGGCGGCCAGGCGCTGCATCCAGGTCAGGGCCAGCTGGCGCAAGGCCTGCAGCTCGCCGGGCTGGGTGTCGGCGTGGAACAGGTCGATGTAAGCGCGTACTTCGCTTTCGATCGCATCGTTGTCGGGCAGGGCGGTGCGCGCCGGCGCGCCCAGCAGCTTCTGCGCGCGGCGCTTGGCGCTGCCGTAGTCCAGGCCTTCTTCCACCACCAGCCGTGCGGCGGTGGCGGCCAGTTCTTGCCTCAGGGTTTCCATGGGGCGCATTGTGCCCGCTCGCGTCGGCAGGCGGCGTAAAGTCGCCCGAAGGCATGACGAGAAGGAGACCCGATGCAAAGCACCATGATGAACGCGCCCCTGTCGCTCAACCACCTGCTGGAGCGGGCGGGGCGGCTGTTTACCGGCAACGAGATCGTCTCGCGCCGGCCCGACAAGTCACTGGTGCGCCACAGCTATGGCGAGTTCTATCGCCGCACGCGGGCGCTGGCGTCGGCGCTGCAAGGCCTGGGGCTGCGCCAGGGCGATCGCGTGGCCACCCTGTGCTGGAACCACCACGCCCACCTGGAGTGCTACTTCGGCATTCCCGCCGCGGGCGGGGTGATGCACACGCTGAACCTGCGCCTGGCGCCGGAGGAGATCGGCTGGATCGCCGACGACGCGCAGGACCGCTTGCTGGTGATCGACGACGTGCTGCTGCCGCTGTACGAGCAGTTCAAGCACCGCTACACGTTCGAGCAGGTCATCGTGTTTCCCTTCTCGGGCGGCCAGGCGCTGCCCAAGGGCATGCTGGACTACGAGGCGCTGCTGGCCGGCGCCGACCCCGACGGCCTGGTCTACGCCCCGCACGACGAGAACGACCCGGTGGCCATGTGCTACACCAGCGGCACCACCGGGCGGCCCAAGGGCGTGGTGTATTCGCACCGCTCGACCGTGCTGCATTCGCTGGTGGGCAGCCTGCCGGACTTCTGCAGCGTGCACGGCAGCGACGTGGTGCTGCCCGTCACGCCCATGTTCCACGCCAACAGCTGGGGCATGCCCTACATGGCAGTGATGATGGGCGCCAAGCTGGTGTTTCCGGGCCCGCACATGCACCCCGACGACCTGCTCGACCTGATGACCGCCGAGCCGCCCACGCTGGCGCTGGGCGTGCCCACCATCTGGATGACGCTGATCCAGACCTACGACGCCTCGCTCAAGACCGGTGCGGCCAACGCCGGCCGCTGGAAGCTGCCCACGGGACTGCGCTCGCTGGTCGGCGGCGCGGCCGTGCCCGAGGCGCTGATCCGCGCCTTCGACGCCCATGGCATCTGGATCATGCAGGGCTGGGGCATGACCGAGACCAGCCCGGTGGCCACCATCAGCTACCCGCGCGCCGAGTTGCGGGGCGCCTCGGCCGACGAGAAATACCGGCGCGCGGCCATGGCCGGCGTGCCGGTGCCGCTGGTGGAGCTGCGCGCGCGCGGCGACGACGGCAGCGACCAGCCCTGGGACGGCCACAGCGTGGGCGAGATCCAGGTGCGCGGGCCCTTCATCACCGGCAGCTACCACGAGGTGGGCTCGCCGGCCGACAAGTTCACCGAGGACGGCTGGCTGCGCACCGGCGACGTCGCCAGCGTGGACGCGCTGGGCTTCGTCAAGATCAGCGACCGCACCAAGGACCTGATCAAGTCGGGCGGCGAATGGATCAGCTCGGTCGATCTGGAAAACGCGCTGATGGCTCATCCGTCGGTGGCCGAGGCGGCCGTCATCGCCATCCCCGACGAAAAGTGGAGCGAGCGTCCGCTGGCCTGCGTGGTGCTCAAGCCGGGCGAGCAGGCGACGCCCGACCAGCTCGATGCCCTGCTGCTGGACAAGTCCTTCGCCAAATGGCAGCTGCCCGAGCGCTACGAGTTCATCGACGCCGTGCCGCGCACCTCGACCGGAAAATTCTGGAAGCTCAAGCTGCGCGAACGGTTCCCGCACTGAGCCGCGCACGACCTGAAAAACTATCGAATCGATAGCTTTCCGCGCTTGATGCAAGCGGGCCAGCGGTCGATTTGGCTTGAAGACCGGCCAAGGCCGGGCGTCAAACGGTCTCGCCCCGCCACAAGTCCTGCACCGCCTCGCGCTGGCGCACCACGCGCGCCTCGCGGCCATCGACCAGCACCTCGGCCGCGCGCCGGCGCGTGTTGTAGTTGCTGGCCATGCTCATGCAATAGGCGCCGGCCGACAGCACGGCCAGGTGCTCGCCGGCCTGCACCGCCAGCGGCCGGTCGCGGCCCAGCCAGTCGCCGCTTTCGCACACCGGGCCCACCACGTCGTACGTGGTCGCGCTGGCGCCGGGCGCCGCCTGGCGCAGCGGCACGATGCGGTGAAAGGCCTCGTACAGCGCCGGACGCGGCAGGTCGTTCATGGCGGCGTCGACGATGCAGAAGTTCTTGTGCTCGCCGGGCTTGAGGTACAGCACCTCGGTCAGACACAGGCCGGCGTTACCCACCAGCGAGCGGCCGGGCTCGATCATCAACGCGCGATCGCCGTAGCCGCGCGCGTCCAGCCGCGCCAGCAGGGCGGCCCACAGCGCATCGGCGGCGGGCGGCGTGTCGCCCGCGTAGTCGATGCCCAGGCCGCCGCCCAGGTCGATGTGCCGGATGCGGATGCCGGCGGCCTCGATGGCGCCCACCAGGTCGAGCACGCGGTCCAGCGCCTCGACGTAAGGCGCGACCTCGGTGATCTGCGAGCCGATGTGGCAGTCGATGCCCACCACCTGCAGGCCTGGCAGGCGCGCAGCGTGTTGATAGGCGGCCAGCGCCTGCTCGTGCGCGATGCCGAACTTGTTGCCCTTCAGGCCGGTGGAGATGTAGGGGTGCGTGCGGGCGTCCACGTTGGGGTTGACGCGGATGCTGATCGGCGCGCGCCGGCCGCAGGCGCGGGCCACCTCGTCGATCACGTCCAGCTCGGCCAGGCTCTCGACGTTGAAGCAGCGGATGCCTGCCTCGAGCGCGCGGCGGATCTCGGCGCGCGTCTTGCCGATGCCCGAAAACACGATCTTGCCGGCCGCGCCGCCGGCGGCCAGCACGCGTTCCAGCTCGCCGCCCGAGACAATGTCGAAGCCGCAGCCGGCGTCGGCAAACACCTTCAGCACGGCCAGGGTCGAGTTGGCCTTCATGGCGTAGCAGATCAGCGCCTGGCGCCCCGCCAGGCCGCGCTGGTAGGCGGCCAGCGCGCCCAGCATGGCGGCGCGCGAATAAACGAACAGCGGCGTGCCGTGGCGCTGCGCCAGCTCGGCCAGCGCCACGTCCTCCAGCATCAGCTGGCCCGCGCGGTAGGCGACGAAGGGGGCGCCGGGCAGGGGCGCGTCGGCGCGGGCGGGGGCGGAGGGCGTCATTGGATTTCGGGCAGGTTGGGCAGGGGCGGCGGCACGGCAGCCGGCGTCGCGCTGGCGGGCGCCGCCGGCGCGGCCGTGCCACCGAACACGGTTTGCGGCAGCGTGGCGCGCTGCGCTGCCACCGGCGTGCTGGGGATGAACAGCGGGCCCTTCTGGCCGCAGGCATTCAGCGCGGCCGCCGCCAAGGCGGTCACGATGAGGCGTGCAAGCAGTGCTGCGGGGCGCGACATGGCGCGAATTCTAGTGACGCGCCGGCGCATCCCTAGTTCTTGAACAGATCCAGGATGCGATTGCGCTCGCCGCCCGGCGCGGCGCCCATGGGGCTGCCGACCTCGGCCGGGGCCTCGGGCTCTTGCAGGCCGGCGCCGCCCAGGTTGGTGATGCCGCCGCCGTGCGCGTACTCGTCGTACAGCCAATCGTCGCCCACGCGGGTCACGCCGGCCGGGGGCTTGAGCTGCGCCACCGGCACGCCCTTGAGCGCCGTTTGCATGAAGTTGATCCAGATCGGCAGCGACAGGCCACCGCCCGTCTCGCGCGCGCCCAGGTTGCGCGGCGTGTCGTAGCCGATCCACACCGAGGCCACCAGCGTGGGCTGGTAGCCGGTGAACCAGGCGTCCATCGAGTCGTTGGTGGTGCCCGTCTTGCCATAAATGTCGGGCCGCTTGAGCGTGGCCTGCGCGCGCGCCGCCGTGCCGGTGCGCGCCACCTCGTTCAGCATGGTGTTCATGACGAAGGCGTTGCGGGCGTTGATGGCGCGGTTGTCCTCGGTCGGCGGCGTGGGGTGGCTTTCGACCAGCACCTTGCCGGTGTGGTCGGTGACGCGGGTGATGAGGAAGGGGTTGACGCGCCAGCCGCCGTTGGCGAACACCGCAAAGCCCGTGGCCATCTGCATCGGCGTGACCGAGCCGGCGCCCAGCGCCATGGTCAGGTAGGGCGGATGCTTGTCGGGGTCGAAGCCGAAGTGGGCGACCCAGTCCTGCGCGTAGCGCGGCGTGATGGCCTGCAGCACGCGGATGGAGATCATGTTGCGCGAGCGCGCCAGGCCGCGCTTGAGCGTCATCGGGCCTTCGAAGCCGCCCTCGTAGTTCTTGGGCTCCCAGGGCTGGCCGCCGGTGACGCTGGCATCGAAAAACAGCGGTGCGTCGTCGACGATGGTGGTGGGCGAGAAGCCCTTTTCGAGCGCCGCCGAATACACGAAGGGCTTGAAGCCCGAGCCCGGCTGGCGCCAGGCCTGCGTGACGTGGTTGAACTTGTTCTTGCCGTAGTCGAAGCCGCCCACCAGCGCCTTCACGGCGCCGTCGCGCGGATCGAGTGCCACCAGCGCGCCCTCGACCTCGGGCAACTGCGCCACGTCCCAGCTGTTGTCGTCCTTGCGCACCACGCGGATCACCGCGCCGGGCCGAATCTGCACCGCCGGCGCCGCGCGTGGCGACAGGCCGGAGCGCGCCGCGCGCAGGCCATTGCCGGTGATCTGGATGGCGTCGCCGCTGGCCAGCACCGCGTCGATCTGGCGCGCGCTGGCGGCGGTGACCACGGCGGCGGCCAGGTCGCCGATGTCCGGGTAGTCGGCCAGCACGTCGCCGATGAAGGTCTCGCGCTCGGCGGCGTCCTTGGGCAGGTCGACGAATTTTTCGGGGCCGCGGTAGGCTTGGCGGCTCTCGTAGTTCATGATGCCGCGGCGCAGCGCCTCGTACGCCGCCTGCTGGTCGTCGGCCTTGATGCTGGTGTAGACCTTCAGGCCGCGCACATAGGTCTGGTCGCCGTACTGCTCGAACATCATGCGGCGCACCATCTCGGCCACGTACTCGGCGTGCACGCGGTCGCGGTTGCTGCTGGGGCGGATGTGCAGCTCCTGCGCCTTGGCCTGCGTCGCCTGCTCGGCGGTGATGAAGCCGTTTTCGACCATGCGGTCGATGATGTGCAGCTGGCGCTCCTTGGCGCGGGCGAAGTTGGCGATCGGGTTGGCGGTGGACGGGAACTTGGGAATGCCCGCCAGCATGGCGGCCTCGGCGATCGTCACGTCTTTCAGCGGCTTGCCGAAATAGGTTTCGGCGGCGGCGGCAAAACCGTAGGCGCGATTGCCCAGAAAGATCTGGTTCATGTAGATCTCCAGGATCTGGTCCTTGGAGAGCTGGTGCTCGAGCTTGAGCGTCAGCAGCATTTCGTAGATCTTGCGGGTGTAGGTCTTCTCCGACGTCAGGTACACGTTGCGCGCCACCTGCATGGTGATGGTGGACGCGCCCTGGCTCTTCTCACGCCCCAGGTTGGCCAGCGCGGCGCGCAGCACGCCCACGTAATCGATGCCGTTGTGCTCGTAAAAGCGCGCATCTTCAATCGCCAGGACGGCATCTTTCATGATTTTCGGGATCTGGTCGATCGGCGTCAGGGTGCGCCGCTCCTCGCCGAACTCGCCGATCAGCTGGCCTTCGGCCGTGTACACGCGCAGCGGCAGCTTGGGGTGGTAGTTGGACAGGCCCGACACGTCGGGCAGGTTGGGATAGGCGATGGCCAGCGCCATCAGCCCCGCCAGGCCGGCGCACAGCACCAGGGCGACCACGCTGCCGCCGACCCACAGCAGGCCCTTGGCCAGCCAGGCGGGCCAGCGGGCCGTGGTTCGGGTCGCGCGCGGCGCAGAGGAACGGGTTGGGCGGTCAGCAGGCATGTGAAACGGCAAGAAGTTCGTCTAAATGGGCGGGCGCGACAACGCGTCGATTTCCGGTGCAGGCCCAGCTTCACGGCATCGGCGCCCGATTGTGGCGGCAGCCCCGCCGGTGTGCGTGTCAAACCATTGAAAGCACCGGCACCGAGTGGCAAAAGCTGTTACAGCACGCCCGATCGTTAGTTTTTGACAACGTCAAGCGCGAAAAGTCGCCCTGATGGGCTTTTTCGGGCCGTCGGTGTGCAAATGGCCTGCAATCAATTTATTAAGTGTGTTCTACTTCTGCAATAGAAAGTAACTGGACATTGCTTTGAACATGGCTTCGCTGTTCGATCGTCAGCCGGCGCCCTTGGTGGGCCTGGACGTGAGCGCATCCAGCATCAAGCTGGTCGAGCTGTCGCGTGACCGCGCCGGCCGCTTCACGCTGGATCGGTGCGCGATCGAGCCGCTGGAGCGTGGCTGGATCAACGAGGGCAACTTCGAGAAGTTCGATGAAGTGGTCGACGCCGCGCGCCGCCTGATCAAGAAAAGCGGCACCAGGGCCAAGAACGTCGCCATGGCGCTGCCAGCCTCGCTGGTCATCAGCAAAAAGATCATTTTACCCGGCGGGCTGGGCGAGCGTGAGCTGGAAGCCCAGGTCGAGCTGGAGGCCAACCAGTACATCCCCTTCTCGCTCGACGAGGTTAGCCTGGATTTCTGCGTCATCGGCCCCAGCCCCAGCTCGGCCGGCGACGTCGAGGTCATGATCGCCGCCTCGCGCAAGGAAAAGGTCGAAGACCGCCAGGGCTTGGCCGAGGCCATCGGACTGACCCCCATGGTGATGGACGTCGAAACCTATGCGTCGCGCCTGGCGGCGGCGCGGGTGCTCGAGCAGCTGCCTGGTGGCGGCGCCAACGCCGTGGTGGCCCTGTTCGAGATCGGCGGCCTGTCCTCCACCCTGCAGGTGCTGCGCGAGGATGAGCTGCTGTACGAGCGCGACCAGGTGTTCGGCGGCGCCCAGCTCACCCAGTTGCTGATGCGCCAGTACGGCTTCACGGCCGAGGAGGCCGAGGCCAAGAAGCGCGCCGGCGAGCTGCCCGAGGACTATGCCCAGGTCGTGCTGGACCCGTTTGTCCAGAACCTGGCGCAGGAAGTCGAGCGCGCGCTCAAGTTCTTCTTTACCAGCACGCCGCACAACCGGGTCGACCTGATCCTGTTGGCGGGCGGCAGCGCCGGCCTGCATGGCCTGACCGAGGCCATCACGGACGCCACCTCGTTCCCGTGCCAGATGATCAATCCGTTCGATGGCATGGGGCTGGGGCGCGGCGTGCGCGAGCAAAAGGTGCTGCGCGAGGCGCCGTCCTACCTGACCGCCTGTGGCCTGGCCATGCGGAGGTTCCTGCCATGATTTTGCTCAACCTGCTGCCCCATCGGGAGATGGCGCGCAAGCGCGCGCGCCAGGTGTTCAACGGCTCCCTGGTCGGCGCGGTGGCCTTGGGTGCCCTGATTGCCGGGGCCGGCTACCTGTGGCTGCAGGGGCGCATCGAGGAGCAGCAGGCGCGCAACGCCTTCCTGACGCGCGAGATCGCCAAGCTGGACCAGGAAATCAAGGAAGTCGCCTCGTTGCAGAGCGAAATCGCGGCCCTGAAGGCGCGTCAGGAGGCGGTCGAAAACCTGCAGGCCGACCGCAACATGCCGGTGCACCTGCTCAACGAGGCTGTCAGGCAGTTGCCGGACGGCATGTACCTGAGCAAGATCAAGCAGGAAAACCAGAACGTCTTGCTCGAGGGCGTGGCGCAATCCAACGAGCGGGTGTCCGAGTTGCTGCGCAACCTGTCGCGCGCCAGCCCGTGGATCACCAAGCCCGAGCTGATCGAGATCGTCGCCAAGAACCTGGCGCTGGGCCCGCGCGAGCAGCGCCGGGTCTACAACTTCACCATCCGCGTCCAGTTGCAGCGCGCCAGCGATGCGAAGGCGGCCGCACCCGGCGCCGCCGCCGCGGCGCGGCCGGCCAACGCTCCGGCGTGATCAAAGGGCTCCCGCGTCATGGCTCGCAAGTCTTCATCCAACATCGACCTCCGGCAAGCGTTTGCGGGGTTGAGCGGACAGTTCCGCGGCCTCGACACGCGCGACCCATCGTCCTGGCCGGCGCTGCCGCGCTACGTCCTGCTGGTGCTGGCCGCGGCCGTCATGGTGGCCATCCTCTGGTACGCCTGGCTCAAGGGCGTCGATGAAGAGCTCGAGGGCGAACAGGCCAAGGAGCTGACCCTGCGCAACGACTACCGCGGCAAGCTGCAAAAGGCCGTCAGCCTGGAAGAGCTGAAGAAGCAGCGCGTGCAGGTGCTGCAGTACGTCAATCTGCTGGAAAAGCAGCTGCCCAACAAGGCCGAGATGGACGCGCTGCTGTCGGACATCAACCAGGCCGGCCTGGGCCGCAGCCTGCAGTTCGAGCTGTTCCGGCCTGGGCAACTGGTGGTCAAGGATTACTACGCCGAACTGCCCATCGCCCTCAAGGTGACCGGCCGCTATCACGACATCGGCGCCTTCAGCTCCGACATCGCGCATCTGTCGCGCATCGTCACGCTGAACAACCTGTCGGTGGCGCCCAGCGGCGACAAGGACAAGTCCGGCATGCTGGTGCTGGAGGCCACGGCCAAGACCTTCCGCTACCTCGATCCCGAAGAGATCGCGGCGCAGCAAAAGGCCACGGCCAAGCCGGGAGCCAAGAAATGATGGGGCGCGTTGGATGGTGGGCGCTGGCGTGCGGGGTTGCGTCTCTGCTGGGCGGTTGTGCGCCGGCCCAGGAAGACCTGCAGCAGTGGATGACCGAGCAGCGGCGCCAGATGGTGCCCAAGGTCACGCCTCTGGCCGAGCCGAAAAAGTACGTTCCGCAAGACTACACCCAGACTGCAGCCGTCGACCCCTTCGGTCACGAGCGCCTGGCGCAGGCGCTGCGGCGCGAGTCCGGCGTCAAGGGCTCGGGCGACTCGCTGATCGCGCCCGAGCTCAACCGACGCAAGGAGCCGCTGGAGGCCTTTCCGCTCGACACCATGTCCATGGTGGGCAGTCTCGATCGCGGCGGCAAGCGGGTGGCGCTGGTGCGGGTCGACAAGCTGCTTTATCAGGTCAAGGTGGGCGACTACCTGGGGCAAAACTACGGCCGGGTGACCCAGGTCAGCGAGAGCGACGTGGGTTTGCGCGAGATCGTGCAGGACGCGGCCGGTGAATGGATCGAGCGCAACGCCGAGTTGCAGTTGCAGGAGAAAAAACGATGAGCAAGTGGATGCCGAACTGCCGGCAGGTGCGCGTTGCCGCGCTGGGATTGATCGCCTTCGGCGCCGCCACTGTCGCCATGGCGCAGGCGCGCATCGAGTCGATCACGAGCTCGATCCAGGGCGGCGCCGAAGTCGTGCGCATCGAGCTGAACGAAGCCTTGGTGGCGCCCCCCGCCGGTTTCGTCGTGCAATCGCCGGCGCGCATCGCGCTGGATTTCCCGGGCGTCGTCAGCGGCCTGGCGCACAGCAACATCGCCATCGACCAGGGCAACCTGCGCGGCGCCAACGTGGCGCAGGGCAGCAATCGCACGCGGGTGGTGCTCAACCTCAAGCAGCCCACCACCTACCAGGCCGAGCTGCAGGGCCGCGCGGTGCTGGTCACGCTGGGGGCCGTGGCCTCCGCCGCCACGCCGGCGCCGGTCACCAGTGCCTTTGCCGAAAGCCACGTCGACACCGAGCAGCCGCTGCAGGGCATCGACTTTCGCCGCAGCACCGACAACGCCGGCCGCGTGGTGGTCGACCTGCCCAGCAACCAGGTGGGCGTGGACATCAAGCAGCAGGGGCAAAAGCTGGTGGTCGAGTTTTTGAAGACCAGCCTGCCCGAGGGCCTGCGCCGCAAGCTCGACGTGTCCGACTTCGGCACCCCCGTGCAGACCATCACCACCGTGCAGTCGGGTGACCGCGTGCGCATGGTCATCGAGCCCAAGGGCGCCTGGGAGCACAGCGCCTACCAGAGCGACAAGCAACTGGTGGTCGAGGTGCGCCAGCAAAAAAGCAACCCCGACAAGTTGACCCAGGGGCCCGGCTATCGCGGCGAGAAGCTGTCGCTGAACTTCCAGGACATCGACGTGCGCTCGCTGCTGCAGGTGATCGCCGACTTCACCAACTTCAACATCGTCACCTCCGACTCGGTGCAGGGCAACCTGACGCTGCGCCTGAAGGACGTGCCCTGGGACCAGGCGCTGGACATCATCCTGCAGGCCAAGAACCTGGGCATGAAGCGCGTGGGCAACGTGCTGCAGATCGCGCCCAAGGACGAGATGGCGGCCAAGGAAAAGGCCGACCTCGAGGCCCAGGCCGCCATCCGCAACCTGGAGCCGCTGCGCACCCAGTCGTTCCAGCTCAACTACACCAAGGCCGAGGACATCAAGCAGCAGCTGACTTCGTCGTCCGGCTCCGGCGGTGGCGGCGGCAGCGGCGCCAACTCGGGCAGCCTGCTCAGCTCGCGCGGCAGCGTCATCGCCGAGCCGCGTACCAACCAGCTGTTCATCTCCGACATCCCTTCGCGCCTGGAACAGATCCAGGACATGATCACCAAGCTGGACGTGCCGGTGCGCCAGGTGCTGATCGAGGCGCGCATCGTCGAGGCCACCGACACCTTCGGCAAGTCGCTGGGCGTCAAGCTGGGCGGCGCCGATTTGCGCGGCATTCGCGGCGGCGACGCGGGCTACGGCGTCGGCAGCAACCGCATCGCCTTCGGTGGCAACTACAACGCGATCACCTCCACCACGGGCCAGACCGACGCGGGCGGACTGACCTCGGCCAGCTCGCAGTTCCTCAGCCTGCCGGCGCTGGGCCTGGCAGGCGCCACGCCGGCCAACTTCGCCATCTCGCTGTTCAGTTCGGCCGCCAACCGCTTCCTCAACCTGGAGCTGTCCGCGCTGGAGGCCGACGGCAAGGGCAAGATCGTCTCCAGCCCGCGCGTCGTCACGGCCGACCAGACCAAGGCGCTGATCGAGCAGGGCACCGAGTTCGCCTACCAGCAGGCCACCAGCAGCGGCGCCACGGCGGTGGCTTTCCGCAAGGCCGTGCTCAAGCTCGAGGTCACGCCGCAGATCACCCCTGAGGGCAACATCATTCTCGACCTGGACGTCAACAAGGACAGCCCGGGCGGTGTGGTCGAAGGCGCCATGTCCATCAACACCAAGCGCGTCAAGACCCAGGTGCTGGTCGAAAACGGCGGTACGGTGGTGATCGGCGGCATCTTCGAGCTGACCGAGACCGACCAGGAAAACAAGGTTCCCTTCCTGGGCGACGTGCCCGTGTTGGGCAACCTGTTCAAGCAGCGCACGCGCAAGGCCGACAAGCAGGAAATGCTGGTCTTCATCACGCCGAAGATGATTTCGGACCGCGGTGCGGTGCGCTGACCGCCCGGTCCGCGGGCTTCGTTCATCGATTTGTTGTCTTAACCGAGTTGACCCTATGCGAAAGTTGATTGGAATCGTGGGCCTGGCCGCCGCCGCGCTATTGGCGGGCTGTGGTGGTGGGGGCGGCAGCCCTGGAGATACGCCCGAGTCGTATTCGATCACTCTGGTGGCGGAGAAGACCAACCTGCCATTGAACACCGGCCACTATCCGGTCGGCATCGGCACGCAATACCCGTTCACCACCACGCTCTACGTCAACGCCAAGAAGGGCGATGCGCCGATTCCGGGCGGCACCGACATCTTCGCCTGCAACACCGCATACGGTCTTTCTTCGGGGCCCTTGTACTACCTGGACGGCAATTCGGAGCACGAAACCGACGCCCCCGACGGCAATGGCGGGACGGTCAAGGTTCCCAACGCCTATCGCAACATCGCGCTGCCTTCCAATGCCGGCGGCGCATCCTTCCATTTCCACTCCAGCGACCAGGCCGGCGTGGCCACCATCACCTGCTCGGTGCACGACCCGCGCGCCAACCGCGAAGTCAGCGCCAGCATCAACATCACGGTGGGCGGCGGCGCGGGCTCAGGCAAGGCCGCCAGCGTGGTGGCCATCGCAACCTATCCGACCTTGGGCGTGCAGGGCAACGTCTACAACCTGCGCACCAGCACGGCCATCAACGCCTACATCTGGGACGACGCCAACCAGCCCGTTCCCGCCAACGGCCATGCCAACCTGCAGGTCAGCATCCGTTCGGTGACTCCCGCGGCCCAGGGCGCGCGCCTGATGGCCGATGGCAAGCAGGGCAGCGTGCTGCAGTTGCAAACCACCGGCGGCGTCGGCCTGTTTTCGCTGGCCAGCGGCCCGCAAGAGGGCCCGATCCTGCTCGAACTGGTGACCGACCGACTGGACAATGACGTCAGCAACGGCATTCAGGATCCCATCACCAGCCTGGTGGTGGTCACGGCGACGGAAGGAGCACCTGCAATCAATCCGGATCCGATCGCATTCGTCGACGTTACGCCGCCCGGCGCCACCAACGACGTCCCATACAGCTACGTTCTCAGTGTCAAGGGCGGCGTGGCGCCCTATACCTGGCAGGCCCTTGGGCGCATGCCGGCCGGCCTGACGCTCAACAGCTCGGGCTTGATCAGCGGCACGCCCAGCATGGACCCGCCAGGCACGGTTTCGGTGGCCATCCGGGTGACCGACAGCACGGGTGCGTCGCTGACCACGAACCTGTCCATTGCCGTCGCGGCCGCTCCCGCGGCGCCGCCGGCGCCGGCCCCGGTGCCGGCTCCGCTGTCCATCAATCTGAGTGGCTGCAGCGACGTGAACGTCGCGTGCAACCTGCCGGGCGCACCCATTGGCGGCTTCTATCAGTACGTCCTGACCGCCTCGGGCGGGAGCGCGGGGGCCGCCGCGTGGGCGTTTGATCCTGCCGCGCCCGGTGACTTGCCTTGGCTGACGCTGAGCGCTTCCGGTATCCTTCAGGGCGCTGTTCCTGCGACCTGTGGCCCGATCGGCAACCCGTTCTTCATCAAGGTTACCAAGGGCAGCGAAACCGTGATGCGCAAGGTGCAGATCACCGGTGTCAGCGGCCCCGGCGGATCCTGCTGAATCAGCGCCCACTCGCGCGCAGCCTTGCTGGCTGCGCCCCAGGCCCCGGAGCGATGCTTTGGGGCATTTTTTTGACCGGTGCGCACCGGCGTTCAGGCTTGGCCTTGGATGGGCTCACATTTTTGCAATAGGATGGCTTGCATGAGGGTTGTTCTCGTCGGCATGCCCGGCAGCGGCAAATCCACCGTGGGCCGCTCGCTGGCGCACCGCTTGCAGCTGCCTTTTGCCGATTCCGACGCGGCGATCGAGCAGCGCCTGGGCTGTGCCATTCGCGACTACTTCGACCGTGAGGGCGAAGCGGCGTTTCGCGACGTCGAGCAGACGGTGATCGACGAGTTGACGCAGGGCCCGCCGGGCGTGCTGGCGACGGGCGGCGGCGCGGTGCTGTGGCCCCTCAACCGCCAGCACCTGCACGAGCGCGGCACCGTGATCTATTTGCGCAGCTCGCCCGAGACGCTGTTTCGCCGCCTGCGGCACGACACCAAGCGCCCGCTGCTGCAGGTGGACGACCCGCTGGCGCGCCTGCGCGCCCTGTACGCCGAGCGCGACCCGCTGTACCGCCAGTGCGCGCACTTCGTGCTGGACACCCACGGCTCGTCGATGTCGATGCTGCTGGGGCGCATCATGATGCAGCTGGAGCTGATGCCACCGGGCGACGCGGCTCCCTGAGGGCGCCGCGGGCGCGGCAGCGTCTAAACTGGGCGCTCCATGCAAACCACGCCAAACCTTTCGGCCCCGCGCCAAGTTTCCATCGCGCTGGGCGAGCGCAGCTACCCCATCCTGATCGGCGCCGGCCTGCTGGGCGACGCGGCGTCCTACGCGGCGGCGCCCAAGGGCAGCGACGCGCTCATCGTCAGCAACCAGACCGTCGCGCCGCTGTACGCCGCGCAACTGGCACAGGCCCTGGCCGGGCGCCATCGCCAGGTGCACCAACTGGCGCTGCCCGACGGCGAGCAGCACAAGGACTGGGCCACGCTCAACCTGATCTTCGACGCCCTGCTGACCCACGGCGCCGACCGCAAGACCGTGCTCTACGCCCTGGGCGGCGGCGTGGTGGGCGACATGACCGGCTTTGCCGCCGCCTGCTACATGCGCGGCGTGCCCTTCGTGCAGGTGCCGACCACGCTGCTGGCGCAGGTCGATTCGTCGGTGGGCGGCAAGACGGCCATCAACCACCCGCTGGGCAAGAACATGATCGGCGCCTTTTATCAGCCGCGCGCGGTGGTGTGCGACCTCGACGTGTTGGGGACCCTGCCGCCGCGCGAGCTGTCGGCCGGCCTGGCCGAGGTGATCAAGTACGGGCCGATCGCCGACATGGCCTTCTTCGACTGGATCGAGGCCCACGTCGACGCCCTGCGCGCGCTGGACGCCGACGCGCTGGCGCACGCCGTGCAGCGCAGCTGCGAGATCAAGGCCGCCGTGGTCGGCCAAGACGAGCGCGAGGCCGGCCTGCGCGCCATCCTCAACTTCGGCCATACCTTCGGCCACGCCATCGAGGCCGGCATGGGCTACGGCGCCTGGTTGCACGGCGAGGGCGTGGCCGCCGGCATGGTGATGGCGGCCGAGCTCTCGCGCGAGCTGGGCGGGGTCGACGCCGCCTTCGTGCAGCGCCTGCGCACGCTGATCGAGCGCGCCGGCCTGCCGGTGCGCGGTGCCGTCATCGACGCGCAGGACAACGCCGGTCGCTACCTGCAGCTGATGCGCGTCGACAAGAAGGCCGAGGCGGGCGAGATCCGCTTCGTGCTCATCGACGGCCCCGGCCGCGCCAGCGTGCGCGCCGCGCCCGATGCGCTGGTGCGCCTGGTGATCGACCGGTGTTGCCAGTGATACTATTATTTATATAGCTGTTGGCGCTTGTCACATAAGCGCTGGAGGCCGATTTGACTCATAATCCCGCTGGCTTGGCCGTCTACGCCAGCGACCCCGCCCGCTCGCGCGGCCGGCGGCACCCGGTCACGCCCGCGCCCACGCGCAACGCCTTTCAGCGCGACCGCGACCGCATCGTGCACTGCAGCGCGTTTCGGCGCCTGGTCTACAAGACGCAGGTGTTCCTCAACCACGAGGGCGACCTGTTTCGCACCCGCCTGACGCACTCGCTGGAGGTGGCGCAGCTGGCGCGCGACATCGCGCGCGCCTTGGGCCTGCACGAAGATCTGGTCGAGGCCATTGCGCTGGCGCACGACCTGGGCCACACGCCCTTCGGCCATGCGGGGCAAGACGCGCTCAACGCCTGCATGGCCGAGCACGGCGGCTTCGAGCACAACCTGCAAAGCCTGCGCGTGGTCGACACGCTGGAGCACCGCTACCCCGAGCACGACGGCCTGAACCTCAGCTTCGAGACGCGCGAGGGCATCCTCAAGCACTGCTCCAAGGCCAATGCCCAGCGCATCGAGGCGCGCGAGCCGGGCGGCGTGGCGCGCCGATTTCTGGACCATACCGAGCCCAGCCTGGAAGCCCAGCTGGCCAACCTGGCCGACGAGATCGCCTACAACGCGCACGACATCGACGACGGCGTGCGCTCGGGCCTGCTCACGCAGGACCAGCTGGCGGCGGTGCCACTGTTCGCGCAGCATCGGGCGGCGGCGCTGCACGAGCATCCGCGCCTGGCCGAGCCCGCCATGGGCCGGCGCCTGCTGTACGAGTCGATCCGCCGCATGCTCTCGGCCCAGGTCTACGACGTGATCGCCGCCACGCGCGCGGCCCTGGCCGCCGCCGCGCCGGCCGACGCCGACGCCGCGCGCCGCCTGGGGCCGCTGGTGTGCTTTGGCGAGGCCATGCGCGCGCAGTCGACCGCGCTCAAGCGCTTTTTGTTCGCCAACCTCTACCGCCACCCGCAGGTGGTGGAGACCACCGCGCGTGGCCAGCAGGTGGTGCGCGAGCTGTTCGCCACCTACCTGGCCACGCCCGCGCAACTGCCGCCCGAGTTTGCCGACGCCCTTGATCGCCCGCGCGCCGTGGCCGACTACATCGCCGGCATGACCGATCGCTTCGCCCTGCGCGAGCACGAGCGCCTGACGGGGCAAAGGCTGTTCGCGTGAGCACCGCCGGGCCGCCCCAAGGTGTTCGCACCGCAGGCCGTTCGGCCGAAGGTGGTCCGATGACCGCTGGCGGCTTCAGCCCCCGGGCGCCCTGGGTCATCGTGCTGGCCGGCGTGGCCGCCGCCCTGCACGTGGGCAAGCTGCCGCCGGCCGTGCCCGCGCTGCAGCAGGCCATGGGCATCGGCCTGGTGCAGGCGGGCTTTCTGCTGTCGCTGGTGCAATTGGGCGCCGTGCTGCTGGGCCTGGTGGCCGGCCTGCTGGCCGACGGCGTGGGCCTGCGCCGCTGCATGCTGGTCGGCCTGGCGCTGCTCACGGCCGCCGGCCTGGCGGGGGCCGCCGCGCGCGACGTGCATGAGCTGCTGCTGCTGCGCGCCGTCGAGGGCGTGGGCTTTCTGCTGACCACCGTGCCCGCACCCAGCCTGCTGCGCCGCGCCGTGGCGCCGGCGCAGCTGACCCGCATGCTGGGCGTGTGGAGCGCCTACATGCCCTTCGGCACCGCGCTGGCCCTGTTGGCCGGGCCGCTGCTGATCGGCGTGCTGGGCTGGCGCGGCTGGTGGGTGCTGACGGCCGCTGGCACCGCCGCCATGCTGTTGTGGCTGCCGCTGGTCGTGCCGCGCGACGTGCGTGCGCCCGCGCCCGCCGCCGGTGCGCCGGCGGCCGAGCCCTGGCACCGCCGTCTGGCCACCACCTTGCGCGCGCCCGGCCCCTGGCTGGCGGCGCTGACCTTCGCCGTCTACGCCGCGCAGTGGCTGGCCGTCATCGGCTTTCTGCCCACGCTGTACCAGCAGTCGGGCTGGGGCGGGGCGCTGGGCGCGGTGCTGACAGCCACCGTGGCGGCCGTCAACATGGTGGGCAACATCATGGCCGGGCGCCTGCTGCACCGCGGCGTGCACGCGCGCACCGTGCTGTGGTCGGGCTTTGTCGCCATGGCGGTGGGCGCCTGGCTAGCGTTTGGCAGCGCCACCGTCGACGCGCCGGTGTTGCGCTATGGCGGGGCGCTGCTGTTTTCCACCGTCGGTGGCCTGATCCCCGGCGCGCTGTTCGCGCTGGCGCCGCGCGTGGCGCCGGGCGAGGGCCACATCGCCACCACCGTCGGCTGGATGCAGCAGTGGTCAGCCATCGGCCAGATGAGCGGCCCGCCGGCCGTCGCCTGGGTGGCCAGCCGCGTCGGCGGCTGGGACTGGACCTGGGCCGTGACCGGCGCGTACGCCGCCGCCGGCCTGGTGCTGGCGTGGGCGCTGCAGCGCCATGGCCTGCGCCGCTGACAGCGGCCGGGGCGGCGGCGGTGGTGTAATTCGGCCATGCCATTCATTCCCCCCGAAACCGCCATTGCCGACACCCGCCGCTGGCTGGAGCGCGCCGTCATCGGCCTCAACCTATGCCCCTTCGCCAGGGCGCCGCACGTCAAGGGGCAGGTGCACTACGCCGTGTGCAGCGGCGGCGGGCGCGCCGAGCTGCTGGCCGCCCTGCGTGCCGAGCTGCAGGCGCTGGCCGCCGCCGACCCCGACGAGCGCGAAACCACGCTGCTGATCGTGCCCGACCAGCTGGCCGACTTCCTGGACTTCAACGACATGCTGGACGACGCCGAGGCGCTGCTGGACGAGCTGGGCCTGGCGGGCGTGCTGCAGATCGCGCCCTTTCACCCGCACTTTCAGTTTGCCGGCACCGACCCGGACGACATCACCAACGCCACCAACCGCTCGCCCTGGCCCACGCTGCACCTGCTGCGCGAGGCCAGCGTGGACCGCGCGGTGGAGGCCTTTCCCGATGCCGAGGCGATCTACGAAACCAACATGGCCACGCTGGAAAAGCTGGGGCCGCGCGGCTGGGCGGCGCTGGGCGTGGGCCCGTCGGCCCGCGCGGATGACGAGCCGACGCGATGAATCCGAATGCTACTAAAAACAGAGCTGCTCGCGCACGACCTGCGGGCGCCAGAGGCCAAAAACAGCCTGAAGACGCGGTGCGGGCCGAGCTGCGCCCCGGCCAGTCGGTCGAGCTGCTGAAAGCGCTGCACATCCTCACGCGCGAGGGCCGGCTCAACCAGGACTCGCGGCGCAAGCTCAAGCAGGTGGAGCACCTGGTGCAGTTCATCGAAAAGCTGCTGAACGAGCTGCAGCCGCAGGGCGCCGAGCTGAGCCTGGCCGACCACGGCGCCGGCAAGTCCTATCTCGGCTTTATCCTGTACGACCTGTGGTTCAAAAGCCATGGCAGTGGCAGCATCTATGGCATCGAGACGCGCGCCGAGCTGGTCGAGCGCTCGCGCGTGCTGGCCGAGCGGCTGGGCTTCGAGCGCATGCGCTTTCTGAACATCGCCGCCGCCGACGCGGCAAGCGAGGCCGCGCTGCCCGAGCGCTTCGACGTCGTGACCGCGCTGCACGCCTGCGACACCGCCACCGACGACGCCATCGCCTTCGGCCTGGCCAAGCAGGCGCAGGCCATGGTACTGGTGCCCTGCTGCCAGGCCGAGCTGGCCGCCTGCCTGCGCCACAACAAGGCTTTTGCCCTGTCGCGCACGCCGCTGGCCGAGCTGTGGCGCCACCCGCTGCACACGCGCGAGCTGGGCAGCCAGCTCACCAACGTGCTGCGCTGCCTCTATCTCGAATCGCAGGGCTACGGCGTGACCGTGACCGAGCTGGTCGGCTGGGAGCACAGCCTGAAGAACGAGCTGATCATCGCCCGCTTCACCGGCCACAGAAAGCGCAGCGCCGCCGAGCGCCTGCACGCGCTGCTGGCGCAGTTCGGCCTGCAGGAGCTGGCGGCCACGCGCTATGCGCGCGCCAGCGACTGAAATTCAAAGAGCCGAACGGCCGCGGAGCAGGCCGTGCCAGCAAACGCCGTGGCCGGGGTCTCCCCGGCCACTGGCGTTGCCCCCTCGAGGGGGGAGGCGAAACATCGCGCAGCGAGTGGAGCAACGGGGGTGGGCGTCAGTTCATCGTCATGTTGTTGAAGACAGCCCGCACGCCGGGCACGCTCTGCGCCAGGCGCATGGCCAGCTCGCGCCCCAGCAGGCCGTTGGCGGGCGTGCCGCTGATCTCGACCTTGCCGTCGCCCAGCGCCTTCACCTGCAGGCCCTCGGCGCCCACGCGCGGGTCGGAGCGCAGCGCGGCGCGCACGCGGTCGGTGAGGTCCTGGTTCTGCATTTGCTTTTGGGCGTCGCGGGTGTACAAGGAGCCTCCGGGGGCGTTGTAGGCGCCGCCGGCGCAACCGGCGACGACGCTGAGGGTGGCCAGGGCGCTGCCGGCGGCCAGGCCGCGCAGCCATGGGTTGGATCGGGTCATGCAAACCTCCTGAGATGAGTGGGCCGAAGCACGGCGCCCATCATCCCAGAAAATATTCCGGCGCTCAGGGCGTGCGCATGCGGTCGACCACCTGGCTGACGCCGGGCACGCGGCGCGCCGTGTCGAGGGCGCGCTGGCGGTCGCCCGTGCTGCGCACCGGCCCGCCCAGCACGATCAGGCCGCCTTCCAGGCCTTCCACCGTCAGCCCCTGGCCCGCCAGCTGCGGGTCGGCGGCCAGCGCCTGCTGCACGCGCTCGGCCACGCGCAGCGCGCCGGCGGTGGAGCCCGAGGCGCCGTCCACCACCTGGCCCGCATGTCTCAGGTCGGGCAGGGTCACCGGCAGGTTCTGCGGCGTGGCGCCCCAGGGCGTGCCGCCGCTGCAGGCGGCCAGCAGGGCGCAGGCGGCAAGGGCCGCCGATGCGGCGGCGATGCGAAGTGGGGCAGGGTATGGCATGGGGCGCATTGTCCAACCAATCGGCGGGCCGCTGTCAAGCCGCGCGCTGGCCGCCCGAGCAGCGCTCGATGCCGGCCAGGTCGCGCCGCGACTGCACGGGGCCCAGGGCGGCGCGCTGCAGCAGGGCGCGCACGGCGCCGGCCTGGTCGTGGCCGTGCTCCAGCAGCAGCCAGCCGCCGGGCGCCAGGTGCGCGGGGGCGGCGACGCAGATCGCGCGCAGGTCGCGCAAGCCGTCGGGGCCGCTGGCCAGGGCCTGCCGCGGCTCGTGCGCCAGCGCGGCCAGGTGCGGGTCACCGTCGGCGATGTAGGGCGGGTTGCCGACGATGAGGTCGAAGCATTGGCCGGCCACCGGCGCCAGCCAGTCGCCATGGCGCCAAGTCACGGCCAAGCCCAGCCGCTGGCCGTTGGCCTGGGCCACGGCCAGGGCGTCGGCGCTGGCATCCACCGCCCACACCTCGGCCTGCGGGCGTGCGGCGGCCAGCGCCAGCGCGATGGCGCCGCTGCCGGTGCCCAGGTCCAGCACGCGCGCGGGGCGGTCGTCCGGCAGCAGCTCCAGCGCCCAGTCGACCAGCGTCTCGGTGTCGTCGCGCGGGTCGAGCACGCGCGCGTCCACCTGCAGCGTCAGGCCGTGAAAGGCCTTGGTGCCCGTCAGGTAGGCCACCGGCTCGCCGCGCAGGCGGCGCGCGCACAGGGCGTCGAAGCGCGTCGCCGCATCGGGCGCCAGCGCATCGTCGTCGTGGGCGATCAGCCAGGCGCGCTCGTGCGTGGCGCGGCCCAGCGCGTGCAGCAGCAGCATTTGCGCTTCCAGCCGCGGCAGGCCCTGGCGCTGCGCGGCGGCCAGGGCCTGGGCCAGCGTTGCCCCGCCGGCCTTGCTCCCTCGCCCCTCTGGGGAGAGGGCGGGGGTGAGGGGCGAGCGGCGCTCACCAGTGTTCACCGGCTGCGCCCCCACCCCAACCCTCCCCCAGCGGGGGCGGGTGACAACAGGAAAGTCACACCTGCCCCTCCAGCTCCGCCATCTGCTCCGCCTGGTGCGCGGCCTGCAGCGCGTCGACGATGTCCTGCAAATCGCCTTCCATCACCAGCGCCAGCTTGTACAGCGTGAGGTTGATGCGGTGGTCGGTCACGCGCCCCTGCGGAAAGTTGTAGGTGCGGATGCGGTCGCTGCGGTCGCCGCTGCCGATCAGGCCCTTGCGCGTGGCGGCCTCCCTGGCGGCGCGCTCGCTGCGCTCCTTGTCCTGCAGGCGCGCCTGCAGCACGCGCAGCGCCTGCGCCTTGTTGGCGTGCTGGCTGCGCCCGTCCTGGCACTCGGCCACCAGGCCGGTGGGCAGGTGCACCACCCGCACGGCCGAATCGGTCTTGTTGATGTGCTGGCCGCCCGCGCCGCTGGCGCGAAAGGTGTCGATGCGCAAGTCCGCCGGGTTGAGCGTGATGGCCTGCGCCTCGTCCGGCTCGGGCATCACCGCCACCGTGGCCGCGCTGGTGTGGATGCGGCCCTGCGTCTCGGTCACCGGCACGCGCTGCACGCGGTGCCCGCCGGACTCGAAGCGCAGCAGTCCGTACACCCCCTCGCCGGCCATGCGCAGCACCACTTCCTTGTAGCCGCCCAGCTCGGCCGGCGACTCGCTCATCACCTCCACCCGCCAGCCGCGCCCCTGCGCGTAGCGCGTGTACATGCGCGCCAGGTCGCCCGCGAACAGCGCCGACTCGTCGCCGCCCGTGCCGGCGCGGATTTCAAGGAAGGCGTTGCGCGCATCGTCCGGGTCCTTGGGCAGCAGCATGCGCTGCAGCTCGGCGTCCAGCTCGGCCAGCTCGGCCAGCGCGGCGGCGATTTCCTCACGCGCCAGCTCGGCCATGTCGGGGTCGGACAGCATGTCCTGCGCCGCGCCCAGGTCACGCTCGCGCTGCTGATAGCGCGCCCAGCGCCCGGCCACGGCGGCCACCTCGGTGTGCTCGCGCGACAGAGTCATGAATTGGCTCATGTCGGACATGATGTCCGGCTGGCTGAGCAGGTAATCGAGTTCGGAAAGGCGCTCAGAATTTCCGGCGAGCTTGTGGCGCAAAAAGTGATGCATGCAAGCCGCTATTGTCGCTTGTCCGGCCCAACAACTGGCCAATGACGCAACTGACAAAGGATGGTTTACTGGGTTGCAGCGGCCGTGCAGTCGGTGGCTTGATCCGGGCGACAACTGCGTGTGCGCCCCGTGGCGGCCACGATGATGCGTCGGGTTTGGGCTTTGGCCTGGCCACTGGCGACGTCGTTTCGAACCATGCTCAGCGTCAAGGCACCAAAACCACCGGACTTTGTTTTGGCGTAGCCGGAGCCGTCGTACAGAATGTAGGGCGCGCCTCCGGTTGCCGTGCCATTGCCCGAGATCGTGATGAAGCTGGGTGGTGCTGGCTGCTCCAGAACGATCTCATCCTTGCTCGCGTCGTAGTCGGTGCTCAGGTCCTTGTCGACAAAAACGATCCAGCCCGTGTTCCAGTCGGCGCCATCCTTCGGGATCACCATGGCAAAGGCGCCACGCTTCAGCGCCTCGCCTCGTGCAGCATTGATTGAAGCCAGCAGGGTGTTGGTGCTCGACGTAAGCGCCGAGTTGCGCTGGAACTCGACAAAACTGGGGACGGCGACCATCGCCAACACGGCAAGCACCGCGATGGCGGTCATCAGCTCGATGAGCGTAAATCCGAGATGGAGACGGTGTGGCTTTCTCATGGCCAGCATACCTTCGGGTCGCTGTCTTTGGCGGTGCCCGTGCAACTTTTAACGCCATTGCTGGTCAAGCTCAGGTCACCGGCGCGTGCGTCGGTGCTGGTTGGCGCGGCCACCAGCTCGATGCAGATGTTGGCCGTCGACGATGCACAGGCTTGGGCCTTGATTTTGTAGGTCGGCGATGTGCTGCTGCCCACCGTCGTCTTGAACGGCACCGTTCCATCTCCTGACGCGAACTCCTTGTAGGTGTTGTGCTGCGTCATGTAGCGCTCCTGCTGTTGCATCAATTCGGTCAGGGCGGAGCGAGCTTCTCCGCGCCGCCCTTTCAGGACCGAATCCTGATACGACGGATAGGCGATGGCGGCAAGGATGGCAACGATGGCCACGACGATCATCAGTTCGATGAGCGTGAAGCCGTGTTCGCGCCAAGGAACGGGATTGGGTGTGGACTGGGCGGGCGTCATTTTTTGTACAGCTCAAGATAATTGTTGATCTGACGCCAGCTCAGGCGGCCAACCGGGAAGGTTTCACGAGCTGCCTCCGTGGCGTTCAGGCCTTGGGAGCCCTGCTGTCCCAAGACGACGGGCCGCGTGCGCAAACGCCGCCCCGTGCTGTCCGCTTTGGTTTCTGTAGTACCTGCATCGTTGAACATGATCAGCGGTTGACCCAACACGCCCACCGTCGACGCCTTCTTGAAGCCGGTGCCGGCCAGCATGTCGACGTAATAGCTGTTGCCCGTGCCGCCCGCCACGCTGCAAACCCCGGGCGTCGTGGCCGAATCGGGGATCAGACTGCTGAAGGCAACCTTGGTGGTCATCGGCACGTACGCAGAGTCGTAGACCACACGTTCGCCACTGGCCGGCAAGTCGTAGTACCAGCCTGAGCGCTGTGTGGCGTCGCTGTCGCTGGTGGCACGGCCCCAATTGAAAGCGCTGGCGGGCGTGAGCGCTCCGCTGGCGTCGGAGGTCACTTGGCGCAGCCGACCGCGCCCGGCAATGCCGACGGTGCCCGAAGTGCCACCCGACGCACTGCCGCTGCCGTTGTCGTAAACCACGTAGAACGTGTTGGGCTGGGTCGAGGTCGCATCGGAATTTTCGAAGTACTTTCCGGTGCCGAATCCGACAAAGTGCTGATCGGGGTCTGCACCCTGCAGAATGCTGGGCGCTGCCGTGATGGGTTGAATTTTTCCGGCCGCATCCTTGGCGATATACATGGGGTAGGCCACCAAGGAGCCCGCCGAGCCGGTTGAAAAGCGCGACAGCTGGCCCGACGTCCACCCAGTGGCGCCGAACTTGGTGAAGTCCAGCGCCCACAGGCGGCCATGAAGATCGCCCGCGTAGACGTATTGCGTCACGCCAGAGCCGTTCATGTAAGCCTCGAGATTGATGATGCCGGTGGGGTTGGTGATGGCCAGCGTGGCATCAAACGGCAATGAAATCTTGTAATAGTTCGGTGAGCTACCCGTACTTGTCCACGCGTCTCCAGTGGGCTTGTCCAGCGCCAGCAGGAAAATCGTGGGCGCTCCTGTGCGGCTGAAGTTGTCGTCGCTCGCGTCTTGTTGCGTGTAGTTGTTGACTCCGGCGGGCACCATGACGAACCAGCGGTCCGTCGGTGTGCCCGTGCCCCCACTTCCGTCGTCGGTGCGCAGTTTGACAATGCGGGGTTTGCCAAGCACATAACCCATGTCCTTGTCGTTCGCTTGCGTGAACTCCCACATCACCTTGTCTGCAGCAAAAGTGGATGGGTCCGACACATCAAGTGCGAACACGCCGCGTCCGCCGCCGCCAGTGCCGGACACCAGAACCGTTTTCCAGGCTGGGGTGGAAGACGTGCTCGTTTGCGCATCTCCAATCACGGGTGTGGCATCCACATAGGCCTGATGCAGATACCCGGGGTCGGTCAGTGCGCTCAGTTTGGGGCCGAGCCAACTTGGAATATAGGCAAACAGCTCGTTGCCACTGGAGGCATCGAAGGCGTGCAGCATGCCGTCGTTGGCGCCCACATACAGGGCTGCTTGGCGATCCTTGTTGGTGGTGACGAAGGTGGCATAGCCGGAACCCAGGTTTTGCACCGCGCTGGGTGCGCCGACGTACTGAATGCCCGAGTTGACCACATCGCCCAGCGACCGATAGCGGCGGCGAAATGGGGCACCTTCCTTGCTCTTGTTGCCGCGCAAGTAGTCAAGGCGATCTTGCCAAAGCCCGTCATCGGCCGCGCTGGGACTGTATCGATTCAGATCAGCTTTCAAGGCCGCGTCGATTCCTGCTGCCGTGAAGGGCGTGGCGGTAGGAGATGGGTTGGCGCCGCGGATGCCCACGATGATGTTGCGTGGCGGAGTCCCCGCCATCAGTCGGTTGGACAATTCCTGCTCTGCCGACCACGCGGCGCCGCTTGCCATGTCGATGCTGACGTTGTCACTGGCGACCTTCACGTTGAAGGCTTGCACGTCACCGGTCCAATTGCCGGTGTCAAACGATGCCTGGTAGAAGTGGGATCCACCCTGCGTCAGATTGCTGCCCGACGCGGCCGCGCCAGCGATGCTGCGCTGGGCCGAGGCCGCCTGGGTGAAAATTTTCTCGAATGCGGCCAGCACCCCGCGCGCGTTGCTTTGCAGGAAATAGGTCTGTGGCTCCAGTGGCCTGGCCGGGTCTTGCCAGACGTTGTTGTTGGCAACGCCGCTCTTGTCGTAGAAGGGGTTGCCTTGGGTGTTGTAAGGGATGCTGGTGTCCTTGTCCGGCTGCGTGTTGAAGCCGCCGTATTTGCCGGCCGTGTAGTACTGGTTGTTCGTGCGCCGCGTGTTGTCGTTGCTTTGTTCGGCGTATTCATTGACGTCGAAGAAGAACGACTTGACGCGCAGGCCGGGGCGTTGCTTGTCCGGCGCAGCCGTCCAGTCGGCGCCCCGGATGTCGTGCGTATGAGCCCAGTACGACAGGCCGTAGACCTGGGCGCCCCGCGTGTTGGGGCTGCTGTTGGCGGTGTTGGGGTTGCTGGTGGTGCGCGAGACACCCTGGCCGTCCAGATATGTCTTTGTCGTTGCCTTTTCGAAGGCCTGCACCACCGAAATCCAACCCTCGATGTCGGGCACGTTGTTGGCCAGGTCGGTGGTGGCCATGCGGTTGTGCGACTTGTTCGACGTGTATCGAGAGTCCCAGGTGTTCACGTCGCCGATAAGGGCGATGTTGCTCTTAAGGCAGGCGTAGTCGCTGGTGCTGTTGCGCCCGCCGGCGTAGGGGTCGAGATTGGTCCAGTCCTTGAAGATCGGGTAGCCATCGTAGAACGCCTTCTGCGTGACGTTGGTCAAATCAAGGTTGGCCACGGCGTCCGGGCTGGGGGGCAGGCCTTGCAAATAGCGCAGTGTCTCGTAGTAAAGCTCGCCCGATGGGTCATACCGCTTGTAGCGCCCCGGCGTGGGCCCGGTGCGGCCAAACTGGTTCAGGTAGTTGACGACGCCGCTTACGCCAAAGGTGGTGTCGTTGTCCGGGTTCTTGGCGAAAATGCCGGTAATCGGGTCCCACTCCATGTTGGGGTTGCCGACCCCGGGGGTGTTTTCGACGCCCGTGCTGTCGTAGGTGCGCGGCCCGACAAACTTCATGGGCGCCCGCAACACACCGCCATAACGGCCATTTGTTTTGGAGCCGTCGTCCCAGCTCAAGGTCTGTTCCAGGGCATAGCCGAACGCCGCCAGGCGCAGTTGATCGCTGTACTTCTGCACGGTGCCCGTGGGCTTGTAGTTGCCGTTCGGATAGCGGGTGCACAGCCGGTAGTCGCGGTCGTCGAGCAGGCTGCCGCCGCTGTCTCGGCCGCAGACTTCAGCGCGCGCGTAAAAGAAGCCGTCGGTGTTCAGGGGGGTTCCGTTGTTGGGCGTCCAAGTGCCGCTGTAGGATTCCAGATAGCATGCTTTGGCGGTTCCAGAAATTGGGTCGCCGAACACCGCATTGGTGCAGCTGAATGGGCCGATCACGGGCGCCCGCTTCCATTTGTTGTTGGCGCCATACCAGACCCGCTGGATTCCAGAGGTCGTGCAGCTTCCGCCTTCATCCGCGCACTTTGTGGCGCCACTGGGCAAGGAGCTGGTCTTGTCGGCAATGGTGCCCATGCCGATGCCGGCATTGAGCACGTAGCTGCTGGGGTTGTTGCAGGAACCGTCCTTGTTGGTGCCGAAGTAAATTTTGTTCAGCGTGTTGGCTACCCAGATATTGCTGGCGTTCTGGGCGTTGGCCGCAGCGACCATGGCTTGGGGCACGGCGCCCGAAAAACTGCCGTCGCTACCCTTGGCGAGTTGCTTGGCCGGGAAGTTGGATGAGTTCCACATGCAGATGGGATCGCCATTGGGCAAGACCGCGCGTTGCAAAATGGTCAGGCCGGTTTCATCGATGACGCGGTCGCCGCCTGAGAGGGCCATGCGCAGCATGTCGATGGCCGAATTGCTGACCCAGTTGAGGAAGTTGCCGCTGAAGCCGTCGCCGCAGCGCCGCGCGGTGGCCGGGCCGTTGATCTGGAAACGCTTGTAGTCGGGCTTGGTTTTGCCGCTGGCAGGGGTTTCGCCGGGATTGTCGATGTAGCGATAGCACATCTCGGCGTTGTAGTAACCGATGTATTCGGTGGCGGGGCTGTAGGAGGCGTCGGTGGTCGCGCTGGGCTGGTCGACATACTGCGCGCCCACGGTGGGGAATTCGACCGACAGCGCCAGCGCCAGCGCCGGCTTGTCGCCCTGGGTGGCGGAATACAGCGGCACCGACGCAATATTGGCCTTGCGAATGTTGGGGGGTGCGTCGGCACCCACGCCGGACAGGGACCACAGGAGCCCGGACAGGACCACGGCAACGGGCGCCAGCAACCAGGAGCGCCACAGGGGACGGTGTCGGATGGTGTGCAACATTTCGATGGTCTTTCGCATCAGGAAGGAGTGGCCGCGCGGGTCAGTTTCTGTAGATGGTCTGCAGGGCAGCCTGGATGTCGCTGCGTGGGCCGAAACCCATGGCAGTCACGCGGTAGAGTCGGTCCGTGCTTGCGCGTGTACCGGCAGCGCCTGCCGATCGATACGTGCTGCCAACGACCGACCCACCGCCGGCACCCGACGTCGTGACGTCTTCGATGATGTAGCGTGGTGCCAGGGCTGCCTGGATGCCGGTGCCCGAAGCCTGGCCCGCATTGGCAAACGAGCGACCCGTGAAGGTGCCGAACGCCACGGTGGGCGCGGTGAGATTGCTGGTGTCCAAGAAGTTCACCAGCAGCCAACTTGGCTTGGCTTGCCCGAAAGTCACCGGGCTACAGAAGCCCCGCCAATTCGCAGACGTTGAACAACCGGAATCGGGCACCACGGGATTGGCTGCAATCAGAGCGGTGCGACTTGCTGAAGCAGAGTTGGGTCCCGAGAGATCGATCTCCGCGTCCACCAGCGCAGCCTCTGCACCCTGCCAAGCCAGTTGCATGTCTCGATCATTGCGCGCGCCGCGCTCACCCATCATGCTGATCTGCATGCTGGCGACACCCAACATGGAGATGATGACGAGCAGCATCAGCACCACGACCAGTGAGAGGCCGTGTTGATGCGACGGTGCCGTATTGCGGTTATGTCTCTGAAACGGCATGGCGTTGAGGTGTCGAAAAAATCAAGAGGGAAGAACGACGTCGCAGCCGGTGCCGGAACTGGCGGGCTGGTAGCCTTGGTTTTGGCAGTTGCGTAGGTTGACGGTGAAGGTGACAACCTGACGCAGACGTCCATCGGTAGCGGTGAATTTGCTCCCTGGGTCGCCGCTGGTCTGGAAGTTCGTGCCCAGCGGATAGAGGGTTTGCGCTTCAGAAGACTGCGCCGATCCCGCTGGTCCCCGCAGCACGAGGCCGATGCGCAGGCTGCGCACGCGGCGCCAGTTGGTTTGTGTGGCGGCATCGTTGCCGGCTACCGTCAATTGATTGGCGCGCAGGAACTGGTTGGGCACGCTGGTGGTAGCCCCCGTGGGGACGGCATTGGCCGTGACGTTGTCGACCCCGTACAGAACCTGAAAGCTCTCGACCCCCTTGATCAAGGGCGTAGGCGTTGACGGCGTGCCGCTGGCTCCGTCGATCTTGATGCACATCAGGGCGGGTTCGTTGCCGCTGCTGGTGTTCACGTACAGCACGCTGATCGACCGATCCGCCCGGTTGGCGGCAGGCATGTTGGGAGATGCACCATCGCAGGTGATCATGCTGCCGTCGGTCGTCGTGTCGGTGACCTTGACTGGGTCGTAACGCAGGATCAGCGCGTCACTGCCATAGCCCAGTGAGCCGGCGGTACGCACCGTGGCCGTGTTGACGGGATCGGTCGCGCTGGGGATGGCGTTGTCGAAGCCAGAGACAGCGGCCACCAAGGTGCTGGGGTCCAGGCCATTTAGGCCCTTGTAAGTGCCGATGCTTCCGCCGTAAGGGCGGCGCACGAAATCCAGATCTTCGAAACCGGTTTGCACCACCAGCCGCTGGATCAGATCGCTTGCGAAGCGGGCATCGTCGCGCAATTGCGAAGCTGCATCAACCGTACTGGCGCCACGCCGAGTGGCCGTGAGCGATGCCACTGCCGCGAGAACAATGAGCAAACCGATGGCCATGGCCACCAGCAACTCGACCAGCGTGAAGCCGCGAACCGTGCGTCGACGCGTTATGTGACGAAAGATGGTCGTATTCACGACTGGCCTCCGGGTGTTAACGGCAGAACCACCAGCGGGCGAGCGTCGGAGTCGCTGGCTCCCTGAATGCTGTTGTCGGTCTTCTCGCGTGTCCAGCCCAACTTGATGACCGACACCGGCTGCCCAGTACCTGTGGATGCCGTGCAATTCCACTGGGGTAGGCCATTGGCGTCGTATGGTGCGGCGTCGTTGCAGGTCACGACTCTGGCTCCAGGAAGCGCGCTTTCGACGCGCTGGAGCCAATCGGTCATTTGGGCATTGGCCACGTCGGTGGTGCTGGTGCAGGTGCTGCCCACGTTCAGGCAACTTGACGTCGTGGCCGGCGCCAATCCGGTACCTGAAAAATTGCCGAAATAGGGGTTGTTGGAAGTCTTGCCGGCCACCTGGGCATTGGCGCGCATCATTTCGGCCAGTTCGCGCGCCAAGGTCACGCCCACGGACTGCTGACGCGCATCACGCCCGTATTTGAGCGCCGACGCCTGCAGTCCGGCGACGCCCAACAAGCCAAACGAGAGCACCACGATGGAAGCCAGCACTTCCACCATGGAAAAACCGGTCGAATGGTGCCGGGCGTTTGAACTAGAGCGAGCGGGAGGTAGCGCAACGTGAGGCATGCAACCAATGGTAGGTTTGCACGGCGGCGCTGCAAGGGCGCTTGTCAGGCGATGGCTACCGCTTGTCGGGTGACGGCGTCACCCACCGCCAAAATTCACGGGAATGCGCAGAAACTGGGTCCAGCGGAAGCTCAGCGCGCCGTTTTGGGTTGCGGCCTACTTGTGAGTGCCCCTCAAAAACAGCCGCTCGATGGCCTGCGCCGCGTCGTCGCGCGCATCGGGCGCGGCGGCGTGCAGCTCGGCCATGGCGCCATGCAGCATCTTTTGCGTCAACCCGCGCGACAGGGCCTCCAGCACGGCCTCGACGTCTTCGCCCTTGGCCAGGCGTTTGCGGGCGCGGGCCAGCTCCAGCGCGCGCCATTCGTCGGCCTGGGCGTTCAGCTGGCGGATCAGGGGCACCACGCCGCGGGCGGGGTCGCGCTGGTCCAGCCAGTGCATGAAGCTTTGCACGCCGGCGTCGATGATGACTTCGGCCTGGGCGACGGCGGCCTGGCGGCTGGCCTGGCCGGTCTGCACCACCTGGGCCAGGTCGTCGACGGTGTAGAGGTAGACGTCGGGCAACTGCTTGACTTCGGGCTCGATGTCGCGCGGCACGGCCAGGTCGACCATGAACATGGGGCGGTGGCGGCGCTTTTTCAGCGTGCGCTCGACGGCGCCCAGGCCGAGGATGGGCAGCTGGCTGGCGGTGCAGCTGACGACGATGTCGAATTCGTGCAGGCGCTCGGGCAGGTCGGCCAGGCGCATCACCTGGGCGCCAAAGCGGCTGGCCAGCTTTTCGCCGCGCTCCAGCGTGCGGTTGGCGATGGCGATGGCCTGCGGCTGGCGCGCGGCAAAGTGGGTGGCGGCCAGCTCGATCATCTCGCCGGCGCCGATGAACAGCACGCGCGTGCGGCCGAGGTCCTCGAACAAATTGCCGGCCAGGCGCACGGCGGCGGCGGCCATGCTGATGGAGTGGGCGCCGATTTCGGTTGAGCTGCGCACCTGCTTGGCGACGGCAAAGCTGCGCTGAAACAGTTGGCTGAGCGTGCTGCCCAGGGCGCCGGCGTCCTCGGCGGCGCGCACGGCGTCCTTCAGCTGGCCCAGGATTTGCGGCTCGCCCAGCACCATGCTGTCGAGCCCGCTGGCGACGCGAAAGGCGTGGCGCGCCGTCTGGTCGCCCTGCAGGGTGTAGGTGTGCTGGCGCAGCGCGTCGACCGGCACCTGGCCGGCCTGCGCCAGCCAGCCCAGGGTGTGGTCGACCTGCACCTGCTCGCTGGCGCAATACACCTCGGTGCGGTTGCAGGTGGACAGGATGGCGGCCTCGGGGTGGCGCAGGTGCTGCTCGCGCAGGCCCTTGAGCGCCGGCGCGATGGTGTCGAGCGCAAACGCAAAACGACCGCGCAGATCGAGCGGCGCGGTGTTGTGATTCAGTCCCAATGCCCAGACGGCCATGGCGTCGATTATAAAATTTGACGCGGGTTCAGGTGCGGCAGCCTCGCCACGGCTTGACTCATATCAAAACCATGGATTGGCTCGATTTGTTGTGGCATGTGGCCGGCTTTGTCGCCCCGGCGCTGGTGTTGGCCCCGGCCATGGTGCTGGCCAGCCGGTTTTTAGGGCAAAAAAAGGCTGCAGCCCTTGCGTGGCCTGCGCAAACAGCTATCAATTTCATGGTGTGCGTGGCGGTTTTGCTGGCCGGCCTGGTGTTGAGCGGGCACGACGGGCGCATGACGACCTATGCCGCGCTGGTGCTGGCCAGCGCCGCCTGCCAGGCCTGGCTGACGCGCGGGCCTTAGTTCACCGAACACTGGAATCGCTGCCCCGCAGCCGGCGCGATGCGGGCGCGCCGGGGCGTTGCAAATGCCCGCGAGTTGCCACCCGGTGTCGCCGTGCTTTGCGGCTCGCATCAAACGTCGCCTCGCCCGTCTCCCGGATGGCATTTCGATGGCTCGGCGGACCGGGCGCGCCCATGTCACGGCGCCGCGTCCAGCCGGCGCCCGATCAGCCCGCCGATGAAGTCGCCCGGCACCGGCGCCAGGCGGGCGCGGGCGCGGTTGACGTGGTCCAGCACCACGCGGGCGTCGGGCTCGGGCGGGGGGGCGATCCAGCGCGTGTCGTCGCCGTCCAGCACCAGTTCGCGCGCCTGGGTGTCGCCCGCGATCCAGACCCGCACCTGATCGCGCTCGGCCCCCTCCACGTGCAGCACGTAGCGCGCGGGTTGCGCCTGCGCGCCCAGCAGCCGCCCGCGAAAGGCATCGGTGCAGGACGGCCGATCCGCCAGGTCGAGCAGGCCGGCGATGAAATCGGTTTGCTGCCAGCGGCCGGCGTGCGGGCCGGCCGGCAGCCCCGACGGCCCGATCACCACCATTGGAACGCGTGAAATCGCGCCGGCACCCAGGTGCGCGATCTGCTCCGGCCGCGGGGTGGTCATGGCGCGATGGTCGCCCGTGACCAGCAGCACCCCATGATCGAAATAGTGGCGCTGCCGCAGGGCCGAGATGAACTGGTCGATCTGCGCGTCGGCCCAGCCGAAGGCGCCCGCTTCGTCGCGCAGCTCGGTGCCGGGAACGGTGAAGGGCGGGTGCGTGGACACCGTGAGCAGGGCGGAGAAGTTCAGCGTCTGGGTGCGCTCGTGGTCGTACCAGTCGAGATAGCGCGCAAACAGCGCCTGGTCGGACGCCGCGTTGAAACCACCGCGTGGCAGGTTCTCGTAAAACGGGCTGTCGGCCCCTTCCACGTGGCCAAAGCCCAGCCCGCGCAGCCACTGGCCCTTGTCCAGAAACCCCAGGTCCCCGGTGGTGAAGAACTGCGTCCCGTAGCCGGTGGCCGCCAGTTGGGCCAGCAGATCGGGCACCGCCACCTTTTCATAGCCGGCATAGGCATGCGTGCTGGCATAGCGGCCGATGGCGGGCAAGGGCACGTGTCCGGTCAGCAGCGCGATCAGGCCACCGTCGGTGGTGAAGCCGTTGGCGTGAAAGTCCGGGAAGTAGCTGGCGCGCCGCGACCAGGCGTCCAGCTTCGGCGTGCTGTCCTGCGTGCCGCCCAATAGCCGGCTGTGATAGGCGGACAGCCCCTCGACCACCAGCAGGATCACCGAGCGCGCCGGCCCGCTGGCGGGCTGGATGCACTGGCGCGCGGCGGGCTCGGGGCTGGCGGCCATCAGCGCGGCCCGGAAGGCCGGGGAGTAGGCGCGATCGACCCCGTCCGGCCGGTTGTTGCGCAGCACGTCGCGGTAGGTGTAGGCGTCCACCGATTCCAGCGGCGCCGCGAACGTGGCGGCGGCCAGGGCGGACGCCGCGGCGATCGAGCCCAGCGCCAGCACGGCGCGACGCGGCACGGTCCAGATCAATCCGGCCCAGCCCGATAGCGCGAGCAGCAGGCCCGCCACCATCGCCACTCCGCGCGGCTGGGCCAGCAGTGGCGCCACCACCGACCATGTGGAGCGCGTTTCGCCCCCGTAGCGCAGCAGGTCCGTGAGGCGCAGGCGCATGCCGAAGATCAGATAGATGCCGAGGTCGATGAGGTAAAGCACGATCACGCCCAAGGCCACCGCCATCGGCAGCATGCGCCACGCTCCGGGGCGCAGCAGGCCGGCGGCGGCCACGGACGCGAGCAGCAGCGCCGTGGGCAGCAGGTCGCTCAGGATCACCGGGGCGTCCACGCACGATTCGCAGCCGCCATAGATGCCGGGCCCGGCGCGCACGGCCAGCACCCGCAGCGCCAGCAGCACGAACCAGCCGCACAGGCCCAGCAGCAGCCACGGCCACACGCGCCGCGGGGCGCGCGGATGGGTGTGCCAGGAGGGGCGGTCCATGCGTGGCATCGGTGGCTCAGCGGCTCGCCGGGCTGAACAGGTCCACCCGGTCGGTCACCACGCCGTCGGTGCCCAAATCGATCAGGCGCTGCGCCGCCCATTCGTCGTTGACGGTGTAGCTCAGGGCGCGCAGGCCGGTGGCCTTGACCTGGCCGACGGTGGCAGCGTCCCACAGCGCGTGGTTGCAGACGATGGCCACGCAGCCCAGTTGCCGCGCGCGCTCCAGCCAGCCGTCCCACAGGGTGTCCAGCAGCAGGCCGCGCGGCAGCTGCGGCGCCACTTGCTGCGCGCCGGCCAGCGATTCGGGCTTGAACGAGGTCAGCAGCGGCGGCGCGGCGGCGCCTTGCCACAGGCGCGCGGCGAGCTGGGCGACGGCCTGGCCGGTTTGCACGTCGAGGCCCGGGGTGGGCTTGATCTCGATGTCCAGCTGGTACTGGTTGCGCAGGCAAAAGCGCGCGATGCGCTCCAGCGTGGGCAGCGGCTCGCCGGCGTAGGCGCGCGAATGCCAGCTGCCGGCGTCCAGCTGGGCCAGCGTGCCCCAGGGCAGGTTGCCGGCCACGCCCTGGCCGTTGGTGGTGCGCTCCAGCGTGTCGTCGTGCAGCAGAAACAGCACGCCGTCGGCCGACAGCTTGGCGTCGCACTCGAACATGCGATAGCCCTGCGCCGCGCCGTGGCGAAAGGCGGCCAGGGTGTTCTCGGGCGCCCGCTTGCCGGCGCCGCGGTGGGCGATCCAGAACGGGTAGGGCCAGGGGGCGGGCGGGGTCATGGCGCGGGGCCTCCGTCGATGGTGAGCGCGATCTTGCCGAACTGCAGGCCCGATTCGAGCCGCGCGAGCGCCGCATGCACCTCGTCGAGCGCAAAGGTCTGCTCGATCACCGGGCGCACGCCGTGCCGCTGGCAAAAGGCCAGCAGCTGGTGCAGTTCGGCCACGGTGCCCATGGTCGAGCCCAGCACCTTCAGCTGGCGGATGAACAGGCGCCGCAAGTCGGCGCCGGGCTGGTCGCCGCTGGTGGCGCCGCAGAGGACCAGGCGGCCGCCGCGCACCAGCGACTTCAGGGCGTGCGACCACACGGTTTCGCCCACGTTGTCGAAAGCGACGTCGACCCCGCGCCCGCCGGTTGCGGCCAGCGCGGCCTTGGCGATGTCCTCGCGGCTGGCGTCGATCACGTGGTCGGCGCCCAGCGCGCGGGCGCGCTCCAGCTTGCCTGCGTGGCGCGAGGTGACGATGACGCGCGCGCCCAGCGCCTTGGCGATCTGCAGGCCGGCCAGCGACACGCCGCCGCCGATGCCGAAGATCAGCACCGTCTCCCAGGGCCTCAGCTGCGCCTGCGTGACCAGCATGCGCCAGGCCGTGAGGTGGTTGACGCCCAGCGCCGCGCCCTCGGCAAACGACCAGCCGTCCGGCAGCGGCAGCACGCTGCGCGCCGGCACGGCGATGTGTTGGGCAAAGGTGCCGTCGCGCTGCTCGCCCAGGATCTGATAGCGCGTGCACAGCACCTCGTCGCCGCGCAGGCAGAACTCGCAACGCCCGCAGGCCACGCCGGGATACAGCAGCACGCGCTGGCCGGGCTGCAAAACGGGGTCGCCCGCGTCCAGCTCGTCGATCACGCCCGCGCCGTCCACGCCCATGATCTGCGGGATGCGGTGCGTGATGCCGGCGCCGCTGTCGCGCATGTACAGATCGACCCGGTTGAGCGTGGCAGCGTGCAGGCGCACGCGCACCTCGCCCGCCGCGCGCGCGGGCAGGGGGCGTTCGCCGACGGCGACGACCTCGTTGCCGCCGTGTCCGGTCAGGAAAGCTGCTTTCATGGTCGAATGATGCGTTGGCCGGCTCCAGTCAAGCGTCAGCAGCTATCAAATATATAGTTATCTTACGAATCCAGGCGCAGCCCGGTGGCCGCGTCGAAGCCGTGGATGCGGTCTTCCAGCGGCTGCACGTGCAGCTGCTGGCCGGGCGCGGGCGGCGCCTCGGTCTCGCTCATGCGCACGATGGTCCAGGGGCCTTGCGGGCCGTTCAGGTGGCCGTAGATCAGGCGTTCGGCGCCCAGCATTTCCACCGTCTGCACGTGCAGCTGCCAGCCGCCCGAGTCGACCACGCGCAGGTGCTCGGGACGGATGCCCAGCAGCGCGCCTTCGCGCACGCCTTCGATGCCGCTGAGCAGGTTCATGGGCGGCGCGCCGATGAAGCCGGCGACGAAGGTGCTGGCTGGGCGGTGGTAGACCTCGTCGGGCGTGCCGAACTGCTCCAGGCGGCCGGCGTTCATCACGATCATGCGCTCGGCCAGCGTCATCGCTTCGACCTGGTCGTGGGTGACGAACAGGCTGGTGATGCCCAGCTCGCGGTGCAGTTTTTCGATCTCCAGCCGGGTCTGCGCGCGCAGCTTGGCGTCCAGGTTGGACAGCGGCTCGTCGAACAAAAACACCTGCGGCTGGCGCACGATGGCGCGGCCCATGGCCACGCGCTGGCGCTGCCCGCCCGAGAGCTCGCGCGGCTTGCGCTGCAGCAGGCCGCCCAGCTCCAGGATGGCGGCGGCCTTGTCGACCCGGGCGCGGATGTCGTCGGCCGGCACCTTCTTGATCTTCAGCCCGTAGGCCATGTTGTCGAACACGCTCATGTGCGGGTACAGGGCGTAGTTCTGGAACACCATGGCGATGTCGCGCTCGGACGGCTCCAGGTCGTTGACCACGCGCTCGCCGATGGAGATTTCGCCTTCGGTGATCTCCTCCAGCCCCGCCACCATGCGCAGCAGGGTGGACTTGCCGCAGCCCGAGGGGCCGACGATGACGACGAATTCGCCGTCGTCGACCTGGGCGCTCACGCCGTGGATGACCTGGTTGGCCTTGGGGCCGCTGCCGTAACGCTTGACGACGTTGTTGAATTGGATCTGGGCCATAGCAAATCAAATACCGGACGCAGGGGGCGCAGAAGTTGCGCAAAGGACGCAGAAAAATTCGAGGTTTCTTTTGCGTCCTTTGCGAATTTTTTGCGTCCTCTGCGTCCGGCTGTTCATGGTTTCATTTCTCCGTGTCCACCAGGCCCTTGACGAACCATTTCTGCATCAGGATGACGACGATGGCCGGCGGGACCATGGCCAGCAGGGCCGTGGCCATCACGATGTTCCAGTCCACCGCCGCCTCGCCCCCAGCGAGCATGCGCTTGATGCCGATCACCACGGGATACATGTCCTCGGACGTGGTCATCAGCAGTGGCCAAAGGTACTGGTTCCAGCCGTAGATGAACTGAATCACGAACAGCGCCGCGATCGAGGTGCGCGACAGTGGCACCAAGATGTCCTTGAAAAAGCGCAGCGGTCCGGCACCGTCGATTCGGGCGGCTTCGGCCAGTTCGTCGGGCACCGTCAGGAAGAACTGACGAAACAGGAAGGTGGCTGTGGCCGAGGCGATCAGCGGCAGCGATAGGCCGGCGTAGCTGTTGAGCAGGCCGAGGTCGGCCACGACCTTGTAGGTCGGCAGGATACGCACTTCCACCGGCAGCATCAGCGTGATGAAGATGGCCCAAAAGCACAGCATCCGAAAGCGAAAGCGGAAATAGACGATGGCGAAGGCCGACAGCAGCGAGATGGCGATCTTGCCCACGGTGATAAACATCGCGACGACGAAGCTCACCCACATCATGTGCACCACGGTGGTGTTGGAGCCGAGCTTGCCGCTGCCAAACAGTGCGGCCTTGTAGTTGTCCCACAGGTGACTGCCGGGCAGCAGCGGCATGGGCGACTGCACCACCGCCGCAGCGGTGTGCGTGGAGGCGATGAAGGCCAGATACAGCGGAAACGCCACGATGCAGACCCCCAGGATCAGCACCCCGTGCGAGGCGAACACCAGCCAGGGTTTACGGTCGACCATGGTCAGTACTGAACCTTCTTCTCGACATAGCGAAATTGCAGCACCGTGAGCGTGATGACGATCAGCATCAGGATGACCGATTGCGCGGCCGAGCCGCCCAGGTCCAGCGCCTTGAAGCCGTCCAAGTACACCTTGTAGACCAGGATGGAGGTGGACTGGCCCGGCCCGCCCTGGGTGGCGGCGTCGATGATGCCGAAGGTGTCGAAAAAGGCATAGACCACGTTCATCACCAGCAGGAAGAAGGTCGTGGGCGAGAGCAGGGGAAGCTGGATGTTCCAGAACCTGCGCCAGGGGCCGGCGCCGTCGATGGAGGCGGCTTCGATCAGCGCTTTGGGTATCGACTGCAGCCCGGCCAGAAAGAACAGGAAATTGTAGGAAATCTGCTTCCAGACCGAGGCGATCACGATCATGGCCATGGCCTGGTTTTCATTGATCAGGTAATTCCACTGGTAGCCGAGCTTGCCCAGGTAGTAGGCCAGCACGCCAATGGAGGGTGAGAACAGAAAGACCCAGAGTACCCCGGCGATCACGGGCGCCACGGCGTAGGGCACGATCAGCAGCGTTTGGTAAGCCAGCGCGAAACGGGTGATGCGGTCGGCAAAGATGGCGAGCCCGAGCGCGAGCACGATGCCGATGCCCGCCACCAGCAGCGAGAACACGGCGGTGCGCTCGAACGAGTTGAGGTAGGACGGATCGTTGAACAGCTGGACGAAGTTGTCGAGACCCACCCATTCGGTGCTGGTGCCGAAGGCATCCTCGACCTGGAAGGACTGCAGGACGGCCTGCGCGGCCGGCCAGAAGAAAAACACGCCGACGATGGCGAGCTGCGGCAACACCAAGGCCCAAGGCAGCCAGGCGGAGCGGAAAAGAACCCGTTTTTCCATGAAGTTCAGGAACGAAGAAGCCACCCGGCTGGGCCGGGCGGCGGGTCAGGCTGGTTGGAGATTACTTCTTGTAGGACTTCTCGAACTTGGCCAGCAGCTCGTTGCCACGCGTGGCGATGGCGTCCAGCGCGTCCTTGGCGGACTTCTTGCCGCTCCAGATCTGTTCGGTTTCCTCGTCCTCGATGGTACGGATCTGCACGTAGTTGCCCAGGCGGATACCGCGTGAATTGTCGGTCACCTTGCGCACCATCTGGTTCACCGCCACGTCCGTGCCGGGGTGCTTTTCATAGAAACCCGACGCATTGGTCAGGTTGTACGCGGCGGTGGTGATGGGCAGGTAGCCGGTGCGCTGATGGCTCGCGGCCTGCACCTTGGTGTTGGAAAGGAATTCGAAGAACTTGGCCACACCCTTGTAGACCTCGGCCTTTTTGCCGGCCATGACCCACAGCGAGGCACCGCCGATCACGGTGTTCTGCGGCGCGCCCTTGACGTCGGGGTAATAGGGTAGGGGGGCGATGCCATAGGCAAACTTGGCGTTCTTGGCGACGTCGCCATAGTAGCCCGACGAGGTCTGGATCATCGCGCACTCGCCCGAGGTGAACGAAGCTTGCGCGTCCGAATTGCGCCCCCGGTAGACGAATTCACCGTTCTTGGCCAGTCGGGCCAGATCGTCGAAGTGGCGCACGTGCAGTGGCGAGTTCATCTTCAGGCGCGCCTTGTAACCTTCGGCATCCAGGCCGTTCTTGTGGGTGGCGAACTCGACGTTGTGCCAGGTGGAGAATGACTCGAGCTGTGTCCAGCCCATCCACGCCAGCGTCATCGGGCAGGCGTGGCCGCTGGCCTTGAGCTTTTTGGCGGCATCGAACACCTCGGGCCAGGTGGTCGGTAGCTTGTCCGGGTTGAGGCCGGCCTTCTTGAAGGCGTCCTTGTTGTAATAGGCCACCGTGGTCGAGCTGTTGAACGGAAAGCTCAACATCTGGCCATTGGGCGCGGTGTAGTAGGCCGCGACGGCGGGGATGTAGCCGCTGGGGTCGAACGCCACGCCAGCGTCCTTCATCACTTTGCCGACCGGCACCGTCGCGCCCTTGCTGGCCATCATGGTGGCGGTGCCCACCTCGAAGACTTGCAGGATGTCGGGCGCGTTGCCCGAGCGAAATGCGGCGATGGCGGCGGTCATGCTCTCAGGGTAGCTGCCCTTGTAGGTGGGCACGACCTTGTATTCCTTCTGGCTTTCGTTGAACTGCTTGGCCAGGTCGTTGACCCATTCGTTGTTGACGGCGGTCATCGAGTGCCACCACTGGATTTCGGTTTGCGCCTGCGCGGGCCCGGCCAGGCCGAGGGACAGGAGGGCGGCGCCGGCCAGCGCCAGGGATTTGAATCGCATGAGAACTCCTCTGAAGAATTTGGCTTGAAACTGGGGCGTTGCCGCCCGTGCATGCGCGGATCGCGGGCTCCATGATGCCGCGCGACTGTGACGTTTTCGCACATCGGCGGGCTGGGCGGCAATCGGGATAACCCGTTCGGGCGTGGCCGGCGCGCCCGGCGCCCCGACAAAGCAGGGAGGCCGCCAAGGATATTGCTGCGGTGCACAATGGCCGGTTTTCGTCGCGCGGCCGCCGCTGGCGCGCACCCGTTTCCTGCATTCATCCGACTGAAACCCCATGCCCAAGACCTCGCTGGACAAGAGCAAGATCAAATTTCTGTTGCTGGAGGGCATACACCCCCACGCCGAGGAGGTGCTGCGCGGCGCCGGCTACTCCAACATCGAGCTGCTGCCCAAGGCGCTGGAGGGCGACGAGCTCAGGCGCAAGCTGGCCGACGCGCATTTCGTGGGCATCCGCTCGCGCACCCAGCTGACGGCCGAGGTGCTGGCGCACGCGCCCAAGCTGGTGGCCATCGGCGCCTTTTGCATCGGCACCAACCAGATCGACCTGAAGGCCGCCAGCGAGCGCGGCATCGCGGTGTTCAATGCGCCGTATTCCAACACCCGCTCGGTGGCCGAGCTGGTGTTGGCCGAGGCCATCCTGCTGCTGCGCGGCATTCCGGCGCGCAACGCGGCGGCGCACCGCGGCGGCTGGCTCAAGAGCGCCGACAATGCGCACGAGATTCGCGGCAAGACGCTGGGCATCGTCGGCTACGGCTCCATCGGCACGCAGCTGTCGGTGCTGGCCGAGGGGCTGGGCATGCACGTCATCTTCTACGACGTGGTCAACAAGCTGCCGCTGGGCAACGCGCGCCAGGTGCACAGCCTGCAGGAGCTGCTGCGCGAGGCCGACGTGGTGAGCCTGCACGTGCCGCAGCTGCCGTCCACGCAATGGATGATCGGCGCCGCCGAGATCGCCGCGCTCAAGCCCGGCGGCATTCTGATCAACGCCGCGCGCGGCACCGTGGTCGAGATCGAGCCGCTGGCCGCCGCGCTGAAGGCCGGCAAGCTGGCGGGCGCGGCGATCGACGTCTTTCCGACCGAGCCCAAGAGCAACAAGGACGAGTTCGTCTCGCCGCTGCGCGGGCTGGACCACGTGATTCTGACGCCGCACATCGGCGGCTCCACGCTGGAGGCGCAGGCCAACATCGGCCTGGAGGTGGCCGAAAAGCTGGCCAAGTACAGCGACAACGGCAGCACCATCACCTCGGTCAACTTTCCCGAGGTGGCGCTGCCCGCGCACCCGGGCAAGCATCGCATCCTGCACGTGCACCAGAACGTGCCGGGCGTGCTCTCGCGCATCAACCACGTGTTCTCGGACAACCACATCAACATCGCCGCGCAGCACCTGCAGACCAACGAGAGCATCGGCTACGTGGTGATCGACCTGGACGCCGCCTCGTCCGACGTGGCGCTGCAGCACCTGGCCGAGATCCCGGGCACCATCCGCTGTCGCGTGTTGTTCTGATCCCGTAGTGCCGCAGTCTCGGGGTAGGCTGGATTGAGGCACGAAACCCAGCAAGCGCGCTGATGCTGGGTCTCGACCCGGCCTACGCAGTCTGGCGGTCATATTGACCGTGAAACGCCGGTATTGAGCGCCGCGTCGCCTAAAATCACCGGCCCCGAGCTTGCGGGCCGACGCCGATCGGCTCCGCCCCAGGTGTGAGCCGATGAATGCCCCGATGACGCCCGCGCAGGCCGCCTTGCCTGCCGCCGAGCCCGCGCGACTGCGCGAGATTCCGTACAACTACACCAGCTTTTCCGACCGCGAAATCGTGCTGCGCCTGCTGGGCGCGCGCGCCTGGGAGCTGCTGCAGGGCCTGCGCGGCGAGCGCCACACCGGCCGCTCGGCGCGCATGCTGTACGAGGTGCTGGGCGACATCTGGGTGGTGCGGCGCAACCCCTACCTGCAGGACGATTTGCTGGACAGCCCCAAGCGCCGGCGCCTGCTGGTGCAGGCGCTGCGCCACCGCCTGGCCGAGATCGACAAGCGCCGCCACCCCGAGGATGACGCGGCGCGCGATGCGCAGGTGGGTGATTTGCTCGCTGCTGCGCACCGGGTGGTCGACGCCTTCGACCGCTCCTTCGACAAGGTGGCCGAGCTGCGCCGCCGCGCCGCGCGGTCCTTAAGCCGCCACACGCACAAGGACAACATCAAGTTCGACGGCCTGTCGCGCGTCAGCCATGTGACCGACGCCACCGACTGGCGGGTGGAGTTTCCGCTCGTCGTCCTCACGCCCGACACCGAGGCCGAGATGGCCGCCCTGGTGGCCGGCTGCATCGAGCTGGGCCTGACCATCATCCCGCGCGGCGGCGGCACGGGCTACACCGGCGGCGCCATCGCGCTGGACTGGAAGAGCGCCGTCATCAACACCGAAAAGCTGCTGGGCCTGGGCGCGGTCGAGCGCCTGCGCCTGCCCGGGCTCGACCACGAGGTGGCCACGATCTGGACCGAGGCCGGCGTGGTGACGCAGCGCGTGGCCGACGCGGCCGAGGACGCGGGCCTGGTGTTCGCCGTCGATCCGACCAGCGCCGAGGCCAGCTGCATCGGCGGCAACATCGCCATGAACGCCGGCGGCAAGAAGGCCGTGCTGTGGGGCACGGCGCTGGACAACCTGGCCAGCTGGCGCATGGTCACGCCCGAGGGCACCTGGCTGGAGGTCACGCGCCTGAATCACAACCTGGGCAAGATTCATGACGCCGAGCTGGCGAGCTTCGAGCTTCAATACTTCGACGCCTCGGGCAAGCAATTGCAGAAAACCGAGCGCCTGGACATCCCCGGCGCGCAGTTTCGCAAGACCGGCCTGGGCAAGGATGTGACCGACAAGTTCCTGGCCGGCCTGCCGGGCGTGCAGAAGGAGGGCTGCGACGGCCTCATCACCAGCGCGCGCTGGGTGCTGCACCGCATGCCCGAGCACACACGCACCGTGTGCCTCGAATTCTTCGGCCACGCCAAGGATGCGGTGCCCAGCATCGTCGAGATCAAGGACTTCATGTTTGCCGAAGCCAAGCGCAGCGGCGTGCTGCTGGCCGGCCTCGAGCACCTGGACGATCGCTACCTGCGCGCCGTGGGCTACAGCACCAAGTCCAAGCGCGGCGGCCTGCCCAAGATGGTGCTGGTGGGCGACATCGCCGGCGACGACGCCGACGCCGTGGCGCGCGCCACCAGCGAGGTGGTGCGCATCGCCAACTCGCGCGCGGGCGAGGGCTTCATCGCAGTGGCGGCCGACGCGCGCAAGAAGTTCTGGGCCGACCGCAAGAAAACCGCCGCCATCAGCCGCCACACCAACGCCTTCAAGATCAACGAGGACGTGGTGATCCCGCTGCCGCGCATGGCCGAATACACCGACGGCATCGAGCGCATCAACATCGAGCTCAGCTTGCGCAACAAGATCGAGCTGGCCGACGAGCTGGAGGCCTTTTTGCAAGGCGGCAAGCTGCCCCTGGGCCCGGCCAGCGCCGAGCCACCGCCGCCCGAGTTGCTGCAGGAAAAGGTGGAGCTGGCGCTGGACGTGGTGCGCCAGGCGCGCACGCTGTGGCAGGGCTGGCTGCGCGACGTGGAGCGGCTGTTTCCGCAGCTGCAGGACCACAGCCTGCGCGCCAGCTGGAAGACGCAGATCCGCGCGCCGCTGGCGGCCATCTTCACCGGCAGCGACTTCGAGCCGCTGCTGGCCGCGCTGGGCGAGATCCAGCAGCGCGTGCTCAAGGGCCGCGTGTGGATCGCCCTGCACATGCACGCGGGCGACGGCAACGTGCACACCAACATCCCGGTGCACAGCGACAACTACGCCATGCTGCAAACCGCGCACCGGGCGGTGGACCGCGTGATGGCGCTGGCGCGCAGCCTGGATGGCGTGATCAGCGGCGAGCACGGCATCGGCATCACCAAGCTGCAGTACCTCAGCGACGCCGAGCTGGCGCCGTTTGCCGACTACAAGCGCCGCGTCGACCCCGAAGGGCGCTTCAACCGGGGCAAGTTGCTGCGAAATGCGGAGCTGCCAGCGCAAGATGGACGGGCGCTGGCGGCCGAATCCGTTGAAAAGGTCAGCTTGCGCGCCGACCTGACCAATGCCTACACGCCCAGCTTCGGCCTGATGGGGCACGAGTCGCTGCTGCTGCAGCAAAGCGACTTGGGCGCCATCGCCGACAGCATCAAGGACTGCCTGCGCTGCGGCAAGTGCAAGCCCGACTGCAGCACCCACGTGCCGCGCGCCAACCTGCTGTACAGCCCGCGCAACAAGATCCTGGCCACTTCGCTGCTGATCGAGGCCTTTCTGTACGAGGAGCAGACGCGCCGCGGCGTCAGCCTGCAGCACTGGGCCGAGTTCGAGGACGTGGCCGACCACTGCACCGTGTGCCACCGCTGCCTTGCGCCATGCCCGGTCAAGATCGACTTCGGCGACGTGACCATGGCCATGCGCAACCTGCTGCGCAAGATGGGCCAGCAGAGCTTTCGCCCCGGCAAGGCCGCGGCCATGGCGTTCTTGAACGCCACCGAGCCGCGCGTCATCAACGCCACGCGCGCGCTGATGACGGGCGTGGCCTTTCCGGCGCAGCGGGCGGTGGTCGACCTGCTGAAGGTGGCCGGCCGCGCGCAGACCGCGCACCCACCCGCCACCGTGGGGCCGGCGCCCGTGCGCGAGCAGATCATCCACTTCGTCAACAAGAAGATGCCCGGTGGCCTGCCCAAGAAGACGGCACGCGCGCTGCTGGACATCGAGGACCGCGCCTACGTGCCCGTCATCCGCGACCCGCGGGCGACCACGACCGACAGTGAGGCGGTGTTCTACTTTCCGGGCTGCGGCTCCGAGCGCCTGTTCAGTCAGGTCGGCCTGGCCACGCAGGCCATGCTGTGGCACGCTGGCGTGCAGACCGTGCTGCCGCCGGGCTACGTGTGCTGCGGCTATCCGCAGCGCGGCAGCGGCCAGTTCGACGCCGCCGAGAAGATGATCACCGACAACCGCGTGCTGCTGCACCGCGTGGCCACCACGCTCAACTACCTGGACATCAAGACCGTGGTGGTCAGCTGCGGCACCTGCTACGACCAGCTGGCCGACTACCGCTTCGAGCAGATCTTTCCGGGCTGCCGCATCGTCGACATCCACGAATACCTGCTTGAAAAAGGCATCACCCTGCCCGCGGCCCAGCAGGGCGCCTACCTGTACCACCAGCCCTGCCACGACCCGATGAAGCAGCAGGATTCGCTGAAAACCGTCAAGGCGCTGGTCGGCGCGCAGGTCGTCAAGAGCGAGCGCTGCTGCGGCGAGTCGGGCACGCTGGGCGTCACGCGGCCGGACATCGCCACCCAGGTGCGCTATCGCAAGGAGCAGGAGATCAAGAAGGGCGAGGCCCAGCTACGCGCCAGCGGCGCCGTGGGCGAGCAGGCCAACGTCAAGATATTGACGAGCTGCCCCAGCTGCCTGCAGGGGCTCAAGCGCTACGAGGACGATTTGACGAACGGCCTGCTGGAGGCCGACTACATCGTCATCGAGATGGCGCGCCACATCCTGGGCGAAAGCTGGCTGCCCGACTACGTGGCGCGCGCCAACGCCGGCGGCATCGAGCGGGTGCTGGTGTGATGACTATGTAATTGATAGCTGCTGGCGCTTGATGGGCCGGCGCTGCAGCCTGATTTGACCTAATGCCCCACTACGCCCGTGCTCAGGCCTCGGGCGGCGGCGCAGGCGTCGGGCTGCTGGCCGGAGCGGCCGCAGGCGCTTCACTCTCGTCCTCGGCCACGTTGAACAGCGCCCAGGCGGCCACGAACAGCGCGGCGATGGCCGGCCCGATGACGAAGCCGTTGACGCCGAAGATCGAGATGCCGCCGATGGTGGACAGCAGCACCAGGTAGTCGGGCAGCTTGGTTTCCTTGCCCACCAGGATGGGGCGCAGCACGTTGTCGACCATGCCCATCACGCCCGCGCCCCACACCGCCAGGCCGATGCCCTGCACGGGCGAGCCGGTGGCCAGCAGGTAGATCGCCACCGGCGCCCAGATCAGTGCCGCGCCGACCGCCGGCAACAGCGACAGGATGGCCATGGCCACGCCCCACAGCACGGCGCCGCCGATGCCCAGCACGGCGAAGGCGATGCCGCCCAGCATGCCCTGCACCAGCGCCACCACCACCGTGCCTTTGACGGTGGCGCGCACCACGGTGGCGAACTTGTGCAGCAGGTAGCGGGTGTGCGCCGGCTTCATCGGGATGGCGGCGCGCAGCGTGCGCGCCAGGTCGCGCCCGTCGCGCAGAAAGAAGAACAGCAGATACAGCATGATGCCCAGGTTGACCACCAGCAGCACCGTGTTCTGCCCGAACGCCAGGGCGCGCGTGGTCAGCATCTGGCCGCCCTGCACCAGCAGCGCCGTGAGCTTGTCCATCACGTCCTGCAGGCTGATCACGCCGTAGCGCTCCATCAGGCTGTGCACCCAGGCCGGCAGCGCGTCCACCACCTGCTGGATGTAGCCGCGCACGTCAATCCCGCCGCCGCGCACCCGCTGGCTGAGAATGCCCGCCTCGTCCACCATGGCGCCGATGATCAGGATCAGGGGCACCACCACGATCACCAGGCAGATCACCAGCGTGCCGATGGCCGCCAGCGTGTCGCGGCCGCGCAGGGCCACGCACAGGCGGCGGTGCAGCGGCATGAACATCAGCGCCAGCACCATGGCCCAGAACACCGCGCCGAAAAACGGCGAGATGACCCAGCAAAAGGCCAGGGTGACGCCGGTCAGCAGCAGCAGGAAGACGGCGCGTTGCAGGGCGGGTGAGTTCACGAACGGCAGTCGCAAGCCAATGGGGCGCAAAGATTAGCAGAAGCGCCGGCAGGGCCTTTGGCCGCGGGGGCCGCGCAGCGCCAAGGCGCGCGGCACAATGCCCGCTACGCCCCCGACGAACCGTCTCGACCGATGAGCACTTCTCCATCCTCCCCCGTGGCCCAAAAGTCCGCCTCGGCGCCGCCGCCCGAGGCCATCACCATCCACGCCAAGTCGCGCGTGCTGGAACTGGTGTGGGCCGACGGCACGGCCTATCGCCTGCCGTTCGAGCTGATGCGCGTGTATTCGCCCTCGGCCGAGGTGCAGGGCCACGGCCCCGGCCAAGCGGTGCTGCAGACCGGCAAGCGCGACATCGACATCACGGCGCTGGCGCCAGTGGGCAACTACGCGGTGCAGCCGCGTTTTTCGGACGGCCACGAAAGCGGCATCTTCACCTGGGAATACCTGCGTCACCTGGGCGCCAACCAGCAGGCGCTGTGGCGCGACTACGAGGCGCGCCTGGCGGCGGCCGGGCGCGACCGCGACACCCCCATGCCCACGCTGGGCAAGGCGCCGGCGCAGCCGATGACGTTTCACGCCAAGCGGCCACATTGAGCCGGCGGCGGCGGGTCAACCCGTGTTGCGCAGCCCCGCCGCGATGCCGTTGATGCTGATGTGAATGCCGGTCTGCACCCGGTCGTCGTCCTGCCCGGCGCGCCAGCGGCGGATCAGCTCGACCTGCAGGTGGTGCAGCGGATCGATGTAGGGAAAGCGGTGGCGGATCGAGCGTGCCAGTGCGGTGTTGGCCGCCAGGCGCTGGCGCTCGCCGGTGATGCGCGCCAGCGCCTCGCTGGTGCGCTGCCACTCGGCCTCGATGGCGGCGAACACCTGCTTGCGCAGCCGGGCGTCGGGCACCAGGGCGCTGTAGCGCTTGGCCAGCGCCAGGTCGCTCTTGGCCAGCACCATGTCCATGTTGGACAGCAGGGTGCGAAAAAACGGCCACTGGCGGTGCATGCGGCGCAGCAGCGCCAGCTGGGCCGCGGGCTTGGTGCCGGGCGCGTGGATGAAGGCCTGCACCGCCGTGCCGAAGCCGAACCAGCCCGGCAGGGTGAGCCGGCACTGGCCCCAGCTGAAGCCCCAGGGAATGGCGCGCAAGTCCTCGATCTTCTGGCTGGGCTTGCGCGAGGCCGGGCGTGAACCCAGGTTGAGCTGGGCGATCTCGCGGATCGGCGTGGCGCTGAAGAAATAGTCGGTGAAGCCCGGCGTCTCGTACACCAGTGCGCGGTACGCCGCCATGCTGGCTTGCGAGAGCTGCTCGGCCGCCGCCAGAAAGGCCGGGCTGGCCGGCTGGGTGGGCTGCAGCAGCGTGGCCTCCAGTGTGGCGGCCACCAAGGTCTCCAGGTTGCGCCGGCCGATCTCGGGGTTGGCGTATTTGCTGGCGATGACCTCGCCCTGCTCGGTCAGGCGAATTTGCCCGCGCACGGTGCCCGGCGGCTGCGCCAGGATGGCCTGGTAGCTGGGCCCGCCGCCGCGCCCCACGGTGCCGCCGCGGCCGTGGAACATGCGCAGGCGAATCGGCGGAATGAACGGGGCCCCCACGCTCCCCGCTGCGCGTGGTTCGCTGCCCCCCAAGGGGGCTGCCGCACCTTGGGGCGGCCCGGCGGTGCGGCTCGCATTCATCTCGTCGAACAGCGCCACCAACGCGATCTCGGCGCGGTACAGCTCCCAGTTGCTGGTGAAGATGCCGCCGTCCTTGTTGCTGTCGCTGTAGCCGAGCATGATGTCCTGCTCGCCGCCGCTGCGCGCCACCAGCGCGGCCACGCCGGGCAGCTGGTAGAACTCGCGCATGATGGGCGCGGCGTTGCGCAGGTCGGCGATGGTCTCGAACAGCGGCACCACGATCAGGTCGGACGTGGCGTCGGCATCGAGCGTGGCCCGCATCAAGCCCACTTCCTTTTGCAGCAGCAGCACCTCCAGCAGGTCGCTCACGGTCTCGGTGTGGCTGATGATGCAGTGGCGGATGGCGGCATGGCCGTAGCGGCGCAGCACCTGCGCGGCGGTCTCGAAGATGGCCAACTCGCCGCGCGTGTGCTCGCTGTAGGTCGCACCGGGCACGCGCAGTGGCCGCGCGTCGTTCAGCAGGCGCAGCAGCAGGGCGCGGCGCTGCGCCTCGTCCAGCACGGCGTAGTCGGGCTCCAGGCGCGCGGTGGCCAGCAGCTCGGCGACCACGCGCTCGTGCTGGTCCGAGCTTTGCCGCAAATCCACCGTGGCCAGATGAAAGCCGAACACCTCGACCGCACGGATCAGTGGCTGCAGGCGCTCGGCCGCCAGCGCCGCGCCGCGGTGCGAGCGCAGCGAGGTGTCGAGGGTGCGCAGGTCCTGCAAAAATGCCTCCGCGCTGGCGTAGGCGTCTTGCGGCGCCACGGCATGGCGCGCGGCCTCGCCGCCGGCCAGCTCGCGCAAGGTGGCGGCCAGGCGCGCGTACACGCCGGTCAGCGCGCGGCGGTAGGGCTCGTCGTCGCGGTGTGCGCTGGTGTCGGGCGAGCGCTCGGCCAGCCGCCGCATGGCTGGCGTGACCTCGACCAGCTTGCTGGACAGCGACAGCTCGCGCCCCAGGAGGTGCACCTCGGTCAGGTAGTGGCGCAGGGCGACCTCGGCCTGGCGGCGCAGCGCCAGCGCCAGCGTGTCGGCGCTCACGTTGGGGTTGCCGTCGCGGTCGCCGCCGATCCACTGTCCCATGCGCAGAAAGGGCGCCACGGCGTGCTGCGACCCCAGCTCGCGCTCCAGGTCGGCGTAGATCTTGGGGATCTCGCGCAGGAAGGTGCTTTCGTAATACGACAGGGCGTTTTCGATTTCGTCAGCCACCGTCAGCTTGCTGTAGCGCAGCAGGCGCGTTTGCCACAGCTGGGCCACGCGAGCGCGCAGCCGCGCCTCGTTGGCGGCCAGCTGGCGCGGGCTCAGCGCGTCGCGGCCGGCCTTGAACAGCTGCGCGCGTTCGCGCAGCTCGTCGCGCTCGGTCAGCAGTTGGGCGATGTCGCGCTCGGCGTCCAGGATGCTCTTGCGCTGCACCTCGGTGGGGTGGGCCGTCAGCACGGGCGAGACGTGGCTGGCCGCCAGCGTACGCGCCACGGCGCCGGGCGCGATGCCGGCCGCGCGCAGGCGCGCCAGCGCCACCTCGATGCTGCCCTCCTGGGCGCTGCCGGCGCGCTCGTGCACGGCGCGGCGGCGGATGTGGTGCCGGTCCTCCGCCAGGTTGGCCAGGTGGCTGAAGTAGGTGAAGGCGCGGATCACGCTCACCGTCTGCTCGCTGGACAGCGACTTCAGCAGCTTTTTCAGCGCCGCATCCGCCGCGGCGTCGGCGTCGCGCCGGTAGGCCACCGACAGCTGGCGGATTTTTTCGACCAGCGCGTAGGCGGCTTCGCCCTCCTGCTCGCGGATCACGTCGCCCAGGATGCGGCCGAGCAGGCGGATGTCGTCGATCAGCGGCCGATCCTTGTCGGCCTTCTTGGCGGTGGCGGTCATGGGCGGTGGGGGCGGGCCGCGCGGCGGCTGCGCTACAGTCGCAAGGGAGCCGCATGGTAGCGCCATGCCCGGCGCTGGACACAAGGCACATTGGCATGACGAGCACGCATTTCGGATATGAGACGGTCGACGAGCGCGACAAGGCGCGGCGCGTGCGCGGCGTGTTCGACTCGGTGGCCTCGCGCTACGACCTGATGAACGACCTGATGTCGGGCGGCCTGCACCGGCTGTGGAAGCGCTACACCCTGATGGTGGCCCACCCGCAGCCCGGCCAGCGCGTGCTGGACATCGCCGGCGGCACGGGCGACCTGGCGCTGGCCTTTGCCAAAAAGGTGGGGGCCACCGGCCAGGTGGTGCACACCGACATCAACGAGGCCATGCTGCGCACCGGGCGCGACCGCCTGCTGGACGCCGGCGTCATCCTGCCCACCGTGGTGTGCGACGCCGAGCGCCTGCCCTTCCCCGACGGCCATTTCGACCTCGTCAGCGTGGCCTTCGGCCTGCGCAACATGACGCACAAGGACGCCGCCCTGCGCGAGATGGCGCGCGTGCTGCGCCCCGGCGGGCGCCTGCTGGTGCTGGAGTTCTCGCAGGTGGCCGCGCCCCTGCGCAAGGCCTACGACCTGTATTCCTTCAGTGTGCTGCCGCGCCTGGGGCGGCTGGTGGCCGGTGATGCCGAAAGTTACCGCTATCTGGCCGAATCCATTCGCATGCACCCCGGGCAGGCGGAACTAAAGGCCCTGATGAAGGTCAATGGCTTTGGCCACGTGGACTACCACAACCTGACCGCGGGGGTGGTGGCGCTGCATGTCGGCGTCAAGTGTGGCTGACGCGCCTGCCTTCGGGCCCCAAAATGGGCCAAAACCGCGACGGCAGGCGGGTTTTCAGGCATGATTTGTTCTCGATCGATTCCATCCATCTGACCCAGGGAGATCACCTCGGATGAAAAAGCATCACCTTCTTTCGCGCTTGCTGACACTGCTGCTGGCCGTGTTCCTGCTGGGCGCCTTCAGCTTCGATGCCGAGGCCAGGCGCATGGGCGGTGGCAAGTCCTTCGGCCGCCAGTCCAGCAACGTCACCCAACGCCAGGCCACGCCGCCGGCCGCGCCCAGCCAGGCCACCAACTCGGCCAACGCCGCGGGCGCCGGGGTGGCGGGCGCGGCCGCGCGCAAGCCCTGGGCGGGCATGCTGGGCGGCCTGGCCGCCGGCTTGGGCCTGGCCTGGCTGGCGCACTCGCTGGGTTTGGGCGCCGAGTTCGGCAACATCCTGCTGATCGGTTTGCTGGTGCTGGCCGCCGTGGCGGTCATCGGCATGCTGCGGCGCGCGCGCCAGGGCGGCGTGGGGCCACGTCCCATGGCCTACCAGGGCGCCGGTGCGGCCAACCCGGCCAGCCCGCCGCAGTACAACCCGACCAAGGTCGGCAACGACGCCTCGGCCCGCCCGTGGGACGTGCAGGGCGCCGCCCTGGGTGGCGGCGCGGCCGGCGGCTCCATGATCGGCTCGGCGCTGAAGGGCTCGCAAGGCTGGGGCATTCCGGCCGACTTCGACGTCGCCGGCTTCACCGAGGCAGCCAAGCGCAACTTCATGGCGCTGCAGCAGGCATGGGACCGCTCCGACATCCCCACCCTGCGCGCCATGATGACCGACGAGATGCTGGCCGAAATCCAGAGCCAGCTGGCCGAGCGCGAGCGCACGGCCCCCGGCCAGGTCAACACCACCGAGGTGGCCATGCTGGAGGCCCAGCTGCTGGGCATCGAGGAGCAGGACGACCTGTACATGGCCAGCGTCGAATTCAGCGGCATGATCCGCGAGGACGCATCCTCGGGCCTCAATCCCTTCCGCGAGGTCTGGAACATGACCAAGCCCAGGAGCGGACGCGGCGGCTGGCTGGTGGCCGGCGTGCAGGCCCTGCAGTGACGCGGCCCGCGGCCTGAACGCGGCGGCGCCCTTCGGGGCGCCGTTTTTTTGGCCCGTTCGTCATCAATAATCGGGGCATCATGAATGCGCCGTCTCCCTTTTCCGTTCTGACCGAAGGCCTGGCCAAGCTGGGCGCGGGCCTGAAGGCCCCCGACTGGCTGGTCGACGAGCTGCAGCACCGCCTGGTGCTGTTTCTCAACCACGTGCTGATGCAGGAGCCCGAGGCCCAGGCGCGGCTGGCGCGCCAGAGCGGGCGCGTGGTCAAGCTGCAGTGGGGGGCGTTCTCGATGCAGCTGGCGGCCACGCCGGCCGGCCTGTGCGAGCGCGCGCCGGTGGCCGAGGCCGATCTGCTGCTGACGGTGGTCGACCGCTCGCCGCTGGACGTGCTGAAGGACACGCTACGCGGCGAGCGCCCGGGCGTGCGCATCGAGGGCGACGTCCAGTTTGCCGCCGAGGTGAGCTGGCTGGTCGACAACGTGCGCTGGGACGCCGAGGAAGACCTGGCCCGCCTGATCGGCGACGCGCCGGCCCACACCCTGGCCGAGGGCGGGCGCGCCGTCGCGCAGGCCCTGCGCCAGCTGGCCAGCCGCCTGCCGGGCATGGGCCAGGCGTGATGCGCATCACGCGCGCCGTCACCATCGTCTGGGTGGCCCTGCGCCATGGGCTGGACGAGCTGGTGCTGACGAGCTTTCAGCACCCCGGCCTGCGGCTGCTGGGGCGCATTGCCCGCATCGGGCGCGATTTGTCGGCCCCGCGCGGCCAGCGCCTGCGCGAGGCGCTGGAGCAGCTGGGCCCCATCTTCGTCAAGTTCGGCCAGGTGCTGTCCACCCGGCGCGACCTGCTGCCCGTGGACATCGCCGACGAGCTGGCGCTGCTGCAGGACCGCGTGCCGCCGTTTCCGGGCGAGGTGGCCATCGCCACCATCGAGCGCGCCTTCCGCAGGCCGGTGGGCGAGCTGTTCACCCATTTCGAGCACGAGCCGGTGGCCAGCGCCTCGATCGCGCAGGTGCACTTCGCCACCCTGGTCGACAAGGAGGGCCGCGAGCGCGACGTGGCGGTGAAGGTGCTGCGCCCGGGCATGCTCAAGGTGATCGAGCAGGATCTGCAGCTGATCCGCTGGATGGCCGGCTGGATCGAGCGCCTGTCCAGCGACGGCAAGCGCCTGAAGCCGCGCGAGGTGGTGGGCGAGTTCGACAAGTACCTGCACGACGAGCTGGACCTGGTGCGCGAGGCCGCCAGCGCCGCGCAGTTGCGGCGCAACATGGCGGGGCTGAACCTGGTGCTGATCCCCGAGATGATCTGGGACCTGTGCCGCTCCGAGGTGATCGTGATGGAGCGCATGAGCGGCATCCCGATCGGCCAGGTCGAGCGCCTGCGCGAGGCCGGGGTGGACATTCCTCAGCTGGCGCGCGACGGCGTCACCATCTTCTTCACCCAGGTGTTTCGCGACGGTTTTTTCCACGCCGACATGCACCCGGGCAACATCATGGTCAGCGTCGATCCCAACACCTTCGGGCGCTACATCTCGCTGGACTTCGGCATCGTCGGCACGCTCACCGAGTACGACAAGGAATACCTGGCGCAGAACTTCACCGCCTTCTTTCGGCGCGACTACAAGCGCGTGGCCGAGCTGCACGTGGAAAGCGGCTGGGTGCCGGCAGGCACGCGCATCGATGAGCTCGAATCGGCCATCCGCAGCGTGTGCGAGCCCTACTTCGACCGCCCGCTCAAGGACATCTCGCTGGGCATGGTGCTGATGCGGCTGTTCCAGACCTCGCGCCGCTTCAACGTCGAGATCCAGCCGCAGCTGGTGCTGCTGCAAAAGACCCTGCTCAACATCGAGGGCCTGGGCCGCGAGCTCGACCCCGAGCTGGACCTGTGGAGCACGGCCAAGCCCTTCCTGGAGCGGTGGATGCTCGATCAGGTAGGCCCCAAGCGCCTGTGGCGCGAGCTGCGCCAGCAGGCGCCGTACTACGCGCGCATGCTGCCCGACCTGCCGCGCCTGTGGCACGAATACCTGCGCCAGCACACCCGCGAGGCCCCCGACGCCGAGCTGCGCCTGCTGCTGGCCGAGCAGCGGCGCACCAACCGCCTGCTGCAGGCGCTGCTGTACGGCGCCATCGGCTTCGTGCTGGGGCTGATCGTGATGCAGATTCTGGTGCGCGTGCTGCTTTTTTAAGCGAAATCGTGCTCTAGCCCGCACTGGGCAAGCGCAAACAGCTATCAAAAGAATAGTTGTCAAAAACAGCGACAATCGCGCGTCCGCGCTGCCCCCGTTCCTTGGCCTGGAGACAACTCATGCTGGTGAGCTTCATCGTCCTGTACCTGCTGGCGTCGATCGCCATCGGCCTGCTGGCCGCGCGGCGGGTGCACAACACGGCCGACTACGCGGTGGCCGGGCGCACGCTGCCGCTGCCGGTGATCATCGCCACCACCTTCGCCACCTGGTTCGGCGCCGAGACGGTGCTGGGCGCGCCGGCCAAGTTCGTCGCCGAGGGCCTGCACGGCACGGTGGAAGACCCGTTCGGCGCCGGCCTGTGCCTGGTGCTGGTGGGCCTGTTTTTTGCGCGCAAGCTGTACGCGATGGACATCATCACCATCGGCGACTATTACCGCCGGCGCTTCGGCCGCGCGGTCGAGGTGCTGTGCTCGGCCATCATCATCTTCAGCTACCTGGGCTGGGTGGGCGCGCAGGTGACGGCGCTGGGCCTGGTGTTCAACCTGCTCAGCGGCGGCGCCATCTCGCTGTCCTGGGGCATGGTGATCGGCACCGCGATCGTGCTGGTCTACACGCTGTACGGCGGCATGTGGTCGGTGGCGCTGACCGACTTCGTGCAGATGATCGTCATCACCGTCGGCCTGGTGCTGATCGCCTGGTACGCCGGTGAACTGGCCGGCGGCGCCGGCAAGGTGATCGACTACGCCGCGCGCGAGGGCAAGTTCAATTTCTTTCCCACCGGCGGCGCCAAGGAGTGGACCTTTTTCTTTGCCGCCGCCATCACCATGATGCTGGGCTCCATCCCGCAGCAGGACGTGTTCCAGCGCGTGATGTCGTCCAACAACGCCGACACCGCGCGGCGCGGGCCGGTGGCCGGCGGGCTGCTGTACATCGCCTTCGCCTTCGTGCCCATGTTCGTGGTCATCGCCGCGCTGCTCGTCATGCCCGGCACCGCCGGCCTGCTGGCCGACGACCCGCAGAAGGTGCTGCCCACCCTGGTGATGGAGCACATGCCGGTGGCGCTGCAGGTGGCGTTTTTCGGCGCGCTGCTGTCGGCCATCATGTCCACCGCCTCGGCCACCATGCTGGCGCCCTCGACCACCTTCGTCGAGAACATCCTGCGCAACCTCAAGCCCGGCATGAGCGACGCCCAGACGCTCAAGGCCATGCGCATCAGCGTGCTGGTGTTCACCGTCTGCGTGCTGATTTACTCGATCACCATGGAAGGCTCGTCGATCTACGAGCTGGTTTCGGGCGCCTACCAGCTGCCCCTGGTGGGCGCCTTCGTGCCGCTGGCCTTCGGCGTCTACTGGAAGCGCGCCACCACCCAGGGCGCGCTGCTGGCGATGGCGCTGGGCATCGGCGTGTGGCTGCTGTTCGTCGCCAGCCCGATGCTGAACGAGGCCTTTCCGCAGCAGCTGGCCGGCGTGCTGGCGGCGCTGGCGGGCATGGTGTTCGGCTCGCTGGCGCCGCAGTGGCTGCCTGACCACAAGGGCCACGCGCCCCATTACGCGGCCAGCGCGCCGTAGCGCGCGCATGCCCCCGGCGGCGGCAGGTGCGAGGGGCGCCGCCTATAATTGAGGGTTTTTCGTCCGGCTGGAAGTCGTGTCGTCATGCCCATATATGCGTACAAGTGCGCCGCCTGCGGTTTTGCCAAGGACGTGCTGCAAAAACTCTCCGATGCTCCGCTCACGGTGTGCCCGTCCTGCGGTGAGCCGCGCTTTGCCAAGCAGGTGACGGCGGCCAGCTTTCAGCTCAAGGGCTCGGGCTGGTACGTCACCGACTTCCGCAACGACGGCAGCGCGCCCGCGGCCGACGCCAAGGCGGGCGGCAACGCAGACAGC
>JAFKGE010000020.1 GCA_017307865.1 Burkholderiales bacterium | reverse complement strand
ATCAGCGCCCCCGCTGCTCAATTCGCCCTTGGCCGCGTTGCGCACCCAGTTGCCCAGGCTGGCCTTGGGTATGCCTAAGACCTTGGCCACCACGGCAATGGCTTGGCCAGCTCGCACCTGTCGCACCGCCTCCATCTTGAATTCCTGCGTGTACTGCGCACGCACCTGCCTTGCTGTCATTTCTTGACTCCTTGTCGATATTTTCAACAAGACCAAGAACTCCACTTTTCAGGGACAACCTCAGTCTACCTTGAGGTGCCTTCGCGCACGAGCGTCTCTGGTCTCGCGAGCGCGACACTTTTTTCGATGGGCTCGCCGTTTTGGAACAAGGGCACACGACCGCAACTCACCACCCAGCTAATGACTGTGCTACGAGAGTGTTCTACAAGGTTGGTCGTCCTCGACGAGATCAATCATTTGGTCGACCGCGGCGGTCAGCGAACACACCATGATGCCGCGGACTGGATCAAGCAGTTGGGGCGGGTCGGCGGCGTATCACTGATTCTTGCGGGTACCCCGCGCGCGAGACGATTGCTAGAGGTCAACGATCAACTCCGGAGCCGCTTTGGTTGCGTTGTCACGCTGCACCCTTTCTCGGTCGAGAACGGTCGAGCAGGGGAATTCTCACGGGTTATGCGATCGTTTTTGAAGTTGCTTGATGGCATCCCGTGCCTCGACCTGGCAGATGACCCATTGCTACGTTCGACCGCCTTAGCCACGGGCGGTCGCCTGCGCTCGATTCGTAACCTGCTGGTCCGAGCTATCCAGTTAGCGGCGACACGCTCCGAGCCGAAGATTGACCTTCCCTTGCTTGAGTTGGCTTTCAAGGAAGCAATTTATTCCCAGGCAACGCCAGAGCGGAATCCGTTTTCTCGACACTTCAACGGCTTGCCGTTGACCAAGGCGGGGGAGCCGTACGCACCGGAGGCGCAATGAATTCAACTCATCGCCTATTGGTTAGGCCGTCACCATTCCCTGACGAGTGGTGGACAGGTTATCTAATGCGTCTCGCGGCGAGAAACGGAATTCATTGGCGATCAGAGTTCTTTCGCACAGCAGTGGCGGAGCACTTTGCAAATGAACTCGGCGTTGAAATAGATCACGCCCACTGGCATGGAACGTCGCCCCAACTGAACCCCGCTTCCACCATAGAACTTCCCGCGTGGAGTCGCTATCACGGGTGGCGAAGCCCTCTCATATGCCTTGCGTGCTGGCAACAGACGCCCTACTTCCGCATGCAGTGGCGCCTCAGAGGGTATTGTGCTTGCTTAGAGCATGGGCGACTTCTCGTGCCGTTTCATGGAGTCGACCTCGACGCGGCGCGAAGTGAAACGCTGATGGGTCAGTTTGAGCCCAACTACACGGTCTCAGAACGTGGATTGGACCGCGATTGCCGGGAGGTCTTGCAGGGAATTTGGGGGCCGATCGCCGCCAAAGGAGGCGTTGATAACGAAGTCGTTCTCGCGACGTTCTACTCGAAGATGCTGACCGTAGTGGCGGCTGCGCGCCGCGGCAAGGACAGAGATCGGCCAAGCACGGATTCGCTGGAGCTGGTAACTGACTGGCTAACGTCCAACCGGCTGCCACCACCCTTACACGACATCCAGTGGGGCGAGACGTTCATTAAGCAATTGACATATCCGGTTCACAAGGCGGCGCTCGTCCGATTCTTTGATCGAACTCTGGCGAATGCAGACTGCTACTCTCGACTGCCGATAGGGAGATGGCGGGATTTGGCGGCAGTCGATGCGGGCCCTATCCACGGCCGGGGTGCAGGAGGTGGAACAAGGGGAATACTCAGAGGGTTCACTGGGGTGCCTGCTAACGAGTTGCGCCGCAGACTGGGCATCAATCACAACAGGATGGCTCGGTGGATTAGGAGGCTCGGCATTCAACCCGTGGCGCTCGTTGGAGCCCGGTGCAAGTTTTCGATCCTCAGCCTGGAGGACGCCGCGACCATTGCCGAACTTGCTCGTCGCGACCCAGCAAAGCCAACGGCGCGTATGCAGGCACTTGCTCGACTCGGACTCACCAAGCGCCGCAACATCGTGAGGAGGTTGGTACAGGCACATCAACTGGAAGTCGCGGGGAGAGGTGCCAACCGTGAGTTTCTGGAGAACGCCCCAGACAAACTCCTAGCTGCGCTTGAGGGCACAGCACTACCGATTGCAGCGTGTCCGCAAGACAGCATCCCTCTCGACAATGAGTCGCTTTACCACAACGTCTGGACAGGTCCTATCGAGGAGCTCTATGAAGACCTGAAGAGCGGCGCCGAGAAGGTGTTCCGGCATGACAGCAAGCAGGGCCTTGCCCGTTTCGCGGTACCGATCAGCGTACTTACGCGGTTGAGCCGAAGGACCGCGGACTTCGCTCGCAACCGTCGCCGCGACCCAAGGCAACTGGAACTGCCGCATGTTGGTTCGACCACCGCAGTACAGCGATGAATCTGCACCAGGCTACGCCCTGAGACTGGCAGCCCGCAACGGCTTGGAGCGCGCGACATGGATCGGAAACGTTGACGTCTCCCCGCACGAGCGATTGCGTTGCTGCCCGCACTGCCTAGCCGGCGCGCGCCCTTATTGGCGCAACGCTTGGTTGAATGACCCTCCCATATGTCACCAACATGCGGTGTGGCTAGTAGACGAATGTTCCCGATGCCATAGAGCGCTAACGTTGAACGCGATTCATCATGAGCGCTGTAGATGCGGAGCGATTCTTTCTGAGTCACCCACTTCGCCTGTTTCCGAATTGGCGCTCTCATCCCTAAAAGTCACCGCACCGGAGATGTTGACCTGGCTGGGAGCTTTCGCTCTCTATGGTCTCAAGGAAAAGCCCTTGAAGAAGCGTGAGGACCGGAGTGTGCGGCGATATTCCGAGTTGCTCGAAGCCGGAGCAACAATGGCGAACGAGTGGCCAGTTTCGTTCGAAGTACTACTCGAACTTTGGCAACGCCGCACAGGTTCTTCACCCTCGCTCCTAAATGTAGTGTTCCCAGGACTGATGCGAAGAATTCGCAGCGCACCTGATCCAAGTTGGAAAGCGCGCCTGCTTGCCACCTTGAGTGCCTACGCCGAGCGAAGCCGACAAGGCGATCGGCCGATTCTTGGAAGAAACACGCCCCGCATCACAACGGTGGCTGAGCTCGCCAAGAGACTCAACATGCGCACCGAGGGTGTGGCGGCAGCAATTGATGACATGGCACCGGAAGGTGCCATGCTCTTGCGTTCTGGTAGACGCCGGCGTGTGATCACAGCTGCGCTGGAGGATCGGCTCCGGGCCAATGTGAAGGCTCGCCGATCCTTATCGCATGCCGCGGCGTATCTGGGTTTTTCCACAGAGCGGTTGCGATTGGTCGGCGAAGAGGGCTTGCTCACCGCCTCTCCATTCGGCCTCTCTCAGGAGGACATCGATACGTTTGAAACTAACTTGATCAAACATGCGAGCTGTGCGCAGCTCTCCAAAGGTGATCGGTGCCTAGCCCATGTGTTGCGGACAGTCGTGACACGGGTGGAAACTGGTCCATTTCTGCGAGCCGTCATGGCTGGAGATTTCCCCCTACGTACAAAATCTGAACAAGGTTCGATTGCGCAGCGCCTCTACATGCGCATCAAAGATGTCCAAGCGTGGCGACAATCACAACAAGTCTCTGTCGGGATTGATTTCCTTTCCAAGGATGAAGCTCGACGCGTCTTGAAACTCAAGTGGGAAGTACTCTGTCACTTGATTCGCCACGGCCATCTGAGAACGACAGAGCGCCGAGTCGGACGTCGCTGTTCGGAAGTGGTGCTCCTAAAAGAGTTGGAGCGATTTCGGGCAATCTTTATCCCACTTAGCACGCTTGCCAAGAGGAGCGGGATATGTGCCAAACAGGCGCCATCTTGGGCACAGTCGGCGGGCATTCATCTGATCACCGGGCCGACGATTGACGGCTGCCGGCAGTACATCGCCAGAGTTCCCCAGTCTGACGCTACACTGCTTTCTCGCGATCTCAATTAGTTCGTCACCGAACTCACGTAGTCGCACATACTTTGTCGCTCACCGCTCTAGCTTCGTGACACGAGCAGCCTTAAGCGCTTGAATCGACTGAAAGAGACAGAGCAATAACTTTGTCGCTTTACGTCCGTGCAGAGGCGGCGCGCCGCTGCACGAGACGCCTTGTTGCGACCGAAGCTGAGAGAACCATCCACCCCATGCCCATCACCCAAGACAGCGCCGTCACCCTGGCCTACAAGATCACCGACGCCGCCACCGGCAAGCCGCTGGACGCGGGCACCACCAGCTACCTGCACGGCAGCTACGACAACCTGTTTCCCAAGGTCGAGGCGGCGCTGGCCGGCCAGGACGTGGGGCATCGCGTCGAGCTGGAGCTGTCCGCCGCCGACGCCTTCGGCGCGCGCGACGAGGCGCTGGTGCGCACCATCCCCAAAGCCGAGTTTCCGCCCGGCGTGAAGGTGGGCGGCCAGCTGCAGGGCGCGGGGCCGGATGGCCCGGTGGCCTACCACGTGGTCAAGATCAAGGGGCCGGTGGTGCACCTGGACGGCAACCACCCGCTGGCCGGGCACGCCATCCGCTTTGTCGCCACCGTCAAGGCGGTGCGCGCGGCCACCGCCGAGGAGATCGCGCACCGCCACGTGCACGGGGCGCACGGGCATCACCATTGACCGATGATTTCGTTTTGATAGCTGTTCGCGCTTGTTCGACGGGCGCCAGCGCCCGATTCGACTCATAAGCCGGCCGCATGCCCGCCCCCGCCCGCCCGCACGCCCTGACGCCGCGCCAGGCCTGGGCCATGCTGCTGGCGCTGGCCGGCGCCTTCGTGTTGAGCCAGGCGTTCCGCTCGCTGGCGGCCATCATGGGGCCACCCCTGATGCGCGAGCTGAGCCTGAGCGCCAGCGAGCTGGGCAACTGGTCGGCCGCTTATCACCTGGCCTTCGGCGTGATGCAGGTGGCCATGGGCATCTCGCTGGACGTGTGGGGCGTGCGCCGCACCATCCTGCTGGCGTTTCCGCTCACCGTGGCCGGCGCGGCGCTGTCGGCCAACGCCCACAGCTACGAGATGCTGATGGCCGGGCAGCTGCTGATCGGCACCGGCTGCTCGCCCGCCTTTCTGGTGTGCACGGTGTTCACCAGCCGGCACTTCGCGCCCGAGCGCTTCACCGCCGTGTCGGGCACGGTGATGAGCATCGGCTACCTGGGCATGCTGCTGACGGCCACGCCGCTGGCCTGGCTGATCGAGCGCAGCTCGTGGCGCTGGGGCTTTGCCGTGCTGGCGGGCGCCGCGCTGGCGGCCTGGCTGCTGATCGCCTGGCGCGTGCACGAGCCGGCGCCCGCCCCCGGCGCGGCGCCGCCGCCGCGCGCCTCGCCGCTGGACGCGCTGCGCGGTCTGCTGGGCCTGTTCAAGCTGCCGCACACCCTGGGCATGGTGGCCTACGGCATGGTGGCGTATGCCAGCTTCATCACCATCCGCGGCCTGTGGCTGGGGCCGCTGCTGGTCGAGCGCGCGGGCTTTTCGCTGGTGCAAAGCGGCAACGTCGCGCTGGCGATGACGCTGGCCAGCATCGGCAGCCCGGCGCTGTTCGGCCGCATCGCCCCCAGCGGGCGCGGGCGCCAGCGCTGGCTTTTGATCATGGCGGGGGTGGCGGCCGCGCTGGTGGCCACGCTGGGCCTGGTGCAGGTGGCCTGGGTGGACGTGGCGCTGCCGCTGCTGTACGGGCTGCTGTCGGGCTTTACCGTGCTGCAGCACGGCTACGTGTTCGAGAGCTACGCGCCGGCCGTGCGCGGGCGCGCGCTGTCGCTGCTGACGATGGCGATGTTCCTGGGCGTGGCGCTGATGCAGTCGGTCAGCGGCTGGGTGGCCGGCTGGGCGCCGGCGCTGGGGCTGGAGCCCTTCAGCGCCGCGCTGCTGTCGATGTCGGCGCTGCTGCTGGCGGGGGCGGCCCTGTTCGGGTGGCTGCCGCGCGCGCCGTCGCAATCGGACACGCACCGATAATGCGCATCGGGGGCATACTGGCCGCATGAGCAAGACCCTGTTGCCCCTCCCCCTGGCCGGCGCCCTGCTGGCCAGCGCGTTCGCCCTGCTGGCCGGCTGCACCAACCTGCCGCGCAACCCCGACGTCGACGCCGCGCAATCGGGCGTGACGGTGTACGGCACGGTGGATGCCGGCGTCAGCCACACCGGCAAGTAGTTGAAACTATATATTTGATAGCTGCTTGCGCTTGACGGATGCCGGCTGCAGCCCGATTTGACACGAATAGCCCGGCGCACGCATGTTTCGCCTGACGCAAGCGCCCAACCTCGCCATCGCCCAGGTCTGGGCCGATCTGCTGTGCGAGGCCGGCTATGCGGCGACGGTGGAGCGGCGCTACCTCAGCAGCATCGCCGGTCAGTTGCCGCCCGACCAATGCCAGCCCGAAATCTGGCTGCGCCACGCCGAGCATGAAACCGCCGCGCGCCAGTTGCTGGATGACCTGGCGCAGCTGCCGCAGCGACGCTGGCATTGCGCGCACTGCGGCGAATGGGTGGAGGGCGGCTTCGAGCAGTGCTGGAATTGCGGGGCGTGGATGCCGCGCGACGCCGCCGCACCCGCCCCGCGGTGAATCAGCGCCGCACCCGCACCGGTCTTCGGGTCGGGCGCGTGGGACGTCTGTGCATCGGCGCCCCTGCTTGCCCCCTTCAGCGCTGGCGCGGCCGGTTCAGCCAGCCGACACCAAGCAGGGTGAGGCTGAGCAGAACCAGCGCTCCCCCACCCAGCGTCGGCACCGGTGCAATGGCCGACGAGGCGCCAGATGTGCGCACGACCAGCTGGTCTCGACGACTGACGTCTCCGGGCTGCGCCCACGGCCCATCCGGTTGCCCGAGACCGTCCGCCCAATCGCAGTGGTGATAGCTGGCAGAAAAGTACGGCGTTGCACAGGCCGCGGGCCCGGTCAGGTTGGCGTTGGGGACGGCAAAATATGCGCCACTGACGGGGTCGGTGCCGCCCAGCGGCACGTTGGCGCCCGCCTTCATGAAATCGGTGGCCAAGGGCGCGTTGGCCAGCTCGGCCGCCGTCGGCAAGCGCCAGCCCTGTGCGGACTGGTAGCTCAGGTCGAGCGGAGCGACGGCCGCCGGCAGCGGCGACGCCCAAGCCCAGTCCAGGCCCCCCTGGGTGATGTAGGCATTGGCCGGCACCGGCGCATTGAGAAAGGCCCCCGAGGCGCCAAGCACGACGCCGCCCAAGGCCAGCGGCAGCAGACGCCGTGCCGCACGCATCAACGCATGAGTTCCCATCCTTTCCTCCTCTTGTCGAAGGCCGGAACGTGCCGACCCGCAGTGTCGCCGCTGCCTACCATGCACCAATTCGTCCTTTGTTGCAACATTTTGTCGTTGCAGTCTGGAGGGGCGCAGCACGTCCACGACCCATGCCCCGGGTTCAGCGGCGCGCACGAGGCCGATGCATGAACCTCCGGAGTGTGTGACCCTGAAGGGCGCGCCCGGGTGCCCAGGGGCGGCCGCCCACCGTCACTTCCAGCGCAGCGGCTCCACGCCCACGCTGCCGCGCGCGCTGGACAGGGTCAGCACACCCTCGTGCAGCGTGGCCTGCAGCTGCATGCTGCGCTCGGCCAGCTGCGCCAGCGCTTGCGCTTCAAGTGCGGGGATGCGCCAGACCTGCAGCTTGTCGAGTCGCGCCAGCTTGCCTTCGATGCCGCGCCACCATACTTCGGCCGCCGGGCCGAAGGCGTAGACGAGGACCTGGTCGGCCTTGCTGCAGGCCTTGGCCAGCGGCTTGTCGTCGGGCTGGCCGACCTCGATCCACAGGCGCGTGCGGCCGGTGAAGTCCTGCAGCTGCAAGTCGGGCTCGTCGGGGCTGGACAGGCCGGCGCCAAAGCCGATGCGCGCGTCGCCGCCGCACAGGTCCTGCACCTGGTGGGCGTTCAGCGCCAGTGCGGCCAGGCGCAGCATCATGCGCTCGTCGGTTTCGCTGGGGTGGCGCGCCAGCGTGAGTTGCAGGTCGGTGTAGTGGCCGTGGTCGATGTCGGCCAGCGCCACGTCGGCCTTGAAGATGGTTGCCTTGAGGGCCACGTCGATACTCTTGTTTTAATAGCTGTTCGCGCTTGTCAGTCAAGCGCTGCAGCCCGATCTGGCTTGAAAGATCAAGCCCGCCGCGCCAGCTCGGCCGCCTGGCCGACGTACGTGGCGGGGGTGAGCGCCAGCAGCCGATCCTTCTCGGGCTGCGGGATGTCCAGCGCGCGGATCAGCCCGTGCAACGCCTCGCGCGTGACCTGCTGGCCGCGCGTGACCTCTTTCAGCTTTTCGTACGCGCCGGGCACGCCGAAGCGGCGCATCACGGTCTGGATCGGCTCGGCCAGCACCTCCCAGGCGCCGTCCAGGTCGGCCGCCAGCGCGGCTTCGTTCAGCTCCAGCTTGTTCAGGCCGGCCAGCAGCGACTGATACGCCAGCACGGCATGGCCCAGCGCCACGCCCATGTTGCGCAGCACCGTGCTGTCGGTCAAATCGCGCTGCCAGCGGCTGATGGGCAGCTTCTCGGCCAGGTGGCGCAGCAGGGCGTTGGCCAAGCCCAGGTTGCCCTCGGCGTTCTCGAAGTCGATCGGGTTGACCTTGTGCGGCATGGTCGATGAGCCGATCTCGCCCGCCTTGGTCTTCTGCTTGAAGTAGCCCAGGCTGATGTAGCCCCAGACGTCGCGCGCCAGGTCGATGCACACGGTGTCGGCGCGCGCGATGGCGTCGAACAGCTCGGCCATGGTGTCGTGCGGCTCGATCTGCGTGCTGTAGGGCTGGAACGTCAGGCCCAGGCCGGCGGGCTCCGCGCTTTCCACCACGCGGCGCGCGAAGGCCTGCCAGTCGAAGTCGGGCCAGGCCGACACGTGCGCGTTGTAGTTGCCCACGGCGCCGTTCATCTTGGCCAGCAGCTGGACCTGCGCGATGCGCTGGCGCGCCGCCTGCAGGCGCACCGCCACGTTGGCCAGCTCCTTGCCCACGGTGGTGGGGCTGGCGGTCTGCCCGTGCGTGCGGGCAAGCATGGGCACGCTGGCGTGCTGGTGCGCCAGCGCGCGCAGGCGTTCGATCACCGCGTCCAGGCCCTGCAGCAGCACGGCGCGTCCGGCGCGCAGCTGCAGCGCGTGGCTGGTGTTGTTGATGTCCTCGCTGGTGCAGGCGAAGTGCACGAACTCGGCCGCGGCCTGCAGCTCGGGCTGACCCTCGAAGCGGCCCTTGATCCAGTATTCGACCGCCTTGACGTCGTGGTTGGTGGTTTTTTCGATCGCCTTGATGGCGGCGCCATCGGCGGCTGAAAAGTCGCGCAGCAGGCCCAGCAGATGCGCGCGCGCGGCCGCGCTGAGCGGCTGGAACTCGGCAAAGCCGGCGTCGGACAGGGCAATGAACCAGGTCAGCTCGACCTGCACGCGGTAGCGCATGTAGCCCAGCTCGCTCAGGTGCGGGCGCAGGGCATCCAGCTTGGCGGCGTAGCGCCCATCGAGCGGCGAAAGAGCGGTGAGCGCGGTCAGATCCATGGCGCCGATTGTAAAAGCGCCGTGTCGCGCGCCCCGTCGCGCAGCCCCTAAAATGGCGGCGCTCGCCGGCACCCCGGCTTTCCTGACCCGACCTTCATGACCATGCGTTTGATCGGCGCCATCACCAGCCCCTACGTGCGCAAAGTGCGCGTCGTTTTGGCCGAGAAAAAGCTCGACTACCAGTTCGTGCAGGAAAACGTCTGGGCCGACGACACCGCCATCGGCGCCGCCAACCCGCTGGGCAAGGTGCCCTGCCTGGTGATGGACGGGCAGGACGCGGTGTTCGACTCGCGCGTGATCGTGGACTACCTGGAAACGCTCTCGCCCGTCAGCAAGCTGATTCCGCCGCCCGGGCGCGAGCGCGTCGAGGTCAAGACTTGGGAGGCGCTGGCCGACGGCCTGCTGGACGCCGCCATCCTGGCGCGGCTGGAAAAAACCTGGCCCGGCCGCGCCGAGGGCGAGCGGAGCAGCGCATGGATCGCGCGCCAGATGGGCAAGGTGGATGCCGCGCTGGCGGCCATGAGCGCCGGCCTGGCCGACAAGCCCTGGTGCGCCCCCGGCGTGCACATGACGCTGGCCGACATCGCCGTCGGCTGCGCGCTGGGCTACCTGGACTTTCGCTTTGCCGAGCTGGACTGGCGCGCGCGCCACGCCAACCTGGCGCGCCTGCTGGACGACAAGCTGATGCAGCGCGCCAGCTTCGTCGACACGCAGCCCGCGTAAAAATCCACCCTCGAACTGCACGGCGCGTGGCGCCGCGCCTTGCCCGGCGCCAAAAACAAACGCGCCGCCTTGGCCCGGGGGCGAAAGCGGCGCGCTCAGAATAAAAATGCTGCCGAGGCGGCCTGAAGCGAAGGAGGAGGAGGGAGGGAGGAGGAAAAGCGCTTCAGGTTTTCGGTTGGCACGAAGCCAATGGGCTCGGCAGCGTCAAGGCAATGGGAGGAGTCATTCACTCGTTGCAGCCATGAGAGGGGCAAAGATACGGCAAAGTTCCGGACCTGTCATGGCGCCCCGGTAAAAAAATGTGTGGTGGCCGGCCGCGCCTGTCCGCGGGCTGTCAGGCCAGCGCCGCGCCGGCGGCGCCGCCCAGGGTGAAGGCCTCCTCGAAGATCGAATAGCCCGACCAGTCGGCGTGGGCAAAGGCCAGGCGCGGCGCGTCGTCGAAGATGAGCGGCGCCACCTCGGTGCGGGCGCCGCCGGCACGGGCGGCGGCACGCGCGCGCGTCACCTGCGCCAGCGCCCCCGGCACCGGCACCGCCATGGCGTGGCCGTAGCGCACGATGTCGATGCGCTCGGTCTTCTCGATCAGGTCGGGGTGGGCGGCGCCCAGCTCGGCCAGGATGGCGTCGCGCCAGTGCGTCCAGGGCTGCCGCAGCAGCTGCGCGCGGCCGCCCGGCACGTCGCCCAGCGCGCGGTAATACGTCAGCACCGTGGGGCCGGGCACGGGCGACAGGCCTTGGTGCATGGCGTCGACATAGCCCAGGCCGGGCGCGCCGTACAGCACGTTGTCCCAGCTGGGCGCGGCGCCGGGGCGGTCTTGCAACGGCGCGCGCAGGCGCAGGTTGGCCACCAGCCAGGGGGCCGTGCGCAGGTTCTGGACGCGCGCGCGCAGCGCGGCGGGGGCGGGATCGAGCACGCGCGCGGCCAGCCACACGGGCAGCGCCACCACCGCCTGCCGCGCCTGCCAGCGCTCCAGCCGGCCGCTGGGCTCGTGCAGGGCGTCCACCGTCACGCCGTGGCGCTCGGGCGCGATGCGGCCGACCACGCGCGCGGCCTGCAGACGATCGCCCAGGGGCGCGGCCAGGCGCTCGGCCAGCCAGCCGTTGCCCTGCGGCCAGGTCAGCACCGCGTCCTCGCCCTCGTCGTCCGCTGCCTCGCCCGGGGCCTGAAAGCCGTGGCGGCTGGCAAAGTAATGCAGGCCGGCCCAGGCCGAAACGCTGGCCAGGCCGGCGCCGTAGTCGTCGCGGCAGCCATAGTCCAGGTACCAGCGCAGGGCCGGGTCGTTCAGGCCGTGTTGATTCAGCCATGCATCGAAAGTGATAGCGTCTTGCGCAAGCTGGACGGGCGCAAAGGTCGATTTCTGCACTGGAATGGCGTAGTGCGCGGCCTGCCGGGCCTGCCGCACCAGATCGGCAAAGCGGCGGTACTGCGCCAGCGTGCCCTCGTCCACGCCCTGCAGCGGCAGCAGGCCGGGCTGCCAGTGGCCATCGATGAACAGGCGCTCCTGCGGGCTGTGGCACAGCGTGAATTCGTCGTAGCGCCAGCGGCCGGCCACGCGCCGGCGCAGGCCCAGCTCTTCCAGCAGCTCCTGCACGGCGCGCGCGTCATCGCCCGGCAGCGGCAGGTAGTGCGCGCCCTGCGGGCAGGCGATGCCTTTGATGTGCGTGCCGCGACTGTTGCCGCCGGCCGTGTCCTCCAGCTCCAGCAGCGCGAAGTCCTCGTGCCCGCGCTGGCGCAGCGCGCGCGCCGCCGCCAGCCCGGCGATGCCGCCGCCGGCGATCAGCGTGTGCACGCGGCGCGTGACATCGGGCGCGCGCGTGGGCCAGGGCTCGCGCAGCCGGTGGCCGCGTTCATGCGCGATGCCGGTGAAGCCGCCTTCGATGGCGCTGGCGTCGGGCCGCGCGCAGCCCGCCAGCAGGCCGCCCGCACCAAAGGCCAGCAGCGCGCGGCGGCGCAGGGCGGTCATGGGTGCACCTGCCCCCATTCCTGCTCGTAGGTGTGCACCAGCACCTGGTTGGACAGGCGGTTGACCTCGGCCGGCACGCGCGCCATGTCGGGCGGAAAGTCGAATAGCAGCGGCAGCGAAGGCAGGTCGAGAAAGCGCAGCCCCGCCGGCAACGCCGTGGGCCAGCGCCAGGGCCGGCGGCTGGCGATGACGAAGCCCCATTCGCCGAAGCTGGGCACGTGGGCGTGGTAGGGCGTGGCGGTGAGGCCGACCGACTCGATGGTTTGCACCACGGTCCAGAAGCTGCGGCGCGCGATCAGCGGCGAGGTGGTCTGGATGACCGCGTAGCCGCCGGCCGCCAGGCGCCGGTCCAGCAGGCCGTAGAAGCTGCTGGTGTAGAGCTTGCCGATGGCGAAGTTGGTGGGGTCGGGGAAATCGACCACGATCACGTCAAAAACCTCTTGCGTGTGTTGCAGCCACTGAAACGCATCGGTGTTGACGATATGCACCTTGGGGTTGGCCAGCGACTGGCGGTTGAGCTGCGCCAGCTGCGGCGTGTCGCGAAACAGGCGCGTCATGGCCGGGTCCAGCTCGACCAGGGTGACGGACTCGACCGAGGGGTACTTGAGGATTTCGCGCACCGCCATGCCGTCGCCGCCGCCCAGCACCGCCACCCGGCGCGGCGCGCCGAAGGCGGCCATGGCCGGGTGCACCAGCGCCTCGTGGTAGCGGTATTCGTCGCGCTGGGCGAACTGCAGGTTGCCGTTGAGGAACAGCCGCAAGCCCGCGTGGCCGGCCGTCACCACGATGCGCTGGTAGGGCGAGCTGTGCGCGAAGGCGATGCGGTCCTGATAGAAGTGTTCCTCGGCCAGCGTGGTGATGCGCCCGGCCCCGGCCATGCCGGCAGCCAGCAGCGCCACCACCAGCGCGCAGGCGGCGGCAAAGTCGCGCCGGCGCGGCAGCTCGTGCCGAAACAGCCACAGCGCCCACAGGGCCACCACCGCGTTCATCAGGCCGAACAAAAAACCGGTGCGGATCAGCCCCAGCCGCGGCACCAGCCACAGCGGAAAGGCCAGCGACACCGCCAGCGCGCCCAGGTAGTCGAAGGTCAGCACCTGGCTGACCAGGTCCTTGAGCTGCACGTCGCGCCGCAGGATGCGCATGACCAGCGGAATCTCCAGCCCCACCAGCGTGCCCACCGCCAGCACCATGGCGTACAGCAGCGGCCGAAACGCCTGCGGCACGGTGGCGTTGGCGATGAACAGCACGGCCGGCAGCGCGCCGCCCAGCAGGGCGATCAGCAGCTCGATGCGCAAGAAGTGCGCCGGCAGCTCGCGCTCGAAATGGCGCGAGGCCCACGAGCCCAGGCCCATGGCGAACAGATAGGTGCCGATGACGGTGGAAAACTGCAGCACCGAATCGCCCAGCAGGTAGGACGCCAGCGCACCGGCCGCCAGCTCGTACAGCAGGCCGCAGGCGGCAATGACGAATACGCTGGCCAGCAGCGCCACGGCGATGGGGCGCGGGGCGGCGCGCGCGGGCGCGTCGATCGCGGAGGGCAGGGCGCTCATGGGGTGCGGCGCACGGCATCTCCCGCGGCGCATGAAATCCCAAGAGCCCAAGGGCCGCGGAGCAGGCCGTGCCAGCAAGCGCCGTGACCGGGGTCTCCCCGGTCACTGGCGATGCCCCCTGCGAGGGGGGAGGCGCAACAACGCGCAGCGTGTGGAGACTGGGGGTGGGTCAATGGATTGCAGCGGCCACGATGATGCTGATCCCCAGGCACATGGCGGCCACGATCAGCGCCAGCGCGCGGTTGTGCTTTTCGACGATCTCCAGCCACAGGTCGTAGGGTGTGATCTTGTCGATGACGATGAAGCACACCCAGAAGATGAGCACGCCGATGAGCGCGTAGACGAGCGAGCCGACGAGGGCGGCGGGTTTGAGCCATTCGGTTTCCATGGGGTGGTTCTCCGGGGTTGGAAAGGGTCATTTGTGGCTGCCGCCGCTGGAGTAGCCGCCAAAGGAGCCGCCCGAGCTGCGGCTGTAGCCGGACGAACCCGAGCAGCTGTCCATGATGGACGCGATGACGATGAAGAAGATGATGATGACGATGATCGTCATGCAGCCCACGCCCTTGGAGGCGACGAAGGGGCCGACCTCCTGGCGCTCGAACCGGGCCTTGGTGGTGGCGAGGCCAAAGGCCTCGGCCACCCGCGCGCCGTCGATCCTGCTGCCGACCGAGGTGGTGACCTCGCCGGCGCCGCTTTCGGTGGACAGCAGGTTGTTGCCGCTCACATAGTCGCGGTTGGTGGTCTGCTGGCCGGCCTGCACGGGCCAGTAGAACTCGCCCAGCACCTCGGTGGTGGTGGCCTCGTAGCTGGACTGCAGCGTGTAGGTGGCGCCCAGGTAGCGCGCGCGCCGGTGGTCCTTGTCGATCTTGGGCGCGCCGGTGGCGGTGCGCACCAGGCTCCAGCCGTCCTCGGCGTCGACCAGAAAGGCGAAGCCGCGCTCGCGGTTGTAAAGCAGGTATTCGCTCCAGGCAAAGCGCTCGTCGTCGCCCGGCTCGTGACCGATGCGCCTTTGATAGCCCACCACCTGCCAGCGCACGCCCTCCAGTTCGCCGCTGGCGCCCAGCGGGATCAGCGGCGTGGAATGAACGGATTGCTCGACCGCCTTGAGCTCGCCGCCGATGCCGGCCGACAGGTCGATCAGGCTGTGGCAGCTGGGGCAGGTGCAGCTCTTGCTGCTGTCCAGTTGCACCGTGACGGGCGCGCCGCAGTGGGGGCAGGCGAAGGAGCGCCCGCCCTGGTCCTCGCGCGTGGATTCGTCCTTCAGGCCCGTCAGCTGCAGGTCTTGCAGTTGCACGGCGCGGCCGCGCTCGATGGCCGGCGGCGCGTGGCCGTAGTCGATGGACAACACCTGGCCGTCCTCGCTGCGCAGCTCGACCAGCTCGAAGGGCTGGCCCAGCGCCGGCAGCTTGGGCAGCTCGCCCTCGGCGGCCAGCAGCTGGGCGCGGCCGCTGAAGGCGACGACCCAGGGCTGGCCGTCCAGCGTCACCGTGCCGCCGGCGGGCTGGCGCGGCAAATCGGGCGGCAGGCCGGCCGGCGGGTGCGCGGCGGCGTCGGGCTGGGTGAAGACGTAGGCGCCGTTGTCCTCGCCCAGGGTGGCGGTGCGGCCATCCTGAAGCGCGGCGATCCACTCGGTCCAGACGCCGGCCTCGCTCTGGTACTGCAGCCGGCCGATCAGGGTGAAGGGCTGGTCCTGGCCGTCCAGCGCGATGCGGCCGCTGGCCATCAGTTGCAGCGGGCTGTGGTCGTCGAACAGCTCGGCCATGCGGCCGATGCGCCTCAGCTGCTCGCCGCTGCGCACCACGGTGCTGCGGCAGTAGCCGCAGACGGCGTAGGGCGCGGTGGCGCTGCGAAACTCGACCGGCGCGCCGCACGAGGGGCAGGGCGCGCGGTAGTGACGCTGCGGGGCGTCGGCGGCCATTTTTAAGTGATTTATGCCTCTGGCGCCTGTCGATCAAGCGCCGACAGCTATTATTTTTATAGTATCAGACCAGCTTCTTGAGCAACTCGGCCTTCTTGGCGTTGAACTCGTCCTCGGTCAGGATGCCCTTGGTCTTGAGCTCGCCCAGCTTCTCCAGCGTGGCCATCACGTCCTCGGGCTTGACGCCCACCGGCGCCGCGCCGGCCGCCGCCGCGGGTGCGCCGCCCTGCAGCGCCGACTGCATGTTCTGCGCCAGGATTTGCCCCATGGCCACGCCCGCGCCCATGCCCAGTCCGGCGCCGGCCAGGCCGCCGTCACCGCCCCCGCCCACGCCCTCGGCCATCTTGGGAATGGCCTGCGCCGTCTGGTACTGCATGAACTTGCCCATGTCGCCGCCGACCATGCCCATGCCGATCTTCTGGTCGAGGATTTTCTGCAGCTCGTCGGGCAGCGAGATGCTTTGCACCGTCATGGCCTCCAGCTTGAGGCCGTAGCCCGCCATGGCCGGCGTCAGCGCGGCGGCCAGCGCCTGCGCGAAGGCCTGCTGGTTGGCCGCCAAATCCAGAAACGGAATGCCGCTTTGCGCGATGCCGGTGGCGATGTTCTGCACGATCAGGCCGCGCAGCTGGCCGTCCAGGTCGGCCACCGTGTATTGCTCGCGCGTGCCGGAGATCTCGGTGTAGAAGGTCTTGGGGTCGGCCACGCGCCAGGCGTAGTTGCCGAAGGCGCGCAGGCGCACGGCGCCGAATTCGGGGTCGCGGATGGTGATGGGCTGCGGCGTGCCCCACTTCTGGTCCACCTGCTGGCGCGTGCTGAAGAAGTAGACGTCGCTCTTGAAGGGCGACTGAAACAGCTTGTCCCAGTTCTTCAGGTAGGTCAGCACCGGCAGCGTCTGCGTCGTCAACTTGTGCGTGCCGGGGCCGAACACGTCGGCCACCTGGCCTTCGTTGACGAACAGCGCCAGCTGCGACTCGCGCACCACCAGCTGGGCGCCGGTCTGGATCTCCCGGTCGGCCATGGGGTAGCGCCAGGCCAGCGTGCCGTCGCCGTCCTCCGTCCACTCCAGGATGTCGATGAACTGCTTCTTGATGAAATCCATCAGCGCCATGCTCGGGCCCTCCAGTGCCGTCGGTGTCGGCGGATGATACGGGGCGCCCGACGGCCCGTACAGGGGGCGTTTCCTACAATCGCCGGTGCAGGCGCCGTTGGGCCGGCTGAACCGGCCCGGCGCACGCACCCAGGAGACTTTTTGGCATGAGCAGCACCCCCACCCCACCCGCCGGCGACGACAAGCAGGCCCAGTTGCGCCGCGCCGCGCTCGACTATCACGAACACCCGGTGCCCGGCAAGATCGCCGTGCAGCCGACCAAGACCGTCAGCAACCGCTACGAGCTGTCGCTGGCCTACAGCCCCGGCGTGGCCGCGCCCTGCGAGGAAATCGTGCGCGACCCGGCCGCCGCCTTCAAGTACACCGCGCGCGGCAACCTGGTGGGCGTCATCACCAACGGCACCGCCGTGCTGGGCCTGGGCGACATCGGGCCGCTGGCGGGCAAGCCGGTGATGGAAGGCAAGGGGGTGCTGTTCAAGAAGTTCTCGGGCATCGACGTGTTCGACATCGAGATCAACGAGAAGGACCCGGACAAGCTGGTGGAGATCATCGCCGCGCTGGAGCCGACCTTCGGCGGCATCAACCTGGAGGACATCAAGGCGCCCGAGTGCTTCATCGTCGAGCGCAAGCTGCGCGCGCGCCTGAAGATCCCCGTCTTTCACGACGACCAGCACGGCACCGCCATCGTGGTGGGTGCGGCGGTGGTCAACGGCCTGAAAGTGGTGGGCAAGAAGATCGATCAGGTCAAGCTGGTCGTCTCGGGCGCCGGGGCGGCGGCGCTGGCCTGCACGGGCCTGCTGGTCAAGCTGGGCGTGCGGCGCGAGAACGTGTGGGTGACCGACATCAAGGGCCTGGTCTACGAAGGCCGCACCGAGCTGATGGACCCGGACAAGGCGGTGTATGCGCAAAAGACCGACCAGCGCACCTTAAGCGAGGTGATCGACGGCGCCGACATCTTCCTGGGCCTGTCGGCCGGCGGCGTGCTGAAGGCCGAGATGGCCGCGCGCATGGCCGCGCGCCCGCTGATCTTGGCGCTGGCCAACCCCAACCCCGAGATCATGCCGGAGGACGTGCAGGCGGTGCGCGACGACGCGCTGATCGCCACCGGCCGCACCGACTACCCCAACCAGGTCAACAACGTCCTGTGCTTTCCCTACATCTTCCGCGGCGCCCTGGACTGCGGCGCCACCACCATCACGACCGAGATGGAAGTGGCCGCCGTGCACGCCATCGCCGAGCTGGCGCAGGCCGAGCAAAGCGAGGTGGTGGCGCGCGCCTATGCGGGTGAAAAGCTGGCCTTCGGGCCCGAATACCTGATCCCCAAGCCCTTCGATCCGCGCCTGATGATGAAGATCGCCCCGGCCGTGGCCGAGGCGGCGGCGGCCAGCGGCGTGGCGCAGCGCCCCATCGCCGACATGGAGGCCTATCGCCAGAAGCTGCTGACCTTCGTCTACGCCTCGGGCACCACCATGCGCCCGATCTTCGACGCCGCGCGGCTGGCGGCCAAGAAGCGCGTGGCCTTCGCCGAGGGCGAGGAAGAGCGCGTGCTGCGCGCCGCGCAGATCGTGGTCGACGAGGGCGTGGCGCGGCCGACGCTGATCGGGCGGCCGGCCATCATCGCCCAGCGCGTCGAGAAGTTCGGCCTGCGACTGCAGCAGGGCGAGGACTACGACGTGGTCAACACCGACTACGACCACCGCTACCGCGACTTCTGGCAGACCTATCACCGCATGACCGAGCGCAAGGGCATCACCGTGCAGGTGGCCAAGATCGAGATGCGCCGGCGCCTGACCCTGATCGGCTCCATGATGCTGCACAAGGGCGAGGTCGACGCCCTGATCTGCGGCACCTGGGGCACCACCGCCAACCACCTGCACTACATCGACCAGGTGATCGGCCGGCGCCCGGGCGCGCCCGTCTACGCCTGCATGAACGGCCTGCTGCTGCCCAGCCGCCAGCTGTTCCTGGTGGACACCCACGTCAACTACGACCCCAGCGCCGAGGAGCTGGCGCAGATCACCGCCATGGCCGCCACCGAGATGCTGCGCTTCGGCATCACGCCCAAGGCCGCCCTGCTGTCGCACTCCAACTTCGGCACCAGCGAGCAGCCCAGCGCGCTCAAGATGCGCCGCACCCTGGCGCTGCTGCGCGAGCAGGCGCCCTGGCTGGAGGTGGACGGCGAGATGCATGGCGACCTGGCGCTGGACGGCGCCGGCCGCCAGGCGCTGATGCCGCGCGGCCTGCTGCAGGGCGACGCCAACCTGCTGGTGTTTCCCGGCATCGACGCCGCCAACATCGCCTACAACCTGCTGAAAACCGCCGCCGGCGGCAACATCGCGATCGGCCCGGTGCTGCTGGGCGCGGCCAAACCCGTGCACATTCTCACGGCCAGCGCCACCGTGCGGCGCATCGTCAACCTGACGGCCCTGGCCGTGGTGGACGCAAACGATTGAATTGAAAGGCCAATCAAATTAGTGTGCGCTCACTAATTTGACCCGTTGAGGCCTTGAACCGGCACCGGGCCCATGGCCAAGTGCTTGATTTTTCGCGCCCGCTGCGGCACACTATCGGCTTGAGATTTTCGGGTTTACCCGGAGGTTTTGGAGAGGTGTTTTTCATGTTGCGGACAGCGGCATCGCTTGTTGCCCGATCGCTGGTAGCCGTGTCGCTGTGTGCAGGCCTTGGGGCCGGCGCCGATGTGGCACTGGCGCGCAGCGACCTGAGGAGCGCGGAAACCACCATCGGGGTGGCCCAGCTGCCCCGACAGGGGCAGCAAACGTACGTCCTGATTCACCAGGGCGGGCCGTTCGCGCACGAGAAGGACGGCGTGGTGTTCGGCAATCGCGAACGCCTGCTGCCCCCCAAGCGGCGCGGCTACTACCGTGAATACACCGTCGAGACCCCCGGCGCGCGCAATCGCGGCGCCCGTCGCATCGTCTGCGGCGGCGTGCAGCGCACCGAACCCGACGCGTGCTGGTACACGAGCGACCATTATTCGAGCTTCAAGAGGATCGTCGAGCCATGAAGGCGCAAGAGCAGTTTCAACCGGTGCAGCTGGCTGTCCCGGATCGGTCATTGACTTCAGAAAGAGCAGCGGAGATGGATCAGCCACTTCGTCAACCGGGGGACACGCCCCTCAAGAACGTGCGCACCAACATCGTGCAGTCGATTCGCGCGTTTCACGCCAGCGACCTGCAGGACGCGGCCACCGCGCTGGGCCAGCACTTTTTGTACGCCAACCTGGCGCAGGCGCAGACCAAGCAGGACGTGCTGGACCTGATCGCCGCGCAGTTCAACCTGCCGGCGCACTTCGGCAAGAACTTCGACGCCCTGTACGACTGCATGACCGACCCGCTGCACAAGGCGGGCGCGCAGCCGGGCTTCATCGTGGTGCTGGAGCACATCCCGGCCACGGCCAAGTTCGACAAGGAAGCGCGCGAGCAGCTGCTGGACATCTTCCGCGACGCCGCCGACTACTGGGGGGATCGCAAGATACCCTTCCGGTGCTTCTATTCTTTTCGGTAGCCCGTTCTGCACCAGCTGGCCAAGCAGAACGGGCCAACGAGGCCCAAGCCGAGGCAGGCGACACCGCCGCCGAGGCCACCGAGAAGATGCCGACCGACAAGCTGGTCGACATCTCGCCGCTGGCGCTGCGCATGAGCAGCCCCTTCAACGCCGGCTACTGGCTGAGCGCGGCCTGACGTCCGCGCGCGCCCATCCAAGCCCGCCTTCGAGCGGGCTTTTTTGCGCTCGCCGGCAGCCCCGGCCGATATAGTGTCGGCACCGCCTTTGCCCCGCCTGCTTTCCATGCCAGACCTCCAGCCATCTCCCGCCGCCGACGCCGCGCTCGCGCCCTCGCTTGCCCAGCGGCAAGCCCAGGTGGTGCAGGCGCTGCAGGCCGTGCTGCCGCCCGCCGCGCTGCTGTGGACCGACGAGCAGACCACGCCCTACGAGTGCGACGGCCTGACCGCCTACCGCCAGCGCCCCATGGCCGTGGCCCTGCCCGAGACCGAGGCGCAGGTGCGCGCCGTGCTGCAGACCTGCCACGCGCTGGGCGTGCCGGTGGTGGCGCGCGGGGCGGGCACCGGCCTGTCGGGCGGCGCGCTGCCGCACGAGCGGGGCGTGACGCTGTCGCTGGCGCGCTTCAACCGCATCCTGGCGATCGATCCGCTGGCGCGCACCGCGCGCGTGCAGTGCGGCGTGCGCAACCTGGCCATCAGCGAGGCGGCGGCGCCGCACGGCCTGTACTACGCGCCCGACCCGTCGAGCCAGATCGCCTGCACCATCGGCGGCAACGTGGCCGAGAACTCGGGCGGCGTGCACTGCCTGAAGTACGGCCTGACGCTGCACAACGTGCTGGCGGTCAAGGGCTTCAGCGTGGAAGGCGAGCCGGTCGAGTTCGGCGGCGCGGCGTTGGACGCGCCCGGCTACGACCTGCTGGCCCTGGTTGTCGGCAGCGAGGGCATGCTGGCCGTGACCACCGAAGTCACGGTGCGGCTGCTGCCCAAGCCGCTGCTCGCGCGCTGCATCATGGCCAGCTTTGCCGACGTGCGCGCGGCCGGCGCGGCGGTGGCGTCGGTCATCGCCGCCGGCATCATCCCGGCCGGGCTGGAGATGATGGACGGGCCGATGACGCGCGCGGTCGAAGGCTTCGTGCATGCCGGCTACGACCTGGACGCGGCGGCCATCCTGCTGTGCGAGAGCGATGGCACGCCGGAAGAAGTGGCCGAAGAAATCGAGCGCATGTCCGGCGTCCTGCTTGCGGCAGGCGCTACCAAAATTGCAGTGAGCGGCTCCGAGGCCGAGCGCCTGAAGTTCTGGAGCGGACGCAAGAACGCCTTTCCGGCGTCGGGGCGCATCAGCCCCGACTACATGTGCATGGACTCGACCATTCCGCGCCGGCGCCTGGCCGACATCCTGGAGGCCATTGCCCAGATGGAGCACAAGTACGGCCTGCGCTGCTGCAACGTGTTTCACGCCGGCGACGGCAACCTGCATCCGCTGATCCTGTTCGACGCCAACGACCCCGACCAGCTGGAGCGCTGCGAGCGCTTCGGCGCCGACATCCTGGAGACCAGCGTGGCCATGGGCGGCACCATCACCGGCGAGCACGGCGTGGGGGTGGAAAAGCTCAACTCGATGTGCGTGCAGTTCACCGCCGCCGAGAACGCGCAGATGCTGGCGCTCAAGCATGCGTTCGACCCCGCCGAGGGGCTCAACCCCGGCAAGCTGATCCCGACCCTGGCGCGCTGCGCCGAGTACGGCAAGCCGGTGGTGCGCGGCGGGCGGCTGCCGTTTCCGGAGCTGGAGCGATTTTAAGCTTTTTATGGCTGCAGCGCCCGTCCATCAAGCGCCAATAGCTATTATTTTTATAGTATTCCGCCAATCGGCACGCGATCACCCGTGCCACCCGAGTTCTCGGCCACCCAGGCCGCGTACACCGGGTCGGCCGCCGTGGTGGCGATGGCGTGGATGGCCGGCAGCTCGTACGGGTGGCGCGCGCGGATCGCCGCCTCCAGCTGCGCGTACTGGCTGGCGATGGTCTTGAACAGCAGGCGAAACTCGCCGTCCTCGAACACCTCGCCGCGCCAGCGGTAAATGCTCTCGATCGGCTCGATCTGCACGCAGGCGGCCAGCTGCAGATGCACGATGGCGCGCGCCAGCGCCTGGGCCTCCTCGCGCGAGCCGACGGTGGTGACCACCAGCCAAGGCAGCGGTGCGGGCATGCTCAAGCGGGCGCGTTGGCGCGCGCCGGATAGCCCATGCGGTCCAGCGCCGCCGCCAGCTGGCCCACGCTGCGCTCCACATGCGCCCACTTGTCCAGCCCGAACAGGCCCAGGCGGAAGGTGGAAAAGTCCTTGGGCTCGTCGCACATCAGCGGCACGCCGGCGGCGGCCTGCACGCCCTGGGCGATGAACTTCTTGACGTTCTGCACCTCGGGGTCGGTGGTGTAGCTGACCACCACGCCCGGCGCCTCGAAGCCTTGGGCGGCGACGCTGGGAAAGCCTCGCTGGGCCAGCAGCTGGCGCACCTGGCGCCCCAGCTCGAACTGCTGCGCGCGCACGGTGGCAAAGCCGCGCTCGCGGGTCTCGCGCATGGTGTCGCGCAGGTCGATCAGCGCCATGGTGGGCATGGTGGCGTGGTAGGCGTGGCTGCCGGTCTCGTAGGACTGCATGATCTGGCGCCACTTCTTCAAATCCATCGAGAAGCTGCTGCTGGTGGTGCTCTCCAGTGCCTTCACCGCGCGCGCCGACAGGCCGATCATGGCGCAGGCCGGCGAGCTGCTCCAGCCCTTTTGCGGCGCGCTGATGAGCGCGTCCACCCCCAGCGCGCGCATGTCCACCCACACCGCGCCCGAGGCCACGCAGTCCAGCACGAACAGGCCGCCCACCGCGTGCACCGCCGCGCCGATGCGCTGGAGTTGCTCGTCGGGCATCAGGATGCCGCTGGCCGTCTCCACGTGCGGCACGAAGACCACGCCGGGCTTGTCGCGCGCAATGGCGGCCAGCACCTCGTCGATCGGCGCCGGCGCCCAGGGCGCCTGGCTGCCCTCGCCCGTGCGGCGCGCCTTGAGCACCGTGATGCGATCGCCCGTGGTGATGCCGCCGGCCTCCAGGATCTGGCTCCAGCGGTAGCTGAAATAGCCGTTGCGCACGATCAGCACCTGCTGCCCGCCGGCGAACTGCCGCGCCACCGCCTCCATGCCGAAGGTGCCACTGCCGGGGATCAACGCCGTGGCGTCGGCGCCGTAGACCTCTTTGAGCATGGCGTCGATGTCGGTCATCACGCCCTGAAAGCGCCGGGACATGTGGTTGAGCGCGCGGTCGGTGTAGACCACCGAGAACTCGAGCAGGCCGTCGGGGTCGATGTGGGGCAGCAGGGAAGGCATGGGCAAACTCCGAAGAAGGCTTGGGCCCGTCCATGCGAGGAACAGGCCCCGCCGGGGGCAACGATTCAGCTTATCACGCAGCCGCCCGCTACCATTGGCGGCCATGGAAATCCCGCTCCTGCTCGCGACCTTTGGCAAGAGCCTGCTGTTTGCCGTGGCCACCGTGCTGCCCATCATCAACCCGCTGGCCACGGCGCCCCTGTTCACCACGCTGACGCACGGCGTGCACGACGCCATCCGCGCCGACCTGGCGCGGCGCATCGGCCGCAACGTGGCGGTGCTGCTGACCGGCGCCACGCTGGTGGGCTCCTACGTGCTGGATTTTTTCGGCGTCTCGCTGCCCATCGTGCGCGTGGCCGGCGGGCTGGTGGTGGCCTCGATGGCCTGGCGCATGCTGAACGCCCAGCAGGCCGCCGACGGCGATGCCGACCAGATGGCGCAGGCGGTGACCGAAAGCAATGTGCGTATCCGCGCCTTCTACCCGCTCACCTTTCCGCTCACCTGCGGCCCCGGCTCGATCGCGGTGGCCATCACCGTGGGCGCCAGCCTGCACACGCCGCGCGTCACCGAGTCGCTGGTGACTTTTTCAGGCGCCGTGCTGGGCATGGTGCTGATCGGCGTTCTGGTGGCGCTGACCTACCGCTACGCCGGCCGCCTGCTGCGCCCGCTGGGCGAGATCGGGCAGATCGTGTTCATGCGCCTGATGGCCTTCATCCTGCTGAGCATCGGCGTGCAGATTCTGTGGGACGGCGTGAGCGCGCTGCTGCGCAGCGTGTGAGGTGGGGCGCCGGCGGGCGCTCAAAAGCGGACTGGATGGGGCCGGTATTCCGGCACCTGGCCGACCAGCCAAGCGCGGACCGCATCAGCCGTCGGCGCGGCACCGGCGGCGGCCAGCCAGGACTCGGCCAGCGCGGCCACGTCGCCCGCGGGCGGCGCGACCTTGGCCACGCGCAGCTTGGGGTGCGGCGTGGCCTCGGTGGTCTCGTCATCGGCCAGCAGTTCCTCGTAAAGCTTCTCGCCCGGACGCAGGCCGGTGAAGGCGATCGGCACCTCGGCCTCGCTCTTGCCCGACAGGCGGATCAGCAGGCGGGCCAGCTCGACGATCTTCATCGGCTCGCCCATGTCGAGCACGAAGATCTGGCCCGACCGGCCCATCAGCCCCGCCTGCAGCACCAGCTGCGCGGCCTCGGGGATGGTCATGAAATAGCGCACGATGTCGGGGTGCGTCACCGTCACCGGCCCGCCCATCTCGATCTGGGCCGTGAACAGCGGCACCACCGAGCCGCTGGAGCCCAGCACGTTGCCGAAGCGCACCGAAACATACTGCGTCGCCGGGAATTGCCGCGCCACGGCCTGCACCACCTGTTCAGCCAGGCGCTTGCTGGCGCCCATCACGCTGGTCGGGTTGACGGCCTTGTCGGTGGACACCAGCACGAAGCGCGCCGCGCCCACCGCGCCCGCCACGCGCGCGGCGTTGAGCGTGCCCAGCACGTTGGTGCGCAGCGCCTCGATCTCGTTGCCCTGCTCCATCAAGGGCACGTGCTTGTAGGCGGCGGCGTGCAGCACCACGCCGGGCGGATGCGCGCGAGCGATGGCCAGCAGACGCTCGACCTCGCGCACGTTGGCGGTGCAATAGACGCCTTCCAGCGCCGGGTGGTCGCGGCGCAGCTCCTGCTCCAGCCGGTAGGTGGCGAACTCGGAAACGTCGACGCAGACCAGGCGCGCGGCACCCAGGCGCGCCACCTGGCGGCACAGCTCGGCCCCGATCGAGCCGCCCGCACCGGTGACCAGCACGGTCTGGCCGCCGAACAACGCCGTCAGGCCCGCGGTGTCGAGCTGCACCGGCGTGCGGCCCAGCAGGTCCTCCAGCCGCACCTGGCGCGGGCTGGGCGTGGCGCCCGGGCGCAGCCAGTCGTCGGCCGTGGGCAAGGTCAGCAGGTTCAGGCCCGCGCCCGACCAGCGCAGCAGCGCCTCGCGCCGCAGCGGTGCACCCGGCGCGCTGGCCAGCAGCACCGTGCGGGCCTGCAGCGTGGCGGCGATGTCGGCCAGTGCCGGCACGTCGCCCAGCACGCGCACGCCCTGCACGGTGCGCCCGTGGTCGGCGGCCAGCGGCGAGACGATGCCGGCCACCTGCCAGCCATCGGCACCCTTGAGCGCGCGCAGCGCGTGATCGGCTTCGTCCAGCGTGCCGACCACCAGCAGCGGCTGCCGTTGCTGGCCGGGGTGGCCGTGCGTGCGTTCACGTTCACGCTCGATCAGCGTGCGCCAGCTGGCCCGCGCTCCGGCCAGCAGCACCAGCGTCAGCACGGCGCTGATGGCGAACACCGAGCGCGGAAAACCATCGATGCGCAGACCCATCACCACCGCCGTGGTCAACAGCGCGCCCAGCGCCACGCCCACCGCCAGCAGGCGCAAATCGGCCAAGCTGACGTAGCGCCACGACTGGCGCGGCACGCGCGCCAGCGCCAGGCCAAGCGCCATGCAGAGCAGCGCAATGGGCGTGGTCAGCAGCGCGTGATCGAAATAAGGCCAGGGCAGGCCCAGGTTGAAGCGCAACCAGAACGCCAGCCACCAGGCCAGCACGATCAGCGGCAGGTCGACCAGCCAGCTCTTGCTGGTCGCGTCGCGGCGCAGGGTGCTCAGCGATACGGCGCCGGCCCTTGTCATGCGCGGTTCCTCTCCAGACGTCCCGTGACCTTGTTTTTGATGGCTAACATCGGTTGAAGCATTCCGGGGTACGGCTCGTTTGATCCAGATCTGAGGTCATCCGAACATGGCGCGCAGTGTATCGAGCAGGATGCGCAGGTCGCCAGCCACACTGTGCTGCGCCACGTAGGTCAGGTAGTGGCGCTGCTTGATCGGCATGATGCGCTCGACGTAGGTGCGCTCGGGGTCGTGGCTTTCGGCCAGCAGGCGCTCTTCGTCGCGAAACTCGATCGCCGCGCGGTCGGTGATGCCCGGCCGCACCGACAGGATCAGACGGCGCGCGTCCTCGGGGTACAGCGCCATGTAACGCGGCACCTCCGGGCGCGGGCCGACCAGGCTCATGTCGCCCTTCAACACGTCGATCAGTTGCGGCAACTCGTCCAGCTTGGTGGCGCGCAGCCAGCGCCCGGCGCGCGTGATGCGCGCGTCGCCCCGCGCGGTGATCTGCGGACCGCCACCGGCCGCGCACATGGTGCGGAACTTGTGGATGCAAAACAGCCGCCCGTCGCGCCCCACGCGCTGCTGGCGAAACAGCGCCGGGCCGGGCGAATCCAGCCGCACCCACAACGCGATCGTCGCCATCAGCGGCAACGCCACCGGCAGCAGCACGATCGTGACGAGCAGATCCAGCAGGCGCTTGCTCATGGCGCTCGGCGATACACGTTCAGATGCACCGCATGCTGGCGCGCCAGTGGCGTCAGCAGCACGTCACAGCCATAAAGCCCGTCGTCGATGCGCGCGCCCACGACGCCCCAGCGTGTGGCGGCCGAGCCCATGCCCAGCACGCCGAAGCCGTAGTGCGCATCGGCCTGCGGCAAGTCCGCGCGCCCGAACAGGCGCCAGCCGTTGCGCCGCGCGCCGCGCCGCGCCAGCAGCGGCGCCAGCGCGGTGCGACCGTTGTCCAGCGTCACCAGCAGGCCGCCGGGCTTGAGGTTGCGCTCGATGAGGCGCGCCAGAGCGGCGTGCACGTCGGCCAGCCCGGACTCATGCAGCCGAAAAACGCCGCCCAGCACCGACTTCATGGCGATCAGGTCCCAGCGACCTTCCAGCGCGCGCAGGTCATGCTGGCTGTAGCGCAGCCGTGCACGCGCCCCGGCATCCAGCAGGCCGGCATTCAGCGCCTGCACGGCGGGCAAGTCAGCGCCGTCGTACACCGAGCACTCCACGCGCTCGGCCAAACCCAGCAACAGTGGGGCGAGCGAGGAGCGCGGCCCGGCGCCCAGTTCCAGCGCCTCGCCCACGTGCAGGCCGTGGTGCGCCTGCACGAAGTCGCGCCACGGCCGCGCCCAGGCGCGGGTGCTCCAGCCGAAGCAGGCGCGGTGGGCGTCGACCCAAGCCAGCGCCGCCGCGGCGTCGGGTGGCGTCACCGGTTTGCGCGCCGGCTCGGTCGCCACGCTCATCCCAGGATCGCCCGCAGCGCCGCGATCACGCGGCCCTGCTCCTCGTCGCTCATGGCGGTGAACAGCGGAATGCTGAACATGCGCTGATACGCCCGCTCGGCATGCGGAAACTGCTCGGGCGTCAGGCCGTAGCGGTCGCGCCAGTAGGGCTGGCGGTGCAGCGGCACGTAGTGCACGCTGGTGCCGATGCCGGCGTCCGACAGGCGCTGGATCACGTCGTCGCGCGTCACCCGCGCCGCATCCGACAGGCGCAGCACGAACAGGTGCCAGGCGTGCGTGTCGCCCACGGGAGCGTCGGCCGGCAGGATGAGCGGCAGGTCCTTCAACTCGCGCAGGTAGCGCGCCGCCATTTGCCTGCGGCGCTGCACGAAGGCTGGCAGCCGCGTCAACTGCACCCGGCCCAGCGCCGCGGCGATGTCGGTCAGGTTGTACTTGAAGCCGGGCGCGACGATCTCGTAGTACCAGGCTGGCGTGCGGCTGCTGAAGCGATCGAAGGCGTCGCGGCTGATGCCGTGCAGGCGCATCACCTTCATGCGTGCGGCCAGTGCCTCGTCGCGCGTGACCACCATGCCGCCTTCGCCCGTCGTCATGGCCTTGTTGGCGTAGAAGCTGAACACGGCGGCAGCGCTCGGCAGCTGGCCGACCAACACTCCTTGATATGTAGCAGGCAGCGCGTGCGCCGCGTCCTCGATCACCTGCAGGCCGTGGCGGCGCGCGATGGAAAAAATCGCATCCATGTCGCAGGCCAAGCCGCCGTAGTGCACCGGCAGGATGGCGCGGGTAGCGGTCGTGATCGCGGCCTCTATGGCGCCGGGGGCGATGTTGAGCGTGACCGGATCGACGTCGACCAGCCTGGCGTCGCCGCCCAGGTAGCGCGCCACTTCCACCGTGGCGGTAAACGTCAGCGTGGGCGCAATGACTTCGTCGCCCGGGCCGATGCCGATCGCCTCCAGCGCCAGGTGCAGGCCGGCGGTGGCCGAATTGACGGCGACGGCATGCAGACCGCCCCCCAGATACGCAGCGAATTCCTGCTCGAAGGCCTTGGTCTCCGGCCCGGTCGTCACCCAGCCGCTGCGCAGCGCGCGCGCCACGGCGTCGACCTCGACCTCGGTGATGTCGGGGCGGGCGAAGGGAATAAAGGAACGGGCTTCAGAAGTCATGCCGGGACACACGCGAGTCTGACATTTGGACAAGACGCAAACGGTGCGCATTGTCGCAGGCCCATGTCCGCCGTCTCACGCGCGCATGGCGTCGAGAAAGCGCCGCGCCAGAACCGGATACGTGTGGTTCTTCAAGACATACGCCCGCCCGGCCTGCCCCATCGCCTGCCGCTCGGCCACCGTGCGTGCGGCCAAGGCATCGATCGCGCGGGCAATCGCGGGGGGATCGTCGGGCGGCACCGTCAGTCCGCAACCCGCTTCCGCGACCGGGTCGTTGCCGGCACGCACCGAATGCACCACGGGCCGGGCGGCCATCATGTAGTCCATCAACTTGTTCGGCGAGATGCCAAACCGGTACAAGGCATTCGGGCGCCAACCGATGTACGCGATATCCACCTCGGCCAGCAGACTGGGCACCGCCTGCTTGGGAATCGACGGCAGCATGGTGACATTGGCCAAGCTCTCCTGCCGCACGCGCGCCAGCAGGCGGTCGCGCTCCGGCCCCGGCCCCACCAGCAGCACCTGCGCCTTGCCTTGAAGCATGGCCGCCGCGTCCAGCAGCGCATCCAGCGCATTAGCCAGGCCGTGGGTGCCCACGTAGGCGACGATGGGCAGGCGGTTGACCTTCAGCCGTTCCAGTTGCTGCGCGACTTCGAGTGGCAGCGGTGCGGGATCGGCCCATTCGGCCTCATCCACGCCGTTGGGCACGTAAACGAACTTATCGGCCGCCATGCCGCGCGAGCGCATGTGCTCCAGCGCCTTGGGCAGCATCGACACCACCTTGTCCGCGTGGCGATAGGCGTAATCCTCGGCCATCTGCACCCACACGATGAAAGGGTGCCAGCGCGACATGCCGCCCAGTTCCATCGGCGAGAGCGGCCACAGGTCATGCACCTCGTACACCAGCCGGGCCCCGGCCCTGCGGGCGATGCGCCGCGCGGGCCAGATGTCCATCGGGTAGGTGCTGGAGGCAATCACCACGTCGGGCCTGAAATCACCCGCCAGTCGCCTGCCGTCGCGCCACAGGTGCCACAAAAACGAGAGCATGCTGCGCACCCGGCCGACACCGTTGCCTCGGTAGCCGGGCGTGGCGTACCAGCGGTAGCCGATGCCGTCGATGATTTCGTCGCGGTGGCGCGCCGGCGGCATCTGCGGTTGCTGCGCGCGGATGTGCGAATACGATCCCGCCACGATCTGCACCTGGTGCCCCATGCGCACCCATTCGCGCGCCAGGTAGTACGGCCGAAACTCCATGCCATGGCGCGGCGAACCGGCGTAGTGGTTGATGAGCAGGATGTTCATGCGTGCATATCCTGCAGCCATGACTTTTGGCCTTTTGTGAGGGCTGCCCCAGCGCCACACCGCAACGCGATGCTGGCCTTGTTCATCTGTTGTCCGGCGTGCCCATGCCAAGCACTTTCGCCGCCTTCTGCAGACGCGCGTCAAAACAGGCGAACTGAAAGACCTCGCTAGAACCCTCTTGCAAGATCCGCGCCGACGCCAGTTGAACACTGTCGTACGCGCGCAGCGCAAATGTGTCGGCGTAGTCGCCTGCCAGTTCCACCAGCGGCTGCGTCACCTCGATGACCGCATAAGCGGGCCAGTCGGCGCGCAAGCGCATGCGCAAACCCTCGATAGCGACGGCATCGGCGGGCTGCTCGCGCACACGCCGTGCAAATGCTGCCATGGCCTCTGCCCAAGCGATGCGCGACACGGCAAGCATCCGCGCCTCGCCCACCAGTGCCTGCATGGCGTCGCTGTATGCCTCCTGGACATACAGCTTGACCAGCGCCGAGGTATCGGCAAACAGGATCACCCGCGATCCTCGAGCACGGTCTGACTGACGGATGCTCCACCCGCTGACAGCGCCACGGGCGCCCCCAGCTTCGGCCTACCACCGCGCCACGTCAGTGCGCCAGTGGCCATCAGGCGCCGCAGGCCCTCATCGGCTTGCGGCGGGATGCCGACAATGCGCGCCACCGGCTTACGATGCGAGGTCACCTCGATCGTCTCGCCGTCCCGCGCTGCAGCAAGAACCCGGGAGAGATTCGATTTGAGTTCACGAATGGCGATATCCACGTTCACTCCAGAGAAAATGTAGCCTTATATTATAAATTAATATTCGATTTGTAGTCATATTCTTCCGAAAACGCCGATATTTTATATTTTGGATGGCAGAGCGTCGCCTGCTTGATCATGACAAGCGCACGGAAGCATTGTGCGGACCGAAATTTCGTCGCCACGGTGGCAAGCCGGCCGAAAGGGCACGATGCTCAAAGCCGCGCCAGATCATCGGCCAGCCCGCGGGCGATCCGCTGCGCGGCGTCGCCTGAACCGTAAGGTTGCACGGCCGCTCCCCGGCTGCCCAGGGCCGCCCCGATGGCGGCCGCCACCGATTCCGCGTCCGTCGGCGGGGCCAGCCGGTTCCAGCCCGACTTCAGCAGTTCCACCCATTCGGTCTCGTCGCGCAGGGTGACGCAAGGCACTTGGTGAAAAAAGGCCTCCTTCTGCACGCCGCCCGAGTCGGTGGCGATCAGCGCCGCGTACTTCTCCAACTGCACCATGTCCAGGTAGCCCACCGGCCCGATCAGGTGCACGCGGTGCGCCAGTGATTCCAGGCGACCAGCCTGCTGCAGCACGGCCCGGGTGCGCGGGTGCAAGGGCCAGACCACGGGCAACTGATGGGCCGTGGCCTGCAAGGCGTCGACGATGGCCGCCAGGCGCTGTGGGTCATCGGTGTTCTCCGCGCGGTGGACGGTAGCCAGCACGTAGCACTTTTGCGCCAGGCCCAACCGGGCCATCGCCCCGCCGTCGTGCCGCACGCGTCGGCCGTGGTGCAGAGCCACGTCGTACATCACGTCGCCCACCTCGACGATGCCGTTTGGCGCCACGCCTTCGCGCCGCAGGTGCTCGGCCGCCGCCTGCGTCGGCGTGAACAGCCAGCGCGAGATGCGGTCGGTGAGGATGCGGTTGACCTCCTCCGGCATGGCCATGTTGAAACTGCGCAGCCCGGCCTCGACATGTGCCACGGGAACATGCAGCTTGACGGCGGCCAGCGCGCCGGCCAGCGTGGAATTGGTGTCGCCGTAAACCAGCACGGCGCTGGGGCGCTCCACCAGCAGCACCTGCTCGATCGCGTCCAGCATGCGCCCCGTCATCGCGCCATGCGTGCCGCCGTGGATGCCCAGGAAATGATCGGGCTTGTTCATGCCCAGTTCTTCAAAGAACACGGCCGACATGTTGGCGTCGAAGTGCTGGCCGGTGTGCAGCACCACCTCGGCCAGGCCCGACGTCTGCGCAATCGCGTGCGACACCACGCTGGCCTTGATGAACTGGGGGCGGGCGCCAAGGACGGTGAGAATTTTTCTCATGTTTTATAGCTGCTGTGGCAGGTGGCCAGCGGGGTGGCCACGTCGAGCGGGCGGCCCAGTTGTGCAGCGCGGGCCAGGGTGCGTGGCACGTCGTACATCACATCGCCCACAGAGATAATTTTTCTGTCACGGCCTTCCTTCCAGCAGCCAATGACTGGCGCGGTGCAATTCAATGCCTGGCGGCAGGGCGACGGTGGGCGGCACCTGCTGCGCCACCAGCAGGCAGCGGGCCTGGGGCCATTGCTGGCGGGCGTCCTGCAGGGCGCGCACTTCGCGCTGCAGCGTGGCGCTGTCGCCCAGGTCCAGGCACACCTGCACCAGCCATTGCTCGCCGCTGGGCAGGACGGCATGAAAGTCCACCTCGTAACCGGCTGGCGTCAGCACATAGCCCACCTGTGCGCCGCAGCGCAGCAGGGTGTGCAGCACCGCCACCTCCAGTGCGTGGCCGGTGTTGGGCTTGCCCGAGCGGTCGAACAGCGCGATCAACCCGGTGTCCACCGGGTACACCTTGCGCGGGTTGACGTGCTGGCGGCGGATGGAGTCGGTGGCCAGCGCCACGCTGTGCAGCAAGAAGGCGTCTTCCAGGTGGGCCAGCATCTGGTGCAAGGTGTCCTTGGCCACCGGCACGCCGCGCGAGCGCAGGTCGGCATGAAACTTGTTGATGCTGAACGACCCGGCCGCGTTGCCCAGCAGCTGCTGCACCAGCCAGCGCAGCACTTGGGGCTGGCTCAGGTTGTGGCGCTCCATCACGTCGCGCAGCAGCAGCACATCGACATAGCTGCGCAGCAGTTCGCTGCGGCTGCGGGTGTCCAGGCCCTGCGCCTCGGCAAAGCCGCCTTGTTGCAAATACGCGCCCAGGTCGTGGTCCAGCTGCGACTGTTCGGCCTTGGTCAGGTGGCTGGTGGGCTTGCCGGGCTCGCGGCCAGCGTGGCGCAACGCTTCGCGAAAGCTGAAGGGGGTGACGGTGGCCTCCAGCGCGCGCCCGCGCATGCTGGTGGCCACCTCGCGCGAGAGCAGCTTGGCCGAGGAGCCGGACAGAAACAGCTCGATGTTCTCGGTATCCAGCAGGCGGCGGGCAAACAGCTCCCAGCCGGGCACGGTCTGGATCTCGTCAAGGAAGAAGGTGCAGCGCCGCTGGTCGCGCCACTCCGGGTGCAGGCGGTAATAGGCTTCCACCAGCGCGTCCAGGTCGCTCGCCTGCATGCCGGCCAGGCGCTCGTCTTCAAAGCTGACGTACAGCAGCCCCTCGCGCGGGGTGCCCTGGGCGTGGCGGTCGGCCAGCAACTGCCACAAAAAGCTGGTTTTGCCCGCGCGCCGCATGCCCATGACGGCCAGCGCCTTGCCCGGCACGGCGGGCAGCCAGACGTCACGGCGCGTCAGGGCCGGCAGGGGCGCGGCTTGGGCGTCGATGATCTTTTGCAGCAGGAGGGGGCTGTATTGGCTTTCCATGCAGGCTGATTTTATGTGATTTTGTCCTTTTTATAAGGATAAAAAAGCGAAATCATCTCTCTATGATCATCGGCCTGCGCGATGGCGTGCGACACCACGCTGGCCTTGATGCACTGCGGGCGGGCGTCCAGGACGGTGAGGATTTTTCTCATGTTTTTGTAGCTGCTTGCGCTTGCTGGTAAAGGTCTAGAGGCCAATTTGACTAAAAAGCTGTGTCAACCGCTTGTTGCGAGACTGACAGGATCAAGATCGTCCTTCATCTCTCTATGACCTCTCAAGCGCCGGCTTGGTGGCCGGGTTGCAAACGGCTGCGCTTGACAAACTCAAGCATCGCGCGCCACTGGTCCCTGAAGACATAGAGCAGCGCAACGAGCAGCATGCCCCAGGTGGCGTGCGCCAGAATGGGCGCCCTATCACCCCAGAAGGCCATTGCCACCGCCAGCCCGACGAATACGACGATTGCGAAATACAACTGCGCCCTGGGAAAGGGCCGCCAAATTCTGGCCGAAACCTCGGTGCGCGCGACAAAAAAAACGGTAAAGGCCAGCGCATTGGCCGCAGCCGCCCCGGTTGCGCCATGGCGGGGAACCAGCAGCATGCACAAAAGCATGTTGGTCACCATCGCCGCCAGGGTGATCCACACCGTCCAGATGGTGCGCCGCTGAATGGCTATGCCGACACAGGTCACCTCAGACAATGTGTACAAAAGCGGCTGCATCATCATGCAGGGCACCAGGTACTTGACGTGCGCATAATGCGCAGGCAACAGCCAGTCACAGACCCACGAAAAAGCACCACACAGGGCCAGAAAAACCCCGATCAGCGCCAGAATTTGCAGGGCCACCCGATCCACCACCTGCAGATCCACACCTTGCGCTGACCATTTGTAAACCGTAGGCGCCCAGACAACTGTAAATATGGACTGCAGCACCACAGCCGCGCCGGCAAAACTGTTGGCCACCGAATAGATGGCCAAATTATCCAGCGTGGACCACGTGCGCAAAGCAATGGTGGCCGCAGCAGCCAAACCCCAGAATGCCAAACCTGAAAATATTAGGGGAAACCCAAATTCCAGCAACGACTTGACTTCATTCTTGTCCAGAACCGCCGAAACAGCTGGCAGCCACGAGCCGCGCGTGTTCCACGCATAAACCGCGGCAACCACCAGCGTCGATAAGAACGACATCCACAACAGCACCCGAAAGCTGCGCGGCAAGTCGAACAAAACCACACCCCCCAGCAGCAGCAAGAGCAGCGCCTTGGGAACAACCTGGCTCATCGAGAATGCCAGGCCCCGCTCCTGCATGCGCAGGATCAGCGACAAGAAGCGGGACACAAATACCGCCAAGACGCTGGCCAAGGTGAGCCAGTAGAACATCGAATCCGGGGCGCCATACAGCATATTCGACAATTCGCGCCTGAAGGGAATGGTGAGTGCCGCGCCCAGCAGCAAAAACACGAACCCTGGAGCAAAGCAAGCCTTCAGCAGACGCGCGCGGTTTTTTGATTCGTGGAATTCTCGGACATAGGCCTGGTCCAGCCCCAGCACGACCAGCAAGAGGCCGAATGACTGCGTGACCAAGAGAATATTCAGGCGCCCCACATCGGCGGCGCTGAATGCCCAGGCCACGATGGGAACGGTAATCAACCCGAACGCAGCCCCGGCGACAGGACCGAGAGCGAAGCCAAGAATCTTGTTCAGAGTCATCAAAACCGAAACGAGCAAGGTTATTTAGGACATCGACGCTCACGCACCTTGGCGATCAAGTGCTCTACATTGGCCCGGACTTGATCTCTCCCCCAAAATCCCTCCAGCACGGCGCGATTCAAGGCCAGACTGGAATCTGGCAGGCTACCCACAGGCAGCGGATGCGTCATTAAATCATCTGTAGGGTACACGATTGCGCCCCTACCCTTAAAAAATCCATAAACCGGATTCGACGGATCAAGAAAAACATGAGCGCCATTAAAAATGGCAGCACCAATATTTCCCAAAGCCTGCTGACGAAGGTGATTCATGATGACTACGTTGCAGCTCGCCAAAACTGACGAGTACTCTTTGAGCGGCAAAAAATCAATGAGCGGCTGAAAAGCCTCCCCCAAAAGAGCGCGGCCAGAATTAACCACCCTCCCCCTGTAGTCGGAATCCCCATAACTCAGAGGAACAATTATCTTTCTCCCAGCAAGATCATGCTTGGACAGCGCTTGAAATACTTCTAAGTGATTATTTGGCGCAGATGCAGAATTTCCAACCAATATGTTGCAGCCACCCCCCATTTTTGGCCCGATCGAAAATGTCTCCGAAACATCCCCATAATTCAATTGAGAATATTCGCCGGAGAACTCCACATATCTGCGCCTGAATACATTAAAATCAGATGGAATAGGGGCTGAAAAATAATCCGTCTTGCCCGCTGCTTTTTCAACGATAGAGGTAACTATTTTTCTTGCAACCCTCTTCACACGGGGACTTTTACCCTCGTTTGAACGCTGCCCCTTTACCAGAGAAAGTGTCGCCGACTTCAGCAGACCAGCATGGGGGTCATCGTTGTTTCCATAATAATCAAACCCCCATCCACTCCATATTCTTACGGAATTTCTAGGAGCAAAATTAAAAGCAACAGCGGCATAAGCATTCATACCGTGCGCCACAACCATGTCTGCCGAGCGCACATGAAGGGGGATAGTAGCCAACCCCACCTTTCCCCCCACAGAAATGCTGGTGGCATTGCCGTGAGCCGGATATCTAAAATCTCCAGCCGGTGAGGCACCCGTAACGAGGTACAGATTTTCTCCTGGCGCCTGCTCTTCAAATACCCTTGATAGGAACTGAATAAACTGTGAGTCAGGACCAATGTGAACTATTTTCAAGGATTGGCTCCAACAATTGAATCAACCTCAACAAGCACTGCGTGATTGAGGTTCACTGACGTTTCCTCGAAGTGAAACGCTGCTCTAAGTCCAGCAGATCGCGCTTGCGCTCCTTGACGCGTCGAGCGGGGTTGCCGGCATAGATTCCGAATGCCTCGCAGTTTCTGTGCACCAAGCTCAAGGCGCCAACGGCCACGCCTTCTTCCAGCGTGACGCCGGGCAAGATGACACTGCCACTGCCCACGATGACGTGCTTGGCCAGAAAAACATCCGCATGGGTCACGCCGGTGAATTCGCTGGGCACGGTCGGATTGGTCAGGGCGGCGCCAGAATAATCGTCACTACTTGAGTAAATTGAGACACGCGATGAGAGCCCGCTGAAATCAGACATGGTTATCTTTCCAGCACCAATCAGCGATGAGCCAACGGCAACATGGACGTAATTACCAATCGAAATGCCGCCTGCGCCCGCTGCAAGCACGCAAAAATCGTCAATGCGAACGTTGCTGCCGAGAGTGATCCGGCCCGCGCCATAGAACGAGGCCCGATCGGAGATTTGCACGTTCTCGCCCACTGAGGCAAACCCCAGTGCTTTGACGGCTTCACGGCCCAGCATCGCCATGCTTCATGCCCCCTGAACGATGTCGATGACGCGCTGCTGATCTTCTGGCGTCAACGCCGGATAGATGGGCAGGCACAGCACCCGTTGTGCCGCCGCCGTGGCCACGGGCAGGTTTCCGCGGTGCGCCGACGGCATGCCCCGGTACATGGGAAAGTCGCTGATCAGCGGATAGAAATAGCGCCGGGCAAAGATGTTGTGGTCTTTGAGCTTTTGGTACAGGCCGTCGCGGCTGAGCGGGTAGTCGGGCTGCACCAGCACCGGAAAGTAAGAATGGTTGGCGACGGCTTGGCCGGCCTGCGGCAGGCAATGGATGCCTTGGACGCCTTGCAGCTTGTCGCGGTACAGCGCGTCGATTTCGGCGCGGCGCTGCATGACCTGCGGCATGTGCTTGAGCTGCAGCAGGCCGAAGGCGGCGTTGATTTCGCTCATCTTGGCGTTGATGCCGGGGGCGACGACGGTGACTTCATCGACAAAGCCGAAGTTCTTCAGGTGGTCGATGCGCTGCTTGGTCTTGGCGTCGGGGCAGACGATGGCGCCGCCCTCGAAGGTGTTGAAGACCTTGGTGGCGTGAAAGCTGAGCACCGACAGGTCGCCATGGCGCAGCACGCTGCCACCGGCGTCTTGCACGCCAAAGGCGTGGGCGGCGTCGTAGATGACGCGCAGGTTGTAGTTGTCGGCAATCTTCTGGATGGCGGCGGTGTCGCAGGGGTTGCCGTAGCAGTGCACCGGCATGATGGCGGTGGTTTGCGGGGTGATGGCGGCCTCGATGCGGGCGGGGTCGAGGTTGAGGGTGTCGGGCTCGACATCGACAAACACGGGCTTGCAGTTGTGCCACAGCAGGGAATGGGCGGTGGCGACGAAGGAATATGGCGTGGTGATGACTTCGCCGGTGACGCGCAGGGCCTGCAGGGCGGTCACCAGAGCCAATGTACCGTTCGAGAACAGTGCGAGATGATTGACTCCCAGGTAGTCGCAGAGCGCCTGTTCCAGTTGCTGATGGAACGGGCCACCGTTGGTGAGTATCTTGCTGTCCCAGATTTTTTCCAAGTATGGAATGAAATCTTCGAGCGGAGGTACGTAAGGCTGGGTGACGAATATTGGCTTTGATTTCATCCCGGTGTCCTTCTTCGATCCTCTCGTGTGCGACCGCGGCAACGCGAACTACGCGGTGAAGCCCCGGCGGTCCGCATGGCTGGTCGGAGTCACATGCAGAGGGCGCTGGTAACCCGTTCCTGCGTTGTGGCGTCCAGCCAGGGGTGCATCGGCAGGCTCAGCACCTTCTGTGCCAAGACGTCGCCCACGGGCAGGTGGGCGGCAGGATCGGCCACGGCGGGTTGCCGATTGAGCGGAACGGGGTAGTGCACTGCGGTGGGAATGCCGGCGGCCTTCAGGCGCTCCTGCACCTGGTCGCGGTTGGCAACCTGAAGGGTGTACTGCGCCCACACGCTGGTGTTGTGGGGTTCAATGTGTGGGAGTTGCATGGTGGATGCGCCCTCACCCCTGCCCTCTCCCGCGCGCGGGAGAGGGAGCAGGTCGGCGTAGCGCTGGGCGACTTGCTGGCGCAGGGCGATTTCCTCGTCTAGCACGGCCAGCTTGGGCAGCAGGATGGCCGCCTGCAGGGTGTCCAGGCGGCTGTTGACGCCCACGCGGACGTGGTGATAGCGGCGGGCTTGCCCGTGACGGGCGATCTGGCGCAGCACGGTGGCGAGCTGGTCGTCGTTGGTGAAGATGGCGCCGCCGTCGCCGTAGCAGCCCAGCGGCTTGCTGGGGAAGAAGCTGGTGCAGGCTATCGTTGTCAGGTTGCAGCTTTTGCGGCCCTTGTAGGTGGCGCCAAAGCTTTGCGCGGCGTCTTCGATCACCGGGATGCCGTGTTGGGCGGCAATGGCGTTGATGGCGTCGTAGTCGGCGCACTGGCCGTACAGGCTGACGGGGATGATGGCCTTGGTGCGCGGGGTGATGACGGCTGCCAGCAGCGCCGGGTCGAGGTTGCAGGTGCGCGGGTCAACGTCCACGTACACGGGCCTGGCGCCCAGCAGGGCCACGGTTTCGGCGGTGGCGATGTAGGTGAAGCCTGGCGTGACGACCTCGTCGCCCGGCCCCACGCCCAGCGCCATCAGCGCAACCTGCAGCGCATCCGTGCCGTTGGCGACGCTGATGCAGTGGCGGGCGCCGGTGTAGGCGGCGAGCTTCTCTTCCAGCTCGGCCACTTCGGGGCCCAGGATGTATTGGCCGTGCGCCAGTACGCGGGCGATGCCGGCGTCGATGTCGGCCTTCAGGCGCTGGTATTGGCTCTTGAGGTCGATGAAGTCCATGGGGTTCAGTGCGGTTGCCAGGGGTTGACGAGCGCCAGGCCGTCGATCCCTTCGAAATCCTTGGTGTTGCGGGTGACCAGCGCCATTCCGGCCGCCAGCGCGATCGCAGCAATCTGGGCGTCTTCGGTGTGGATGGGCTGGCCGGCGTGCTGGCGTTGCGCTCGCAGCAGGGCGTAGTGCTCGGCGGCGACGCTGTCGAAAGTGATGCAACGCCCGAGAAAGTCTTCTTTAAAAATCTGCTGCGCGGCTTGCGCCAGTGTGTCGCGACGCTTGCCGGCCGGCAGCAGGGCGATGCCAGTCAATACTTCAGCCTGGGTGACGGTGCTGGTGTGCAGCAGGCTGGCCGCCTGACCGGCAAACCATTGCAGCACGGCTGGCGCGGGGTTTTCACGCATCAGCTCGGACAGGACGTTGGTGTCGAGCAGGTAAGCGGTGCTGCTCATGGCCTGCCGAAATCGGGCAGCGGGCGCGCGGACTGGCGGGCTTGCAAGGGAATGTCGTCCGCCCCCAGGCCCTTGAAGCGCCGGTTGATGCGCAAGGCAAAGTCCAGGCCATCGACGGCACCCGGCTCGGCGGCCAGGGTGCTTTGCAGAATGTTTCGGACTTCCTGCTCCATGGACAAGCCGTGGCGCGCGGCGCGCAGCCGCAAGCTGGCCTTGAGTTGGTCGTCCAGGTTTCGGATGGTGATGCTGCTCATGAAGGCTCTCGATGGATTGATTGCAATGCGATCATTGTAATCATCGCATTGCCTCTCATATCACAAGGTGACGCAGTGCTCAGGCCAGGCTCCGGGCACGGTGTCGGGGCTGATGCGGGCGTCGAAGCTGACAAAGCGGCAGTCGTGGCGCACGGCCAGGCCCAGGAGGTAGCTGTCGGTGATCTGGCGATGGCCCAGCAGGCGCTGCCAGTGCACGCGGTCGGCGTCCAGCAGGCTGTAGTCGTCGGGCACGAAAGCGTGGGCGGGGTGCGCCAGGGCCTGGGCCAGGCGGCTGGCCACGGCGGCCAGGGGCAAGGCCTGCGGGTAGGCCGGCTGGGCCATGATGCGCAGGCAGCCGTTCTGGGTGAGCGGGCACGAAGCCCAGCCGTGGCCGATCTCCCGCACCAGCCATTGGCTGGCGCGCGCATGGTGGACGTGCCCGGCGTCGAGCAGCGCGATCAGCACGTTGACGTCCAGCAAGGCGCGCATGCTCACACGCCCTCGGCGTCGCGCAGGCGGTCGATGAGTTCGTTGCTCACGATCACGCCGCGCGGCGGGAAGGGGTTGAAGCCGGTGAGGGGAGAAGCCACCTCGTCGGCCGTGTTCGGCGCGGCGGCGCCCTCCGGGCTGGTCAGGGCCTGCCGCACGAGGCGCGAGATGACTTTGCCGACGCCCACGTTTTGCTGGCGCGCGATCTCCTTGGCTGCGGCCATGACGTCGGCCTCAATGTCCAGGGTGGTGCGCATCGCAAATCCCTTTTTTGATGATTTAACATCAAGATGTTATCGCATCATGATGCGATCTGCTTGACGACCGTCGTCCCCTGCAGCACATAACGCGCCCCCGTGTGCTGGCACACGGTCTCGCCCTGGCCCTGCGTGGGCAGGTCGAGTTGCTCGCCGAACTCGCTCATCCAGCCGATTTGCCGGGCGGGCACGCCGACCATGAGGGCGTAGGCGGGCACGTCCTTGTTGACCACCGCGCCGGCGCCGATGAAGGCGTATTCGCCGATGGTGACGCCGCAGACCACGGTGCAGTTGGCGCCCAGGGTGGCGCCTTTTTTGACCAGGGTGGCGCGGTATTCGCTTTTGCGCTCGATCAGCGAACGGGGGTTGTAGACGTTGGTGAAGACCATGCTGGGGCCGCAGAACACGCCGTCTTCCAGCGTGACGCCGTCGTACACGCTGACGTTGTTCTGCACCTTGCAGCGGTTGCCGATGACAACCTGGTTGCCGACGAAGACGTTCTGGCCCAGCGACACGCCCTGGCCGATGCGCGCGCCGGCGCAGACGTGCACGAAGTGCCAGACGCGGCTGCCGGCGCCGATCTGCGCGCCCTCATCGACGATGGCGCTGGGGTGGACGGTGTAGTTGGGCCCCGTCATGCCAGCCGCGCCACGAAGGGATGCACCTCGCCCGCTGCGCCGCGCACCGGCCGTGCGGTGCGGATGACGTTGACGGTTTCGATGCAGTGGCGCGCGTCGGCCAGGCCGTAGCCGCGGCCGGCCAGGATTTCGCGGTAGCTGGTGGTGTGCAGCTCGGTGAAGCCTTCGGAGAATTCCAGCTGCTCGCCGCTGATGTCGATGCTGCGGAAGGTGGGCTTCTTGCCCTTGACGTCGTCGGGCAGGTCATTGGCGTCGATGGACAGGAACCAGCGCACGCGGGCGCGTTCGTATTCGAGGTAGCCGGCGGCCTTGGCTTCGCCGCTGTAATGCACCACGTTGCGCTGCAGCTGGCCGAAGACGAAGTGCAGCATGTCGTAGAAATGCACGCCGATGTTGGTGGCCACGCCGAAGGACTTGCGCGGGTCGCCCTTCCAGCTTTCCATGTACCACTTGCCGCGGCTGGTGATGTAGGTCAGCTCGACGTCGAACTTGCGGTCAGCGGGCGCGGCAGCGACTTTTTCGCGCAGCTTGAGGATGGCGTCGTGATGGCGCAACTGCAGGATGTTGTAGACGCGCCGGCCGGTTTCCTGCTCGACCCGCGCGAGCTCGTCCAGCAGTTCGGGCGTGGGCACCAGGGGTTTTTCGCAGATGACGTCGGCCCCCAGCCGCAGGCCGGCGGCGATGTGCGGGTGATGCAGATAGTTGGGCGAGCAGATGGCGACGTAGTCGAGCGCGGTGGCGGGGTTGCGCTTGAGCTGGTGGGCGTGCTCATAGAAGCGCTCGAACTCGGTGAAGAATTCGCTTTGGGGCGAGATGCTGTCGATGATGCCGACCGAGTCGTTGATGTCGTAGGCCACCGCCAGGTGGTTGCCGGTATCCTTGATGGCGCGCATGTGGCGCGGGGCGATGTAGCCGGCGGCGCCGATGAGGGCGAAGTTTTTCATGGGTCGCGTTCAGAGGCGGAATACGCTGAAACCCTGGGCTACGGCCTCGTGCCTGTCGTACAGACTCTTGACGTCGGCCAGCACCGGCATTGCACCCCGGCAGTAGCGGCGCAGTTCGGTCGGCGCAAGGCAACGATACTCGCGGTGCCCGACGGCGACGACCAGCGCATCGACGGGATGCCCGGCGTCAATCGGTTCGAGTCGAATGTCGTACTCGCGTGCCACCTCGTCGGCATCGGCCCACGGGTCGGCGACGGTAACCTTGGCGCCCCAGGACTCGAATTCGCGCACCATGTCCACCACCTTGCTGTTGCGGATGTCGGGGCAGTTTTCCTTGAAGGTGATGCCCAGCACACCGATGGTGCAGCGCGGCACGTCCAGGCCGTTCTGCAGCATGCGGCGGATGGTGTTGCGCGCCACGTAACGCGCCATGTTGTCGTTGATGCGCCGTCCGGCCAGGATGACCTGCGGCAAGTAGCCGACCTGTTCGGCCTTGTGCGTGAGGTAGTACGGGTCGACGCCGATGCAGTGGCCGCCCACCATGCCCGGACGAAAGGGCAGGAAGTTCCATTTGCTGCCGGCCGCATCGAGCACCTCGAGCGTGTCGATGCCCAGGCGCGCGAAGATGACCGACAGCTCGTTGACCAGGGCGATGTTCAGATCACGCTGGGTGTTCTCGATGACCTTGGCGGCCTCGGCCACCTTGATGGAGCCGGCCTTGTGGGTGCCCGCGGAGATGATCTCGCTGTAAAGCGCATCGACGGCCGCTGCCACCTCGGGCGTGCTGCCGCTGGTGATCTTCTTGATGGTGGTCAGCGTGTTGACCTTGTCGCCGGGGTTGATGCGCTCGGGGCTGTAGCCGCAGAAGAAGTCCTGGTTAAACCTGAGGCCACTGGCACGCTCCAGCTCGGGCACGCAGATCTCCTCGGTGGCACCGGGGTAGACGGTGGACTCGTAGATGACCACGTCGCCCTTTTTCAGCACGGCGCCCACGGTCTGGCTGGCCTTGATGAGGGGTGTGAGGTTGGGCCGGTTGGTCTGATCCACCGGGGTAGGCACGGTGACGATGAAGACCTGGCAGTCCTTCAAGTCGGCCGTCTGGTGACTGAAGCGCAGATGGGGCGCGGCCTGCAACTGCTCTCCACTGCATTCAAGCGTGTGGTCGTGACCGTCTTGCAGCTCGGCAATGCGGCGGGGGTCGATGTCGAAGCCCAGTACCGCCCGATGCTTGCCGAATTCGACCGCCAGCGGCAGGCCGACGTAGCCCAGGCCGACGACGGCCAAGCGGGAAGCGCTGAAGTTCATGGGTGAAGGATGTTGGGCAACATTCGGTCCAAACGATGGAATCCAACTTCGGTGAATCCACGGGTGGTGCGCGGGGAGAATTGTCGCAGCCTGTGGTGCGCTCCAGATTGGGCAGGCCGCCACCCCCATCATCGCAAACGAAACGAGCCTTCAGCCGCGAGCCCGCAGGGCGTGGCGATCCAGCCAGCGGCGCTACCACGCATCCACGAACCGCCGCCCACCCGCCGCCACGCGCGCCCCCGCCAGCCCCTTAGCCAGCCAGGCGCGGGTATCAAAGGGGTCGATCACCGCATCGATCTCCAGCGTGGTGGCCATGTTGATGGCCTCGCCGTGCGCGTACTGGCGCGCCAGCAGCTGGGCAAAGAGGGCGTCGCGCTCGGGGCCTTCGGGGGCGGCGGCCAGCTCCTTGCGAAAGCCCAGGCGCACGTAGCCTTCCAGGCCCATGCCGCCGAACTCGCCGGTGGGCCAGGCGACGGTGAACAGCGGCGCGTGAAAGCTGCCGGCGGTCATGCCCATGGCCCCCAGGCCGTAGCCCTTGCGCAGCACCACGCTGAAGTAGGGCACGCGCAGGGTGGCGGCGGTGACGAACATGCGGCTGACGTGACGCACCTGGGCGGTCTTTTCCACCTCGGGGCCGACCATGAAGCCGGGCGTGTCGACCAGGCTGACGATGGGCAGCCCATGCGCGTCGCACAGCTGCATGAAGCGCGCGGCCTTGTCGGCGGCGGGCGCGTCGATGGCGCCGCCCAGGTGCAGCGGATTGTTGGCCAGCAGGCCGACCGGGCGGCCTTCGATGCGCCCAAAAGCGGTGTGGATGCCGATGCCGAAGCCGGTGCGCAGCATCAAGAGGCTGCCCTGGTCGACCAGGCCTTCCATGGCGCGGCGGGTGTCGTACACGCGCAGGCGGTTTTCGGGCACCAGCTGGCGCAGGGCGCGCTGGTCGGGTTCGATCCAGTCCTTGACCCGACCCTGGAAAAACGACAGGTAGTGGCGCGCCGCGGCCACCGCCTGCGCCTCATCGTCGACCAGCACGTCGATCACGCCACCCGCGTGCTGCACGGCGCTGGGGCCGATGTCCTCGGGGGCGAACACGCCCAGGCCGCCACCTTCGATCATGGCCGGCCCGCCCATGCCCAGGTTGCTGGCGCGCGTGGCGATGATGACGTCGCTGCAGCCCACCAGCGCGGCGTTGCCGGCAAAGCAGCGCCCGTGCACGATGCCGACCACCGGCACCTGGCCCGACAGCTGTGCGTAGGCCCCGAAGGTGTGCATGTGCAGGCCGGCGACAAAGGCGGTGTCGGTGTCGCCCGGTCGCCCGCCACCGCCTTCGGCAAACAGCACCAGGGGCAGTTGCTGGCTCAGCGCCAGGCCCAGCATGCGATCGGTTTTGGCGTGGTTGCGCATGCCCTGGGTGCCGGCCAGCACGGTGGCGTCGTAGGCCATCACCACCGTGCGCGCTTTTTCGGGGCCGAAGATGGCGCCGTTGACACCGCCGATGCCGGTGACCATGCCGTCGGCCGGCGTGTTGGCGATCAGGTCGTCGAGCTTGCGCCGCCGCGTTTGTGCGGCAATGGCCAGCGCGCCGTATTCGATGAAGCTGCCCGCGTCGCACAGGTCCGCGATGTTCTCGCGCGCGCTGCGGCTGCCCTGGGCGTGGCGCCTGGCCATGGCCTCGGGCCGCGCCGCGTCGAGCGTGTGGGCCTGGCGGCCCCGCACGCGCTGCAGGTCGGCGCGGATGTGGTCGGGGTCGTGCGCGGTGGCATCCTCCGCGCGTTGGTGCACCTCACCCGCGATGGGGTCGAGCACCAGCAGGGGCTGGCCTTCGCCCAGATAGCCGCCGGGCACGGCCAGCAGCCGGGACACGCGGCCGGCGTGCGGCGCGGCCAGCACGTGCTCCATCTTCATGGCTTCGAGCACGGCGATTTCGGCGCCCTGGGGCACCTCGTCGCCCACGGCCACGCTCAGCTGCACCAGGCGCGCGGGCATGGGGGCCACGATGGCGTGGGCGGGCACGTCGGCCGCGGGTTTTAAATGATTTTGGCTTGCAGCGCCCGCGGGTTGTGCGCAAACAGCTATTGATTTGGAAGCATCGAGCAACTCGGGCAGCGCCGCCTCCAGCCAGCGCGTATGCAGCTGCTGGCTGGCCATCTCGGGCCGCGCGGCCAGGGCGCGCAGCAGTGGCACGTTGGTCGGCAGGCCCTCGATGCGGAACTCGGCCAGCGCGCGCTGCGAGCGGCGCAGTGCATCGGCAAAGCCGCCGCGCGCGTGCACGATCAGCTTGGCCAGCAGGGTGTCGTAATGCGGCGAGGGCGTGGCGCCGGCAAAGCCGTGGGTGTCGACGCGCACGCCGGGGCCGGCGGGCAGATCGAAGCGCGAAAGCGTGCCGCTGCCGGGCGTGGCCTGGCCCTGGGCGTCCAGCGTCTCGGCGTTGATGCGCCACTGGATCGCAGTGCCCAGCGGGAGCGGCGGCGCGGCGGGGTCGAGCCCGACGGCGCGCAGGCGCTCGCCGGCCGCCAGCCGGATCTGCGCCTGCACCAGGTCGATGCCGAACACCTCCTCGGTGATGGTGTGCTCGACCTGCAGGCGCGGGTTGGCCTCCATGAAGACGAAGGGCAGGTCGCTGGAGGCGGCATCGACCAGGAATTCGAAGGTGCCCAGGCCCTCATAGCGCAGCGCGCTCGCCATCTGCAGCGCGGCGGCGGTCAGCTTGTCACGCAGCGCCTGGGGCAGGCTGGGGCTGGGCGCGATTTCGACCAGTTTCTGAAAGCGCCGCTGCAGCGTGCATTCACGCTCGCCCAGCGCCATCGCGTCCACGCCATCGCCCAGCACCTGCACCTCGATGTGGCGGGCGCCTTCCATCAGGCGCTCGACGTACACGTCGTCCACGCCAAAGGCCGCGCGCGCCTCGCCGCGGCAGCGCTCGTAGGCGGCGGCCAACTCGTCCGCGTTGCGCACCGCGCGCATGCCGCGTCCGCCACCGCCGCTGACGGCCTTCAGCATCACGCCCGCGCCGCCCTGCGCGGCCAGAAAGGCCTGCGCCTCATCCAGCGTGACGGCGCCCGCGCTGCCCGGCAGCAGCGGCACCCCCAGGCGCAGCGCCAGCGCGCGCGCCTGGGCCTTGTCGCCGAACAGCGCCAGCTGCTCGGGCATGGGGCCGATGAAGCGCACGCCGGCCGCCGCGCAGGCGCGCGCGAAGTCGGCGCGCTCGCTGAGGAACCCGTAGCCGGGGTGGATGGCGTCGGCGCCCTGCTCGCGCGCGATGGCCAGCAGGCGCGCGCCGTCCAAGTACGCCGCCGGGCCCGTGGCGCCCAGGGCGACGGCCGTGTCGACGGCTTGCACGTGGGGCGCGTGGGCGTCGTCGTCGGCATAGATCGCCACGCTGGCGATGCCCAGCTCCTGCAGGGCACGCACGATGCGCAGGGCGATTTCGCCGCGGTTGGCGATGAGGATTTTATTAAACATGCGGGGTCTCGCGGCTCATCGCCCGCGCGCTGACGCGCGCCAGGGCGGTTTGCTTCGCCTGGCCTGTGGCCAGAACGCCGCGATTGGCGATGAGGATTTTTTTGAAGGTTGAAGAGCTCACTTGAATCCGCTTCCGTGTGTTGCAACGCCGCCGCCCTCACCCCAACCCTCTCCCAGAGGGAGAGGGGGTAAAACCCACAAGGCCGATCGCCCTCGCCCCTCTGGGGAGAGGGAGGGGTGAGGGGCGGCGGCGCATCCCAACCGATTGGGCTGCTGCAGTCAATCCACATCCTTCAACATCCGCCGCAGCACCTTGCCGGCCCCCGTGGCCGGCAGGGCGTCGATGAAGCGCACGTGGCGCGGCGCCTTGTACAAGGCCATGTTCTCGCGCGACCAGGCGATCAGCGCCTCGGCCGTCACGTCGGCGCCGGGCTTCTTGACGATGAAGGCCTTGACCACCTCGCCCTTGTCCGGGTCGGCCTGCGCGATGACGGCGGCCTGCGCCACCGCCGGGTGCTTGATCAGGATGGTTTCGACCTCCTCGGGGAACACGCTGTAGCCCGAGACCTTGATCATCTCCTTGAAGCGGCCGATGAAGGTCAGGTAGCCCTCGGCGTCGAGCTTGCCCATGTCGCCGGTGTGCACCCAGCCGTTCTTCAGCGTGGCGGCGGTGGCCTCGGGCTTGTTCCAGTAGCCCTTGAAGTTGCCGGGCGACAGCAGGATGATCTCGCCCAGCTCGCCCGTCGGCCGCTCGGCGCCGGTGTCGGGGTCGACGATGCGGATGCGGACGCCGGGCATGGGCTTGCCGTGCGTGCCCCAGCGGATGGCGTGAAAGGGCATGCCGGTGTCCATGGTGTGCGTTTCACTCAGGCCATAAGCCGCCTCGCAGCTGATGCACGCGCCGCCGATGAAGGCCTGCCACTGGTGCGCCAGCGGCTCGGTGAAGGTGATGCCGAAGCTGGTGACGGGGTTGCGCCGCAAGCTCTTCAAATCGTAGCGCTCGGCGCCCGGCACCTGCATGCAGGCGAGGTTCATGGGCGCGATGGAGTACCAATGCGTGACCCGGTATTGCGCGATGGCCTGCAGCACCGCCAGCGGGTCGAAGCGAAACAGCAGCACCTGCGTGGCGCCCGCCAGCACCGGCGTGTTGACCGCCATCAGCATGCCGGCAATGTGGTACAGCGGCGCCACCGACAGCGCCACGTCGTCCGCGCCCAGCTCGGCCGTCTGCGCCGTGACCCGTGTCTTGAACAGGGCGTTGCCGTAGCTCAGCATGGCGCCCTTGGGCAGGCCCGTCGTGCCGCTGGTGTAAGTCATCAACGCCACGTCGTCCAGACTCAGATCGACCGGCGCGGGCCGCGCGTCCTGGCGCATCACGGCCTCGAAGTCTTCGCAACCGGCGGGCACCTGGCGCGGCGCCTGGCGCGCGGCGATCAGCTCGGCGGGCAAGTCCAGCGTGGGTTGCGCGGGCAGCAGGTCGGCGTAGTGCACCGCGAACACGTGCTGCAGCGTGCTGCCGGGGCGCACCTGCTCCACCACCGGCAGCAGCTCGCTGGCGGCCACGATCACGCGCGCCCGCAGGTCGCCCACCTGGTAGCCCAGCTCGTGCGCCTTGTTCAGCGGCCCGCTGGGGCAGACGATGGCGCCGATCTTCTGGATGCCGTAGTGCGCCACGATGTACTGCGGGCAGTTGTTGAGATACAGCAGCACCGGCTCGCCCTTTTGCACACCCAGCGCCTGCAGGCGCGCGGCAAAGGCGTCGCTGGCGCGATCCAGCTCGGCCCAGCTGAGGGTGGCGCCGTACCAGATGAGGGCCGGGCGCTCGGGGCGGGTGCGGGCGTGCTGGCGCAGGTGCTCGTGCAGGGGCTGGTCGGGGTTGGGCATGGCGGATGCTCCTTGAAGGGATCGGAGGCATGGTGCCACTTGCCAAAGAGGCGCGTCAGCGCCTGGGCGACAGCCCATAATGCGCGCCACGCGCCACGGCGCACAACAGGAGCGCAAGATGGGAATGCTGGTGCTGGGGCTGATCGTGTTTCTGGGCGTGCATTCGGTGCGCATCTTTGCCGAGGATTGGCGCACGCGCGGCATCGCGCGGTGGGGCGAGGTGGGCTGGAAGGGGCTGTACTCCGCCCTCTCGCTGATCGGCTTCGCGCTGATCGTGTGGGGCTTTGCGCAGGCGCGGCTGCAGCCGGTGGTGCTGTGGAGCCCGCCGGCCATGCTCAAGCACCTCAATTCGCTGTTCACGCTGGCGGCCTTCATCCTGGTGGCGGTGGCCTATGTGCCGCGCAACGCCATTCGCGCGCGGCTGCACCACCCGATGATCCTGGGCGTGAAACTGTGGGCCTTCGGCCACCTGCTGGCCACGGGCACGCTGGCCGATCTGGTGCTGTTCGGCGCCTTCCTGCTGTGGGCGGTGCTGGACTTTCGCGCCGCGCGCCGGCGCGACCGGGCGCTGGGCACGGTGTATGCACCGGGCACCATGGGCCCGACCGCGATCGCGGTGCTCGTCGGCGTGGTCGCTTGGGCGGTGTTTGCCTTCTGGCTGCACGCGGCCTGGATCGGCGTGGCGCCGTTTGCCCGCGCTTGATGCCGCTCAGGCGGTGTCGCGCTGCTCGAAGCCGGTGTGGGTCTGCGCGGGCGCCGGGCTGACCTGCACCGCGCTCACCTGCGCGCGCGGCGGGCCGCGATGGGCCCAGTCGATCAGGGCCTGCACGGCCTCGGGCGCGCCCTGCGCCACGGCCTCGACGCTGCCGTCCCGCCGGTTGCGCACCCAGCCCGTGAGGCCCAGGCGGCGCGCCTCGTCGATCAGGCTGGCGCGGTAGAACACGCCCTGCACGCGGCCTTCGATGCGCAGGTGGCGGGAGATCGGCTCGGCTTGCATGACACGCCATGATAGGCATGCCGTGGCGCGCGGGCGCACGCGGCCGCCAGCCGCGACAATGGCCGCACCATGCAAGCACGCGGCTTGGCCCTGCCGGTGATCGACCCCGGACGCTGCACCGGCTGCGGCTGGTGCGTGGCGGTGTGCCCGCCGCACGTGCTGTCGCTGCATCCGCGCGGCGGCGTCAAGATTTCGGCGCTGGACGATGCGGGCGGCTGCACCGGCTGCGCGCTGTGCGCGGTGCGCTGCCCGTTCGAGGCCATCACGATGGTGCGGCGCGAAAAGCTGAGCCCGCTGCGCGATGAAGTATGATTTTGATAGCTTTCCGCGCTTGATCCACGGGCGCCAGAAGCACATTTGACTGAAAATTTCACCATGCCCGAATTCGAAGCCCCCGGCACCCTGGACAGCACTCGCATCGACGACGTGCGCATCGGCGCGGTGCGCCCGCTGATCACCCCCGCTCTGCTGCAGGAATGGCTGCCGGCGCCGCCGGCCGCCAGCGATTTGGTCGAGGCCAGTCGCGCGGCGCTGGCGCGCGTGCTGCACGGGCAGGACGACCGGCTGATCGTGGTGGTCGGCCCCTGCTCGATCCACGACCACGACGAGGCGCTGGACTATGCGCGGCGCCTGCAGGCCGAGGCCGCCGTGCTGGCCGGCGAGCTGATCGTGGTGATGCGCGTGTACTTCGAGAAGCCGCGCACCACGGTGGGCTGGAAGGGCTACATCAACGACCCGCACCTAGACGGCAGCTACGCCATCAACGAAGGCCTGCGCCTGGCGCGGCGCCTGCTGCTGGACGTGCTGGCGCTGGGCCTGCCGGTGGGCACGGAGTTTCTCGACCTGCTGAGCCCGCAGTTCATCAGCGACCTGGTGAGCTGGGGCGCGATCGGCGCGCGGACGACGGAAAGCCCCAGCCACCGCCAGCTGGCCAGCGGCCTGAGCTGCCCGGTGGGCTTCAAGAACGGCACCGACGGCGGCGTGAAGGTGGCGGCCGACGCGCTGGTCGCCGCCGAGGCGCCGCACGCCTTTCTGGGCCTGACCAAGATGGGCCAGGCCGCCGTGTTCGAGACGCGCGGCAACCCCGACTGCCACGTCATCCTGCGCGGCGGCAAGCAGCCCAATTATTCAAAGGCCGACGTGGACGCGGCCTGCGCCTTGCTGAAGGCCGCCAGGCTGCGCGAGCAGGTGATGATCGACTGCTCGCACGCCAATTCCAGCAAGCAGCATCAAAGGCAGATCGAGGTGGCGCGCGACATCGCGGCGCAGCTGGCGGCGGGCGACGCGCGCATCGTGGGCGTGATGATCGAAAGCAACCTGCAGGAGGGGCGGCAGGACTTGGTCGCGGGCCAGCCGCTCAAGCCCGGGGTGTCGGTGACGGACGCCTGCATCGGCTTTGACCAAACCGTGCCGGTGCTGCACGCGCTGGCCGAGGCGGTGCGGGCGCGGCGCGCCAAGACCCGCTGATTATTCTCGTTTTTATAGCTGTCCGCGCTTGCCCCATGCGCGCCAGCGGCAAAAATTCTTAAAAACAGTAGCGGCGGCCAACACCATTCGAAGTGCATGAAACCGAAAGAGCCGAGGGGCCGCGGAGCAGTCCATGCCAGCAATCGCCGTGGCCGGGGTTTCCCCGGTCACTGGCGATGCCCCCTTCGAGGGGGGATGCCGAAACATCGCGCAGCGAGTGGAGCAACGGGGGTGGGGCTGACTTCAGCGGCGGCGGCGCTGCGGGTTGCCACCGGTGGGCGGCGGGCCGCGGCGCTCCAGGTGGCGGAAGCTGATGCGGCCCTTGCTCAGGTCGTAGGGCGAGAGCTCCAGCGTCACGCGGTCGCCGGCCAGAATGCGGATGTGGTTCTTGCGCATCTTGCCGGCCGAATAGGCCACCAGTTCGTGGCCGTTGTCCAGCGTGACGCGAAAGCGCGTGTCGGGCAGCACCTCGTTGACGATGCCCTGCATTTCAATCAGTTCTTCCTTGGCCATGTGAATGCTCCTTGTGCGTCCGTGCATTGGGGTTTGCGGGCTGCGGTGTGCGCTGCAGTGGGTGGTTTGCTGCAACTCCCGATGACGGCGAAGGCATGGCGCCAACGACTGACCCCCAGTCGGTTGAACCGGGCATTTTAACGCGCGCAGGGCGCTTTCGCCATCGCACGGCGCCCGCCGGGACAGGGGCGGTGGTGCCGACGCGGCGGCGGACGGTGGTTGGAAAATGTCAAGTTAGTGTGCATTCACACCGTTACAAGGCCAACACCAGCGCCGTTGTTGTAACAGCGAATGGCGGCAAACTGGGGCTCATGTTCAACCGACCGAAAGGAATCCCGACATGAGCAAGCCACTCGCCCGCACCGCCGCCGCCGTCGTCATGACCACCGCGATGGCCTGGAACCTGCCGGCATCGGCCCAGACACCGACACCCAGCCGGCCGGCGGCGACCAGCACGCGCAGCGCCTCGGCGCCGGCCGCCCCCGCCAGCGCACCGGCGTCGGCGCCCAAGGCGGCGCAAAGCAGCTTCGGGCCTAGCAGCGGCCCGGCATCCAAGTCGCGCCCCTGATCCTGACGCCCCCTCAACGCCGCGCCTTGGGCGCGGCGTTGGCGCGCTCGGTCAGCACCTTGTGCGACGAGCGCTCGCCCGGCGCCGCCGCGGGCTTGGGCAGCGGCGCGCAGCCACCCTGGGCACTTTCGCCGCGCAGGGTGGACAGGCGGGTGGAGATCCCGTCGATCACCGGCGGCGGCAGCGGCTGCTGAAACTCGTAGCCCAGGCGCTCGATCTCGGCCGTCAGGTAGTGGCAGGTGGCGTCGTGCAGGCTGGGGTCGTCGCCGGCCCAGCTGATGGCCGCGGCGGCGGGCGGGCGCTGCACCGTGGCGGGCGGCGCGGCGTCGGGCCGGCTGCCGCTGGGGCAGGCCTGGTTGGTCAGCACCATCTGGCCGTCGGGGCGCAGGCAGCGGTGCACGGCTTCGCCAGTGACGGCGGGCGCGATGGGCTCGGTCTCGGCATTGGCGGCAGCGGTCGGCGCGGGCGGCGCACTCGGCACCAGCCTGGCCTGCGGCTCGGCCAGCGCGGGGGTTTCCTGCAGCGCCATGGCGTGGCGCTGCGCCACGTAGCCCTGCAGCCACTGGTAGGCCTTCAGCCCGAACAGCAGCAGCAGCCCCAGGGCCACCAGCAGGGCGATCCAGCGTGGCCAGCCGGTTTCACGGGCGGGCTCGGGCGGGCGCTGGCGCGCTTCGGTGGCGGGGAGGGAATCGGCGGACATGGGCGGCGGGCGAAAACGCGTGACGTCCATGATACGGTCATGGCCGCGCGGGCTCGACGATTTCCAGCAATTCGGCGACGTCCAGCGGCGTCTGGCGCCCGCGCAGCGGCATGGTGCCGATGACGCGCGTGGGCAGGCGGCCGTCCAGGCCGGCGCGCGTGGTCTCGGACAGGAGGATGCGCGTGCCCAGCTGCCGGTTCAGGCCCTCGACGCGGCTGGCCACGTTCACGCTGTCGCCCAGCGCGGTGTAGGCCAGGCGGTCGGCGGCGCCCAGCACGCCGGCCACCACCGGGCCGGTGTGGATGCCGATGCCGATGGCGAACTCGGGCAGGCCCGAGCGGCGCCAGCGCGCATTTTGCGTGTCCATGGCGCGTTGCAGCGCCAGCGCGGCCTTGCAGGCCTGCAGTTCGGGCCGGGTCAACTCCAGCGGCGCGCCCCACAGCACCATCAGGCCGTCGCCGATGAACTTGTCGATGGTGCCGCCGAAAGACGCGATGACGCGCGCGGCGATGTTGAAAAAGCGTGTCAGCTGCTGCACCAGCTGCTCGACGGGCACGCTCTCGGCGATCTGGGTGAAGCCGCGCACGTCGACGAACATGATGGTGAGCACGCGCGACTCGCCGCCCGGGCGCAGGGTGTGGCCCTGCGCCACCAGCTGGTTGACGACGTCGACCGGCGCGAACTTCATGAAGGCCTGCAGGCCGCGCGCCGAGTCGTCCAGCGCCTGGTCGAGGTGCTGGATCTCGAGCAGGCGGCTGTTCACGCGCGGCAGCTTGCGCACCTGCAGGCGGCCGATGCGTCGGGCGTTGCGCGCCAGGCGCTCGATCGGCTGGGTGATGCCGCGCGCCACGCGCCAGGACATGAGCAGCATCAGCACCAGAAAGGCCAGCGCCGCCGCGAAGCCCCACACCACGCCGTCGCGCAGCCGGCCCAGCACCGCGCGCTCGGGCACCCAGCTCAGCAGCGTCCAGCCGGTGGCCGGCACGGTGCTGGCCCGCACCAGGTAGGTCTGGCCGTCGATGCGCGCGTCGAAGCCGCCGCGCTCAGGCGGCTGGCGCCGCAGCTGCTGCGCCAGCGCGCCCAGCACGCCGCCCTGCGGCGGCACCAGCGCCTCGGGCACGCCGATCTGGTCGCTGCGCGCCAGCACCATGCCGCTGGCGCTGAGCAGCGCGCTGTCGCCAAGGCCCGAGCGGCTGAACTGGCGCACGAAGTCGGACAGCCGGCCCAGCGTGACGTCGGCGGCCACCACCAGCGCCGGCCCGGCCGTTTTGTCGAAGGGCGGCAGCGGCAGGGCGTAGGTGACGCCCAGCTCGCGCGCGGCGTCGAACACGTAGGGCTCGGTCCAGATGGCGTGCTGCCGGCCCACCGCCTGCTGGTACCAGCGGCGCGCCAGCGGGTCGTACTGGCTCTGGCGCAGGGCCGTGCGCTGGGTGACGAAGCGCGTACGCGCGTCGCCGCCCTCGGACTCAGGCCGCTTGAACTCCCAGCGCTCATGGGTGACGCCGGGCAGGCGCTCGATGTGGCGCACCACCGGCTGCGGGTAGCGCAGCACCATCAGCATGCGGCCGGCGGCATCAGCGACGTAGACGCTGTCGAGCTCGGGCGCCTCGGACAGCAGGGCCCACATCAGCTCGGCCGAGTCGTCGCTGTCGCGGCCGGCGGGCGCCAGGGTCGGCGCCGCCGCCATGGTGCGCGCCACCGTCACGCTGCGATCGAGAAAGGCGCGGATGCGGTCTTCCACCCGCTGGTGGTCGGCGCGGTGCACCGAGCTGGCCAGGGTGCCGACGATGCGCTCGGCGCCCCAGTAGCCCAGCCCGATCAGCAGCGCCGCCTGGCCCAGCACGCCGAGGGTGATGATGGTGCCCACGTCCACCCGCAGCCGACGCACGCGGGACACGGGAGCGGAAAACGGAGGCTCGGCCATGGTGCCGATTGTGGGTGGCGAAGGCCCGCTTCGCCATTTGCGCGCGGGTCCATGGCACACAAACCCGGCAATTCTTGCCATCGTTCACACCCGCGATGCCGGCGGCCAACACCCGCCGGCGCGCCGTCAGCCCGGCTGCACGTTCAGTTTGCCGAGCTTCTCGGGTTTCTCGGGCAGTTCGATCTTGACCTCCAGAACTTCCAGGTCGTCCTGGCGCTCCAGGTTGACCTTGATGTCCTTGGGGTCGATCTTGATGTATTTGCCGATGACGGCGATCAGCTCGCGCTGCAGCTCGGGCAGGTAGTCGGGCTCGGCCGCGTTGCGCCCCACGCGCTCGTGCGCCAGGATGATCTGCAGGCGCTCCTTGGCGACGCTGGCGGTCTTTTTCTTCTCGCCGAGAAAAAAGGACAGGAAGGACATCGCTCAACGCCCCCCGAACAGGCGCTTGAAGAAGCCGGGCCGCTCAGCCTCGACGTAGCGCATGGGCTTGTCGGCGCCCAGAAAGCGCTCGATGACGTCGGAATAGGCGCCGGCCACGTCGGTGCCCTTCAGGTGCACGGCGGGCAGGCCCTGGTTGGAGGCCTGCAGCACGGCCTCGCTCTCGGGGATGACGCCGATCAGCTTGATGCGCAGGATGTCCTGGATGTCCTCCAGGCTCAGCATCTGGCCGTCGGCCACGCGGCTGGGGTTGTAGCGCGTGATCAGCAGGTGCTCCTTGACGGGCTCCTTGCCGTCGATGGCGCGCTGCGTCTTGCTGCCCAGCATGCCCAGGATGCGGTCGGAATCGCGCACGCTGGAGACCTCGGGGTTGGTCACCACCAGCGCCTCGTCGGCGTAGTGCATGGCCATCAGCGCGCCGGACTCGATGCCGGCAGGCGAGTCGCACACGATGTACTCGAAGTCCATCTCGGCCAGCTCGTCCAGCACCTTCTTCACGCCCTCTTGCGTCAGCGCCTCCTTGTCGCGCGTCTGGCTGGCGGCCAGCACGTAGAGGTTCTCGCAGTTCTTGTCCTTGATCAGCGCCTGCGTCAGGTTGGCCTCGCCCTGGATGACGTTGATCAGGTCGTACACCACGCGCCGCTCGCAGCCCATGATGAGGTCGAGGTTGCGCAGGCCGACGTCGAAGTCGATCACCGCGGTCTTGTGGCCGGCCAGCGCCAGGCCCGAGGCGAAGGCGGCGCTGGTGGTGGTCTTGCCCACCCCGCCCTTGCCGGAAGTCACGACGACGATTCTTGCCATGTCGAAAGCACCCTTGGTTTGTGCTGAAACGGTTGAAGGGAAACTCGGTCGTCAAAAACAGCCGAACGCAGAGGACGCAAAGGATTCGCGGAGGGCGCAGAAAAAGTCAAACCGATTGCTTTAAAAACTATAGCATACAGCGCCCCTCTTGGGAGCGCTGGAAGTCAATTTGATTGAAAAAGTGAATCCTTTTGCGTCTTTTGCGTGATCTTCGCGTCCTCTGCGTCCGGCTGTTTCAGTCGGTGATGGGCTCGAAGATCAGCGTGTCGCCCGACTCGCTGCTGCGCAGCGACACCGTGGCCGCGTGGCCCCACACCGATTCGGGCAGCGGCTCGTCGCTGGTGCGGTACACGCCGGCCACCGACACCAGCTCGGGCTGCATGGCGCGCGCGAAGATGCAGGCCTCGGCCCAGCCGCGCGCGCCGGCGATGGCGCGCCCGCGCAGCGGCGCGTAGACGTGGATGTGGCCGTCGGCAATCACCTCGGCGCCGGGGTTGACCATGGCGCGCAGCACCAGGTCGCGCCCGCGCGCATACACCTGCTGGCCCGAGCGCAGCGGCTTGTCGATGACCAGCGCGCCGGGGGCGGGCAGATCGGCCGGCGCGCTCGAGGTGGGCGCGGAAGCCTGCGGCAGGCGCATGTCGGGCGCATCCGACAGGCCGGCAGCAAAGGCCGCGGCCCGCTGCGCCGCGCTGCCGGCGCGCACGCCGATGGGGTTGAGCCGATGCGTGCGCAGCAGCGCCGTCAGGCGCTCGAAATCCAGTGGCGCCTCGGCGCTATCCGCCGGCAGGGTCGACAGATCCACCACCAGCAGGTCGTCGGCAAAAAAGTCCGGCATGTCGCCGTAGTGCGCGTGCAACTCCTGCGCCAGCGCGTCCAGGTCGACCGACTTCAGGCGCAGCGCCAGCAGTGGCAGGCTGGCGCTCTTGATCTCGAAGGTGGCGGGGCTGCGGCCGGCAAGGGCAACGGACATGGGATGAGCGAGAGGTGATATCGCCGCTGCGCGCCGAGCGCCCGAGGGGGACGGCGGCGGGGCAAAAGCGGACCGATCTTACCAGCGGCCTGAGTGGTGCCGAAGGCGATTGTTGGTGCGATGAGGTGCCGGCGCGGCGCGGGGTGAAAAGCGAAAGAGGCGGTTCCCGGCTGTTCCCTGATGGACTGGTATTTCAAATTGGTAGTCGTAGTAGAAGGCCTGCCGATTGGGGATGAAACCGGTTTTTTCTTTGATGGACAATGACTTGCTTGCCGTTTTGCCTTGTGCAAAAGCCTCGCCCGAGATGCATCGACGACGGGGACAAGTCCCTGGTTTTCCACCGATCTGTGGACAAGATCGGCATTGTTAAGGTGATATGCACAGTTTGTGCATAAGTCGTTTGGGCTGGGGCGATGCGAGCCGGGCACGAAAAAGCCCGCCGGCCTGGCAGGCGGGCGGGCGCGGCGAAGCGGCAGGCAGAATCAGCCGCCGCGGTGCATGCCGGGGCCGCCGTGCATGCGCGGACCATGGCCGTAGCCGTAGCCGTCGCCGCGGCGCAGGCTTTGCTGGTCATACACCTTCTGCTGCTCGGGCGTCAGCTGGGCGTAGAAGGCCTTGACGGCGTGCAGGCGCTGGTTCATGAACTGCTGGCGCTCGGCCTGCACGGCCTGCATGCGCTCGATGCGCTGCGGCGTGGTCAGCTGCGCCATCTCGGCGCGGTCCATGCGCGCGGGGCGTTGCGCCGGCGGCTGCATGGCGGCGGTGTAGGTGCTCCAGGCGCCTTCCTGCGCCGGGTTCAGCTTGAGCGCGGCCTTCAGTTGCTCCTGGCGCTGGGCGCGGCGCTCGGCCCAGCGCTGGGCGCGGGTGCCGTCGGGCTGCGCGGCCTGCGCCGTGGCGGCCGGGCCGGTGGCCGGGGCGGGTGCGGTTTGCGCTACCGACCAAGTGCTGGCGGCGGCCAGCAGGGTGGCGAGCAGGATGGGATGGGTGCGGGTCATGGCAGGTTTCCTTTGCACAAAGTCCGGAGGCGTTGATGCGAAGGCCGATGCGCGCCTCGGGGACGTCACCGGCTTGCAGGCAAGTCTGGCGCGCCGCTGTTTCGGGCCCATCGCCGGCCGGTATGGCTTGCGTAAAGTTGGGCGCTGGCCGGCTCAGCGGCCGCCCGACAAGTCATCCAGGATGGGGCAGTCGGGGCGCGCATCGCCGTGGCAGTGTTGCAACAAATTTTGTAGCGTTCGGCGCATGGCCTGCATGGCCTGGATGCGTTTTTCAAGCTCGACCACGTGCGCGCTGGCGATCTGCTTGACGCTGGCCGAGGCGCGGCCCTGGTCGTGCCACAGGCTGACCAGCTCGGCGATCTCGGCCATGGAAAAGCCCAGGTCGCGCGCGCGCTTGATGAAGCGCAGCGTGTGCACGTCGGCCGCGCGGTACTGGCGGTAGCCGCTGTCGGTGCGCGCCACCGCGCCCAGCAGGCCCAGCGACTCGTAGTGGCGCACCATCTTGGCCGACACCCCCGAGGCGCGCGCGGCCTGGCCGATGTTGATGGGGCCGGCGTCGAGGCCCCCACGCTCCACGGCTGCGCCGGTTGCGCTGCCCCCCGAGGGGGCCTTCGCGCCTTCGGGCGGCCGTGCGGCGCTCAAGGGGCCGTCACGTTCGGCCGTGGCGCGAGATGCGTGCGTGCTCATGCCGCGACTTCGTAGCCTTCCTCGCGGATGGCGGCGGCCAGGGCCTCGCGCGGCTGCTGGCTGCCCTGCACCTGCACGCGTTGCTGGCTGCGGTCGATCTGCACCTGGGCGGCGGGGTCGACCTGCGCCAGTGCGCGCTTGACGGCGGCCTCGCAGTGGCCGCAGGTCATGCCGGTGACGGTGAAGGTTTGATCCATGGTGAAAGCTCCAAAAAAGGGGTTGAAGCCTGCATCTTGAAGCTTGACACGGTGGGAATGTCAAGGGCTGACGTGCCGGGGGCCGAACACGATGATCAGCATGCCCAGCAGCGAGACCGACACGCCGATCCAGTCGGTGAGCGAGGGACGAATGGACTCGACCGCCCAGAGCCAGACGATGGCGGCGCCAATGTAGACCCCGCCGTAGGCCGCATAGGTGCGGCCGGCCGCCTGGGGATGCAGGCTCAGCAGCCAGGCAAAGGCCGCCAGACTGGCGGCGGCCGGAAGCAGCAGCCACGCACTGCGGTCCTGCTTGAGCCACAGGTACGGCAGGTAGCAGCCGACGATTTCGGCCAGCGCCGTCACGATGAACAGGCCCAGGGTTTTCAGGATGTCCACGCGGCTCCCTTTCCGGCATGCGCCGGGATGCGTTGTCAGGCATTTTTGAGCTTCCAGCCGCCGTCGCAGTCCAGGATCGTTCCGGTGACAAACGTGTTGGTGCTCAAGAACAGGATGGCACTGGCGAGATCGTCGGGCTGGCCGACGCGGCCCACGGCCACCTCGCTGGCCAGTTGTTCGAACAGTTGCTGGCGCGCCGCCGGTGGAACATGCGACCACCACGGGGTGTCGACCACGCCGGGCACCACGGCGTTGACGCGCGTCGGGCGCAACTCGGACGCGAGGATGGGCACCATCGCCTCGAGCGCGGCGTTGATTGCGGCCAGGCCCGCCGTGCCGGGCTTCAGGGCGCGCGACGAAATGGCGCCGACAAAGGTGATGGAACCGCCCGGCCGCAGCGCGGGCAGCGCCGCCTGCGCGCAATGCAGCTGCGGCCAGAATTTGCCGTCGAAGCCCCGGCGAAGCTCGGCGAGGTTCAACTCCCGAAAGCGCCCCACGCCCGCCGAGGCAGAGGCGCACAGCACCAGGTGATCGAAGTGCTCTTGCTGCCCGAAGAAACGCTGGCACGCCGGCAGGCTGGTGGCATCGAGCTGAGCGGTGCTGGCGCCGAACGCGTGGGCGGCCGCAAACTTGGCCGCATCGCGTCCCACGGCCACGACCTCGTGGCCGGCGTCCCGCGCCATCCGGGCCGTCGCCAGTCCGATGCCGGACGTGCCGCCGACGATGACATATTTCATGTTGGCCTCCTGGCTGTTGCGCTGGCAGCCGGCCCGGCTTCGGCACCGCGCTTGGGGCGCGGGCGTGCATGGAACCAGTAAAGCACCGGGTGCGGCATGCGTTCGCGCATCATCGCTTGACCTTGCCATCATGGCAAGCCTCAGACTGCCGGCCATGAACACTTCAAACGTACTTTCAACCGTGGACCTGGGCGTGGGTGGCATGACCTGCGCCAGCTGCGTGGCCCGGGTGGAGAAAGCCTTGGCCAAGGTGCCGGGCGTGCAGCAGGCGGCGGTGAACCTGGCCACCGAGAGCGCGCGCGTCACGGTGGCGGGCCAGGCCGACGAGCTGGGGCCGCAGCTGCGGCGCGCGGTGCGCGACGCCGGCTACGAGCCGCGCGCGGCCAACGCCGCCATCGACACAGCCAGCGCCTCGCCCTGGGCGGGCTTTGCGCCGGTGGGCCTGGGGTTGGCGCTGTCCGCGCCGCTGGTGCTGCCGATGCTGCTGCTGCCTTTCGGCATCGCCTGGATGCCGCCGGCCTGGCTGCAGTTCGTGCTGGCCACGCCGGTGCAGTTCTGGCTGGGCGCGCGCTTTTACAAGGCGGGCTGGCACGCGCTGAAGGCGGGCACGGGAAACATGGATTTGCTGGTGGCGCTGGGCACCACGGCAGCCTGGGCGCTGTCGGTGTGGTTGTGGCTGTTTTCGGGCCATGGCGAGCACGCCCACCTTTATTTTGAAAGCGCGGCGGTGGTGGTGACGCTAGTGCTGCTGGGCAAGTGGCTGGAGTCGCGCGCCAAGCACCAGACCACGGCCGCCATCCGCGCGCTGCATGCGCTGCGGCCCGAGCGGGCGCACCTGATTGATTTCGAAGGTGAAAAGGATATCCCCGTGGACGAGCTGCGTGCGGGCGACAAACTGGCGGTGCGACCCGGCGAGCGCGTGCCCGCCGACGGCACGGTGCTGGAGGGCGCCACGCAGGTCGACGAGTCGATGCTGACGGGCGAGCCGCTGCCGGTGGCCAAGAGCGCTGGCGACGCGCTGACCGGCGGCTCGATCAACGGCGAAGGCCGCGTGGTGCTGCAGGTGACGGCCGCCGGCAGCGAAAGCGTGCTGGCGCACATCATCCGCCTGGTGGAAGACGCGCAGGCGGCCAAGGCGCCGGTGCAGCGGCTGGTGGACCAGGTGTCGAGCATCTTCGTGCCGGTGGTGATCGGCATCGCGCTGCTGACCTTCGTCGGCTGGTGGTGGGCCGGCGCGGGGCTGGAGACGGCCATCATCCGCGCCGTGGCGGTGCTGGTGATCGCCTGCCCCTGCGCGCTGGGCCTGGCCACGCCCACCGCCATCATGGCCGGTACCGGGGTGGCGGCCAAGTTCGGCATCCTGATCAAGGACGCGGCGGCGCTGGAGGTGGCGCACCGCGTGGACACGGTGGCCTTCGACAAGACCGGCACGCTCACCGTCGGCAAGCCGCGCCTGCTGGCCCTGCTGCCGGCGCCGGGCGCCGACGACGCCGAGGCGCTGCGCCTGGCCGCCAGCCTGCAAAGCGGCAGCGAGCACCCGCTGGCGCGCGCCGTGCTGGCGGCGGCCAAGGCGCGTGACGTGGCGATCGAGGCGCCGCAAGACGTGCGCGCCGTGCCGGGCCATGGCACAGATGGGTTCGTCGCCGGTCAGCGCGTGCTGATCGGCAGCCAGCGCTGGATGCGCGAGCTGGGCGTCGATTTGAAGCCTTTCGGGGCTGCAGCGCAGGCGCAGCAAGCGCAAGGCGCTACGGTTTCGATACTGACGGTGCAAGCCGACGGCGCGCCCGCGCCGCGCGCCCTGGCCCTGCTGGCCTTCGGCGACGAGCCCAAGCCCGAGGCGCGCGCGGCCATCGAGCAGCTGCACGCGCAGGGCGTGCGCACGGTGATGATCTCGGGCGACAACCGCGGCGCCGCCGAGGCCATGGCGCGCCGCCTGGGCCTGCGCCCCGAGGCCGGCGAGGTGCTGGCCGAGGTGTTGCCGGGCGACAAGGCGGAGGCGGTGCGGGCGCTGCAGCGGGGCGATCTTCCCCCTCTCCCGCTGGCGGGAGAGGGCAGGGGTGAGGGTGGGCGGGCCTTGCAAGGCGCCGCAGCCCAGGCTGCGCCCCGGCCCTCTCCCCAACCCTCTCCCGCGCGCGGGAGAGGGAGCCAGAGCGTCGTCGCCATGGTCGGCGACGGCGTCAACGACGCGCCCGCGCTGGCCGCCGCCGACGTCGGCATGGCGATGGGCAGCGGCACCGACGTGGCCATGCACGCGGCCGGCATCACGCTGATGCGCGGCGACGTCGGCCTGGTGGCGGCGGCGCTGGACGTGTCGCACCGCACGGTGGCCAAGATCCGGCAGAACCTGTTCTGGGCCTTTGTCTACAACACGGCTGGCATTCCGCTGGCGGCGCTGGGCTACCTCAATCCGGTGCTGGCCGGCGCGGCGATGGCGCTGTCCTCGGTCAGCGTGATGAGCAACGCGCTGCTGCTGCGGCGCTGGCGTCCGCCGGCCTGAGGCGCTGCGCGCAGACTTGATCCAGGTCAGGGACAGGTCGGCGCGCGCACCCTAGACTGAGCCTTCATCCTGGAGCCCTTGCCATGACCCCCAGCAGCCTGAAGATCATCCGCGACGAGCACTCGTCGCTGGCCGCGATGTTGCAGTCCACCCGCATGCTGGTCGAGCGCGGACCGCAGGACGATGCGCGCGGCTTTTTCGACGTGCTGCGCGCCATGCTGTTCTACATCGACGAGTTTCCCGAGCGCCTGCACCACCCGAAGGAGACCGAGCTGCTGTTTCCGCGCGTGCTCAAGGCCGCACCCGACACGGCCACCGCCATCGCCCGGCTGGACCACGACCACGAATACACCGAAAAGGCGGTGCGCGACCTGCAGCACCTGCTGATCGCCTGGGAGCTGATGGGCGAGAGCCGGCGCGCCGCCTTCACCAAGGCCTTCACGCGTTACGTCGATCTGTACCTGTCGCACATGCACCTGGAGGAGCAGGAAATCCTGCCCGCCGCCGTCAAGCATTTGACCGCCGAGGACTGGCAGGCGCTGGACGCCGCCTTCGAGGCCAACCGCGACCCGCTGACCGGCCACTACGCGCCCGAGAAGGACTACGAGCGCCTGTTCTCGCGCATCGTGATGGCGGCGCCGGCGCCGATCGGTCTGGGCAGCTGAGTCACTTCGCCGGCGACGCCGGCGCCTGGGCGGCGATGGCGTCGAACCGCGCATCGAGCGCGGCCAGCGCGGCGTCGATGTGGGTGCGCCGCGCCGCGATCCACGCGCCCTGCGCCGCCAGCTGTTCGCGCGCCTGCCTCAGCATGCGCTGCATCTCGGCCGGCTGGGGGCCGCCGCGGGTGGCGCGGTTGTTGACGATGGCCACCGGGTCGAGCGTGGCGCGAAACTCGGCCTCGCTCATCGGCAGCTCCTGGCCGTACTTCGAATCCTGCATCGCCTCGGCGTAGATGCGGCGCGCCTGCGCGTAAGGAAAGTCCAGCGGCTTGATGTCATGCGCGCGGGCGTAGGACACGACTTCCGACGCAAAGTGATGGCCGTCCCGAAACGGCAGCCGGTACTTGCGCATCAGCACGTCGGCCAGCTCTTGCGAGGCGGTCCAGTCGCTGTTGAGCTCTTCCAGCGCGCGCTGCGGATTGAGCACCAGGGCGTTCAGCACGCGGCGCCAGCGCCGCAGGGTGGCGATGCCGCTGTCGACCATGGCGCTGTTTTGCTGGACGCTCTTGGGGTCGGCCATGCCGGGCGTGATGTTGTGCGTCTGGATGATCGGGCCCATGGCCAGCGTCACCGTGGTCGAGGCTTCGCTGCGCGTGTCGTTGAGCAGGCCGGGGTTGCGCTTTTGCGGCATGGCGCTGGACACGTAGGTGTTGCCGCCGCTTTCCTGCAGCAGGATCCAGGGCCGCGCCTCGGCGTATTGCGTCATCACGTCCTGCACGAAGTTGCCGGTGCGCAGGGCCAGGCTGGTGACGATGCTGGCCACTTCCACCGGCTGGTCCATGGACGAGATCTGCGCGGCATCGTAGGCGTTGTCCACCAGCGCCTCGAAGCCCAGGAAGCGCGCCATGCGCTGGCGATCCAGCGGCCAGCTGGTGCCGTTGAGCACCGTGGTGCCCATGGGCGAGCGGTCGACGCGCGCATAAGTCTCGCGGATGCGCTGGGCGTCGCGCAGCAGCCCGGCGGCATGGCCCAGCAGGTAGTGGCCGTAGCTGTTGGGCTGCGCGGCGACGCCGTTGGTGTAGTTGGGCACCACCACGTCCCGGTTCTTGTCGGCCAGGTCGACCAGCGTGCTCGTGGTCTGGTCCAGCTGCTCGGCCAGCTGCAGCAGCTTGTCGCGCAGGATGGCGCTGCGGTAGGTGGCGTGCATGTCCTGGCTGGAGCGGCCGGCGTGCAGCAGCGTCACGTCCTCGCCGGCGGCGGCGATCATCAGCGGCTCGAAGCGGATGACGGTGGCGGGGCGCTTGGCACCGGGCCGATTGCCGTCGGCGATGACCCGGGCCAGGCCGGCCGCCAGGCGCGGCGCGATGGCCGGATCGAGCAGGCCCTGCTCGCTGTTGATGACCAGCGAGGCCTTGTTGATCTCGCCCAGCCAGAAGAAGGGGTCGCGCGGCACGTCGGGCGCGCTCTGCGCCGGCACCGACGCGGCGCCGAGGGCCAGCACGGCCGCTGCGGCCCGGGCGCGAAGGGTGGGTTTCATGGGGCCTCCGTCGGGGGTTGTGGGGTGATTCTACGGAGGCGGCCGGCGGCGGGATGGTTTGCGTAATTTGAATGAAAAAGGCCTGCAGCCGGTGTGCATCAAGCGCTGGCAGCTATCAATTGAATAGTTAAACACACAGGGACATCGCGCTGCGCCGCCTCGGCATCGGCCGGCATGGGTTAGGCTTGCCGGTTTCGGACGGGCGCAGCCGCACCGCCGGGCGCCCCGAACGTTCCCTGTCAGCCAGCGAGAAACACGCCATGAAATCCCGTGCCGCCGTGGCCTTCGAGGCCGCCCAACCCCTGCAGATCGTCGAGCTCGACGTGGCCCCGCCCCAGAAGGGCGAGGTGCTGATCCAGATCACCCACACCGGCGTCTGCCACACCGACGCCTTCACCCTGAGCGGGGAGGATCCGGAAGGGGTGTTCCCGGCCGTGCTGGGGCACGAGGGCGCGGGCATCGTCGTCGAGTGTGGCGCGGGCGTCACCAGCGTGAAGCCGGGCGACCACGTGATTCCGCTGTACACCGCCGAATGCGGCGAATGCCTGTTTTGCAAGTCGGGCAAGACCAACCTGTGCGTGTCGGTGCGCGCCACCCAGGGCAAGGGCCTGATGCCCGACGGCACCACGCGCTTCTCGTACAAGGGCCAGCCCATCTATCACTACATGGGCTGCAGCACCTTCAGCGAATACACGGTGGTGGCCGAGGTCTCGCTGGCCAAGGTCAACCCCGACGCCAATCCCGAGCAGGTGTGCCTGCTGGGCTGCGGCGTGACCACCGGCCTGGGCGCCGTCAAGAACACGGCCAAGGTGCAGCCGGGCGACAGCGTGGCGGTGTTCGGCCTGGGTGGCATCGGCCTGGCGGTGGTGCAGGGCGCCAAGCTGGCCAAGGCCGGGCGCATCATCGCAGTGGACACCAACCCCGACAAGTTCGCGCTGGCCAAGACCTTCGGCGCCACCGACTGCGTGAACCCCAAGGATTTTGACCAGCCCATCCAGCAGGTGATCGTCGAGATGACGGGCTGGGGCGTGGACCATAGCTTCGAGTGCATCGGCAATGTCAACGTCATGCGCGCGGCGCTGGAATGCGCGCACCGCGGCTGGGGCCAGAGCGTGATCATCGGCGTGGCCGGCGCGGGGCAGGAGATCAGCACGCGGCCGTTTCAGCTGGTCACCGGCCGGCGCTGGCTGGGCACGGCCTTCGGCGGCGTCAAGGGGCGCAGCGAACTGCCCGGCATGGTGGAAGACGCCATGAGCGGCAAGATCCAGCTGGCGCCCTTCGTCACCCACACCATGGGGCTGACGGAGATCAACCGCGCCTTCGAGCTGATGCACGCGGGCGAGTCGATTCGCTCGGTGGTGCACTACGCATGACCTCACGGCGCGTCGCCGTCGCCGGCGCCACCGGCCTGGTCGGGCGTTGCCTGGTGCAGCAGTTGTGCGCCGATCCGACGGTGGCCGAGGTGCACGGGCTGGCGCGCCGATCGCTGGATTGGGCACACCCCAAGCTGCAGATGCACGTCGTCGATTTCGCCGCCCTGCCCGCCTTGCCGGCGCTGGACGAGGTGTATCTGGCGCTGGGCACCACCATCAAGCAGGCGGGCAGCCAGGCGGCATTTCGGGCGGTGGATTTCGACGCCAATCTGGCCGTGGCGCGCGCCGCCCAGGCCGCCGGCGCGCGCCGCACGGGCCTGGTCAGCGCCATGGGCGCGAAGGCAAAGTCGAGCGTGTTCTACAGCCGCGTCAAGGGCGAGCTGGAGGACGCGCTGGCCGCGCTGGGCTTCGACGCGCTGGTGATCGCCCGGCCCTCCATGCTGCGCGGCGACCGCGCCGTGCTGGGCCAGCCCGTGCGCGCCGGTGAGCTGCGCTGGGCCCGGCTCGATGCGGTGCTGCGGCCGCTGATCCCATCCAACTACCGCGCCATCGACGCCGCCGACGTGGCGGCCGCGCTGTGCCGGCAGGTGCCCACGGCGCAGGGCCGCGTGGTGCTGCCGTCGGGCGCCATGCAGGGCGCCAGCCTGCCAGCCAGCCAGTAGGCTGGGTAGAGCGCAGCGAAACCCAGCAAATTTCGCAGAACCCCGCTGGGTTTCGTGCCTCAACCCAGCCGACTTTGAACTTGAATACAGGAGCGCTTCATGGAACGCATCGAACATCACGCCAGTTTCAAGGGCCGGCAGGAAGTCTGGCAGCACGCCAGCACGAGCACCGGCACGGCCATGAAGTTTGGCATCTACCTGCCGCCGCAGGCGCTGGCGGGCGAGCGCTGCCCGGTGCTGTACTGGCTTTCGGGCCTGACCTGCAGCGAGCAGAACTTCATCACCAAGGCCGGCGTGCAGCCCTTTGCGGCGCGGTACGGCCTGATCGTGGTGGCGCCCGACACCAGCCCGCGCGGCCCCGGCGTGCCCGACGACGCGGCCTATGACCTGGGCCAGGGCGCGGGCTTTTACGTCAACGCCACGCAGGCGCCCTGGGCGGCGCACTTTCGCATGCAGGACTACGTGGCCGAGGAGCTGCCGGCGCTCATCGAGCAGCACTTTCCCGCCACGCAGGCGCGCGGCATCTTCGGCCACAGCATGGGCGGGCATGGGGCACTGGTCACCGCGCTGCGCCACCCGGGGCGCTACCGCAGCGTGTCGGCCTTCGCGCCCATCGCCGCGCCGGCGCAGGTGCCCTGGGGGCAAAAGGCGCTGACGGCGTATCTGGGCAGCGACCCGAAGGTCTGGGCCGACTGGGACGCGGCGGCGCTGATCGCCCAGGCCCGCGCCGAGCGCCTGCCGCTGCTGATCGACCAGGGCGAGGCCGACGAATTTTTGCCGCAGCTGCGCCCCGACCTGCTGCAGGCGGCGTGCGAAAAGGCGGGGCACCCGATCACGCTGCGCATGCAGCCAGGCCACGACCACAGCTATTACTTCATCGCCAGCTTCATGGGCGAGCATGTGGCACACCACGCGGCGGCGCTGCGCGGCTGAGGCCTACCAGGCCACCGGGGTGTCGAACAGCGCGAAGGCCGGGTCGCGCGTGAGCAGGGTCAACTGCTCCCATTCGGCCTGCGCGGCAAGCATGCGGTCGAACGGATCGCGGTGCGCCAATTCGTAGCCGCCGGCCCGCACGGCATGCGCCCAGGTGATGGGCAGATGCTGGAAACCGTCGGCCCGGATCAGCTCATGAAAGCGGGGCAGCACGGCCTCGGCGCCGGGCAGCTTGCCCAGGCGGTGCTTGGTGGCGATTTCCCAGGCGCTGGCCGCGCTGACGAAGACCGGGTTGGCCTCATCGGCCATCAGGGCGCGCGCGCTGGCCGGCAATTGCGGGCTGTCCAGCCACCACCAGAGCAGGGCATGCGTGTCCAGCAGCAGCTTCACTTGCGCTCCCAGGCGCTCAGCTCTTCCTCGGGCAGCGGGTCGAAGAACCCGGCATCGAGCGCCAACCCGCTCAGGCGGCCCGGTTGGCGACGCGCGGCCACGGGCGCCAAGGGCACCATGCGGGCGTAGGGCTTGCCGGCCTTGGACAGGATGATTTCCTCGCCCGCGTGCACGCGTTCGAGCAGGCGGGAGAACTGGGTCTTGGCCTCGTGAACGTTGATGACGGTGGACATGGGCGCTCCTTGAGTGCGTCATTATTGACTAAGTCTGCGGACTAAGGCAAAACGTCCGGATGCCCGTTGTTGCCGGGCTGCCCAACGCAGACTCAGTAATTGACCACCACCGTCACCGTGTCGCTGTAGCTGTCGGGTCGAAAGTCCGCCGAGGGCGCACGCACGTACACCGTGTGCGACTTGGCTGCGCCGGTGCCGGTGCTGGCGATCCCGTTGCCAGCGCCGGTGTCCGTGGCGGTGTTGCCCCAGAGGGTGGTCATGCCAGCGTCTTGGTACAGCTGGTAAGGCACCTTGTCGGTATTGCCCCCGCCGGCCGACATCACGCCGGCGCCGGTGCTGCTGGTGTTGGACGGGCTCAGGCCCACGTAGTAGGGCGTGGTGTTGCTGCAGGTGATGGCGATGCTGCCGTTGTTGGCGATGTTGGTGGCGCTGGCGGGGACGGTGCCCAGGTCGATGTCGGTGGTGGCCGTCACCATGCACTGCTTGGTGACGGTGGCGCTGACGGTGAAGGGGAAGTAGTTGGCGGTCTGTGACCAGTCACAGCTCGTCGGCGGGGTGCCGCTCTGAACATCGTTGATGGTCAGCGCGGTGTCGCCGTTCGCGTAGACATCGGCGTAGCTGCCCGGGATGGCCGAGATTTGGCCCCCCAACACTTGTCCGTACAGCGTAGCTGATCCGCTCGTACTGGTATTTTTGGCCAGCGTGATCGACACCTGAAGTGGCGTGAGGAAGCTGCCGAAGTATTGGCTGCCCCAGACCGTGCTGCGATTGGCATCCTGGTACATCTGGAATTTAAGCGTGTTCGCGCCGCTGCTCATCAACCGTGGATTGGTCTGGCCGCCACCGGGCTCGCCGATGCTGAAACACAAAAGCGCTGAATACGTCTTGTTGCCGCTGTTCTTGCAGGTGTAGTTGAGTGTCGCGGTGATATTGGTCTGGCTGGCCAGCGGGTTGACCGAACCGAAATTGAGCCCACTCATCGATGTGCTGCTGCACGTGATTTGGGCGCGTGCCGGCGTCACGCCGAACAGCAGCGCAAGCAGCATCAGCAGGGGCAGCAGGGTGTGCGTCGAGTTTCGCGGCGACATTTTCATCGCGTGGCCTCCGGCTTGCAGGTGAGTGGTCCGATGCGGGGAATGCCGCCGTCGGACTGTTTGTGGTGTTCAAACCGTGCCGTGCAATGTCCTTCGGGCGTTTGCACGGTCAACTGGTTGGTGGCGGCCAAGGTGTCCAGATACACCTCGCCGTCATAGCCGACCACGGCGTTGCCGGCCTGACCGTTGACCGTGACACGACTGCCCAGCGGCAGCGGCTGGCCGGCGGCGTCCACCAGCGTGACCAGCGCGGCGCGCACCGGGGTGATGCCGAACTCGACCAGCGCCCCCGCGCGGTCGGGCGGGGTGGCGATGGCGTCCACGCGGTCGATGCGCAGGTCGGCGGGCAGGTCCATGGGGTTGATGCCCAGCTTGTTGTTCTGGTATGCGTTCAGCGGCGTGACCAGCAGGTGGCCGCTGGCGTCGGTCGTGCCGATGGGGCGGTTTTCCAGCCGCACGGGCACGCCGGGCACGCCGTCGGTCGAGACCAGGGCGAAGGCGTCGTAAATCTGGCGCGCGGCAAACAGGTGCCCGCCCATGAAGACCAGCGCGCCGTTGGCGTCGCCGTAGACGGTGCTGGCGCCGTTCACCACGTTGGCGCCGGCGGCATAGCGGCCATAGGGGCCCTGGTAGTTGACCTCGCCCTGCGCACCGTGCTGGCCGCCGCCCTGGCGCAGCTGGGTGTTCCAGCCCCAGCCGCCGTCGCTGGGCGTGGAGCGGCTGGCGCTGGCCGTCAGCTGGGTGCCGGCGTTGTCGCGCTGCAGGTCGGTGCTGGCGCTGGTGCGGCCATCCAGCGCCCAACTCACGTTGAGAAACACGCTGTAGAGCTTGCGGTCCGTGAGGTCGCGGTTGGCGGTGAGCGACAGCGTGGCCTGCCGGCCCAGCGACTTGAACCAGCCGGCGCTGACGTAGCGCGAGGCGGCCTGGCCGGGGTAGTTTTGATACAGGTAGCTGAGCGAGAAACTGCCCACCTCGCCCGCGTTGTAGCCCACGGTGGCGCTGCCGCTGGCGCGCGCCAGCAGGGCGCCGCTCAGCGCCGCCACGTCGCGGTACTGGCCCTGCGTGCGCGTGCCGGTCAGGCCGACGTTGAAGCGCTCGTTGTTCCAGTTGTAGCCCAGGTTGAGTTGTGTGCCATGTCGGTCGGTGCCGCTGGACGCGGCCAGCGCGCCGTTCAGCACGCCGGCGTTGCCCAGCAGCCCCGCTGCGCCGGCGCCCACGTTGGCCAGGCCGCGCGTGGCCTCGGCGTGGGCCGCCACGGTCAGGGTGTCGCTCCAGCCGCGGCGCCAGCTGCCGCTCAGCATCGGGTCGTGGCCGTAGTCGTTGGACACCAGGCCGTAGTTCTGGCGCACGCGGCCCAACTCGACCGACCAGCTGGTGAGCCCGGGCTTGAGCAGCTGCTGCGTGCCGTAGAGCGAGAAATTGAGCGTGGTGCTGCGGCCGAAGGCGTCGGTCAGCACCACCTGGGCGTTGCCGGCGCCGCTGATGCTGGGCAGGGTGTTGAGCTGGAACGGCCCGGCCGGCACCTGGCCGTTGTACTGGCGCATGCCGTTGACGTACAGGTCCAGCTGCGAAGGCAGCGTGGCCGAGCCCAGCAGCGAAGGCACGGGCGTGGTGCTGAGGTAGGGCTGCAGCGCGAAGTTGCTGCCGATCTGGATGCCGCCGATGCGCGTGGCGCGCGTCCAGGGCAGGGCCTGGGTCAGGGTGTCGCCCACGCGCACCGTCAGCAGGCGCTCGGGCCAGGACTGGGACCAGCCGGTGTCCAGGCGCACGGTGCGGGGCTGCTGCTGGGCGTCCACGCTGCCATGGTTGCTGCGCGCCAGCTGGGTGCTGCTGACCACGCCCCAGCGACCGAAGGCGCGCAGCTCGGTGAAGGCGTTGAGCGCGCCGGCGCCGCCGGTGCCGGTGCTGCGCGTGCCGTACAGGTCGTAGTTGAGCAGCAGGCCGGGCGCGGCGCTGACGGGCTGCGCCTCGATGCCCGGCACCGTCAGCGTGGTTTCGGGCAGCTTCAGCAAGGTCAGCGGCGCCGTCAGCGTCACGCGCTGCAGCGCGCGGTCGTACTGCTGCTGCAGGCCGGCCAGATCGTGCAGGGCCACCGGGTCGGCGCCGCCGGCGGGCAGCACAAAGCCCAGCGCGCGCAGGCTGGCGGCCGAGGCCCACAGCTGGCCGGCGCGATCGCCGAAGTGCACCAGGCCGCGCGCGGCGCCATTGAGCGTGACGTCCAGGTAAACGTCCTGGCCCTTGGCGCCCGCCAGGCTGGGCTCGGCCGCGCCCAGCACGGCGCCCGCCGCGTTTCCCGCCGAGGCATCGGCCGCGTGGACGGGCCCCGCCAGCAGGGCCGGCGCCAGCAGCAGCGCCTCAGCGAGGGCGCGCGGCCAGCGGAAGGCTTTGCTCGGTCTGGCCATTGATCATGCCTTGCCACTGGCCGCCTTCGCCGAGCGCCGCCGCGGGCACCTTGACGGCCCAGCGCATGCGCATGCCCGGCAGCACGTAGCCCAGCAGGCCCGGCGCGACGACGCTGCGCTGACCGGCGGGGTCGGTGTAGCTGATGTCGGCCAGCTGCGCATGCGTGCCGCCGCTGTTGCTGACCTCCAGCAGGGTTTTGTCGCCCTCGCGCAGCAGCGCCGCCTGCAGCTGCGGCGCGCTGGGCGCTGCGCCGGCCGGCTGCACGAACACCGGCACCGAATAGCGCAGCACGTACTGCAGGCCCTTGCGCGCCGGGTCTTCGCTGGGCAGCTCGTCGATGATCAGGCGATAGGCGGCCTCGGCACCGCCCGTGGGCGGCGCGCCCAGGCGGATGGCGCGGATCAGCTGGCGGTCGCCTACGGCCAGCTCGATCATGGGTGGGCTGGCCAGCAGCTCCTTGGTGGGCGCCAGCTGGTCGGCGTCGTTCTCCTGCGTCCAGCGGTACACGCGCACCTGGGCTCGCACCGGGTTGTCGCCGGTGTTGCTCAGCCACAGGCCTTCGGCATTTTGCGTCGCCGGCACCTCGATCGACACGGGCGACACCTGCAGGCCACTGGCACAGGCGGCGGCACTTGCCAGAAGGGCCGCGCCGGCGAGGGCGCAGGAAAGGATGCGGCGCATGATGGCCTTGAATGGAAAAGTGAACGAATTTAGTAGCTTACATGGACGCCAACCGGCAACGGGGCGGAGGCGTCGGTCGGCACATCACCCATGGGCAGGGTGGCGCTGACGCGGCCCATGCCGCGGCCCGTGGCCGCTACGCCGGTGCTGGCCGGCGCGGCCAGGCGGGCACTGAACGGCGTTTGATGCGAGCAGCGGATCAGCAAGGCGCCGGCCAAGTGAAAGTCCCAAGGCGGCGGCGGCGCGACGCGGCAGGTGGAGAGCAACTGCACGCGCACCGGGAAGGTCAGGCTGGCTTGACCAGCTTGGACCGCAGCCGCGCTGGCCGAACAACAGGCCAGCATGACGGCACGGACGATCAAATGCAGCCGCACGGAGATGCCTTGTAGTTGCCGTCAAGGGCTGGAGCCAGGGTGACTTGCGTAATCAGTAGTTGACGTTCACCGTCACCGTGTCGATGTAGTTGTCGGGCGTGAAGTCGATGTTGGTGGCCTTGGCGTAGGCGGTGAAGCTGACCGCATTGGCGCTGGCCATGCCGAGACCGCTACCGGACTTGCCGTTGCCCACCGAGCTGGTGGTGGCGGTATTGCCCCACACGGTGGACATGGCGGCGTCGGAGTAGAGCGTGTACGGCACCTTGTCGGTGTTTGTTGCGCTGTTGGCCACGCTCGCCATGGCGCCGGTGCCGTTGGCGGTGCCGCCGTTGCCCGCCGAGGGCGCCAGGCCGATGTAGAAGGGCGTGCTCTTCGAGCAGTTGACCTTGAAGGTGGTCGAGCCATTCATGTTCACGGGGGTGGCGGTGGCTGCGGCGTTGCCCAGGTCGATGTCCGGTGCGGCGGTGGTCACGGCGCAGGTCTTGGTGATGGCGATCTTGACCTTGAAGCTCGAGGTGACGAGGTCGGCGTGCGCGGTGCTGGCGCCGGCAGCGAGGGTCAGCAGGGCCAGCTTGGCGATGAGTTGCTTGTTCATGATGGTTCGACTTTCCTGCGGCATGCCGCAAATGGGTTGAGAAGTACGCTGTTTGGCTTTCAGCCGGCAAAGCCAGTGAACTTAAGGCGGGCTTTTGCAGGTGGCGAATTCTGTGGGCGGACCCCCACTCTCTCCAAGTTTTCGAGGCCCGATAAACGTGCAGAACCGCACGCTGTCGCGAGGGCGAAATCGCATGCCCCAAGCGTTCGTGAATTCCTGCGCACGATGCCGGGTGCCGGCGCCGGTGCGGACGTGTCCGCCGCGCGCCTTCGCGTGGCGCTTTGGCAACGTCCTGCAAGCCTGCCGGCCTTGTGATAGCGTGAGCGGGCTTGAACTTTCGCCATGCGAGGGAGAGCGCGATGAGTGACGAACGGCAGCCACCCACCACGTGGCACGAATTGACGCCGCCGGAAAGCCGGCCCAACCGGCGCTTCATGCTGAAGGCGGCGGTGGGCAGCGGGGCGGTGCTGCTGGCCGGCGGCCCGTCGGCGTCGCAGGCGGCCAAGGCGCTGCTGGACGAGTACCAGCCGGTGTACCTCAGCGCCGGCGAATGGGCCTTCGTGCGCGCGGCCTGCGCGCGGCTGATTCCGTCGGCGGGCGACGGGCCGGGCGCCATCGAGGCGCAGGTGCCGGTGTTCATCGATCGGCAGCTGGCGGGCGATTTCGGCAACGCGACCGACTGGTTCATGGGCGGCCCGCACGACGCCGGCGCCGATCCGCAGCGCGGCTTTCAGTCGCCGCTGACGCCGGCGCAGATCTACCGCGAGGCGATCGCGGCGGTCGACGGCTGGTGCACGCAAAACAAGGGCAAGGCCTTTGCCGCGCTGGACGAGGCGGCGCAGGACGAGGTGCTCAAGACGCTGCAGGCCGGCAAGCTGGGCCTGAAGCCCGAGCTGCGCGATTTCTTCGGCTTCCTGCTGCAAAACACCAAGGAAGGTTTTTTTGCCGACCCGATGTACGGCGGCAACCACCAGATGGTGGGCTGGAAGCACATCGGCTTTCCGGGTGCGCGCGGGGCGTTTCTGGAATGGGCCAACGACCAGGACAAGCCCTACCCGCTGGGGCCGGTGGCGATCTCGGGGGCAAGGGGTTGAACATGGCACGGCAAGAAAAGAAAACCGATGCGGTGATCGTGGGCCTGGGCTGGATGGGCTCGATCCTGGGGATGGAGCTGGCCGAGGCGGGGCTGAACGTGCTGGCGCTGGAGCGCGGCGAAGACCGCGACACGGTGCCCGACTTCGCCTACCCGAAGATGATCGACGAGCTGAAGTACGGCATCCGGCTCAAGCTGACGGAGCCGCCCTCGCACTCGACGCTGACGATCCGCCGCTCGTTGCAGGAGACGGCGCTGCCCTATCGCGTGCTGGGCAGCTTTCTGCCGGGCAACGGCGTGGGCGGCGCGGGCGTGCACTGGAACGGCCACACCTGGCGCGCGCTGCCCGAGGAGCTGCGCCTGCGCTCGTACGTGACCGAGAAGTTCGGCGCCAAGGTGATCGATGAGGGCATGACGATCGAGGACTGGGGCGTCAGCTACGACGAGCTGGAGCCCCACTTCGACCGCTTCGAGTACGTGTGCGGCATCTCCGGCCAGGCGGGCAACCTGGGCGGCCAGACGCAGGCCGGCGGCAACCCGTTCGAAGGGCCGCGCAAGCGCCCGTTCCCGCTGCCGCCGCTGCCCACGCTGCTGAACGGCAAGATGTTCGGCGACGCGGCCAAGGCCATGGGCTACCATCCGTTTCCGCTGCCCTCGGCCAATTTGTCGGACACCTGGACCAACGAATACGGCATGCAACTGGGGCCGTGCAACTTCTGCGGCTTTTGCGAGCGCTTCGGCTGCATCAACTATTCCAAGTCGGCGCCGCAGACCTGCATCCTGGGCGCGCTCAAGCACAAGCCCAACTTCAGCTACCGCACGCACGCCGAGGTGATCCGGGTGGAGCTGGCGGCCGACAAGAAGACCGCCACCGGCGTGACCTACGTCGATGAGAAGGGCGAGGAGGTGTTCCAGCCGGCCGACCTGGTCATCCTGGCAGCCTACCAGTTCTACAACGTGCACCTGCTGCTGCTGTCGGGCATCGGCAAGCCCTACGTGGCCGAGACCGGCGAGGGCGTGGTGGGCAAGAACTACGCCTACCAGATGACCGGCGGCACCTCGATGTTCTTCAAGGGCGTGCACTTCAACCCCTTCGTGGGCGCCGGCTCCAGCGCGATCGTGATCGACGACTACGCCGTCAATCAGATCGACTTCGGCCGCGAGGGCTTCATCGGCGGCAGCTACATCAACAGCGGGCAGTTCAACGGCCGGCCCATCGCCTCGATGCCGCTGCCGCCCGGCACGCCCGGCTGGGGCGCGGGCTGGAAGCAGGGCGTCAAGGACTGGTACGGCCATTCGATGAGCATCGCCAGCCATGGCTCGGTGATGTCCTACCGCGACTGCTACCTGGACCTGGACCCGACCTATCGCAACCGCCACGGCCAGCCCATGCTGCGCATGACCTTCGACTGGAAGCCCAACGACATCCGCATGACGCAGTTCATGCGCGGCAAGATCGAGGCCATCGCCCAGTCGATGAATCCCACGCACTGGGCCTCGGGCTACAAGGGCGAAGGCGCGCACTACGACGTGCGGCCCTACCAGACCACGCACAACGTCGGCGGCGCCATCATGGGCACCGACCCCGGCCGCAGCGCGGTCAACCGCTACCTGCAGACCTGGGACGTGCACAACGTGTTCGTGATGGGCGCCAGCGCCTTTCCGCAGAACCTGCAATACAACCCCACCGGCACCGTGGGCGCGCTGGCCTACTGGTCGGCGCGGGCCATCCGGCAAGACTATCTGAAGAACCCGCGGCCGCTGGTCTGAACCGCAAGGAGCCCACCATGAAAGCGCTGCTTCGCGTCGTCGGCGTGCTGATCGTGATCGGCATCGTCGTGGTTCTGGGCCTGATGTTCGTGCCGCCGCAGCGCACCGCGCCGGCGACGGCGCTGCCGGACGACTACCAGCCGCCGCCGGGCGCGGGCCGGGCGGTGGCCGTGGCGGGCGACTGCATGGCCTGCCACACGGCGCCCAAGGGCCAGCCCTATGCCGGCGGGCTGGCCATCGCCTCGCCCTACGGCGTCATCTATTCGACCAACATCACGCCCGACAAGGACAACGGCATCGGCAACTACACGCTGGACGACTTTCGCGCCGCGCTGATCGATGGCGTGCGCAAGGACGGCACGCCGCTGTATCCGGCCATGCCCTACCCCAGCTACCGCAAGATGAGCGAGCCCGACGTGCGCGCCCTGTACGCCTACCTGATGCACGAGGTGGCGCCGGTGCGTGCCGTGGCGCCGGTGACCGAGCTGAAGTTTCCGTTCAACCAGCGCTGGGGCATCCGGGCCTGGAACTGGGTGGCCCTGCCCAAGGCGGGCTTCGAGCCGCACATGGGCGACGCCCGGCTCGATCGCGGCGCCTACCTGGTCGAAGGCCTGGCGCACTGCGGCTCCTGCCACACGCCGCGCAGCAGCTTGACGTTTGCCGAAAAGGGCTACGACGCCAGTTCCAGCGACTTCCTGACCGGCGCCGTGCTGAACGGCTGGCCGGCGCCCGACCTGCGGGCCAAGGACAGCGACGCGCAACGCTGGAGCGCGGCGCAGCTGGCGGCGCTGCTGGCCACCGGCCGCAGCGACAGCACCGGCGTGACGGGCGAGATGGCGCTGGCGGTCGACCACTCGCTGCAGTACCTGCCCAAGGACGACCTGGACGCCATCGTCGCCTATCTGCAAGCCATCCGCCAGGACCGCCCGGTCAACGGCCTGACGGCGCTGCGCGCCAGCGCCGTGGCGACCACCCAGACGCTGAACGGCGCCTCGCCGCAGATGGAGCTGGGCGCGCGCCTGTACCTGGACAACTGCAGCGCCTGCCACTTCACCAACGGCAAGGGCGCCAAGGCGGTGTTTCCGCAGCTGGACGGCAACGCCCTGGTCACCGCCAAGGAGGCGGGCGGCCTGATCGCCGTGATCCTGAACGGCGCCGCCATGCCCTCCACCCAACTGCGGCCGGCGCGCCTGGCGATGCCGGACTTCGGCTGGCGCCTGAAGGACGACGAGGTGGCGGCGCTGGCCAGCTTCGTGCGCCAAAGCTGGTCCAACGACGCGCCGGCGGTGACGGCCGCCCAGGTGGCCCAGGTGCGCGCGGCGACGGCGTCGACGCACTGAGCCGGTTCATGCCGAATTGCCATCAACGCGTTGAGAGCGCCGGGCGGGCGGTGGCGCGCCAAGGGGCGTGGGTGGGCAGCTCCGCTCCTGTCCCCCGCTGTCCGTCTGCGACGGCCATCTCCTCCTTGACCTCGCTGCGCTGCCCACCCAAGCCCCTTGGCGGGATGCGGCGGTCACACACCAGGCGGCGGGTTCGGCCCGCGACGCCTCGGATCAGGTCGTTGGGGCGCCCGGCGCAGTGAAGTGAAGGCGGAGCCGGCCGCAGGCCGGTGGGGGATATGAACGGAGCCGGGCGCCCCAACGGCCTGATCCCCCCCCCCCCCCCGCGACCGGCATGTCTTGTCCAACGCGAAACCGCCTCAATCCCCCAGCGCAGGATAGTCGGTGTAGCCGTGGGCGCCGCCGCCGTACAGGGTGGCGCGTTCGGGCGCGACGAAGGGCAGGTCCCGGCGCAGGCGCTCGGTCCAGTCGGGCATGCTGATGAAGGCCTTGCCGAAGGCCACCAGGTCGGCGTGGCCCGATTCGAGGGCGCTGCGTGCCAGCGCGCCGTCGTAGCCGTTGTTGACCATCCACGCGCCCTGGCCGCCGCCCTCGCGGTAGGCGGCCTTCATGGCGGCGTAGTCGAAGGGGCGGCCTTCGACCTCGCGCGGGCCGCCGGTGGCGCCCTCGATGACGTGGACGTAGGCCAGCGGCAGCGCCCCCAGCTCGCGCATCAGGTGGTCGAACAGCGGCTGCGGGTCGGCGTCGACGATGTCGTTGGCGGGCGTGACGGGCGATACGCGCAGGCCGGTGCGCCCGGGGCCCACGGCGTCGGCCACGGCGCGCGTCACCTCCAGCATCAGGCGCGCGCGGTTGGCGATGGCGCCGCCGTAGTCGTCCTCGCGCTGGTTGGCGCCGGTCTTCAGGAACTGGTCCAGCAGGTAGCCGTTGGCGCCGTGGATTTCGACGCCGTCGAAGCCGGCCGACTGCACGGCATTGCGCGCGGCGACGGCGAACTCGTGCACCAGGCCGGGGATTTCGCGCCGGTGCAGCGCGCGCGGCTCGCTGGTGGGCGTGAAACCGCCCTTGCCTTCGCCGTCGATCACGTAGGTCTTGGTGTTGGCGCGGATGGCCGAGGGCGCCACGGGCGCCTGGTGGTCGGGCTGCAAGAGCTGGTGCGATACGCGCCCCACGTGCCACAGCTGGCAGAAGATGAGGCCGCCGGCGGCATGCACGGCTTTGGTCACCTGCTGCCAGCCGTCGAGCTGCTCGCTGTCGTACAGGCCGGGCACGTCGGCGTAGCCCTGGCCCTGCGGGCTGATGGCGGTGCCCTCGCTCACGATCAGGGCGGCGCCGCGCCAGGGGTCGGCGCGCTGGCGGTAGTACTCGGCCATCAGTGCGGTGGGCACGGCGCCGGGCGCGCGATTGCGCGTGAGCGGCGCCATGACGACGCGGCTGGGCAGGGTGAGCGCCCCCAGGCGCAGGGAGGAAAACAGCGGATGGGACATCGTCGGGCTTTCGGGTGACAAGGACAGCAGCGCCCATTGTGCGACGGCCGCGGGGTGTCTTGCAGGCCCCGGGCACGCGGCCCCCACCGCGGGGCTGCGCCACAATCGGGCGATGACCGCACCGCCCGCCGCGCCCGCCGGCCCCGCCCCCGTTTATCTGGCCCTGGCGCTGTCGCTGGGCGCCGCCGTGTCGCTGGGCATCACCCGCTTTGCCTACGGCCTGCTGCTGCCGGTGATGAAGGACGACCTGGCCTGGAGCTACACCTTGGCCGGCGCCATGAACACCGTCAACGCCGCCGGCTACCTGCTGGGCGCGCTGGTCACGCCGTGGCTGCTGCGCCGCTGGGGCGCCGCGCCGCTGCTGCTGTGGGGCTCGGTGCTGGCCAGCGTGTTCATGGCGTTGTCGGGCTTTTTCATCGAGGCGGCGCCGCTGCTGCTGCAGCGCCTGCTGGCGGGCGTGGCCAGCGCCTTCGTGTTCATTGCCGGCGGCCTGCTGGCCGCGCGGCTGGGCACGCGCGCGCCCCAGCAGGCTGGTCTGCTGCTGGGCCTGTACTACGGCGGCGTGGGCTGGGGCATCGCCCTGTCGGCGCTGGGCGTGCCGCCGCTGCTGGCGGCGGCGCGCGACGTGGCGCACGGCTGGGCCTGGGCCTGGTGGGGCATGGCGGCGCTGTGCCTGGCGGCCACGGCGGTGCTGGTCTGGCCGGCCAAGACACTACAAAAACAAGAGCTGTCTGCGCAGATTGGACAAGCACCAGAAGCCAATTTGACCGAGAAAATCTCCTGGTGGTCCATGCGCTGGGCGCTGACGGGCTACACGCTGTTCGGCGTCGGCTACATCGGCTACATGACCTTCGTGATCGCGCTGCTGCGCGAGCAGGGCGCCAGCGCCGGCGCGGTCACGCTGTTCTACACCCTGCTGGGGCTGGCGGTGGTGGCCTCGGCGCGCATCTGGGCGCGGCTGCTGGACCGCGCCAAGGGCGGCGGTGCGCTGGCGCTGCTGAACGCGTTGCTGGGGGTGGCCACCATCGCCCCGGCGCTGACCGGCGCGTGGCCGGTGGTGCTGGCCTCGGGCCTGCTGTTCGGCGCGGTGTTTTTGTCGCTGGTGGCCTCGACCACCGCCTTCGTGCGCCACAACCTGCCGGCCGCGCAATGGGCGGCGGGCATCAGCGCCTTCACCATCCTGTTTGCCTTCGGCCAGATCGTCGGGCCCACCGTGGTGGGCTGGATCGCCGACGGCCCGGGCGGGCTGGCCCGCGGCCTGCTGTATTCGGCCGCCGCGCTGTGGCTGGGCGCGCTGGCGGCGTGGCGGCAAAAGCCGCTGGCGCGGGGTTAAATCAGCCCCTCGGCCTTCATCGCGCGCTGCACGGCCGGGCGCGCGGCGATGCGCTCGCGGTAGGCGGCGAGGTTCTTCAGGCCGCTGATGTCGACGCCGGTGGGCTTGGCCCAGTTGGTGATGGTGAACAGGTAGGCGTCGGCGACGCTGAAGTCCTCACCCATCAGGTATTTCTTGCCGGCCAGCTCGCCGTCGACCCAGGTCAGGCGGCTGAGCAGCCGGTCCTTGGTGGCCTGTTTGACGTCGTCGGGCGTGGCGGGGTTGAACAGCGGGCTGAAGGTCTTGTGCACCTCGGTGCCGATGAAGTTCAGCCAGCTCTGCAATTGATAGCGCGCGAGGGTGCCGTTGGCGGGCGCCAGCTTCTTGGCCGGCGCCTGGTCGGCGATGTATTGGACGATGGCCGGGCCTTCGCGCAGGCCGGTGCCGTCACCCAGCACCAGGTAGGGCACGTAGCCCAGCGGGTTGATCTTGCGGTAGTCGCTGCCGTCGGGCAGCAGCTTGGTCTTGGTGGGCGCGGAAATGGCCTCGTAGGGCAGGCCGGCTTCTTCCAGCACGATGTGGGGCGACAGCGAGCAGGCGCCCGCGGAGTAGTAGAGCTTCATGGTTGAAAAGGCGGAGGTTTGGACGCGGGCCCGGTGGCGCTTAGGCGCCGCCGGGGCGCAGCCAGCGTAGCAGAAAGCCCTCGCGTTTGCTGTTGCGGGATATGCCGTCCACGACGGGCGGTGGCGCGCCAAGGGGCTTGGATGGGCAGCTCCGCTCGTGTCCCCCGCTGTCCGTCTGCGACGGCCATCTCCTCCTTGACCTCGCTGCGCTGCCCACCCATGCCCCTTGGCGGGAGGCGGCGGTCACACACCAGGCGGCCTGCTCGACCCGCGATGCCTCGGATCAGGTCGTCGGGGTGCCCGGCGCAGTGAAGTGAAGGCGGAGCCGGCCGCAGGCCGGTGGGGGACATGAACGGAGCCGGGCGCCCCAACGGCGGGATCCCGCCCCGCGGCCGGCATGTTTCGTCTTTTCAAATGCGCAGCCGCATCAGGGAGCGTCACGGATACAGCCCGCGCAGGTCGCGCGCGTTCAGGATGCGCGTGCAGGCCACGATGTAGGCGGCGGTGCGCAGGCTGACCTGGTGCGCCTGCGCGGTCTGCCAGACGGCGTCGAAGGCGTGCTTCATGATGCCGACCAGGCGGCGGTTGATCTCGTCCTCGTCCCAGAAGAAGCTGGAGAAGTCCTGCACCCATTCGAAATAGCTGACGGTGACGCCGCCGGCGTTGGCGATGACGTCGGGCACCACCAGCACGCCCTTGTCGTGCAGGATGTCGTCGGCCTCGGGGGTGGTGGGGCCGTTGGCGCCCTCGATCAGCATCTTGGCCTTGATCTTGCCGGCGTTGGCCCGCGTGACCTGGCCTTCCAGCGCGGCGGGCACCATGATGTCGCAGGTGCAGGCCCAGAAGTCGGCCGCCGTGATGGCCTCGCCGCCCTTGAAGCCGGCCACGCCGCCGGTCTTGGCCACGTGTTCCAGCAGCTTGGGCACGGCCAGGCCCTTGTCGTTGGCCACGCCGCCGGTATGGTCCTGCACGGCGACGATCAGCGCACCGGCCTCGGCAAACAGCTTGCCGGCGATGCCGCCGACGTTGCCGAAGCCCTGCACGGCCACGCGCGCGCCCTCGATCGGCAGGCCGATCTGCTTGGCGGCCTCGCAGGCCACGGTGAACACACCCCGGCCCGTCGCCTCCTTGCGGCCCAGCGAGCCGCCCATGTCCACCGGCTTGCCGGTGACCACGCCGGTGGCGGTGGAACCCACGTTCATCGAGTAGGTGTCCATCATCCAGGCCATGATCTTGTCGTTGGTGTTGACGTCGGGCGCGGGGATGTCCTTGGACGGGCCGATGATGATGCCGATCTCGCTGGTGTAGCGGCGCGTCAGGCGCTCCAGCTCCTTGTGCGAGAGCGTGCGCGGATCGACGCGGATGCCGCCCTTGGCGCCGCCGTAGGGCACGTTCACCGCCGCGTTCTTGATGCTCATCCAGGCCGACAGCGCCATCACCTCGGACAGCGTCACGTCCTGGTGAAAGCGCACGCCGCCCTTGCCGGGACCGCGGCTGGTGTTGTGCTGCACGCGGTAGCCCTCGAAGTGGGCGATGGTGCCGTTGTCCAGCTCGATCGGCACGTCGACGATCAGCGCGCGCTTGGGGCGCTTGAGCGTCTCGACCCAGCGCGCCAGGTGGCCCAGGTAGGGCGTGACGCGGTCGATCTGCTGCAGGTAGATGCCCCAGGGGCCGAGGTGATTGGGGTCGAGGTAGGACGGCAGGACGTGCGCGGTGGACACCGCTGCCGCGGGTTTGGCGTTGGCCATGGACGAGTCTCCTTCGGTTGAAACCATCGCGCGGCTGGCACCGCCAGCGGGCGACGTGCCCATTGTCACGCAGGCGACCGAGGCGGGCGACGGCGGGCCGGCTTGGCGGTGTTTCCAGTGCGGGCAAGCGGGGGGCGGGAATGCTATATAAATAATAGCTGTCTGCGGCGACCCGGCAACGGTCAAGGTCGATTTGCTCATAAAATAGGCAGTTTGCCCGTGCCAGCCTGGCCGGGCGGCGCTGGAGCCCTGTCGTGACGCCCTATCTGCACCCCGAATCCTTTGATGTCATCGTCGTCGGTGGCGGCCACGCCGGCACCGAGGCGGCGCTGGCGGCCGCCCGCATGGGCGCGCGCACCCTGCTGCTGACGCACAACATCGAGACCCTGGGGCAGATGAGCTGCAACCCCAGCATCGGCGGCATCGGCAAGGGCCACCTGGTGCGCGAGGTCGACGCGCTGGGCGGCGCCATGGCGCTGGCCACCGACGAGGCGGGCATCCAGTTTCGCATCCTCAACGGCAGCAAGGGCCCGGCCGTGCGCGCCACGCGGGCGCAGGCCGACCGCGTGCGGTACAAGGCCGCCATCCGCCGCCGACTGGAGAACCAGCCCAATCTGGTGCTGTTCCAGCAGGCGGTGGACGACCTGCTGCTGGAGGGCGACCGCGTGGTCGGCGCCGTCACCCAGGTGGGCATTGCCTTTCGGGCGCGTGCGGTGGTGCTGACAGCCGGCACCTTTCTGGACGGGCGCATCCACGTTGGCCTGGACAACTACCCCGCCGGCCGCGCGGGCGACCCGCCGGCGGTGTCGCTGTCGGCGCGGCTGAAGGAACTCAAGCTGCCGCAGGGGCGCCTGAAGACCGGCACGCCGCCGCGGCTGGATGGGCGCACGATCGACTTCGGCCGTTGCGAGGTGCAGCCGGGCGACGGCATGCCGGGCGGGCAGAACGCGCGAATGCCGGTGTTCAGCTTCATGGGCCGCGCGGCGATGCACCCGCGCCAGCTGCCGTGCTGGGTGACCCACACCAACGAGCGCACGCACGCCATCATCCGCACGGGCTTCGATCGCAGCCCCATGTTCACCGGCAAGATCGAGGGCGTGGGCCCGCGCTATTGCCCCAGCGTGGAAGACAAGATCAACCGCTTTGCCGGCAAGGACAGCCACCAGATCTTTCTGGAGCCCGAGGGCCTGGACACCCACGAGGTCTACCCCAACGGCATCTCGACCAGCCTGCCGTTCGACATCCAGTACCAGCTGGTGCGCAGCATCGCCGGGCTGGAAAACGCGCACATCCTGCGGCCGGGCTACGCCATCGAGTACGACTATTTCGACCCGCGTGCGCTGAAAGGCAGTTTCGAGACCCGCGCCATCGCCGGCCTGTTCTTTGCCGGCCAAATCAACGGCACCACCGGCTACGAAGAAGCGGCGGCGCAGGGCCTGTTTGCCGGCATCAACGCGGCGCTGCTGTGCCGGGGCGAGAGCGCCTGGCTGCCCGGCCGCGACGGGGCCTACCTGGGCGTGCTGGTGGACGATTTGATCACCAAGGGCGTGACCGAGCCCTACCGCATGTTCACCAGCCGGGCCGAATACCGCCTGCAGCTGCGCGAGGACAACGCCGACATGCGCCTGACCGAGACCGGCCGGCGCCTGGGCCTGGTCGACGACGCGCGCTGGGACGTCTTCAACCGCAAGCGCGATGCGGTTTCACGTGAAACCGAACGGCTCAAGGCCACCTGGGTCAACCCCGCGATCCTGCCGGCCGAGGAGTCGGCGCGCGTGCTGGGCAAGGCCATCGAGCACGAGCACAATCTGTTCGACCTGCTGCGCCGGCCGGGCATCGACCACGCGGCGCTGATGAGCCTGGACGGCGGGCGTTACGCCGCCGGCGGTGTTTCACGTGAAACGCTGGGCGATGCGGCGGACGAGGTGGTCGAGCAGGTGGAGATTGCCGCCAAGTACGCCGGCTACATCGACCGTCAGCGCGACGAGGTGGAGCGCGCCGCGCATTACGAGAACCTGCGACTGCCGCCCGATCTGGACTACATGCAGGTGAGCGCGCTGTCGATCGAGGTGCGGCAAAAGCTGCAAAAGCACCGGCCCGAGACTCTGGGTCAGGCCGGGCGCATTTCCGGCGTTACGCCGGCCGCCGTGTCGCTGCTGCTGATTCACCTGAAGAAGAAGGGCGGCTTGCCGCAGGCGCTGCAGGCGAGCAGCGCCGATGCGGACGCGCGCGCCGCATGAGCGGCGCGGCGGATCGCGCCGAGCGCCTGCGCCAGGGCGCGGCGGCGCTGGGCCTCGCGCTGGACGAGGCCGCGCAGACCCGGCTGCTGGCCTATCTGGACCTGCTGGCCAAATGGAACCGCGTCTACAACCTGACGGCGCTGCGCGACCCGGCGCAGATGCTGACGCACCATCTGCTGGACAGCCTGGCCGTGGTGGCGCCGCTGAGTCGCCACACCCAGGGGCGCCCGGCGCGGCTGCTCGACGTGGGCAGCGGCGGCGGCTTGCCGGGCGTGGTCATCGCCATCTGCTGCCCCGAGATCGCCGTCACCTGCGTGGACGCGGTGGCCAAGAAGGCGGCCTTCGTGCAGCAGGCAGCGGGCGCATTGGGCCTGGGCAATCTGGCGGGGCGCCATGCCCGGGTCGAGGCGGTGCGCGAGCCCTTCGACATCATCGTCTCGCGTGCCTTTGCCTCGCTGACCGACTTCATCAGCTGGTCGCGCGGCGCTCTGGCGGAGCAGGGCGTCTGGCTGGCCATGAAGGGCAAGCGCCCCGACGACGAGATCGCGGCCCTGCCGGCGGGGGCCGAGGTGTTTCACGTGGAACTCCTGCACGTGCCCGGCCTGGACGCCGAACGCTGTCTGGTGTGGCTGCGGCCGACCGGTTCCACGTGAAACATCCGGGGCGAAATCGCGTTCGGTGGCGCGCCAAAGTCCCGTAAACTCGCCACTCACCTCCGAGAAATTTCAAGCATGTTTGGAATCACCGACTACGCCGCCTTCGTTGCCGCGTTCTGGCTGTTCTTGATGATCCCCGGCCCCGGCAATTTGGTGATCGCCACCGGTGCCACGCAGCACGGCATGCGCGGTGGCCTGGCCGCCACGCTGGGCGTCATGGTGGGCGACCAGGTGCTGATCGGCTGCGCCCTGGGTGGCGTGGCGGCGTTGCTGCACGCCTATCCGATGGCGTTTTCGGCCCTGCAATGGGTGGGCGCCATCTATCTGGCCTGGCTGGGCATCCGCATGTGGCGCCTGCGCCCGGGCGAGGGCGAAGGCGCGGCGGTGGCGGCGCCCACCACGCGGCGGCATTTTCGCCAGGGGTTCTTGATCACCCTGTTCAATCCCAAGGCGATCGTGTTCTACGTTGCCTTCCTGCCGCTGTTCATCGACCCGGCGCGCCAGCAGGGCATGATCACTTTCGCTGCATTGGCGGCCACCGCCGCCGTGCTGACCTTGCTGTACGGCCTGATCGAGTCGCTGCTGGTGCATCGCTTTGCCGAGCGCCTGCGCGCCAGCGCCCGCCTGAGCAGCCTGCTGCGCAAGCTGGCCAGCGTGTTTTTGATCGGCTTCGGCGTCAAGCTGGTCACTTCGCACTGAACCCCCGATGGCTCAAATCTTCTGCATCGCCAACCAGAAGGGCGGCGTCGGCAAGACCACCACCACGGTCAACCTGGCTGCTGCCCTGGCGCACATCGGCCAGCGCGTGCTGCTGGTCGACCTGGACCCGCAGGGCAACGCCACCATGGGTTCGGGCGTGGACAAGCGCGCGATGGAGCTGTCGGTGTACGACGTGCTGCTCGAATCGGCCAGCATCGCCGAGGCCGCCGTGGTGCCCGACAAGCTGAAGGAGGCCGGCGCCGGCTACGCCGTGCTGGGCGCCAACCGCGAGCTGGCCGGCGCCGAGGTCGAGCTGGTGGGCGAAGAGCGCCGCGAGCGCCGCCTGAAGGACGCGCTGGCGCAAGTGAGCACCGACTACGACTTCGTGCTGATCGACTGCCCGCCCAGCTTGAGCATGCTCACGCTCAACGGCCTGTGCGCCGCCCAGGGCGTGATCGTGCCCATGCAGTGCGAGTACTTCGCGCTCGAAGGCCTGGCCGACCTGACCAACACCATCCGCCAGGTGCACGCCAACCTCAACCGCGACCTGCGCCTGATCGGCCTGCTGCGCATGATGTTCGACGCCCGCATCACCTTGCAGCAGCAGGTCAGCGACCAGCTCAAGGCGCACTACGGCGACAAGGTGTTCGACGCCATTATCCCGCGCAACGTGCGCTTGGCCGAGGCGCCCAGCTACGGCCTGCCCGGCGTGCTGTTCGACCCGGCGGCCAAGGGCAGCAAGGCCTTCGTCGCCTTTGCCGAAGAGCTGGTGGCGCGCGGCCTGCGCGCATGATTCAGGGTCAAATGGGCGGTTTGCCCGGATGCAGCAAGCGCGAGCAGCTATCAAAATGATAGATCATCAAGCCACGCCCCGCGTGCTGACCTTGCCCGGCTGGCTGGGCAGCGGCCCCGGCCACTGGCAAAGCCGCTGGGAGGCCGGGCACGGCGCCATCCGCGTGCAGCAGCACGACTGGCAGCGCCCGCTGCGCGGCGACTGGACGGCGCGCCTGCAAGAAGTCCTGCTGGCGCAGCCCGCCCCGGTGCTGCTGGCGGCGCACAGCCTGGGCTGCCTGCTGCTGGCCTGGTGGGCCGCGCATTCGCGCGAAACGGCGCGCGTGGCCGGCGCGCTGCTGGTGGCGCCGCCCGAGATCGAGCGCGCCGACCTGCGCCAGCAGATCCCCGGCTGGGCGCCGCCCGCGCGCCAGCGCCTGCCTTTTCCCGCCCTGGTCGTGGCCAGCAGCGACGACCCCTACGCCCGCCTGGACTACGCCCGGCAGCTGGCGCAGGACTGGGGCGCCGGCTGGCACGACTTGGGCGCGCGCGGCCACCTCAACGCCGACTCCGGCCTGGGCGACTGGCCCGAAGGCTGGCAAGCCCTGCGCGCGCTGGCCGCCACGCCCGCCGCGTCCTGAACCAACCTCTGCATTGGAGCCCCCACCATGGTGACCAAGAAACCCAAGGGCCTGGGCCGCGGCCTGGACGCACTGCTGGGCCCCGCCACGCTGGCCCTGGATGCCGCCACGCCCGCCGGCACCCCCATGATGCTGGCGCTGGACCAGCTGGCGCCCGGCCAGTACCAGCCGCGCACCCGCATGGACGAGGGTGCGCTCTACGAGCTGGCCGAAAGCATCAAGGCACAGGGCATCATGCAGCCGATCCTGGTGCGCCGCATTTCTAGGTTGGATGGGGCTCCAGTCCTTGATGGTCAAGCGCGAACAGCTATCGATTCAAGAGCTGGCTACGAGATCATCGCCGGCGAGCGCCGCTTTCGCGCCGCCCGCCTGGCTGGCCTGAGCGAGGTGCCCGCCCTGGTGCGCGAGGTGCCCGACGAATCGGCCGCCGCCATGGCGTTGATCGAGAACATCCAGCGCGAAGACCTCAACCCGCTGGAAGAGGCCCAGGGCATCCGCCGCCTGGTGCAGGAGTTCGGCCTCACGCACGAGCGCGCCGCCCAGGCGGTGGGCAAGAGCCGCAGCGCCGCCAGCAACCTGCTGCGCCTGCTCAACCTGGCCGAGCCGGTGCAGACCATGCTGATGGCGGGCGATTTGGACATGGGCCACGCGCGCGCCCTGCTCACGCTGGAAGGCGCGGCGCAGATCACCGCCGCCAACCAGGTGGCCGCGCGCAAACTGAACGTGCGCCAGACCGAGGCGCTGGCACGCAAGCTGTCGGCCGAGTTCAACCTCACCGCGCCGCGCAAGCGCAACCAGCCGGCCGACAAGTCGGGCGACGTGCGCCGGGTGGAGGAAGAGCTGTCCGACCTGCTGCTGGCCCAGGTCGAGGTGCGCGTGCGCAAGGCCGGCCGCCGCGGCGCCGCCGACGCCCAGGCGGGCGAGCTGGCGATCCAGTTCGCCTCGCTCGACGAACTGAACGGCCTGATCGAGCGGCTGCGCGGGGCTTGACCCCGGTCAAGGGTAAACACGGGGTGCGGCCCCATTGCCGGCCGTCGGCGCGCACGCGCAAAATTTCCGCCACCCGCTCGCCGGCCCGCTCCCGCAGTCTGGGGCGATGCGCCCGGCGCCCGTGACCGCAGAACCGGAGCCGCCCATGACCGCCCAGACCGCCGCCCAACTGGTGCAAGAGGCCAAGAGCCAGATCGAGAACCTGAGCCCCGACCAGGTGCAGGCCGAACTGGCCGCCGGCGCCACGCTGGTGGACATCCGCGACGCGCCCGAGCGCGCCCAGGGCTGCATCGCCGGCGCGGTGCATGCCTCGCGCGGCATGCTGGAGTTCTACGCCGACCCGAGCAGCCCCGCCCACAAGCCCGAGCTCGACCCCCGGCGGCGCGTCATCCTGCACTGCGCCTCGGGCGGACGCTCGGCGCTGGCCGTGCTCAGCCTGCGCGCGCTGGGCTACGTCGACGTGGCGCACCTGGACGGCGGCATCAAGGCCTGGCAGGCGGAAGGCAAGCCGATTGAGAGCTGACTGGGTCCAGCGGCGGTCGATGTCCGGCGACGTGTCATGAAATGTCGCCGCCGCAAGACAAAACCGAGCCGACAGTCCTGAAATGGCCATTTGGCGTATTGCGTAAACAAGATGAGGCTGCTGAAAATTTTCACGTTCAACAACTGAAAAGAGGACGGTGAGCCATGAAGCGACATTTCTTGCGCACGGGGTTGACGGCGGTCGGCGCGCTGGCCGCCTGGGGTCTGGCACCCAGCGCCTGGGCGGGCATTCCGGTGGCTGGGGCCATCGTCTACGGCCCGCTGTCGGCGGCAACCGTGCCCACCTTGGGCGAATGGTCGCTGCTGCTGCTGGCGCTGCTGGTGATGGCGGTCGCCTATCGCGCCCTGCGCGACCGGGTCGACAGCCGCTTGCTGACCCATCTGCTGTTGGGCGGCGGCTTGGCGGCCGGGGGACTGGCCAGCGGCCACTGGGTGCAGTCGGTGCAGGCGGTGGTGCCAGGGGTCACAATGACGTCAGCGAGCGGCGGCACGGTGAACGTGAGCGTCATCGGCGCTCCCGTGATGGTGACCAATGGCACCGCCGTGTCCCAGCAGATCAAGTCCCTGACCACCAATACCCCGGGGGCAAGCTGGGTTGCACCGGACTCCGGCTCGCCCCAATGCCTGGTGGGCACCGTGGTGGCGGCCGGGGCGAGTTGCTACGTCCAGTTGGCGGGACCACCGGTTTAACGGGGCGGTGCGCCGCGCTGCGCGCCGCCGATGCTTGAATGAACGAGATCTACCTGGGCGCCGCCGTGCTGTGCATGGCGGCGGTTCTTTTTCTCGAATCGCTGTCGCCCCTGCACGCTGCCGGGGCGCCGCTGCGGCGCTGGGCGCGCAACGGCGCACTGTCGGTGCTGGCCGTGGGCACCACGCTGGCCACGCCGCTGCTGTTCTGGGCGGTGGCCGGGCCGCTGGGCCTCACGATGCAGGGTGGCCTCGTGCAGTGGGGTTGGCCAGTCTGGGCGCAGTGGGTACTCACATTCTTGGTGATGGAAAGCATGGCCTACGCGCTGCACCGCCTCTCGCACGCCATGCCCTGGCTGTGGCGCCTGCACGCCGTGCATCACAGCGACGTCGAGCTGGACGCCACCACCACGCACCGCCACCATCCGCTGGAAAACCTGGTCGGCGCGCTGCTCACCCTGCCCGTGCTGATCGCCCTGGCGCCGCCGCCGCTGGCGGTGCTGGCCTACAGCCTGGTGGCGCTGGCTGTCGCCACCCTGTCGCATGGCAACCTGCGCCTGCCCGCGTGGCTGGACCGCGGCCTGCGCTGGCTGGTAGTGACGCCCGCCTACCACCGCGTGCACCACAGCGCCCACCGGCCGCAGACCGACAGCAACTACGCCACGCTGCTGCCGCTGTTCGATCATCTTTTTCGCAGCGCGACCCCGGTGCCGCCGGACGGTGGGCGCGGTCTGACCATGGGGCTGGAGCGCGGGCGCGACGCGCGCAGCCAGTCGCTGGCGGCCCTGCTGCGCGCGCCGTTCAGTGCTGCGGCCGCGCCGGTGGCTGAGGCGGCCCGGCCCCGCGCCGCCCGCGATGGCGCGTGACAGTCTCTTGCATGTGCGCCCCCGGGTGAGCCCGATTCGATGGCGGCCGGGCGCGGCAACGGTGTAAGCTGCGCGCTCGCCGCCCCCGCTGCGCCACGCCCATTGCCATGCCCCACAGCCGCGTTCCCCCACCGCTTGAAATGGTTGCCCTGGCCCGCGCCTTGGCGGTGCGCCCGGTCAGCGCCGTGCGCAAGGCGCGCGCCGGCGTGGTGCGCATGCGGCGCGCGGTGTCGCGCTCGCCGCGCTCGCTGTTCTTGCGCGAGCTGATGGCCCAACCCCTGGCCGTCGGCGCCATCTGCGCCAGTTCGCCCTACCTGGCCGCGCGCATGGCCGCGCTGGTCGATCTGGCGGACGAGGGCTGGGTGGTGGAGCTGGGCGGCGGCACCGGCGTCATCACCGCCGCCCTGCTGGCGCACGGCGTGCCCGCCGCGCGGCTGGCGGTGGTCGAGCAGTCGGACCGCCTGGCCGCCCACCTGCGCCAGCGCTTTCCGGCCATCCAGGTGCTGCACGGCGATGCGGCCGAGCTGCCGGCGTTGCTGGCGCAGCTGGACGGGGCCGGCGGCCCGGTGCGCGTGCGGCACATCGTCTCGGGCCTGCCGCTGCTGTCGATTCCGGCGCCGGCGCGCCAGCGCATCCTGCAGGCCGGCGCGCAGGTGCTGGCACCCGGCGGGCGGCTGCTGCAGTTCACCTACGCGCTGCACGGCCCTTCGCCCTGGCAGCAGGCCGGCCTGGTGTGCCAGCGCCGCGAGCGCGTGCTGGCCAACCTGCCGCCGGCGCGGGTGGACGTGCTGACGCACGCGCCGTCGGCGTGATGGCATAGAGCGTAAACCGCACTATCTTCCGCCAGCCCATGCGCTTATCATGGGCGCCCGCTTTTCGGGCCGCGCAGGCCCGGCCAAGCAGCCCAAAAAACCAGACACCCCGAACCGGGAGGACCTCCGCATGTTGACGATCCAACGCACCGCACTGACGACCACCGCCCTCCTGGCCGCCCTGGCCCTGGCCGGCTGCGAAACCACCGACCTCAAGATGGGCGGCTCGGACAGCAAGACCGTGGCCACCGGCAGCGCCGCCGGCGCGGGCTCGGCCAACGCCAATTCCGAGCTGCAGCGCTGCGCTTCGCCGCTGGGCACGGTGTCGCTGGTCGAGAACCAGAACGCCGGCTGGTACACCATCCTGCGCAACGAATACAAGCTGCCGCCCACCTCCAACCTGCTGCGCCTGATGATCCAGCAGTCCAACTGCTTCGTCGTCGTCGAGCGCGGCGCTGCCGGCATGCGCGCCATGAGCCGCGAGCGCGAGCTGATGCAGTCCGGCCAGATGCGCCAGGGCAGCCAGATGGGCGGCGGCCAGATGGTGGCGTCCGACTATGGCCTGTCGCCCGAAATCGTCTTCAACGAAGGCAACACCGGCGGCATCGGCGGCGCGCTGGGCGGGCTGTTCGGCGGCGGTGGCGCGGTGCTGGGCGCGGTGGCGGCCGGCACCAAGACGCGCGAGGCCAACGTCATGCTGACCCTGGTCGACAACCGCTCGGGCGTGCAGGTGGCGGCGTCGGAGGGCAGTGCCTCCAAGACCGACTTCGGCGGCATGGGCGCGCTGTTCGGCGGCGGCGCGGGCGCCGGCCTGGGCGGCTACCAGAACACGCCGCAGGGCAAGGTCATCACGGCGGCCTTCATGGACGCGTACAACCAGATGGTCGTGGCGCTGCGCAACTACAAGGCGCAGTCGGTGCAGGGCCAGGGCCTGGGCGGCGGCGGCCGGCTGGGTGTGGATGGCGGCGCCGGCCCGTCGCGAACCTCGATTCCCGGCCAAGGCGGCAAGACCCTGTCCATGCGCGAGGCGCAGGCGCGGCTGAACGAGCTGGGCTACAACGTCGGCACGCCCGACGGCGCCGCCGGCCCGCGCACCGCCGCGGCGCTGCGCGCCTTCCAGCGCGACAACAGCCTGCAGCCCAGCGGCCGGCTGGACGCCGCCACGCAGGACGTGCTGTCCGGCAAGTGAGCGGGTGGGGCCCGGCCCCATCCCTCTTCTTGCGGCAGGCCATGGCTGAGGGGTGAACCCCATGCGCTGGCCCCTCTTGGCCCTGTGCCTGGCGGCCGCGGCCCACGCCGACGGGCCCGCCGAGCCGGCGCGCAGCAATGCGTTCAACGACCCCTTCGTGCAGGTCACATCGGCCATCGCCCACTGCCCCGTGCCCAAGGGGCCGCTCTACACCGGGCAGCAGGTGCGCGAGCAGCAGCACGAGCGCACCCAGCACGGCACCAGCTGCTACACCTCGGGGCGCTGCCGCCTGCCCAATTCGTACCAGTACGACGCCGAGATCATCCCGCGCGTGCAAAAGTACATCCAGTACGACCCGCGCTTTGCCGACACCAGCGTGTGGGTGCTGGGCCAGCGCCGCATCGTCACGCTCAAGGGCTGCGTGCGGTCGGTGGAACAGGGACGCTTGCTGGAGCAGACGGTGGGCCTGGTCGACGACGTGATGGGGGTCGTCAATCAGTTGTATGTGCTGGGCGAGACCCAGGAGCCGGTGCCGTACAGGGTGGCTCGGTGAAACGAGTGAATGCTGAGCTGGTTGCGCGACGGTGATCCGCTCGACCGTCGGCGTGCAACAGCAGGCGCTGAGCGATGAAGCGCTGGTGGTGCGGGCGGTTTACGCCATGGGCTGCCGTTGGCGCCGCACGCCAATGAACTTATAATGATTTTAATGGGAACCATTAAATATCATTGAAAGCTTCATTGGATCGCTTAAATTGCCGCCCTCCATTCCACTGCCGGTACAACGCGCCCTGCTCAAGCTCGGCGCCGACCTGTCCTTGGCGCGCCGGCGTCGGCATGTCTCCCAAGCCTCGCTGGCCGAGCGCATGGGTGCGTCGCTGTCCACGGTGCGGCGCATGGAAAAGGGCGATGCGCGCGTGCCCATCCATTTTTTTGCTCGCGCGCTGCATGTGTTTGGCGAGCTGCAGGCCCTGGAACATCTGCTGGACACGCCAAAGGATGAAATCGGCTTGGCGCTGATGGATGAGCAGTTGCCTCAGCGGGTGCGCAGCAAATCCCGCACGCCCTCGGGAGCCCTGTGATGGTGGCCCCCGCGGCGCTGCGCCAGGAGGTTCAGGTCGGCATCGGCAAGGTCGGGCTGGCGTTGGGCACGCTGGTGTACGCCCGGCAGGGGCGGCGCGAGCACTGCGCCTTTGCCTATGACCAGGCCTGGCTGAACAACCCCGTGCGCTTTGGCGTATCGGCCGACCTGCCGCTGGTGGCGGGCTACCAGGCGCACAAGGCGGCCAGCGCGCAGGACTCGGTCTTCCATGGCGCGCTGGCCGATACCGCGCCCGATGCTTGGGGGCGACGCGTCATCGCCCGCGACCACGCCAAGCGCCGCCGCGCCGACCCGCAACTGCCCGCGCTGACGGAGCTGGACTATCTGCTGGCGGTGGACGACTTCAGCCGCGTGGGCGCGCTGCGGCTGGGTGGCGCCGACGGGGCTTGGCAGCGCACCGTGGCCCAGGGCCAGCGCAGCACCCCACCCCTGATCGAACTGGAGCACATCTTCCAGGCCAGCCGTGCAGTGGAGCGTGGACAGGAAACCGCCGAAGACCTGCGCTACTTGCAGGGCAAGGGCACGTCGTTGGGCGGCATGCGGCCCAAGTGCACGCTGATCGACGCAGACGGCCGTCTGGCGATCGGCAAGTTCCCCAGCGTGCAGGACGCGCGCAGCGTGACGCGCGGCGAGGTGCTGGCCTTGCGCCTGGCCGCCTTGGCGGGCGTGGATGTGGCGCCCGCACGCGTGGTGCTGCTGGGCAGCGGCAACGAACAGGTGCCGGTTGCCGTCATCCAGCGGTTTGACCGTGATGGCGAGGGTGGGCGCATTCCCTATCAATCGGCGGCCTCGCTACTGCAAGCCTCGCGCGAGGATGAGCGCAGCTACACCGAAGTGGCCGACGCCATCCGCTCCCATGGTCATGCGCCCACTGAAGATGTGCGCCAGCTCTGGCGGCGGCTGGTGTTCAATCTGTTGATCACCAACGTGGACGACCACTTGCAAAACCACGGCTTTCTGCATGTGGCGCACGGGCAGTGGCGGTTGGCCCCGGCGTTCGACCTGAACCCCTTCCCCGACAAGGAGCGCGAATCCAAGACCTGGTTGTCCGAGCGGGACGGGCCGGTCACCGACGTGGCCATGCTGCTGGCGCGGGCTGCCTACTTTGCCCTGGGCAAAGCCGAGGCCTTGACTGTCTTGGGCGAGGTGTACGCGGCGGTGTGCCAATGGCGGCAGCTGGCGCAAACGCCGGGGGTGGGATTGCGTGCGGAAGAGCTGGACGACTTCGCGCCCGCCTTCGAGCATGTGCAACTGGACGCTGCGGCCCGCCTGCTTTGATGGCGTCGGCCGGGTGACGTCCTCGAGTTCAGGCCCGGTTGTCCATGAGCAAACCTTGAGTTGCGCAGGGGGGGCTCAACTCAACTGAACACCTTCCCCGGATTCATGATGTCCAGCGGATCCAGCGCGCGCTTGATGGTGCGCATCAGGTCCACCGCGCCGGCGCCGGCCTCGTCCAGCAGAAAGCCCATCTTGTGCAGGCCCACGCCGTGCTCGCCGCTGCAGGTGCCGCCCAGCGCCAGGGCGCGCGCGACGACCTGGCGGTTGAGCTGCTCGGCGCGCGCGCGCTCGGCGTCGTCGTCGGGGTCGATCAGGTAGCCCATGTGGAAGTTGCCGTCGCCCACGTGGCCGACCAGGAAGTAGGGGATGCGGCTGTCGTCGGCCTCCTTCACGCTGTCGAGCAGCGCGTCGGCCAGGCGCGAGATGGGCACGCACACGTCGGTGGTGATGCAGCGGCAGCCGGGGCGGCTTTGCACGCCGGCGAAATAGGCGTTGTGCCGCGCCGCCCACAGGCGGGAGCGCTCCTCGGGCGTGTCGGCCCATTCGAAGCCGGCGCCGCCGTGCTCGGCCGCGATGGCCTGCACGGTCTCGGTCTGCTCCTTCACGCCGGCGGGCGAGCCGTGGAACTCCATCAGCAGCATCGGCCCCTCGCGCAGCGTGAGCTTGCTGTGCTGGTTGACGATGCGCACGGTGTGGCCGTCCAGCAGCTCGACGCGCGCGATGGGCACGCCCAGCTGGATGATCTGGATCACGGTGTTGACGGCGTCGCCGATGCTGGGAAACGAGCAGATCGCCGCCGCCACCGCCTCGGGCAGCGGATAGATGCGCAGCGTGGCCTCGGTGATCACGCCCAGCGTGCCCTCGCTGCCGACGAACAGGCGCGTCAGGTCGTAGCCAGCGCTGCTTTTCTTGGCGCGCGTGCCGGTGCGCACGGCCTCGCCGGCCGCGGTGACGACTTCGAGCGCCAGCACGTTCTCGCGCATGGTGCCGTAGCGCACGGCGTTGGTGCCGCTGGCGCGCGTGGCGCACATGCCGCCCAGGCTGGCGTTGGCGCCAGGGTCGATCGGAAAGAACAGGCCCGTGCTCTTGATCTCGGCGTTCAGCTGCTCGCGCGTGACGCCCGGCTGCACCGTCACCGTCAGGTCCTCGGCGTTCACGCTCAGCACCCGGTTCATGCGGCTGACGTCGAGGCTGATGCCGCCCTGCACGGCCAGCAGGTGCCCCTCCAGCGAGGAGCCGACGCCGTAGGGAATCACCGGCACCTTGTGCTGCGCGCACAGCCGCACCGCGTCCTGCACGTCGGCCGTGCTGTCGGCAAACACCACGGCGGCCGGCGGCGGCACGGTGGTGAAGGCCGACTCGTCGCGCCCGTGCTGCTCGCGCACGGCCTGCGCCTGCGAGAACTGCGCGCCGAAGCGTGCCTGGAGTGCGTCGATCAGGGCCGCCGGCACGGGGCGCGGCTTGATCTCGGGCGTGACGTGGGCGGCTTGGGTGGGGGCGTTCATGGAGAGCTCCTGCGGATGAAGGACAGTGTACGGTGGCGCGCCCGGCGGCGTGTGCTTGGCAGCGGCGGGGCTGGATCGAAGGCGACTTTTAAAATGATAGCTACTAGCGCTTGATGGCTGGGCGCTGCAGGCATATTTTGCTTGCAATCCTGTCCGTTTCACATCCGCCGCCGGCTACGTCCCGCGCGGCGCCAGCATGGCCATGGTGATGCGCGACACGCAGGTCGGCTCGCCGGCGTCGTTGCTCAGCTCGATCGCCCACACCTGCGTGCTGCGGCCGATGTGCACCGGGCGCGCCACGCCCGTCACCCAGCCCGCGGTGGCGCCGCGCAGGTGGTTGGCGTTGATGTCCAGCCCCACGGCGCGCCAGCCCTCGGGGCAGCAAAAGGCGGCGCCGCACGAACCCAGCGTCTCGGCCAGCACCACGCTGACGCCGCCATGCAGCAGGCCGTAGGGCTGGCGCGTGTGCGTATTGACCGGCACGCGGGCGCGGATGAAGTCGTCGCCCACCTCCAGAAACTCGATGCCCAGATGCTGCACCGCGGTGTCCACGTGGATGGCGGTCAGCCGCTCCACCGAAATCGCTTGTTGCCAGATGCGCATGGCGCGGGCCCTCTTTTCTTGATTGGTCGAGGCGCCAAGCCTACCGCAGCAGGCGGGCCGCTACCATCGCCCCATGCCCGACCGTTACGCCGTCATCGGCCACCCCATCGCCCACAGCAAGTCGCCCTTCATCCACGGCCTGTTCGCCCAGGCCACGGGGCAGGACATGACGTACGAGGCGATCGACGGCGGCGCCGCGCCCGGCGGCTTCGAGCGCGCCGTGCAGGCCTTTCGCGCCGCCGGCGGGCGTGGGCTGAACGTGACCCTGCCCTTCAAGCTGGCCGCGCTGCAACTGGCCGACGAGGCCAGCGCGGATGCGCGGCTGGCGGGCGCGGCCAACACGCTGATCTTCGAGGGCGCCAAGGCGCGGGCGCACAACACCGACGGCATCGGCCTGGTGCGCGACATCGAGCACAACCTGGGCACGCCGCTGTCGGGCCGGCGCGTGCTGCTGCTGGGCGCGGGCGGCGCCACGCGCGGCGTGCTGCTGCCGATCGCGCGCGCCGGCGCGGCGCGCATCTTCATTGCCAACCGCACGGCCGACAAGGCGCACGCGCTGGCGCGCGAACTGGCGTCGCACCTGGGCGGCGTGCCGCTGGCCGGCGGCGGGCTGGACGCGCTGGCGGGCGCCGGCGCTTTCGATGTCGTCGTCAACGCCACCTCGGCCAGCCTGAGCGGGCAGGCGCCGGCCGTGCCGCCCAGCGCCTTCGCGCCCGGCGCGCTGGCCTACGACATGGTCTACGGCCAGGGCCTGACGCCGTTTCTGGCGGCGGCGCGCGCCGCCGGCTGCGCGCGCGTGGCCGACGGCTTGGGCATGCTGGTGGAGCAGGCGGCCGAGTCCTTCGCACTGTGGCGCGGCGTGCGGCCCGACACGCGCGCGGTGCTGGCGCGGCTGAGCGGCTGAAAATCTTTCCTCCATGCTCGCCAAAGCCCGAGCTACGGCCGCGCTTTGCTCTTCGAACCATGCGCGCAGCAATGGCGTGCATGGCGTGGTCATCACCGCCGGCCAGGTCTGCGGCTTCGACTTCGATTCATGCTTTTTGGGGCCGCCGAACAGCGCGCCTTCGTCGTCCTGGGCGAGCATGAGCCCGTGCGCGACGCCCCGCGCCGCTACCTCAACCGCCTGTCCGATTTGATGTTCGTGTCGGCGCGCGTGCTGAACCGGCATCGGGCCGATGGTGGCGGGGGGATGATGGATGTGGGCGATCTCAACTTCGAAGTGCAACACCACTGGTTGAGGATCAATGAATCGTAGTGGAATTTGGGTCAGATTCCATTTTTTTCGTCCACGCTGTCAAGCAGGATGCACAGCCAGAGGATGCACCGTCATCACCGCAGCCTGCAGCGCCTCGTCCGACTCGGCCAGGCGCAGGTCGTAAGCCGTTTGCAGGTTCAGCCAGGACTGCGCATCGCCGCCGAAAAAGCGGCTCAGGCGCAAGGCGGTGTCGGCGGTGATGCCGCGCCGCTCCAGCACGATGTCGTTGATGCGCGAAGCGGGCACGTGCAGTTGCCGGGCCAGTGCGTTGGCGCTCATGTCGATGGGCTTGAGGTAGTCCTCGCGCAGCACCTCGCCGGGGTGCACGGGGCGCATGCCGTTCTTGAACATTTCCATCTCCTTGTCTTGTGGCCTCAGTGGTAGTCGACGATTTCCACGTCGGTCACGCCTTGTTTCGTCCAGACAAAGCACACGCGCCACTGGCCGTTGATGCGGATGCTGTGCTGGCCCTGGCGGTCGCCGCTCAACAACTCCAGGCGATTGCCCGGCGGGCTGCGCAGGAAGTCCAGCGTTTGCGCGGCATCCAGTTGCGCCAGCTTGCGTTCGGCCACGCTCTGGATGGTGGCGAAGCGACGGGTCTTGCCGCTGGTGAACAGGCGCTGCGTGTCCTGACACTTGAAAGAGAGGATCGCCATGGGGTGGCAAGGATTGTATAGCGTTTACCGATATTCGGTATATTTGTCCAATCGCCATACGCGGCGGGTGCCGTCGCTTGTGTCGAGGAACGAAACCTCGCGCTTTCCCTTGGCGTTGGCTGGATGGCGCTGCGCCGATCCAGTCTACGAGATTTCAGGTCAAATCGACCCGAAATCACCGCCCATCAAGCACAAATAGCTATCAAACAAGAAGCATGAAGCCGCCTTCACGTCGAAGAACGTCGATGAGGCGGCCGCACCGGGCCGCATATCCCTGCTGGCAGCGTTCTTCATAATGGCAGGCATGAAGCTCCTCGTCCTGCACGGCGTCAACCTCAACATGTTCGGCCAGCGCGATCCGGCGCACTACGGCACGGCCACGCTGGCCGACATCGACACCGGGCTGCGCGCGCTGGCGCAGGAGTTGGGCGTCAGCGTGGAGTGCTTTCAGACCAACCACGAAGGCGCGCTGTGCGAGCGCATCCACCAGGCGCACCGCGACGCGGCGGACGGCGTGCTGATCAACGCCGGTGCCTGGACGCACACCAGCCTCGCCATCCGCGACGCGCTGGCCATCCTGCGCTGCCCGATCGTCGAGGTGCACATGTCCAACATCCACGCGCGCGAGCCGTTTCGCCACCGCTCGTTCATCGCGCCGATCGCCGCCGGCCAGGTTTGCGGCTTTGGCGTCGATTCATACCTTTTGGGGCTGCGCGCCCTTGTTGGGCAAGCGCAAACAGCTATCAAAAAGTGAGAACACCATGGGAAAACGCCTGACCCAGATCGCCACCCGCACCGGCGACGACGGCACCACCGGCCTGGGCAACAACACCCGCGTGTCCAAGGCCAGCGCGCGCCCGCAGGCCATGGGCGACGTGGACGAGCTCAACAGCCACATCGGCCTGCTGCTGTGCGAGCCCCTGCCGGCCGACGTGCGCCAGCTGCTGACCGACATCCAGCAGCAGCTGTTCAACCTGGGCGGCGAGCTGTCGATCCCGGGCTTCACGCTGCTCAAGGACGAGGCGCTGGCGCAGCTGGACGCGGCGCTCAAGACCTACAACGCGCAGCTGCCGCGCCTGCAGGAATTCATCCTGCCCAACGGCACGCGCGCCGCCGCGCAGGCGCACGTGTGCCGCACCGTGGCGCGCCGCGCCGAGCGCGCGGTGGTGGCGCTGGGCGAGCACGAGGAGCTGCAACCCACGCCGCGACGCTACCTCAACCGCCTGTCGGATCTGATGTTCGTGCTGGCGCGGGTGTTCAACCGCGACGCCAGCGGCCACGAGCTGAACGACGAGGTCTACTGGAAGAGCGACAAGCTGGAGCGCACGCAGCACGACGAGTGAGCGCATGGGGTGAATCCCGGGTTTTCGGGGCCCGCATCGTCCCGTACCATCGTTTCCTTTGTTGCCATACGCAAGAGAGGAGCAAGGCAAGATGCGTTTGAAAACCACCCTGGCGGCCGGCCTGATGGCCGGTCTGCTGGCACTGGGCGGGGCCGCCCTTGCCCAGAAGCCGCAATTCATCAACGTGCTGACCGGCGGCCAAAGCGGCGTGTACTACCCGCTGGGCGTGTCGCTGGCGCAGATTTTCGCCAAGGCCATCCCCGACGCGCGCGCCACGGCGCAGGTCACCAAGGCCTCGGCCGAGAACCTCAACCTGCTGCAGGCCGGGCGCGGCGAGCTGGCGTTTTCGCTCGGCGACGCCGTGGCCGACGCCTGGGCCGGTGACGCCGAGGCGGGCTTCAAGGAGCCGCTGAAGAACCTGCGCGGCTTTTCGGCCACCTACAACAACTACATCCAGATCGTCGCCAGCGAAGACTCGGGCATCAAGACCCTGGCCGACCTGAAGGGCAAGCGCGTGTCGGTGGGCGCCGCCAAGTCGGGCACCGAGCTGAACGCGCGCGCCATCTTCAAGGCCGCGGGGCTGACGTACAAGGACCTGGCCAAGGTCGAGTACCTGCCGTTCGGCGAATCGGTCGAGCTGATCAAGAACCGCCAGCTCGACGCCACCCTGCAGTCGGCCGGCCTGGGCGTGGCCTCCATCCGCGACCTGGCCAGCTCGGTCAAGATCCGCGTGGTGGCCGTGCCCAAGGAGGTGGTGGCCAAGATCGGCAGCCCGGCCTACGTGGCCACCGAGATTCCGGCCGACACCTACACCGGCCAGACCGAGGCGGTGCCGACGGTGGCCATCCCCAACTTCCTCATCACGCAGTCCAAGGTGCCCGACGAGCTGGTCTACCAGATGGCCAAGGCCATGTACGGCAACCTCGACACCCTGTACGCCGCGCACAACGCCGCCAAGGCGATCAAGCTGCAAAATGCGCTGACGGGCATGCCCATTCCGCTGCACCCCGGCGCCGAGCGCTACTTCCGCGAGGCCGGCGTCTTGAAGTAAGACGCCTTGCGAATGTTGGAAGGGTGAAGTCATCGAGAACCGGCGCTGCGAAGCGCCGGTTTTTTGATGGGCGCGCGCCCTGTTTTGCCACCCGTGCGATAGAAAGCTCGCCATGACCGATGCCGCCGCCGTCAGCCACACGCCGCTCGACGCTCCCCCCGCCCCCACGCACGACAAGCTGGCCTGGCGCAGCGCCGTGTTCTGGGTGGCGCTGGTGTTTTCCAGCTTCCAGGTCATCACGGCCGCCTTCAGCCCCATCTCCAGCCAGGTGGTGCGGGCGGTGCACGTGGGCTTCGTGCTGCTGATGATCTTTTTGATCGAGCCGGGCTTCAGCAAGAAGCACGGCGCCCGCGCCGGCTTCAAGCCGCTGGCCTGGGCGCTGGGCCTGGCGGGCTTCGCCACCGGCATCTACCAATGGATCTTCGAGGCCGACCTGGTGCAGCGCGCCGGCACCCTGAGCGACGCCGACTGGGTGGTGGGCGTGGTGCTGCTGGTGCTGGTGTTCGAGGCCGCGCGCCGCACCATGGGCTGGGCGCTGCCCATCATCTGCGGGCTGTTTCTGGCCTATGGCCTCTGGGGCCAATACCTGCCGCAGGCCTTCCAGCACCGCGGCTACGGGCTGGACCAGATCATCAGCACGCTGTCCTTCGGCACCGAGGGCATCTACGGCACGCCGACCTACGTGTCGTCCAGCTACATCTTCCTGTTCATCCTGTTCGGCGCCTTCCTGGAGCAGGCCGGCATGATCCAGCTGTTCACCGACTTCGCCATGGGCACGGTGGGCCACACGCGCGGCGGGCCGGCCAAGGTGGCGGTCATCAGCTCGGGCCTGATGGGCACCATCAACGGCTCGGGCGTGGCCAACGTGGTCACCACGGGTCAGTTCACCATCCCGCTGATGAAGCGCTTCGGCTATTCCAGCGCCTTTGCCGGCGGGGTCGAGGCGACGTCGAGCATGGGCGGGCAGATCATGCCGCCGGTGATGGGCGCGGTGGCCTTCATCATGGCCGAGACGCTGAACATCCCCTACGTGGACGTATGCAAGGCGGCCGCCATCCCGGCCATCCTCTACTACGTCACCGCGTTCTGGATGGTGCACCTGGAGGCCGGGCGCAAGAGCCTGCTGGGCCTGCCCAAGGACGAGTGCCCCAACCCCTGGCAGGCCATCAAGCGCCAGTGGTATCTGCTGCTGCCGCTGATCGGGCTGGTGGTGCTGCTGTTTTCGGGCTACACGCCGCTGTTTTCGGGCACCGTGGGGCTGGGGCTGACGGCGATCCTGATCTTCGGCGCCGCCTGCATGACGGGCGTGGGCAGCACCGCGCTGCGGGCGCTGTTCTGGGTGCTGCTGGGCATTGCCACGGCGGGCTTCTTCAAGTTCGGCGTCGGCACCTTCTTCGTGCTGGTGGCGCTGCTGGTGGCGGTCACCTTCGCCCTGCACACCGGGCAGGACGCGCGCCGGCTGGCGGTGCAGGCGCTGGTGGACGGCGCGCACCACGCGCTGCCGGTGGCCATTGCCTGCGCGCTGGTGGGCGTCATCATCGGCATCATCAACCTCACCGGCGTGGCGGCCGAGATGGGCGGCTACGTCATCGCCCTGGGGCGCGACAACCTGCTGCTGGCGCTGGTGCTGACCATGCTGACCTGCCTGGTGCTGGGCATGGGCATCCCCACCATTCCCAACTACATCATCACCAGCTCGCTGGCCGCGCCCATCCTGCTGGAGCTGGGCGTGCCGCTGATCGTCTCGCACATGTTCGTGTTTTATTTCGGCATCATGGCCGACCTGACGCCGCCAGTGGCGCTGGCCGCCTTCGCCGCCGCGCCGATCGCGCGCGAGTCGGGGCTGAAGATCGGCCTGCACGCCATGGGCATCGCCATCGCCGGCTTCATCACGCCCTACATGATGGTGTATTCGCCCGAGCTGCTGCTGCTGGGCGACAGCTGGGGCGCCACGGCATATGTGACGTTCAAGGCGCTGGTGGCCATCGGCCTGTGGGGCGCGGCGGCCATCGGCTATCTCTTCACGCCGCTGAACTGGGTCGAGCGCCTGTACTGCCTGCTGGCGGCGTGCTTTCTGGTGGCGGCCGTGCCCTGGACCGACGAAATCGGCTTTGCCGCCACCGCCGCCTTCGTGCTGTGGCACGCATGGCGCACCCGCCAGGTGCGCGCGGCCGCGCCGGCATGAGCGTCACGGCCGTCCTGGGCGTGTGCCTGGCGCTGGCCGCCGGCCTGCCGCCGGGCGCCGATGCGGACGGCGCGCTGCCGGCCGCGAGCGACGCGCGCGTGCGCTTCGTGCCGCAGACGCGCTTTACCCTGGCGTGGATGCACTCGATCGAGAAAATCCGCTGGGAAGAGGACTACCAGGTGCAGCGCGACGGCGCCGGCCAGCCACGCCTGCGCCTGACGCGGGCGCGCATCCAGGGCACCGGCGCCGGCATGGAGCCACCGCCCGACGCCGTGCACCACGGCGCCTGGTACGACTACGTGCCCGCCGACCAGCCGCAGGGCACGCTGCGCCTGACGCGCTCGCCCTACACGGCCGATTTCGAGTTGTGCCCGGCCGACCAGCCCTGTCGCCCGATGGGCGCCTGGCTGCCGTCCGACGGCGACATCACGCTGCTGTGGGCGTGCGAGGGCGTAGGCGGCTGAAAACTATTGAATTGATAGCTATTTGCGCTTATCTGGTGGGCGCCAGAGGCTGATTTTGCATTCAATGATCAGCCTTGCGCCGCAGCAACAAGGCCGCCAAAAACACCGCCCCGAAGGTCGCGGTGCCGATGCCGCCCAGGGCGAAGCCGCCGAACTTGAGGGTGAAGTCGCCGGTGCCCAGGATCAGGGTCAGCGCGGCGATCAGCAGGTTGGCCGGGTCGGAAAAGTCCACCTTGTTGTCGACCCAGATGCGCGCGCCGGCAATGGCGATCAGGCCGAACACGACGATCGACACGCCGCCCATCACCGGCAGCGGAATGGCCTGGATCAGCGCGCCGAACTTGGGCGAAAAGCCCAGGCACAGCGCCACGATGGCGGCGACGATGAACACCGCGGTGGAATAGATGCGCGTGGCGGCCATCACGCCGATGTTCTCGGCGTAGGTGGTGACGCCGGTGCCGCCGGCGCTGCCCGACACCATGGTGGCGATGCCGTCGCCGATGAAGGCGCGGCCCAGGTAGGGGTCCAGGTTGCGCCCGGTCATGGCGCTCACGGCCTTGATGTGGCCCAGGTTCTCGGCCACCAGGATCAGGGCCACGGGGGCGATCAGCAGCATGGCCGCGCTGTCGAACACGGGCGCCTGGAACTTCGGCCAGCCGACCCAGGCCGCGTGGGCGATGCCCGAGAAGTCCATCGGCTTGCCCAGGCCCATGCCGTTGGTCAGCACCAGGTAGATCGCGGTGGCGATGGCCAGCCCGACCAGGATCAGCAGGCGCTGCACCATGCCGCGCGTGAACACCGCCACCAGCGCCACGCAGACGAAGGTGACGGCCTGCATCCAGCTGTCGAAGCCGCTGGCGGCCATGTTCTTGACCGGGATGGAGGCCAGGTTCAGGCCGATCACCGCCACCACCGCGCCGGTCACCACCGGCGGCATCAGGCGCTCGATCCAGGCCGTGCCGATGGCCTGCACCACCACGCCGATCAGCGCGTAGATCGCCCCGCACACGATGATGGCACCCAGCGCGACCGGGATGTTGGCGTTGGGCCCCTGGCCCGCGTAGGCGGTGGCGGCGATCACCACGCCGATGAAGGCAAAGGAGGAGCCCAGGTAGCTGGGCACCTTGCCGCCGGTGATGAAATAAAAAATGAGCGTGCCGATGCCGCTCATGAAGATCGCCAGGTTGGGATCGAAGCCCATCAGGATCGGTGCCAGCACCGTGGAGCCGAACATGGCCACCACGTGCTGCACGCCCATGGCCGTGGTCTGGGGCCAGGGCAGGCGCTCGTCGGGGGCGATCACCCCCTCGTTGGCCAGCGCCGCGACCGGTCTTTCCTGCCAGTTGAACAGGCTCATCTTCTCCGCTCCTCGGGGGTTTTTGATGGTCCCGATGGTAGTGGAGAAGCGAGGGCTTTCAGTGCCGTCCGTGCGGCCCGGCGATGTGCTGGTGCGGCGGCGCCGCGCCCACCGGCGGCGCGTCGGCGTGGCTCAGCCCGGCCAGGATGCCGCAGTGCGCGGTGTCGCTGGCCTGCCGGCACTGCGCGCGCAACACCTTCAGCTGGCGCTCCAGCGCGCGCAGCTCGCGGATGCGGGTGGCGATGTGGCGGATGTGCTCGTCCACCAGCGCGTTGACGGCCCCGCAGTCGGCGCCCGGCTCGGCCTGCCAGCGCAGCAGGGTGCGGATTTCGTCCAGCGACATGTCCAGCCCGCGCGCCTGGCGGATGAAGGCCAGGCGCTCGGCGTGGCCGGCGTCGTAGTGGCGGTAGTTGTTGCCGGTGCGTGGCGGCACGGGCAGCAGGCCGGCGCGCTCGTAGTAGCGGATGGTGTCGGCCGGCGTGTCGGTGGCGGCGGCGAGTTCGCTGATCTTCATGGCCCCATGCTACGCGCTTGACCTTGAAGTTGCTCCAGGGTTTCCAATGACCCTATGAGCCCCACCGCCACCATTGATCAACGGGTCTACCGCATTCCCAACATGGATTGCGCGGCCGAGGAAGCCGAGATTCGCCACGCCCTGAAGGACATTGCCGGCCTGCGTGGTCTGCGCTTTCACCTCGGCGCGCGCGAGCTGCACGTCGAGGCCGTGCCGGGCAGCCTGCCCGCGGTCGAGGCCAGCCTGCGCGCGGCGGGCTTTGCGCCGGCGGCCGGTGCTCCAAGTGATGGGCACGCGCACGACCATGAGCATGAACATGACCGCCAGGCCCGCGCGTTCGACTGGCGCCAGGCCTTGCTGGCGGCCACGCTGCCGCGCATCGTGGCCGCGCTGGTGCTGGCCCTGCTCGCCGAGCTGACGCACGCCTTGGCGCCGCCCGGCTGGGCGCCCCTCGGTGTGGTCATGGCGGTTTTGGCGGTGGCTCTGTCCGGCCTGTCCACCTACTGGAAGGGGCTGCTGGCGCTGCGCCGCGGGCGGCTCAACATCAGCGCGCTGATGACGGTGGCCGTCACCGGCGCCCTGCTGATCGGCCAGTGGCCCGAGGCCGCCATGGTGATGGCCTTGTACGCGCTGGCCGAGCACCTGGAGGCGCGTGCCGTCGACCGCGCGCGCGGGGCCATCGGCGACCTGTTGCGCATGGCGCCCGACGACGTGGAGCGCTTGGACGCCGACGGCGCCTGGCGCAGCGTGCCCGCCACGCAGGTGGCGGTGGGCGCGCAGGTGCGCGTCAAGCCCGGCGCGCGGCTGGCGCTGGACGGCGTGGTGACCGCAGGAAGCAGCGCCGTCGACGAGGCGCCGGTGACGGGCGAGAGCCTGCCGGTGGACAAGGGCGTGGGCGATGCGGTGTACGCCGGCACGCTCAACCAGACGGGCCTGCTGGTGCTGCGCGTGACGGCTGCCGCGCGCGACACGCAACTGGCGCGCATCATCCACGCGGTGGAGCAGGCGCAGGCCAGCCGCGCGCCCACGCAGGCCTTTGTCGACCGCTTCGCGGGCGTCTACACGCCGCTGGTGTTCGCGCTGGCGCTGGCGGTGGCGCTGCTGGGGCCGTGGGCGATGGGCTGGGCCTGGCACGACGCCCTGTACAAGGCGCTGGTGCTGCTGGTGATCGCCTGCCCCTGCGCGCTGGTGATCGCCACGCCGGTCACGCTGGTCAGCGCGCTGGCGCAGGCGGCGCGGCGGGGCCTCTTGATCAAGGGCGGCGTGCACCTGGAGCGCGCGCGCCTGACGAAGGCCATGGCCTTCGACAAGACCGGCACGCTGACCGTGGGCCAGCCCGCGCTGGTGGCGAGCGAAGCGCTCACGGGCACCGTGCCCGCCGCCACTTGGCAGCGCTGGGCCGCCACGCTGGCCGCCGCATCCGACCACCCGGTGTCGCGCGCCATTGCCGCCGGCCTGGCCGCGCAGGGCGTGCAAGCCGGCGCCAGCGAAGGCTTTGCCGACGCGCCCGGCAGCGGCGTGAGCGCGCAAATCGACGGCCAGCGCCTGCGCCTGATCGGCTGGCGCGCCGCGCAGGCGCTGGGCCTGGGCAGCGAAGCCGTGGCGGCGCGCCTGGCGCCGCACCAGGCGCAGGGGCGCAGCGTGTCGCTGCTGGCGCGCGACGGCGAGGTGCTGGCCCTGCTGGCGGTGGCCGACACGGTGAAGGACCACGCGCCCGAGGCGCTGGCCGAGCTGAAGGCCATGGGCGTGACCACCGTGATGCTGTCGGGCGACCACCCGGCCGCCGCGCGGGCGGTGGGCCAGGCGGTGGGCGTGAGCGAGGCCATCGGCGGCCTGCTGCCGCCCGACAAGCTGGCGCGCATCGCCGCGCTGCGGGCCGCGCACGGCCCCACGGCCATGGTGGGCGACGGCATCAACGACGCGCCCGCGCTGGCCAGCGCCGATCTGGGCGTGGCCATGGGCGGCGCCGGCACCGACATCGCCATGGAGGCGGCCGACGTGGTGCTGATGAACGACGACCTGCGCCGCCTGCCCGAGCTGCTGCGCCTGTCGCGCCGCGTGCACGGCGTGCTGTGGCAGAACATCGCGCTGGCGCTGGGCATCAAGGCGGTGTTCCTGGTGGCCGCCGTGGCCGGCTTCGCCACCATGTGGATGGCGGTGTTCGCCGACATGGGCGCCAGCCTGGTGGTGGTGGCCAACGGCCTGCGGCTGCTGCGGCGCTGAGTGCGGGGCTCAGCCGCCAGCCATGCGGATCGGCCGCAACGACACGCGGTTGTGCGCGTCGACCAGCACGAAGTGCCGCGCCGGCACGTCGCGCCAGTGCTGGCTCTCGCGCGTCAGCGGCTCGGAGGCGATGAGAACGGCTTGCTCGTGGTGCGGCGCCGGCGCCATGCGGCAGCCGCCGGCGTCGCAGACGTAGTGGCTGCCTTCGGTGTGGTGCAGCGATGCGGGCGCCACACCGGGGTCGTCGCAGTGGCGCGCGGCGACCAGCGCGCGACCGTCGGTCACGACCATGTTCAGCCCGCTGGCCTGCGTCACGCCCTGCGCCGCCTTCAGGGCCGCCAGCTCGTCGAACATGGCCTGCAGCGCATCGGCCATGGCCTCGGCGTCGCGCTCGCGCCGGGCCAGGTAATGGTCGAGAAACAGGGCGAACAGGTGTTCCGAGTCGGTCTGGCCCTTGATCCAGAGAAAGCGCTCGTCGGACAGCCGCTCGACCAGGGCGCGCTTGATGCGTGCAAACGGCCGCACGCTGCCGTTGTGTGCCATCAGCAGGTTCTGGTGGTGAAACGGGTGGCAGTTGAACTCCGACACCTGACCCTCGGTGGCGGCGCGCACGTGCGCCAGGATGCAGGGCGACACCAGCTTGGGCGCCATGTAGCGCAGGTTGCGGTTGTTCCACGCCGGCGTGACCGAGACGAACACCGCCGGCTCGCGCGTGATGTCGGGCTCGTACCAGCCCAGGCCGAAGCCGTCGCCGTTCAGCGGCTCGGAGACCTCGTTGGCGTGATGACTCTGCTGGACCAGCGAGTGGTCGGGCCGGTAGAGCAGGTCGTCCACCGGCAGCGGACGACCCTTGTAGGCGAGCAGGCGGCACATGCGCCCGGTATACGCCGGCGCGCGCGCCAAGGCAAGCCGCCCCCGGACGGGGCGTTTATTTCAGCAGCTTGAACTGCCCGTCCTGGATGGTGATGAGCTCGCGCCCGCGCTCGTCGAAGCCGCTGTGGTCCTGCGGCGTCATGTTGTAGACGCCCTGGGTGCCCACCAACTCTTTCGTTTGCTCCAGCGCGTCGCGCAGGGCCGACCGAAACGCCGCCGTGCCGGGTTTGCCCGCTTTCTCGGCCTTGGGCACGGCGTTGGCCAGCAGCAGGCCGGCGTCGTACACGTTGGCGCCGAAGGTGGCGGGGGCCTCGCCGTTGAGCTTCTTGTAGGCGTCGATGTACTCGGTGGCCAGCTTCTTGGACGGGTTGCTGTCCGAAATCTCGGGCAGCACCAGCATCAGGCTGGCGGCCAGGATGGTGCCCTCGACCTTCTTGCCGCCCAGCTTGATGAAGGCCGGCAGCGCCGCGCCGTGGGTCTGGTAGATCTTGCCCTTGTAGCCCTTGTCCACCAGGCTGACCTCGGGCAGCACCGAGGGGCCGCCGGCGGCGCCGACCAGTACCGCGTCGGGGTTGGCCCCCACCAGCTTGAGCGTCTGGCCCACCACCGAACTGTCGGTGCGGGCAAAGCGTTCGTTGGCGATGATCTGGATGCCGTGCTTGGCCGCCAGCTCGCTGGCCACGCGGTACCAGTTCTCGCCATAGGGGTCGGCCATGCCGATGTAGCCCAGGGTCTTGATGCCCGTCCTGGCCATGTGGTCGAACAGCGCGGCGCCGATGATCTCGTCGTTCTGCGTGGTCTTGAAGACCCACTTCTTCTGCTCGTCCATCGGCTGCACCACGGCCGCCGTGCCGACCGGGGCCAGCATGGGCACGCCGGCGTCGGCGATGAACTGGATGACGCCCATGGCGTTGGGCGAGCCGCTGGGGCCGATCAGCGCGTCGATGTGCTGCTCGGCCAGCAGCTTGCGCACGTTGTTGACGGTTTGCGTGGGGTCGCTGGCGTCGTCCAGGCCGATGTATTCCACCGTCAGGTCGCCGATCTTCCTGGGCAGCAGGGGCACGCTGTTTTTTTGCGGAATGCCCACCAGCGCGGTCGGGCCGGTGGCCGAATAGACCACGCCCACCTTCATCTGGGCCATGGCCGCGGTGCAGCACAGGCCGAGCGCGACCAGCAGGGCGATGGGTTTGAACGGCGAGGTCGATGGCATGGCGCGGGTCTCCGGATTTGGGTGGATGAAGGTTCAGAAGGGGCAGCGTGCTTGCACGGGCCGTCACATCCGGCCAAAGGCCCAGCCGCTGTCGGCGGCCGTGCCCTCGACTTGATCGATCAGGCGCAGCAGGGGCGTCAGCTCGCGGTAGCGCGCGGCGGTGTGGCGGATGTAGGCGATGAAGCGCGGCGCGTCGGCCAGGTATTTGGGCTTGCCGTCGCGCAGCGTCAGGCGCGCGAAGATGCCGGCGACCTTCAGGTGGCGCTGCAGGCCCATCCACTCGACCGCGCGCCAGAAGCTGCCGAAGTCGCTGTGCCAGTCCTCGAAATCCATCAGGCCGAGCTTCTTGGCGCGCTCCCAGTAGCGGATGGTGATGTCGAGCACGAACTCCTCGTCCCAGCTCAGAAAGGCGTCGCGCATCAGGCTGGCGATGTCGTAGGTGATGGGGCCGTACACGGCGTCCTGAAAATCCAATACACCTAGCCTTGAATTGCGCTGGCCATCCAATTCCGCGCCGCCGGGCCGCCCCAAGGCGCGGACGGCCCCCTCGGGGGGCAGCGCAGACACGTCGGTGCGGAGCGTGGGGGCCATCAAATTTCTCGGCATGAAGTCGCGGTGCACGTACACCCGGGGCGCCGCCAGGTTGCGCGCGACGATCAGCTCGAAGGTCTTGGTCAGCGTCTCGCGCACCGCGCCTTGCACCGCCACGCCCCGGTGGCGCGCCAGGTACCAGTCCGGAAACAACTGCAACTCGCGCTGCAGCAGCGCGGCGTCGTAGGGTGGCAGCTCGTCCGGGCGCGAGGCATGTTGCCAGGTCAGAAGCACGTCCAGCGCCTGCTCGTACAGCGGGCGGTTGGCCGCGGGCCGCTCACGGTCGATGACTTCCATCATGGTGCGCGCGCCCAAGTCGGTCAGCAGCATGAAGCCCTGCGCCTCGTCCCAGGCCAGCACGCGCGGCGCGTTCAGGCCCGCGTCCTGCATGAGCTGCGCCACCCGCACGAAGGGGGCGCAGTTCTCGTGCGCCGGCGGGGCGTCCATGATGATGCGGGTGCCGCCGTCTGCGGTGTCGATGCGCAGGTAGCGCCGGAAACTGGCGTCGGCCGAGGCGATGCGCAGGCTTTCGGGGCGCAGGCCCTGCGCGCCGACCTGGGCGCCAAGCCAGCGTTCGAAGGCCTGCTGGCGGGCCGGATCGTCCCACGGCGGGGCGGCGGAGGGCAGAGTGGGCGCGGTGGGGCTCATGGATAATTGATTCTAGGGCGCGCCTTGGCGGTGCGCCGTCTGTTTGCCCGTGCCTGATTGCTTCCTTTCCCGTGGCTTGCGTGGTCTGTGCCGGCCATCACCGTCTCTGCGGCCGGTGGTGGCCGCGGCGCTGGCGTGCCTGGCCGGTGCCGCGCTGGCGCAGCCGGCGTCGCTGCCGGACGACGCGCCGCTGCGGCTGCGCGCCACGCCCAGGCTGGCCGAGAAGCTGCCGCCGGGCCAGCCCTCGGTCACCTTCGTGTCGGGCGACGAGATCACCGGCCGCGCCGACCTGGAGACCACGGTGCAGGGCCACGCCGAGTTGCGCCGTCCCGGCCTGGCGCTGTGGGGCGACACGCTCAGCTTCGACCAGAGCACCGACGTGGCGACGGCCACGGGCAACGTGCGGGTCAACTCCAAGGGCGACCGCTACACCGCGCGCGAGGGGCAGTTGCAGGTCGACGCCTTCGAGGGCTTTCTGCTGCAGCCCACCTATCGCCTGCTGATCAACGATGCCCACGGCGACGCGGCGCGCATCGACTTTCAGGACCGCGACCGCGCTACCCTGACCGATGCCAACTACACCACCTGCGTACGACCGGGGCCCGACTGGGTGCCCGACTGGATCCTGCGCGCCGACAAGCTGACGCTGGACCACGAGGACGACGTGGGCCAGGCCGAGGGCGCGGTGCTCGACTTCAAGGGCGTGCCCATCCTGCCGGTGCCCTCGATGCGCTTTCCGCTCAGCGACGCGCGCCAGTCGGGCTGGCTGCCGCCCACCATGGGGCTGGACAGCACCAGCGGCCTGCTGCTGTCCGTGCCCTGGTACTGGAACATCGCGCCCAACCGCGACGCCACCTTCACCCCCACCGTGATGTCGCGCCGCGGGGTCGATGCCGGGGGCGAATTCCGCTATCTCGAAAACAACTACCAGGGCAGCGTGACCGGCAACCTGATGCCGAACGACCGCCTGCGCCAGCGCACCCGCTGGGGCCTGTTCACGCGGCACAACGGCACTTATGAGACGGGCCTGTCCAGCATCGGCAGCCTGGGCCTGGCGCTCAACCTCAATCGGGTGAGCGACAACGACTACTGGCGCGACTTCAGCAGCCGCGGCATGCCGCTGACCACGCGCCTGCTGGCCAGCGACGGCGGCCTGTCCTGGGGGCGGGGCGACTGGTCGGTCAACCTGCGCGCGCTCAAGTGGCAGACGCTGCAGGACCTGAGCGCGCCCATCGTGCCGCCCTACGACCGGCTGCCGCAGCTCAGCGCGCGCTGGGGCCGCACCGGCGACGGCGGGCTGGACTATTCGATCGATCTCGATGCCACGCGCTTTCGGGCCGATTCGTTCTGGACCGGCCAGCCCAACGCCGACCGCGAGTTCATGCATGCCCAGCTGGCGCGCCCGATGCTGCGGCCCTGGGGCTTCTTCACGCCCAAGCTGCAGCTGCACGCCAGCCACTACCAGTTCGACCGCCCGCTGGCCGATGGCCGCACGTCGGCCGGCCGCGTGCTGCCCACGCTCAGCCTGGACGGCGGCCTGGTGTTCGAGCGCGATGCCAGCTGGTTCGGCCGTGCCTTCACGCAGACGCTGGAGCCGCGCCTGAAGTACGTCTATACGCCGTATCGCGACCAGAACCTGCTGCCCAACTACGACAGCGGCCTGTACGACTTCAACTTCGCCACCATCTGGGCCGACAACATCTTTGCCGGCAACGACCGCATCGTCGACAACAACCTGGTCACGACGGGCCTGACCAGCCGCCTGCTCGACGCGCAGACCGGCGCCGAGGCGCTGCGCCTGTCGGTGGCGCAGCGCTACCGCTTCCGCCCGCAGCAGGTGGTGCTGCCCGGCGGCACGCCGTCGGACAAGGGCCTGTCGGACCTGATGCTGGGCGCCGGCATCAACTGGGACCCGCACTGGGCCTTCGACTCGGTGGTGCAGTACAACCGCGAGACGCACCGCTCCACCCGCACCACGGTGCAGGCGCGCTATTCGCCGGGGCCGTTTCGCACTGTCAGCGCCGCCTATCGCCTGCAGCGCGATCTGGCCAACGAGTCGGTCGACGTCGGCTGGCAGTGGCCGCTGGGCGGCGGGGGCGTGCGCGGCGAACTGGGCACCACGCGCCAGGGCGGCGGCGGCAGTTGCAGCGGGCGCTGGTACAGCGTGGGCCGCCTGAATTACAGCATGACCGACCGCCGCGTGGTGGAGGGTCTGCTGGGCTTCGAATACGATGCGGGCTGCTGGATCGGCCGCGTGGTGCTCGAAAAGGTCAACAGCTCGCTCACCTCGTCGACCAAGCGCATCATGTTCCAGTTGGAGCTCGTCGGCCTCTCGCGCCTGGGATCGAGCCCGTTGCGCAGCCTGCGCAACAGCATTCCCCACTACCAGCTGCTGCGCCAGGAAACCACTACACCGAGCCGGTTCACCGACTATGAATAAGCCCCTGCATCGACACCTTCTGGCCTGGGCCGCCGTGGCCGCGCTGGTGGGCCTGGCCGCGCCGGCACAGGCCCAGTCCGCCGCCGACGGCAAGCGCCCCAGCCAGCGCGCCGCCAAGGCCAAGGCGCCCGCGGCCCAGCCCAAGGCCCCCGCCGCGGCCGCGCCGGCCGCCGCCGCCGCCGTGCCCGCGGCAGCGGCCTCCGCTCCGGCGGCGGCGCCCAGCCCGGCCGACTACATCGTCGCCGTGGTCAACACCGAGCCCATCACCAACAACGAGGTGCGCGCGCGCGTGGCGCGGGCCCTGCGCGAGATGGGCGAGCGCGGCATGGTGCCGCCGCCCGCCGCCACCCTGCGCAAGGAAATGCTCGAGCGCCTGATCTCCGAGCGCGCCCAGCTGCAATACGCACGCGAGCTGGGCCTGACGGTGGACGACGCCACGCTGGAGCAGGCCGAGCTGTCGATTGCCCGCCAGAACCAGCTGGCCACCGTGCCCGAGCTGTACCGGCGCATCGAGCAGGAGGGCATCTCGGTCAAGGACTTTCGGGCCGACGTGCGCAACCAGGTGCTGCTGTCGCGCCTGCGCGAGCGCGAGATCGAGCCGCGCATCCGCGTGACCGACGCCGACGTCGACGCCTACATCCGCGAGCAGACCGGGGCGCAGACCGCCGTGCCCGAGGTCAACCTGGCGATGATCTTGGTCGAGGTGCCCGAGAACGCCAGCGCCGACGAAGTCGCCCGGCTGCAAAAGCGCGCCGACGAGGCGGCCGAGAAGGCGCGCGCGGGCGAGGACTTCGCCAAGCTGGCGGCCGAATACTCCGACGCCAACAACCGCGGCCGCGACGGCGGCGTGCTGGGCCTGCACCCGCTGGACAAATACCCCGAGCTGTTCGTCAAGAGCACCCAGGGCGTGCGCGTGGGCGGCATCGTCGGGCCGGTGCGCTCGCCGGCCGGCTTTCACATCCTCAAGGTGCTCGAGCGCAAGATCAACCGCGACCTGCCCGAGGTCAAGATCCCGCTCACCCACGTGCGCGGCATCACGCTCAAGGTCGGCCCCACCCAGAGCGTGCAGGTGGCGCGCGATCGCCTGGCCGACATCAAGCGCCGCATCGAGTCGGGCCAGGCCACGTTCGAGCAGCTGGCGCGCCAGTATTCGCAGGACGACGGCGCCGCCACCGGGGGCGACCTGGGCTGGGTGCCGCCCGGCCAGTTCGTGCCCCAGCTCGAGCGCGTGGTCGGCAACCTGGACGCCGGCCAGATCAGCGATCCGGTCGTCACCCCCGCCGGCGTGCAGCTGGTGCAGGTCGAAGGCCGGCGCGAGCAGGTGCTCACCAGCGCGCAGCAGCGCCAGCTGGCGCGCAACGTGCTGCGCGAGAAAAAGGCCGAGGAGGCCTTCGACACCTGGTCCAAGGAAGTGCGCGGGCGCGCCTACGTCGAGTACCGCGAGCCGCCGCAATGACGCTCGCCCCCAGGCTCCACACGCTTCGCGTTGTTGCGCCTCCCCCCGTCCGGGGGCATCGCCAGCCGCCGGGCCAAGCCCGTCTGCGGCGATCGCTGGCATGGCCTGCTCCGCGGCCGTTCGATTCGTTGACGCACGGACGCTGCTGCCGATGTGCCAGCAATGACAAACCGAGTCCGCCGCGGCGCGCAGCGCCGTCGTGGTTGGTTCGATGAAGCACATCCCCCGCAAGCGTTTCGGCCAGCACTTTCTGGCCGACCCGGCCGTCATCGACGCCATCGTGCGCGCCATCGACCCGCGGCCCGGTCAGGCCGTGGTCGAGATCGGCCCCGGCCTGGCGGCGCTGACCCAGCCGCTGGTGGAACGCCTGGGGCTTCTCACGGTGATCGAGCTGGACCGCGACCTGGCCGCGCGCCTGCGTGCGCACCCGCAGCTTTCGGTCATCGAATCCGATGTGCTGAAAGTGGATTTTGCGCAGCTGGCGCAAGCGCTGGCAGCTACAAAAATCAGAGTCACCGGCAATCTGCCCTACAACATTTCCAGCCCCATCCTGTTTCACCTGCTGCCTTTTGCGGACCGCATCGAAGACCAGCACTTCATGCTGCAAAAGGAGGTCGTCGACCGCATGGTGGCCGCGCCCTCCACCGGCGACTACGGCCGCCTGTCGGTCATGCTGCAGTGGCGCTACGCGATGGAAAGCGTGCTCACGGTGCCGCCCGAGGCCTTCGATCCGCCGCCGCGCGTGACGAGCGCCGTGGTGCGCATGGTGCCGCGCGCCGACTTCGTGCCGGTCGACGCGGCCCGGCTGTCCGAGCTGGTGCAGGTCGCCTTCAGCCAGCGGCGCAAGCTGCTGCGCCACACGCTGGGCCGGTGGCTGGAGGCGCGCGGATTTACGGGTGAGTTCGATGTGCAGCGCCGCGCCGAGGAGGTGCCGGTGGACGAATACCTCGCCCTCGCCATTTCACTTCAAAAATAAGAGCTGCCCGCGCTTTCAGGGCGGGCGCTGAAAGCCTGAAAGACGCTCAGTTCAGCGCCATGCTCAGCTTGCGCCGGTAGCTCGACAGCAGTTCGGCCTGCGGGTCCTGCTGCTGCGCGGCCTTGCCGGTCAGCTCGATGCCGCCGGCGCTCTTGCCATCGGCGGCGGCGCCGGGCTTGGGTGGCGGCGGGGTCAGCAACTCGAGGATGGCGACGTAGGTCTTGCGCGCGGCCTCGTCGTTCCACTTGCGGTCGCGCATGATGATTTCCAGCAGCTCGTCCATGCTGGCCGTCCACTGGCCCTCGGCCAGCAGCGCCTGGGCCTTGGCGAAGCGGGTGTCGAAGTCGCGCTTGTTCTCGGCGATCTTGGCGTCGAACTGCTCGACAGGCCAGTTGCCGCGCTCGTCCTTCTGCACGAACTCGATCGCGTCCAGCCAGCGGCGCAGGGCGTCGAAGTGCAGCGGGCGCGGCTCGCGCGCCAGCGGCTCGGCCAGCGCGGCGGCGGCCTCGTCGTAGTGGGCGGTGGCGATGAGCAGGCGCACGTAGTCCGAGCGCGCGGCGTCGTTGCCGGGGTCTTGCGCCAGCGCGTCGGCCAGCTTGGCCAGGGCGGCGTCGGTGTCGCCCGACTCCAGCAGCGCGTCGGCCTCGTCGGCCTGCGCCTCGGCGGCCAGCGCGCCCTCGCTGGGCACGTGCTTGTCCAGGAACTGGCGCACCTGCGCGGCGGGCAGCGCGCCGACAAAGCCGTCCACCGGCTGGCCGCCCGCGAACAGCACGCAAAACGGGATGCTGCGCACGCCGAACATCTGCGACAGCTGGCCGGCGATGTCCTGCTGCTTGTCGGCGTCGAGCTTGGCCAGCGTAAAGCGGCCGGCGTATTCCACTTCCAGCTGTTCGAGCACGGGACCCAGCTGCTTGCAGGGGCCGCACCACTCGGCCCAGATGTCCACCAGCACGGGTGCGGTCATCGAGGCCTTGAGCACCTCGGTTTCGAAGTTTTGTACGGTGACGTCGATCATGTTGGCTGATGTGCGGGCAAAATCGGGGAAAACAACCATTGTGCAATAGCCTCATGACGAGTCCCCTCATCGGCGTGGTGATGGGTTCCAGCAGCGACTGGGACACCATGCAGCACGCGGTGCACATCCTGCAGCAGTTCGGCGTCGCGCACGAGGCGCGCGTGATCTCGGCGCACCGCATGCCCGACGACCTGTTCGCCTACGCCGAGCAGGCCGAGGCGCGCGGCCTGCGCGCCATCGTCGCCGGCGCCGGCGGCGCGGCGCATCTGCCCGGCATGCTGGCGGCCAAGACCGTGGTGCCGGTGCTGGGCGTGCCGGTGGCCTCGCGCCACCTGCAGGGCGTCGATTCGCTGCACTCCATCGTGCAGATGCCCAAGGGCGTGCCGGTGGCCACCTTTGCCATTGGCGCGGCCGGCGCGGCCAACGCGGCGCTGTTTGCCGTGGCGCTGCTGGCGGCCGACGACTCGGCCCTGCGCGAGCGGCTGCACGCCTTTCGCGCCGAACAAACCGCCGCCGCGCGCGCCATGACTTTGCCGCCGAAATGAACCACCCCCGTTGCTCCACTCGCTGCGCGATGTTGCGCCTGGTGCTCGCCGCCAGAGGCGGCGGCCCTTCGGCCTGTCCAGACCTGCGCAAGCAGGTCTGGAGCCGCAGACCTCAGCCCCCTCAAGGGGGCATCGCCAGTGGCCGGGGAGACCCCGGCCACGGCGATCGCTGGCATGGCCTGCTTCGCGGCCATTGGGCACGCGGTGTTTCATGCGCTGCGGGTGACGCGCAGCCGCGGCAGCCGCGCAGCCTGGAGGCATGATGATCCTTCCCAGCAGCATGGTGGACGGCCGCCCCGCCACCCTGGGCGTGCTGGGCGGCGGCCAGCTGGGCCGCATGTTCGTGCACGCGGCGCAGGCGCTGGGCTACGAGACGGTGGTGCTCGACCCCGACCGCGCCAGCCCCGCCGGGCGCATCGCCCACCACTTCATCCAGGCCGACTACCGCGACGCCAACGCCCTGCGCGAGCTGGCCGCGCGCGCCCACGCCATCACCACCGAGTTCGAGAACGTGCCGGCCGAGGCGCTGGCCGAGCTGGCGCGCACGCGCGCGGTGTCGCCGCCGGCCACGTGCGTGGCCATCGCGCAGGATCGCATCCGCGAGAAGGCGCACTTCGCCCGTTGCGCCACCGCCAGCGGCGTGGCCCCGGCGCCGCATGCGGTGATCGAGTCCGAGGCCGACCTGGCCGCCGTGCCCGCGGCGCTGCTGCCCGGCATCCTCAAGTCGGCCCGCCTGGGCTACGACGGCAAGGGCCAGGCGCGCGTGGCCACGCGCGCCGAGCTGGCCTCCGCCTGGCAGCGCATGGGCCGCGTGGCCTGCGTGCTGGAGCAATTGCTGCCGCTGGCGCTGGAGTGCTCGGTGATCGTCGCGCGCGGCGCGGACGGCAGCGTGGTCAGCCTGCCGGTGCAGCGCAACCTGCACCGCGGCGGCATCCTGGCCGTGACCGAGGTTTTTGAACAAAATCTGCCCACAGCGCTTGTCCAGCAAGCGCAAACAGCTACCAAAAATATAGTTACCGAACTGGGCTATGTGGGCGTGCTGTGCGTCGAATACTTCGTGCTGCAGGACGGGCGCCTGGTGGTCAACGAGATGGCGCCGCGCCCGCACAACAGCGGCCACTACACGGTCGACGCGTGCGATCAGTCGCAGTTCGACCTGCAGGTGCGCACCCTGGCCGGCCTGCCGCTGCCGGCGCCGCGCCAGCACAGCGCCGCCATCATGCTCAACCTGCTGGGCGAGCTGTGGTTCGACGCCGACGGCGCCCCGCGCCAGCCGCCCTGGGCCCCCGTGCTGGCCCTGCCCGGCGCGCGCCTGCACCTGTACGGCAAGGCCCAGGCGCGGCCCGGCCGCAAGATGGGGCACCTGACGATCATCGGCCCGGATGCCGCCAGCGTGCGCCAGCAGGCGCTGCGCGCGGCGGCGCTGCTGGGCATCGAGGCCTGGTGATGATCCTGGACGGCCAGCAGCCCGCATCCATCGCCCGCGCCGCCGACGCCCTGGCCGCCGGCCAGCTGGTCGGCCTGCCGACCGAAACCGTCTACGGCCTGGCTGGCGACGCCGACAACGCCGCCGCGGTGCGCCAGATCTACGCCACCAAGGGCCGGCCGGCCGATCACCCATTGATCGTGCACGTGGCCAGCGCAGCGCAGGTTGCGCATTTCGCTGCCGCCGGGCCGCCCCAAGGCGGCGAAGGCCCCCTCGGGGGGCAGCGCAGCATGCGAAGCAGCGCAGCGTGGGGGCAAACATCACACGCCGCCGTGCCGGCCTTTGCCCAGCGCCTGATCGACGCCTTCTGGCCCGGCCCGCTCACCCTCATCCTGCCGCGCCGGGCCGGCGTGGCCGAAGCGGCGGCGGGCGGCCAGCCCACCATCGGCCTGCGCTGCCCGGCGCACCCGGTGGCGCAGGCGCTGCTGGCGGCCTGCGCGGCGCGCGGCGTGCTGGGGCTGGCGGCGCCCAGCGCCAACCGCTTCGGCCGCGTCAGCCCCACCACCGCACCCCACGTGGCGGCCGAGTTCGGCGACGACCTGCTGGTGCTGGACGGCGGCGCCTGCGCGGTCGGCATCGAATCCACCATCGTCGACTGCACGCGCGGCGCGCCGGTGCTGCTGCGGCCCGGCCAGCTGGCGCGCGCCGACATCGAGCGTGCCGCCGGCCAGCGCCTGCGCACGCAGGCCGAGCTGGGCGCGCCCGACCCCAAGGCCTCGGGCACGCTGGCCGCGCACTACGCGCCGCGCGCCCGCGTGCGCCTGATGAGCGCGGCCGAGCTGCGCACCGCGCTGCAGCTGCTGGGGGCCGACGCACGCCACATCGCCGTGTGGGCGCGCGCGCCGCTCGCTTCGCCCAGCGCGCACCTGCTGCTGCGCCGCATGCCCGACGACGCCGGCGCCGCCGCGCAGCAGCTGTTTGCCGTGCTGCGCGCCTTCGACGACGCGCAGGCCAGACTGATCTGGGTCGAGACGCCACCGGCGGACGCCGCCTGGGACGGCGTGCGCGACCGCCTGCAGCGCGCCACCGCGGCCGGCTGACGGCGAGTGCGGCGCGGCCCGTCGCGCCCTCGTTAAACTTGCGCTTTTGTCGTCTCTGGAGCTCACCCCATGCCTTCCTTGTGGATTCGCCGCGCCGCTGGCGGCCTGCTGGTTGCCGCCACCGCCCTGCTGGCCTCCTGCGGCTCGGGCTCGGTGGTGTCTGACCTGCATCCCGAGCGCTTCATCAGCGTGGGCGACGGCTTTGCCGACGTGGGCCAGAACGGCCACCGCTACACCGTCAACGACGGCACGCCCAACTGGCTGCAGCAGCTGGCGGGCTACTACAACCTGACGCTCACCGCCGCCACCGCCGGCGGCTTCGGCTACGCGCAGGGCAACGCCCGCGTGGCCCTGGCCGACACCACCAGCGGCACCAACGCCCCCAGCGTGACGGCGCAGATCGACGCCGTGCTGGCGCGCACCGCGCTGGGCAAGAATGACGTGGTGTTCATCAACGGCGGCATGAGCGACATCGTCGACGCCGTGGCCGCCACCGGCATCTCGGCCGCCACCGACACCGCCATCGACACCGCCGCCCGCGCGCTGGCCGACCAGGTGCGCCGCGTGGTGGCTGCCGGCGCCACGCACGTGGTGGTCAGCGGCGTGTACAACCTGGGCATCACGCCCTGGGCGCGCAACCGCAACATCACCGACGACGCCACCCGCATGTCGGTGGCCTTCAACGACCGCCTGCTGACCCAGATCGTCGACATGGGCGCCACCGTGCTGTACTTCGACCCCGCGCTGTTCTTCAACCTGGTCTACAACAAGCCCCAGAACTATCCGGTCGACAACGGCAACGACCCGGTCTGCACCACGCCCGACGCCAGCACCTGCACCACCGGCACGCTGGTGGCCGGCGCCGACTACAACCGCTGGCTGTTTGCCGACAGCCTGTACTTCACGCCCGCCATGCTGCGCCTGTTCACCAACGAGGGCTACCTCGAGAACGCCTACACGCGCTTCAAGCAACGCTGGTAAGGCGGCAGACATGAGCACGCCGGGCCGCTCCCAAGTGCGAATCCCGCAGCGCGCAAGCGCGGAGGGTCGTCCAGTGCGCGCACGCCCCCACCGCATCGCCGTCATCCCCGGCGACGGCATCGGCACCGAGGTGATGCCCGAGGCGCTGCGCGTGCTCGCCGTCGTGCAGCAGAAGTTCGGCGTCCAGCTCGACCTCACGCCCATCGCCTGGGCCAGCTGCGAGCATTACCGCCAGCACGGCGAGATGATGCCGCCCGACTGGAAGCAGCAGCTGCAGCCCATGGACGCGCTGCTGTTCGGCGCCGTCGGCTGGCCGGCCACGGTGCCCGACCACGTGTCGCTGTGGGGCAGCCTGCTGAAGTTTCGGCGCGAGTTCGACCAGTACATCAACCTGCGCCCGGTGCGCCTGTTCGAGGGCGTGCCCTGCCCGCTGGCCGGCAAGCAGGCGGGCGACATCGACTTTCTCGTCGTGCGCGAAAACACCGAGGGCGAATACACCAACCTGGGCGGCGTGATGTATGCCGGCACCGAGCGCGAAATCGTCGTGCAGGAGACGGTGATGAGCGCCTTCGGCACCGACCGCGTGCTCAAGTTTGCCTTCGAGCAGGCGGCGGCGCGCCCGCGCAAGAAGCTCGACGTCGCCACCAAGAGCAACGGCATTGCGATTTCCATGCCCTGGTGGGACGGCCGCGCCGACGCCATGGCTGCGCGCTACCCGCAGGTGGCCGTGCAAAAGCACCACATCGACATTCTCACCGCGCGCTTCGTGCTGCAGCCCGAGCGCTTCGACGTCGTGGTGGCCAGCAACCTGTTCGGCGACATCCTGAGCGACCTGGGCCCGGCCTGCACCGGAACCATCGGCCTGGCGCCCTCGGCCAACCTGAACCCCGAACGCCAATTCCCCAGCCTGTTCGAGCCCGTGCACGGCTCGGCGCCCGACATTGCCGGCCAAGGCATCGCCAACCCCGTGGCCATGATCTGGTCGGCCGCGCTGATGCTGCAGTTTCTGGGCGAGCAGGCGGCGCACGATGCGATCCTGCGTGCCATCGAGACCGTGCTGCGCGAAGGCCCGCGCACGCGCGACCTGGGCGGCACGGCCAACACCGTCGAGATGGGTCAGGCGATTGCGGCGTTGATCTGATAGGTGGCGAGCGCTTACGAGGTCGCTACGTCGAGAATCAGGTCGCCAAGAGCCGCGCCTTGAACGCGGCGGCGCACGGCAAGCGACGGTACTTTGAGCCGTTGAGGAATTCCTGCTCGCCCTCGAACGCGTCGTCAGCTGCCCCCTGACCGCGGCCTTCCCGATACCCCGCTGCCGCAGCGCGACCTGACGATGCCGTGGAAACTGTTGCTGGGCGTGAGCGGGGTGGTGAATGTGTTGCTGGTGGTGTGGTTGTTGTTCTTACCGAGGTGAGGGGGAGCCATTTGATGTGGACAGCAATTTTTCGCATGGTTGGGTTCGAGTCAATTGAAATGTCAATAAATAAGACTTGACAAATGGCTGTTAAAAAGATAATCTCCCCAACACTTTGGAGTCCATTGCCATGACCCCCAATCTGCGCCTCGTACGTTCAGCTCCCGATCCCCTAGGTGTTGCATCCGTGTTGCCCGCGTGGGTAGCCCTGAGCTACAGAGTTTCATCGCAACACGACACATCCAGTTCACAGGGGTCGTTCTGGAAGCCAAGCTGGTCAAACACCAAAAGGAGTTGCTGACGCTGGCGCAGGAGAGGCGGATTGATGTGGTTCTTGACCCAATGACCGCTGCCATGGCGACGCCGGGTGGGTATCGTTCATCGATGAAAGACTTGCCGTGGGCCAAGGATCGGCCCCATACGGTGCAGGACTTTCAGACAGCGTTTGCGCAAAGACAGTGCGCTGAAGGCCTTGCTGCCTTTGCTATGGATAATGGGTTCTCTCAGGTGCTGGCACCAACACATCTGATCACTGAGGTTGAATCGCCATGGTTGCCTATTGACATCGCGCTCGCGAGCAACCTGCGGGACGCGCTTGACCGCAATGGGGGCGGAGCCATCGAAGTTCTGTATCCCTTGACCATTTCGTACGAGATCTTTCGCACGCCAGCCAAACGCTTAGCGGTGATCGAATGGCTGCGGGCCGCCAATGTGCAAGGTTTGTGGCTGAACGTGGCGGGTTGCGGAGCGGACAGCAATGCAACCCAGATTGTTCGTTATTGCGATGCCGCTACAGATTTTCAAGCGTTGGGTGTGCCCATCGTTGCTGACCATGTTGGCGGTATACCAGGCCTGTCGCTGATGGCATTTGGTGGGGTAGGGGGTATCGCTCATGGGATTACTCTGAGCGAGCGGCTGGAGGTGAGCAACTGGCGCAAGCCGCCCAGTGGCCGAGGATTTAGCCCAAAGGTGCGTGTCTATATCCCCCAGATCGACATGTCGCTTCCTCGCGACGACGCGGAGCGTTTTTTTGAGGCTGGTGGCGGAAAGGCGCGCGCCAGATTCGGGTGTCATGATGCGCACTGTTGCCCGCGTGGGGTCGAGGACATGTGTGCGATGCCGGAGCGGCATTTTTTGCATCAGCGCAGCCAGCAGGTGGCCGCACTGGGCCAAATCCCAGAAACGCTTCGGCCCTCGTGGTTTTTGGAGGATCACATCCGCCCTGCCAGTGATGTGGCCATGATTGCCAAACAGATGTCTCTCCCAGAGGATCTGCTCAAGAAGATGCAGGTCAAGGCGAAGGGGCTCAACACGCTGAGAACGACTTTGGGGCCTTATGCCAAAGAACGCCGGGAAAAGTCGTTCGCAAGCCATCCCAAGACACGGATCGCCCGTGTCGGGAATGGCTAATTCTCAACTTCTTCAACTTCTTGAGGAGTCGCAATGGGTGCCAATGCCATCGCGCGTCGGCTTGAATCGATTCATGACAAGGGAGCTATGCGTTCGGCTGACATAGCCAATATCTTGAATGTCAGGCCGGAGACGGTGTCCCGGTGGAGCACCGGGAAGACATTGCCGCATGCGGCAACTGAAAAACAACTGCTGGAGCTGGAGTACATCGTAGACAAACTGGCGGACGTCTACGAACCCCGGGACGCACGCATGTGGTTGCTATCGCGCCAGCGCGTCCTCGAAGGAAGAGTGCCGGCTGAACTGATTCAGCAGGGACAGGTAGACGATGTACTTGCCGTAGTGGATCGACTGCTCGATGGGGTTTACCTATAAGACAGAGATTGCATCGTGCAGCATGATCCTGATTTGCTGGAGGCACTGGCGGCCTTTAAGCCAGTGCCCTTTGATGGCGTTGTTTTCAGGGCAACGAGGCAGAACCTGTCGCCTGTCGCTGCTTCGACCAACGGCGGGCGATGGATGGTTCCGCGAGCCGCTCCCGTGCTGTACACCAGCCAGCAGAGAGAAGGATCGCTGGCCGAGATTTCCTTTCACTACGCGCGAATGACCCCAGTTCCGACGAAGCCGGTAACAGTTCACCGCTTGCAGGTTTCTTCACGGCGTACGTTGAAGCTCATTCAGGCTGACATCGCGAGCTTGGGCGTGCCCAGGGAGCAATACAAAGAGGTTGGTTTGCTGCGAACTCAGCAGATCGGGGCTGCGGTGGAGTATTTGGGGTGTGATGGCCTGATCGCGCCATCAGCGCGATGGTCTTGCGATAACTTGATTTTGTTTCCAGAGCGCCTGGCCATAGATTGCGAGCTGGAAATTCTGGAGAGCGAAGAGGTGGAGTGGCTCGCGTGGGCTAAAGCCAATGGTTTGTATGACCACGAGGAGATGTGACAGATCGGTGCTCTTGCGTTGAGATCATGCCATAGGGAAACAGGTCAATCCAATCGGGTATGGTTGCGAGCGCAATCGTAGGGCATAAGCCGGTGCGCGGCTCGTTGTGGTTGCGGCGATTAAATTCCACAATCTCCGCATGTCACGCGGTGAAAAAATCTACCTCTGGCAACTTGTTGCATCCCGGACGATTACATAGATGAAAACCGCTACCCGCTGTTCATGGCCCGAGCCGTATTGCGGGAGTTGATAGAGTCCTTGCAAGCCACCGGGAGTGCCACGCCATGCTGATAGCCCTGCACAAGAACGCCCGCACGACACCGGCCG
>JAFKGE010000003.1 GCA_017307865.1 Burkholderiales bacterium | reverse complement strand
GAGCGACAACCACTCCGAGAAGATGTGATAGGTCACGACCATGACACTGACGGCGAAGAACGCGGCAGTGGGATAGTCAGGCCGCCCAAGGATGAAGCCAACAACGCCGCCGGCGATGCCGGCAAAAGCGCCGATTTCGAGCAGCACGTGCTGATTGAGAATGCCGCGCCGCAGCGACTGATACGCCATGCGCAGAATGTGGTTGCCGATGCCAAAAACGAGGGTGAGCGCCATGCCGGCCACGATCCAAGGCGTGGCGTCGGGAAACCAAGGCTGACTTCTAAGCGGAACCAGACTCGCTGCAACGGCGGCGAGCAGCAAGGTGCCGCCGATCGCGACGCCAAGGCCGCGCGAGCGCAGCACCAGGAAAATGAAGGCGAGCAGGCTGGCGATCACTGCCGCAGGCAGGAGCGTGGCGGCAATGCCGATCGGGTGTGCAATGAGTGCGATCGCGATCAGGCTGAATGCAGTTGCTACCAGAAACCGGCGGCCTTCGCGCACGAGATCCCGCTCTTCCTCCTCGAACGGACGGACCTTGCGCGGATCTGAGACGGTATAACCAATGTCACGGAGGGTGTTCAGAAGCGCTTCCGGGCGCGCCACCTTCGGGTCGTATTCGACGAGCGCCTGCTCATGGGTTAGGCTCACCGCGACCTTGTCGACGCCCGGATGACGGCCGAGGGCGCGTTCGATGGTTCCCGTGCAGAGCGAGCAGTGCAGCCCTCCGATGCGGGCGCGTATGCGTGCGCGATCGGGACGCGACGCGGGTTCGTCGCTCCATAGCTTCAAGTCTTCAGTGGTGATGGCGTGGCTCATCGTGGCCTCCACAGTCAGTGGCGATTCGGTCTTTCCGGGACCTTGGGACAGGAATGGAAAGTTGGCGTCGGTCATGTTTTTTGCTCCACGATGACCCGATAACCGGCGCGCTCGATCAGGCTCGCAAGCGCTCCCGGCGAGGCGGTGGCGGGGTCGAGCAGGATGCGCGCGCTGCGCGTCGGGAACGCAACCTCGGCGCGGAGTACACCCGGTTCGCGCGCAAGCCGGGCTTCGATGGTCTGCGCGCAACCTGCGCAGTGCATCCCTTCGATCTTCCAGGACAAGGTCTCCATAAAAACACCTCCGTTTCCGTCGCCGGGACGTTGCGCTAACGAAAGCGTTTCGCAGCGGCCCCGACTCGTTGATATCAGCGTAAACCTTGGAGATAACTCAAGAGTCAAGGGAAAATTAATCATCCGATGCAGAAAAGTCACTGGGGCGGCGAATTGCTCTATGCAAATATCAGTTGGATCTCCGCCTCACGCCTGTACATCAACCCAGGCAACACACGGCCGCCACCTTGGACCCATCGCTTCAATTCACCGACAACAGAAGGCCAGTCGCGTTGGTTGATCCGTCGTCGCAGGGTTGACGTCTGCAGTCGTCCAGCGCCGAGGTTGAAGGTGAAATCGACGATAGCGGCAAGCCGACTCTCGGGCTCAGTGACCAGTACGGGGCAGTAACGCAGCGTCGCGTTGAGCGCGGTCACCAAGTCACGCGCCAGATAGACCTCGGCTTCCTCCTCGGCGCGCGTGTGCCACTGGCAGCCGGGAACGAGCGACCCGCAATGGAATTCCTTCATCGCATTCCTCCTTTCCTCGTCTCGTGGAAGGTGGAGCATAACACGTTTCGGCGGCTTTGGTTGCCCCTTCGTTGCGCGGTTTCGAAACGAAAAAGGCGGCGCGCGCCGCGCCCGCCCTCTCGCATCGCCTGCGACGACGGCTGCCCATGGTCTTCAGGGCCATTTCACCTGCGGCGGCATGGACGACAGGATCGAGGCGATGTTGCCGCCGGTCTTCAGGCCGAAGATTGTGCCGCGGTCGTAGAGCAGGTTGAACTCGACATAGCGGCCGCGGCGGATCAACTGCTCCTC
>JAFKGE010000076.1:0-12500 GCA_017307865.1 Burkholderiales bacterium | reverse complement strand
AGGACGTGCCGATCATTCGCACCGGGGTGGGCACCGTCACGCCGCTGGCCACGGTCACCGTGCGCAGCCGCATCGACGGCCAGCTCGAACGCGTGGGCTTCGTCGAAGGCCAGGACGTGAAGGCCGGGCAGCTGCTGGCGCAGCTCGACGCCCGGGCGCTGCAGGTGCAGCTGGAGCAGGCCCAGGCCCAGAAGGCCAAGGATGCCGCCCTGCTGGGCAACGCCCGCATCGACCTGAGGCGCTATGAAACCCTGATCGCGCAGGACGCGGCCACGCGCCAGCAGCTGGACACCCAGCGCGCGCTGGTGGCCCAGCTGGAGGCGGCGCTGAAGATGGACCAGGCGCAGATCGACGCCGCCCAGGTGCAACTGAGCTACGCCACCATCACCGCCCCGATCGGCGGGCGCACCGGCGCGCGCCTGGTGGACCCGGGCAACATCGTGCACGCCACCGACCCCGGCGGGCTGGTGGTGATCAACCAGATCGACCCGATCGCCGTCGTCTTCAGCCTGCCCGAAGGCGCCTTCCAGGACGTCAACCGCGCGCTGCAGGGCAGCCAGGCGCCGCTGGCGGTGCAGGTCAGCCTGCCGGGCAGCGCTCAGGCGCTGGCCAGCGGGCGCCTCACCCTGCTGAACAACCAGATCGACAACACCACCGGCACGATCCGGCTCAAGGCGCAGTTCGGCAACCCGCAGCACGCCCTGTGGCCGGGCCAGTATGTCGATGCCCGGCTGGTGCTGGGCGTGCGCCGCGGCGCGCTCACGGTGCCGGCCGCCGCCGTGCAGCGCGGCCCGGAGGGCACCTACGTCTACACCGTGGGCGCGGACGGCAGTGCGCAGATCGCCCCGGTCGAGGTGGCGCAGATCCAGGACGGCCTGGCGGTGATCGACCAAGGTCTGGCGGCCGGCCAGCGCGTGGTGGTCGACGGCCAGTACAAGCTGCGGCCCGGGCTGAAGGTGGCCGAGGCACCGCGGGCCGCGGCCAGCGAGGGCGGCCGGTGAGCCTGTCGGCCACCTTCATCCGCCGGCCCATCGGCACCTCGCTGCTGGCGCTGGCGATCTTTCTGGTGGGTGCGGCGGTGTGGCCGCTGCTGCCCGTGGCCTCGCTGCCGCAGGTGGACTTTCCGACCATTCTGGTCAGCGCCAACCTGCCGGGCGGCAGCCCCGAGACCATGGCATCGACCGTGGCGCAACCGCTGGAGCGCCAGTTCTCGCAGATTCCGGGCCTGGCGCAGATGAGCTCGGAAAACACCCAGGGCCAGACGCAGATCACGCTGCAGTTCGAGCTGACCCGCGACATCGACGGCGCGGCGCTGGACGTGCAGACCGCCATCAACTCGGCCGCCGGGCAGCTGCCGGCCAACCTGCCCAGCCCGCCGCGCTTTCGCAAGTTCAACCCGGCCGACGTTTCCATCCTGCAGCTGGCGGTGCAGTCCGACACGCTGCCGCTGACCACCGTCAACGAATACGCCGACACCATCCTGGCGCAGCAGATGTCGCAGATCGAGGGCGTCGGCCAGGTCATCATCTTCGGGCCGCAAAAGCCGGCCGTGCGCCTGCAGCTGGACCCGGCCCGGCTGGCCGCGCTGGGCCTGAGCCTGGAGGCGGTGCGCGCCGTGGTGACCACGGCCACCGTGAGCCAGGCCAAGGGCTCGATCAACGGCGTGCACCAGAGCTTCACGGTGGACACCAACGACCAGATCCTGAGCGCCGAGCCCTGGAACGACGTGGTGCTGGCCTACAAAAACGGCGCGCCGATCCGCCTGCGCGACGTCGGCCAGGCGGTGGCCGGGCCGGAGGACGTCACCCAGGCAGCCTGGGCCTTTGCCGGCCCCGGCGCGCCGGCCGCGGGCACCCAGCCCATCGACGGCCGCGCCATCGTGCTGGGCGTGTTCAAGGTGCCGGGCGCCAACGTGGTCGACACGGTGGAGCGCATCCGCGCCGCGCTGCCGCGCTTCGAGGCGGCGCTGCCGCCGGCGGTGCGCGTCAGCGTGCTGGTGGACCGCACGCAGAACATCAGCGCCTCGGTGGAGGAGGTGGAATTCACGCTGCTGCTGACCATCGCGCTGGTGGTGATGGTGATCTTCATCTTCCTGCGCAACGTGCCGGCGACGCTGATCCCGGGCGTGGCCGTGCCGCTGGCCCTGCTGGGCACGGCGGCGGTGATGTACCTGGTGGGCTTCAGCCTGGACAACCTGTCGCTGATGGCGCTGACCATCTCGGTCGGCTTCGTGGTGGACGACGCCATCGTGATGCTGGAGAACATCTACCGCCACATCGAGGACGGCATGCCGCCGATGGAGGCGGCCATGCAGGGCGCGAGCGAGATCGGCTTCACCATCGTCTCGATCTCGGTGTCGCTGGTGGCGGTGTTCATCCCGCTGCTGCTGATGGGCGGCATCGTCGGGCGGCTGTTTCGCGAGTTCGCCGTCACCGTGACGCTGGCCATCGGCGTGTCGCTGCTGGTTTCGCTCACGCTCACGCCCATGCTGTGCTCGCGCTTCATCCGGCCGGTGCGGCCGGAGGAGCATGGGCGCGTGTTCCGCTTTTTCGAGCGCGGCTTCGACGCGCTGGCGCGCGGCTACCGGCGCGGGCTGCTGCTGGCGCTGCGGCACGAGGGCGTCACGCTGGGCATCTTCCTGGCCACCCTGGCGGCCACCGTGGCGCTGTTCGTCGTCATCCCCAAGGGCTTTTTCCCGCAGCAGGACACGGGTTACATCGTGGGCTTTGCCGAGTCGGCGCAGGACAGCTCGCCCACCGCCATGAACCGGCGCCTGCTGCAGCTGGCCGAGATCATCGGGCGCGATGCGGACGTGGCCGCCTACAGCGTGCGCAATGGCTCGACCTTCAACACCGGGCGCGTGGCGATCTCGCTGCGACCCAAGGCCGAGGGCCGCACGGACAGCGCCGACCAGGTGATCCGGCGCCTGCGCCAAGCCACCGCACACGTCGAGGGCGTGCGCCTACTCATGCAGGCCGGGCAGGACATCAACGTCGGCGGCCGTTATTCGCGCACTCAGTACCAGTACACGCTGACCGACACCGACCTGCAGGAGCTGGACAGCTGGGCGCCGCGCGTGCTGGCGCGCCTGCGCCAGCTGCCCGAGCTGGTCGACGTCGCCACCGACCAGCAGAACGACGCGCCCATGGCCACGGTGACGATGGACCGCGCGCGCGCCGCCGCCTTCGGCATTTCGCCGGCGCTGATCGACGCCACCATCAACGACGCCATCGGCCAGCGCCAGGTGGCGCAGTACTTCACGCAGACCAACAGCTATCACGTGATCCTGGAAGTCACGCCGGCGCTGCAGCAGGATGCGGCGCTGTTCGACCGGCTGTACCTCACCTCGCCCCTGAGCGGCCAGAACGTGCCGCTGTCGAGCATGGTGCGGGTGGACACCCACAAGACGGGTTTTCTGTCGATCAACCACCAGGGGCAGTTTCCGGCCGTGACGCTGTCGTTCAACCTGGCGCCGGGCGCGGCGCTGGGCGACGCGGTCCGGGCCATCCAGCAGGCGCAGGCCGAGATGGGCGTGCCCATCACGCTGCGCGGCTCGTTCCGGGGCACGGCGCAGGCCTTCCAGAGCTCGCTGGCCACGCAGCCCTACCTGATCGCCGCCGCCATCGTCGCGGTCTACATCGTGCTGGGCCTGCTGTACGAGAGCTACATCCACCCGCTGACCATCCTGTCCACCCTGCCCTCGGCGGGCGTGGGGGCGCTGCTGATCCTGATGGCCGGCGGCTACGACCTGTCGGTGATCGCGCTGATCGGCATCATCCTGCTGATCGGCATCGTCAAGAAGAACGGCATCATGATGGTGGACTTCGCCATCCACGCCGAGCGCCAGCAGGGCCTGGCGCCGCGCCAGGCCATCTACCAAGCCTGCCTGCTGCGCTTTCGGCCCATCATGATGACCACCATGTGCACGCTGTTCGCCGGCCTGCCGCTGATGCTGGGCAGCGGCGCCGGATCGGAATTGCGCCGCCCGCTGGGCTACGCCATGGTGGGCGGGCTGATCTTCTCGCAGGCCATGACGCTGTTCACCACGCCCGTCGTCTACATCTACCTGGACCGCGCGCACCAGTGGTATGTGCGCCGGCGCGTCGCGGCGAAAGCGCTCAGGGCGCCGCCCGCCCCAGCCAGTCCACCGGCGCCAGCTGCTGGGCCGTGAGCCAGGCATTGGCCTGGCTGAAGTGCCCGCAGCCGATGAAGGGCACGGGCGGGCGCTGCGCCGACAGCGGCGAGGGGTGGTTGGCGCGCAGCACGCAGCGCGGACCGGCGGCCGGCGCGGCGGCCGCCACCGCGTCCCAGCGTGCCTGCGCGTGCGCCCCCCACAGCAGCACGCACAGCGGGCGCGCGCTGGCCTGCAGCTGGGACAAGACCAGCTCGGTCAAGTGCTCCCAGCCGCGCCGCGCGTGACTGCCTGCCTGGCCATCTTCCACCGTCAGGCAGGCGTTGAGCAGCAGCACGCCCTGGCGCGCCCAGTCGGCCAGCAGGCCCGACTGCAGCGTGGGCGCGGGGCCGTACTCGCGCGCCAGCTCCTTGAAGATGTTGCGCAGGCTGGGCGGCGCCTTGCAGTCGGGGCGCACGTCGAAGGCCAGGCCGTGCGCCTGGCCGGGGCCGTGGTAAGGGTCTTGCCCCAGCACCAGCACGCGCACCCGATCGGGCGGTGTCAGGCGCAGGGCCTTGAGCGGCTCGGGCGGGTAGATGACGGCGCCGGCGGCCAGCCGTTCGCGCAGGAAGGCGTTCAGGCGCTCGCCCTCGGCGCTGCGCCCAAAGCGGCCCAGCACCGGCTGCCAGCCCGGCGCCACGGCGTCCAGCGCCGGCGGCCAGGCGCTCAGGTGAGCGGTGAGCGAACCCATGGCCGTTGTACAGCGCTCGCAACGCCGTAAACCAAAAGAGCCCAAGGGCCGCGGAGCAGGCCAGGCCAGCGATCGCCGTGGCCGGGGTCTCCCCGGTCACTGGCGATGCCCCCTCGAGGGGGGAGGCGCAACATCGCGCAGCGAGTGGAGCAACGGGGGTGGGTCATGTCATGCAAACAGCTCGGCCAAGGCCAGGCCGGGCTCGGGCGCGCGCATGAAGGTTTCGCCGACCAGAAAGGCATGCACGCCGGCCGCGCGCAGGCGCTGCACGTCGGCGCGGGTGGCGATGCCGCTTTCGGTCACCAGCAGGCGCTCGGGCGGCACGTCCGCCAGCAGGCCCAGCGTGGTGTCCAGCGAGGTCTCGAAGCTGCGCAGGTTGCGGTTGTTGATGCCCAGCAGCGGGGTCTTGAGCTTGAGCGCGCGCTGCAGCTCGGCGCCGTCGTGCACCTCCACCAGCACGGCCATGTCCAGCGCGTGCGCCACGGCCTCCAGCTCGGCCATCTGCGCATCGCTCAGACAAGCCGCAATCAGCAGGATGCAGTCGGCGCCGATGGCGCGCGCCTCGTACACCTGATAGGGGTCGATCATGAAGTCCTTGCGCAGCACCGGCAGCTCGCAGCTGGCGCGCGCCTGCTTGAGGTAGTCGATGCGGCCCTGGAAGAACTGCCGGTCGGTCAGCACCGACAGGCAGGCCGCCGACACCTGGCCGTCGCCCTCGGCGTAGCTTTGCGCGATGTCGGCCGGGATGAAGTCGGCGCGGATCACGCCCTTGCTGGGGCTGGCCTTCTTCACCTCGGCGATCACCGCCGCCTGGCCCTTGGCGATCTTGGCGCGCAAGGCGCCGACGAAGTCGCGCGTGAGCACGCGGCTTTCGGCGTCCTCGCGCATGGCGGCCAGCGGCACCTTCTTGATGGCCGCCGCCACTTCCTCGCGCTTGACGGCGACGATTTTTTCCAGGATGTCACTCATTTATTGATAGCTCCTTGCGCTTGTCCCGCAAGCGCCAGTGGCACTTTTCATTAAATTTTTGCTCAGGCCGCCGCGTGGGCTTTGCTGAAAGCCGCCACCTGCTCCAGCTTGGCCTGGGCCGCGCCGCTGTCGATGGCCGCGCGGGCGCGCGCGATGCCGGCCGCGATGTCGGCCGTCACCCCCGCCGCGTACAGGGCCACGCCGGCGTTCAGCAGCACGATGTCGCGCGCCGCGCCCGGCTCGCCGGCCAGCACGCCGCGCAGCATGGCCACCGATTCCTGCGGCGTGGCGACCTTGATGCTGCGGTTGCTCTGCATCGCCAGGCCGAAGTCCTCGGGATGGATCTCGTATTCGCGGATTTGCCCGTCCTTCAGCTCGCCCACCATCGTGGCGGCGCCCAGGCTGACCTCGTCCATGCCGTCGCGGCCGTAGACCACCAGCGCGTGCTCGGCGCCCAGGCGCTGCAGCGCGCGCACCTGGATGCCCACCAGGTCGGGGTGGAACACGCCCATCAGGATGTTGGGCGCGCCGGCCGGGTTGGTCAGCGGCCCCAGGATGTTGAAGAAGGTCTTGACGCCCATCTCGCGGCGCACCGGCGCCACGTTCTTCATCGCCGGGTGGTGGTTGGGCGCGAACATGAAGCCCACGCCCGTCTCGGCCACGCTGCGCGCGATCTGCTCGGGCGTGAGCTGGATGTTGACGCCCAGCGCCTCCATCACGTCGGCGCTGCCCGACTTGCTGGACACGCTGCGCCCGCCATGCTTGGCCACGCGCGCGCCGGCGGCGGCGGCGACGAACATGGCGCAGGTGCTGATGTTGAAGGTGTGCGAGCCGTCGCCGCCGGTGCCCACGATGTCCACCAGGTGCGTGGCGTCCTGCACCGGCACCTTGGTCGACAGCTCGCGCATCACCTGCGCGGCGGCGGTGATCTCGCCGATGGTTTCCTTCTTCACGCGCAGGCCGGTGGTGATGGCCGCCACCATCAGCGGCGTGATCTCGCCCTTCATGATCATGCGCATCAGATCGAGCATCTCGTCGTGAAAGATCTCGCGGTGCTCGATGGTGCGCTGCAGGGCTTCTTGCGGGGTGATGGACATGGTGTGCTCCGAAATGAGGTCAGGATTCAGAAGTCGGTGAGTCGCCGCCCTCTCAAGCGGCGGGCGCCTCGGTCAGCGCCAGCTTGACGCCGAAGGCGATGAACACGGCGCCGGCGACGCCGTCCATCCAGCGCGTGACGCGCGCCAGCGCCTGCGTGCGGCCGCCCAGCCAGGCGGCGGCCAGCGCCCAGCCGATGCTGACCAGCAGGCCATTGGCGGTGAAGATCAGGCCCAGCGCCAGAAACACCCCGCCGGTGTGCGCCGTGCCCGGCGTGATGAACTGCGGCACGAAGGCGAGAAAAAACAGCGCCACCTTGGGGTTGAGCACGTTGGTGAGAAAGCCGCGGCGCAACACCGTCGTCAAGGGCAGTTTTGAATCAAATGGGCTCCCAACGCCCATGGGTTGTGCGCGGGCAGCTCTCGTTTCAATAGCGCCTCGTCGCACCGCCGAGCGCAGCATCTGCACGCCCACCCAGCCCAGGTACAGCGCGCCCAGCCACTTGAGCACGCCGAACGCCGTGCTGCTGGCCGCCAGCAGGGCCGACACGCCCAGCGCCGCCGCGCCCACGTGCACCAGGCAGCCGGCCGCGATGCCCAGCGCCGCCACCACGCCCGCGCGCGCGCCGGCGCGCATGGCGTTGGCGCTGACGAACAGCACGTCCGGCCCCGGCGTCAGGTTGAGCAGCAGGCCGGCGGCGATGAAGAGCAACAGGGTGTGCAGGTCGGGCATGCTCGTTCAGCCTCGGTCGAGAAAGTTCTTCAGCATCGCGTGGCCGTGCTCGGTCAGGATGCTCTCGGGGTGAAACTGCACACCCTCCACGTCCAGCGTCTTGTGGCGCACGCCCTGGATCTCGCCGTCCTCGCTGGTCGCCGTCACCTGCAGGCAATCGGGTACGGCGGCGCGGTCGATCACCAGCGAGTGGTAGCGGTTGACGGTGAACTGCCGCGGCAACCCGGCAAACACGCCCTGCTGGTCGCAGGTGATGCGGCTGGTCTTGCCGTGCATCTGCGTCTGCGCGCGGACGATCGGCCCGCCGAAGGCCGCACCGATGGCCTGGTGGCCCAGGCACACGCCCAGGATGGGCAGCTTGCCGGCGAAGTGCTGGATCGCGGCGACCGACACGCCCGCCTCGGCCGGCGAGCAGGGGCCGGGGCTGATGCACAGGCGCTCGAATTCGCCGCGCTGGAACATGGCGTCGAGTTGCTCCAGGGTCACCTCGTCGTTGCGCAGGGTGGTCACCTCGGTGCCCAACTCGCCGAAGTACTGCACGATGTTGAAAGTGAAGCTGTCGTAGTTGTCGATCATCAGGAGTCTCATGATAATAAGTCCTTGATTTTATTTAATATTTTCATTACACACAGACCTCATTACACACTTCATTACACACATCGGCAGTCGATTGCGATGGACGAAGCGCACGCAAGTGCTGAAACAGGGTAGCAACGGGTCTTGAGCGAAGCCGCGGAGTGCGCCAACGCGGTGTGCCGAGGAAGCATTTGCGCCGGCATGGCTGGGACAAGTGCGCAGACAAGACAGGCAAGCTTGTACCCCACAGCGGCGCGGCGCGCGGAGTATCAGTTCGACGACGGGGTTGGGGTGCTAAGGGCATCGGGCAATCTCCTCAAATCTTGGAGCCGCCGTGCCGGGGAAGCCTTCTTGAAACCTTGCCTGCCGGTACGGCGGCAAGGTGCGATCAAGACCGCAACGACATGCCGCTTCCTATTGGAAGCGCCACCACAGAGCGATGTTGGTCGAAGCAGTACGGGTCATGGTCAGACCAAAGTATTGAAAATTTAAAAGCTAGAACCCAGTCCGAGTACACCCGAACGGAATTCCAATAGAAACCTACGGAATTTTACCACGAGCATGCCAGGCAAAGTCCACTTCTCAAGAGAACGGCGAGATCACATTGGACCTCGCCAAGTCGGCGCGCAAAAAGAGACGGGCGGAAGAGGAGCTGGGTATTCGACCTGCGCTGAAGAAAGCCGACATAGCCCCCTCACACCAGCTTCAAACTGGCGAGAGCCGTTTCTTCTCGCACTGTGACCGGGACATGATCAAGAGGATGAACCAGCGGCAACTCGACATTCAATTGTCAGATCAAGGATGGAATGAGTGCTCTATGAGTTGTTCGCAGTCTATTTCTGGCTGTGGGCGTCGAAAGCGCCCGCCTGCTTAATGGTACTGAAGTGCATCCCGAGAGCGATGCGAGGACGGTTGTCCCACAGTGGGCGCCAGCTGCGTCGCTCGCCCGTAGATGCTATGTCGGTATATCAGGATTCCGAACCAGCATGAAGCACTCGGAATCTTCCTTGTCCATCTGGACATTTGGGCGCCGATTTCAACCTTGCGCGCCCTATGAAACCGTAGGGATATCAGACCATAGCGAATCGCTCTTGATGGGCTTGACGCACCCCATGACGCTGGCACCGTGAGCGCCATTGTCGAGCGTGCTTCTTCCTTGTTACTCGACGGGCCGGCAACTGGTCGATTCTTGCACATCGAGCAAGAGAGGACCACCTGTGCCGATGTCATGATTTCGGCATGGTCCTAGGCATCCGCCACAGGCATAACGACACAACAGCCCTTGGCAGGGCAAGAAAGGAGCCGGTGATGTAGCGCTTCCGAAAGGAGACGAAAACATGCACAAGGAGCCCCCATTATCAAAGGTGTTCTATCGTCCGATCGAAGCTGCCATACGGTGGGCTGGGTTGTTGCGGTACAAGGCGTCGATCCTCGCCTCGATCGCATCACCGCGGTGCCTGCCGCAGATGTTGGACTGCCCGCGATGGAACGAGTGTCGGCTGTATTCGGAACGCATCTACGACGGCATCCTCAATGCCGAACTGCCCTTCGGCAAGAACGGGATCACGCTCAATGACCCAGAGTTGGTGAGTTCACCTGATCTGACCGTCCGCCACGTCGATCTGAAACGCTGGATGCGCACCCATTATCCCGAGCATCGGCCCGGGTTCCTGTTCAGCCGCAGCGAGCGCATGGCGCATCCCTTCATCAGCCTGGAAACAGGACAGGCGATCCTGCTGGAGCGGCTCGCTCTACAGGCCGCGCTGGACCATAGCCGGCGCGAGATGCGCGAACTGCAAGCGCAACACGAAGCCTTGCTCAAGCAGTCTGCTGTGCTCCTGGCGTCCAAGCAGTGCGCGATCAGTGATCGAGCAGAGACCACGTACCTGAACATCATCGGCGGCATGCTGACGCTGATGCTGGGTCAATCCCCATCGGGTGTGCCGTACTCCAGCTTCAAGACGCAGGAGGCAATCGTCACTGCATTGCTCGCCCACTATGGCGGCACTATGGGCATCACGGAGCGAACCTTGAACGGCAAGTTCGCCAATGCCAGGAAGAATATGCGTAGCGCAGCCGCGTGAATTCTTCCAGCTTGTATGTGCAGTCGCGGAGATTGCATTTGCAATGTCTTTCCGCAGCCATGTCTATTGAATAGAGGTCACGCCAACAAACGCCACTGAGCGTTCAGGAGTGACCGCCATGTCGCAGACACCTGTACTTCCACCGAACGAGCGCCGCATCCTGCGGCTCGATGAAGTCGAAGCCAAGTCCGGCTTCAAGCGCGCCCATATCTACAACCTGATGAAGAAGCGCCAGTTCCCGCAGGCGCTTCGACTGGGTGTGCGCGCGGTGGGCTGGGATTCGATCGAAATCGACCAGTGGATCGCCGAACGCCTCAACAACCGCACCTGACCCGTTCTCCCTCGGATTTCCCCATTCCCAGACGGAGAGCGCCATGCAGGTTGTATCCATCATCTCGACCAAGGGCGGCGTCGGCAAAACGACCACCGCCGCCAACCTCGGCGGACTGGCCGCCGACGCGGGCCTGCGCGTGCTGCTGCTCGACCTCGACGTACAGCCCACCTTGTCCTCCTACTACGCGCTGGCCCGCCGCGCATCGGGCGGCATCTATGAATTGCTGGCCTTCAACGTGCGCGACCTCGGCCAACTCGTGTCCCGCACGACCATCGCCGGCCTGGACCTGGTGCTGTCCAACGACCACCGGGGCGAGCTGAACACCTTGCTGCTGCACGCGCCGGATGGGCGCCTGCGGCTGCGGCACCTGCTGCCGGTCCTGGCGCCCCTCTACGACCTGGTGCTGATCGACACCCAGGGTGCGCGGTCGGTGCTGCTGGAGATGGCGGTGCTCGCTTCTGACGTTGCGCTGTCGCCCGTGACCCCGGAAATCCTCGCGGCGCGCGAGCTGCGGCGCGGCACCATGCAGTTGCTGGAGGACATCGCGCCGTACCGGCACCTCGGCATCGAGCCGCCGCCGCTCCACCTGCTCATCAACCGCGTCCATCCAGTGTCCACGAACGCCCGGCTGATCCAGCAGGCCCTGCGCGACCTGTTCCAGGACCACGCCGGCATCCGCGTGCTGGCCACCGACGTGCCGGCCATCGAAGCCTATCCGCGCGCCGCGACGCGCGGCCTGCCGGTGCATCGGATCGAGTACCGCCAGCCACCGGGCAGAGTCGCCCCCGCCGCGCTCGACACCATGCGCGATCTCGCCGCCGAATTGTTCCCGCAGTGGCAGCACCGATTTGCCACGGTGTCCGGCCGTCCGCCACACCCTCTTGAAGCCAGGAGGCCCCATGGCGAGCGCACATGAACTGGCCCGAGGCCACAAGCGGTTGCGCGCCCTGATCGAGTTCGCTGCCGGCGAAGGCTGGCACGTCAAGCGCACGCCCGGCGGCCACCTCAAATTCACCAAGACAGGCTGCGCCGCGATCTACACCAGTTCGACGGCCAGCGACCATCGGGCGGCCCTCAATGCCCGTGCGCAGATCCGCCGCGCCGAGCGCGAGGCCCGATCCCAAGCGCAGGGAGGCCGTCATGGCTGAGATCACCTCCCAGCAGATGGCCGGCAAGCTGCTCGCGGCCGGGTTCGAGCGCAGCGGCCCGTCCGCCTCGGCGCTGAGCGACCCCATCGCCGACACGCCGATGATCGTGACCCTGGACCAATTGCGCCCCTATGACCATGACCCGCGCAAGAAGCGCAATCCTGCCTATGAGGACATCAAGGCGTCCATCCGTGAGCGTGGCTTAGACGCGGCGCCGGCCATCACCCGACGGCCCGGCGAGGACCACTACATCATCCGCAATGGCGGCAATACGCGCTTGGCCATCCTGCGGGAGCTGTGGTCGGAGACCAAGGACGAGCGCTTCTTCCGCATATCGTGCCTGTTCCGGCCGTGGCCCAGCCGCGGTGAAGTCGTCATGCTGACCGGCCACCTGGCCGAGAACGAATTGCGCGGCGGCCTCACGTTCATCGAACGCGCACTTGGCGTCGAGAAGGCGCGTGAGTTCTACGAACAGGAGAGTGGCAACACCTTGAGCCAGTCCGAACTCGCGCGCCGCCTTGCAGCGGATGGCTTCCCCGTCCAGCAGTCGCACTGTTGATTTCCACGCAAAGCTGACCCACCATTTCCATCTAATCTTGACCCACCCTTGTTCGTGAACTTCACGCTCACGTTGTGGATAAGTTCTTGGTCGCCTTCTCCTTCTTGGTGGTCTGTGGTGGTTGCTGTGCGGAGCTGTTCT
>JAFKGE010000019.1 GCA_017307865.1 Burkholderiales bacterium | reverse complement strand
CCGTCGCGAGCACATCAATCGATTCGGGGAGTATCCGCTGGACCTGAACCGGGAAGTGGAGCCGATCAACTACAAGCAGGATTTTGTTCTATAAATCAGCAAGTTAAGTTGGTTTTGGCGAAAAAAACCGTAATCCCGGCCGGACCTCATGTAGTCTCGTTCATCAAGTGCCATGGACGGGCAGGATACATTGAATTACATGCAAGCTGGGCCTTGCTCGATGCGGGTTTCGAGCCGGTGGGCGGCCAGCTTGGGCCGCATCTTTACTTCATACGATGTGTATTATGTTAATAATAAATTGTGTGAAATATGCCACGCTTTCGCCCCACTGTCTCCGCTGCGGCCTTGAATGAGGCTCGATGGGTTGCCAAACGGATGCTGCGAACTATCATTTGACGTAACGAAACGAATCAATCGTCATTTTGAGATTGCTTCCGCCATGCGATGGATTACCACTCAAACGCTCGCCTCCTTGGTTGACCGCTTGGTCAATCGAAAGCTCGATGCGCGCGACGCAGCGGTGCAGATGGCCCACATCCGCAGCGCCATGCTCGAGCTGCTGGGCGACGACGGCGCGCGGCGTCATCCGCAGGTGGCGCGGCGCATCCAGTTTTGCGCCGACGAGATGGCGCTCTGGTACGCGCGCTCGGACCTGGTGGCCGCGCTGGCCGATCTCTACGACGAAGAAACGGCGCAGCGCCGGGTGGCCCGCCAGTCGGTCCTGTTTCGCGGCCTGCTGCCCAAGAGCATGATGGCGCGGCCCGGGGCGCTGCGCGACTGAAGATCCGCGCCACCCAGCGGGCCACCGGCGCACCCTCAGTGCATGTGGCCCCACAGCACCAGGGCCTCGCGCCCCTCCACCAGCAGATCGACCTCGGCGCCCACGGGAAGCAGCACCTTGGTCGGCGTGTGGCCGAACGGCAGGCCGGTCAGCACCGGCACCTTCAGCTGGCTGCGCAGCTGCTCGACCACCTTGGCCAGCGTGTAGCCGCGGTCGTGGCCGTTCAGGCGATAGTCGGTGAACTGCCCCAGCAGCACGGCCTTCTGGCGCGCCAGCACGCCGGCGTGCAGCAGCTGCAGCAGCATGCGCTCGACGCGGTAGGGGTGCTCGCCCACCTCTTCCAGAAACAGCACGCCGCCTTTCACCTCGGGCCACCAGGGCGTGCCCAGCAGCGACTGCACCATGGCCAGGTTGCCGCCCCACAGCGGCGCGTGCCGCGCCAGATGGGCGGGTCGCCCGGCCAAGGTCGCCACGTCGCGCGCCGGCAGACGCCAGCCTGTGCCCTCGCTCGCTCCGCTCACCACGTCATCGAAGCAGGCCAGCATGATCTCGTCGGGGCCGCCCGCCTTGACGGCGCCATGGCCTTCGGCGGCATCCGCCGCGTCCGAGGCGCCAAAGCCCTCGCACAGCGCCGGCCCGGCCCAGGTGACGGTCTGGCCGCGCGCCAGCAGGCCCAGCTGCAGCACGGTGAAATCGCTGAAGCCGACCCAGCGCGTGCCGCGCTCGGCCGCGCGCGCCAGCGCCCGCCAGGGCAGCTGCGGCAGCAGGCGGCTCAGGCCGTAGCCGCCGCGCGTGATCAGGGCCACATCGGCGCCGCTGGCGGCCGCGCGCTCGATGGCGGTCAGGCGCGTGGCGTCGTCGCCGGCAAAGCGCTGCCAGGCGGCCAGCGCGTCGGGGTCGACCTCGACCTCGTGGCCCATGGCCTGCAGGCGCCTGATGCCGCGCCGAAAGGCCGCGCGGTCGCGCACCGCGCCGGAAGGTGAATAGACGTAGATGTGGGCCATGCCAATGCCGTTCTGAATGATTTCGGGGTCTGGCGCTTGCGCATCAAGCGCGGGCAGCTATCAAAATTGTATCATCCGCTGTCGATGGCACGCCGCGCTCAAGCCGCCGGCGGCGCAAAGTGCGCCAGCGCATGCTCAGCCAGCACGGCGCCGCATTCGGGCACGAAGTGGCCGCAGGCGGGCAGCACGATGGGCGGCGGGCAGCCGCGGATGTCGGCGTGCAGGGCGCGCATCACGGGCTCGCCCAGCACCGGGTCGGCGGCGCCGATCAGCATCAGGCTGCGCCCCTGCCAGTCGTGGCGCCAGAAGTCGCGCGCCCGCCGGGCCGTGGCGGCGCCCTCGTCGGGCGGCTGCCCGGCCACCAGGGCCGGAAACGCGCGCAAGGCGGCGCGAAAACCGGCGTTGGGAAAGGGCGCCGCGTAGGCCGCGCATTCGGCCGCGCTCAGCTGCGGGTTGCCGCGTGCCAGCAGGCGGGCGATGTCGTAGGCCGGGTTTTTGGCGCACATCTCGCGCCAGGCCACGAAGCCGGCGGGCAGCGGCACCGCGCCGGTGGCCAGCAGCGTGTTCATCACCAGCAGGCCGTGGTAGCGCGCCGGGCTGGCCATGGGCAGGGTCAGGCCCAGCAGGCCGCCCCAGTCCTGCACCACCAGCACCACGCGCCGCAGATCCAGCCGCTCGACGAGTTCCAGCAACACCTGGCGATGCCAGTCGAAGCGGTGCGCCGCCTCCTTCTTCGGCTTGTCGCTTTTGCCGAAGCCGATCAGGTCTGGCGCCACCACGCGCTGGCCGGCGGCGACCAGGCGCGCGATCAGATGGCGGTACAGATAGCTCCAGCCGGGGTTGCCGTGCAGGCACAGCCAGGTCAGCGGCGCGTCGCGCGGGCCCTCGTCGACATAGTGCAGGCGCAGGCCGGCCAGCGCGGGCAGGTCGCTGACGTAATGCGGCGCCCAGGGGTAGCCGGGCAGGCCGTCGAAGGCGGCGTCGGGCGTACGCAGGGCATCTTCGCGCAGCGGGCTGGGGTTGCCGCGCCGGGGCTCGAAGAAGGCGCGCAGCAGCGCCCCGCCCTCCTCGGCCAGCACGCCGCCCTGCACCACGGTCTGGTGATTGAGCCGAGATTCGCCAAAGACATTCAGCACCGAGCCGGCGGCGCCGGTGCGCGGATCGGGCGCGCCGAACACCACGCGCGCCAGCCGCGCGTGCAGCATGGCGCCGGCGCACATGGCGCAGGGCTCCAGCGTGACATAGAGCGTGCAGCCGTCCAGCCGGTAGTTGCCCAGCACGCGGGCGGCGCCGCGCAGCGCGGCGATCTCGGCGTGGGCGGTGGGGTCGTGCTGGCCGATGGGCGCATTGCGGCCGGTGGCGATGACGCGCCCGCCCCGCACCACCACGGCGCCCACCGGCACCTCGCCCGCAGCAGCGGCAGCCCGGGCCTCGGCCAGCGCCAGGCGCATGGCTTGCTCGTCGCTGGCGACCAGGGTGTCGGGCGGTGCAGTCACTATGCTATCGATAGCTGCTCGCGCTTGATTGGTGCCGGCTGCAGCCACATTTCGTATAAATCGCGTTATTTGGCTTCGTCCGGCACGTCGCGCGGCGTCTGCAGGGCGTTTTCGATCTGCTGCTTGAACTGCTGCTCGATGCGCTGGCTTTGCTCGCGCACGTTGCCGCTGGCGGGTGCCGCGGCGGCGCCGGCCGTGGCCGGGGGCAGGGCCAGCTGGTTCAGGCTGGCGGTTTGGCGCGTGGCCAGCCAGGCCACCACCAGCAGGGCCAGCAGCACGCCGATGAGTCCGAGGCCGCGCATGGTTCAGGCTCCTTGCGAGGTGGGTTCAGACGCCAGGCCCAGCCGCTCCATCCAGCGCGCCAGCCCCCGTTCGGCCTCGGTGCCGGCCGCGTAATGCGCGTGCATGGCGGCGTGGGCCTCGGGGCGGTGCTGGTTGAGCTTGACCGCGCATTGCCAGGATTCGACCTGCAGCTCGAAGGCCACGATGGCCGCCAGCATGCGCTGCTGAAACGCCGCGTCCAGGCTGCGCCACTGCGCGGCATAGGCCGGGTCATGGTCGGCGATCAGCGTCTTGAGCAGCGCGTCCTTGGCGGCCGCATCCTGCGCGTCGATCAGCCGCGCCCGCACGCGGCAATGCACCGCCACGTAGCTCCAGGTCGGCACGCGCGCCTTGTCGGCGTACACGTCGGGCGACATGTAGGCGTTGGGGCCGAGAAAGGTCACCAGCGCCCGCGGCCGCGCCTGCAGCTGCTGCCACTGCGGATTGGCGCGCGCCATGTGGGCCAGCAGGGTCCAGCCGCCCTGCCCGTCCACGTTCAGATGCATGGGCAGGTGGCTGACCTGCGGCAGGCCGGCCTCGTCGGTGGTGATCAGGCTGGCCAGCGGCTGCTCGCGCACGATCTGCGCGGCCACGGCGGTGTCGCTGCTGCTGTGCGTGGGGTTGAGGTACATGGTGGAATGCGGGCGGGGTATGGCAGCGGCGATGGTAGCGCGCCCGGCGCCTCAGGCCGCATGATGCGCGATGCGGTACAGCGCCGTGGACATCGCCGTCACGCCGGCGGCGGCAAACTTGGCCTCCTGCGCCAGGATGTCGCGCCGCTCCAGCAGCGCCACGCCCCAGTCCGGCTCGTAGTGCCGGCGCACCTCCGCCTCCTCGACCGAGAACGGCGGGCCCTGCATCTCGTGCTGCGGGTATTCCAGCGTGACCAGCAGGCCGAGGCAACCCGCCGGCAGCCGCGCGTAGGGCCCGGCCACGTAGCGCGCGCGCAGCTCGGGCGGCAGCGCGATCAGGGCGGCGCGGTCGTACACGCCGGCGCAGTCGGCCAGCGCGGCGGCGTCCAGCCCGAACACGTCGCCGCAGATCAGCTCGATCGCGCCGGCCACATGGTGCGTGCCGTAGTGCGAGCTGCGCACCGTAGGCGTCAGCCCGTGCTCGGCAAAGAACTGCTGCACCGCCAGCGGCGACAGCTCCACCCCCAGCACCGGATGGCCCTGCCCGGCCAGCCACAGCATGTCCAGCGATTTGCCCGCCAGCGGCACGAACACGCGCCCGCCCGCCGGCACGCCCACGGCCGGCCAGTGCTTTTGCAGCAGCGGCAGCACGTGCGACTGGTGAAATCCGGTTTGCCCTTGCTGCCAGCGCTGCAGCCAGAAATCGTGGTCCATGGTGATCGATCCGGATGGGGCCTCGCCCGATGGCCCAGTGTAGCCAGCCGGCGCGCATGCGGTATCGTGCCCGCTCGCACGCCACGGGAGGAGATCCGCATGCCGCCAACATTTCGCCACCTCGGCATCGTTGCCGCGCTGGCCCTTGCCTTGGCCGGCTGCGCCGGGCCTGCGTCCACGTCGACGCCGGCGCACGAGCCCGCCCCCGATCTGGTGCCGCTGCACACGCTGGTGCCCACCGTGCGGCAGGACATGCGCTACTTTGGCAGCCGCAACTTCATGGGCCGCCGCGTGGCCGGCTACGAGGCGCCGCGCTGCTGGCTGAGCCGCCCGGCGGCCCAGGCGCTGGCCACCGTGCAGCGCGATCTGGCACCCTGGGGCCTGGGCCTGAAGGTGTTCGACTGCTACCGCCCGCAGGCCGCGGTGGACGACTTCGTGCGCTGGGGCGCCGACCTGACCGATCAGCGCACCAAGGCCGAGTACTACCCCAGGGTGCCCAAGAGCGAGCTGTTCGCCCGCGGCTACATCGCCGAGCGCTCGGGCCACAGTCGCGCCAGCACGGTCGACCTGAGCCTGGTGGTGCTGGACGCCGCCCCCGCACGCACGGTGCTGCTGGGCGCCATCGCCAACGGGCAGGAGATCGACATGGGCACGCCCTTCGATCTGTTCGACGAGCGCTCGCACACCGACAACCCCGTGCTGGGCGTGGCCGTGCGCCACAACCGCCAGTGGCTGCGCGCCGTGATGCAGCGCCACGGCTGGCGCAACCTGCCCGAGGAGTGGTGGCACTACACGCTGCAAAACGAACCCTACCCCGATCGCTATTTCAAGCTGCCGGTACGCTGAAGGCCGTGCAGCGCCGATCGCGCTCGCTATAATTTTTGGACGCGGCGCGAACCCCGTTCACGCCGCGCGCTGGGGGTGCCCCGGCGCCCCACAGGCATGTGGGCGTCGCGGCTGAGAGCAAACCCTTTGAACCTGACTGAGATCATCCTCGCGCAGGGAAGCAAGGCCGGCCGCCGACACGCTCGGCCGCCTTCATTTCCTGCCATCGCCCTGGAGCACGCCGATGGCAAGCCCTTCCTCCCCCGACGCCGCGCACGGCGCCGCCCTGCCGATCGGCGCACACGAGCGGCGCTTCGGCGCGCTCGACCACGCGGCCCTGTGGTTCAGCCTGGGCGTGGGCCTGCTGGTGATGCAGGTCGGCGCGGCGCTGATGCCGGCGCTGTCGCCGCGCGACGCCATGCTGGCCATCGGCCTGGGCTCGCTGCTGGGCGCGGGGCTGCTGGCCTGGGTGGGCTCGCTGGGGGCGCGCCACGGGCTGTCCAGCTCGGCCCTGATCGGTGCGGCGCTGGGGCGCTCCTTCGCGCTGGTGCCGGTGGGCCTGAACGTGCTGCAGCTCTTGGGCTGGACGGCGTTCGAGCTGGTCATCATGCGCGACGGCAGCAGCGCCCTGCTGCAGCGCGTGGGCCTGGGCGGTGCCTGGGCGGCGCCGGTGCTGACGCTGCTGTGGGGCGCGCTGCTGATGGCGCTCGCCGCCGGCTCGATGGTGGGCCTGGTGCGGCGCTTCGTCAGCCGCTTCGGCCTGCCGCTGGTGGTGCTGTCGCTGGCCTGGCTCAGCTGGCAGTTCGGCTCGCGCCTGGCCGATCAGGGCCTGGCCGCGTGGTGGCACCGCCCCGGCACCGGCGAGATGAGCGCGCTGCAGGCGCTCGACCTGGTGATCGCCATGCCCGTGTCCTGGCTGCCGCTGGTGGCCGACTACGCGCGCTACGGGCGCAGCACGCGTGGCACGCTGTCGGGCATCTGGCTGGGCTACGTGGTGGCCAACCTGTGGTGCTATGCGCTGGGCGTGGTGGTGGTGGCCACGGCGGCGGCCAACGCCGACCTGCTGGCCACCATGCTGCTGGCGCAGGGCGGGCTGATCGCGCTGGGCTTCATCCTCATCGACGAGGTCGACAACGCCTATGGCGACGTGCACTCGGGCGCGGTGTCGGCGCATTACCTGACGCGCTCGCGCTGGAGCATTCGCCGGCTGGGCATAGCCCTGGCGGCGCTGGCCACCGCCGCCGCGCTGGCGCTGCCCATCCACAGCCTGGAGCCTTTCCTGCTGCTGCTCAGCTCGGTGTTCGTGCCGCTGTTCGGCGTCGTGCTGTCGCAGCTGGCGGGCGGCGATCTGCCGGCGGCCCGCGCGGTGCGCGCCGGCCCGGCGCTGCTGTGGCTGGCCGGCATCGCCTGCTTTCACCTGGGCGGCGTGTACTGGCCGCAGTGGGGCTCGGCCCTGCCCTGCCTGGCCTTCACCCTGATCGGCGGCTGGCTGCTGCGCCTGCTGCCGCAAGGACCGCGGCCCAGCGCGTCGGCGCCCGGCGCTTGAAGGACTACCACGCCCCCCGGTGGTCGGGCACGCGCCGCACCAGCGGCAGCGCCAGCAGCAGCACCGCGGCCACGGCGCCGTAGATCCAGGCCTGCATGGCGCCGGGGTCGGCGGCGGCGGCCAGCACGGCCGTGGCCAGCGACACGGTGGCGATGGTGCCGATCTGCAAGAACAGCGTGCGCATGGCGGCCAGCGTCGACGCGTTCTGCGGCGCCAACTGCAGCCCGGCATTGCGGCTGGCCGGGTTGACCACGCCCACGCCGACGCCGACCAGAAAGGTCGCGCCCATCAGCCAGGGGTACGGCGCCCAGCCCGCCGGAGGATGCAGCGCCACGCCCAGCATGCCCAGCACGATGGCCAGCACGCCCAGAACCAAGGGCCGTCGGTAGCCGGTGCGCCGCAGCCCCCAGGTGGCCAGCAGCGAGAACACGATGGCTGCCACGCCCTGCGCGATCAGCAGGCTGCCGGCGGCCAGCACGGCGATGCCGTAGCGGTTGGTGGCGTACAGCGGAACCAGGGCCACCGCGCCGATGCTCATGCCGCCGAAAATGGCGTTGACCGCGTTGACCGCGTTGACCGCGCCGAAGCCCGTGCCGTAGATCAGGCGCGGCGCGATGAAGGGCTGCGCCGCGCGCCGGATGCGCACCAAAAACCCCACCCCGGCCAGCAGCGCCACCGCCAGCGCGGCCGCAAACGCCGCCACGCTGGCGCCCCGCTCGCCCAGCAGGTTGATGGCCAGCATGCCGGCCAGCAGGCACAGGCCCAGCAAGGCCATGCCGACGAAGTCCATGCCCGCGCGACGCTCGCGCGACATCGGCCGGTCGCGCGGGATGTAGCGCAGCGCCAGCACCACGATGGCGATGCCGATCGGCGCGTTGACGAAAAACACCCCGCGCCATGACCAGTAGGCCACGCACAGCCCGCCGAAGACCGGGCCGATCATTGCGCCGATCGGGAAAATGCTGCCGAACAGGCTGACGAAGCGGTCGCGCGCAGCGCCGAAGTGGTCGACGATCAGGCCCGTGGCCGACGGCGTGAAACCGGCGCCACCGGCCGCCTGCAGCACCCGCAGCGCAATCAGGGTCCCTATGTCGTTGGCCAGCGCGCAGCCCAGCGAAGCCAGCGTGAACACCACCACCGAGCCGATGAATACGCGCCGGCGGCCCAGCCGCTCGCTCAGCTTGCCGGCGATGGGCAGCATCAGCGCGAAGCCGAACGAGTAGCCGGTCAGCGTCCAGCCGGCCCAGTTGATCGAGGTGTCCAGCCCCTGCTGCAGCGTATGCAGCGCCGTCGCCACGATGGTCGAGTCGATCGACATCATCATCAGCGCCAGCGCAATGGTGGCGAACGCCGGCCCGCGGCGCACCGTGGGCTGCCCGGCACTGGCTTCACGCTCGGGCGCGGACGCGGCCGCGATGGGACGGGGGGCTTGCATGGCGAAGCCAAGCATAGCGGCGCGGCGCTGGCCGTGCTGGTTGACGGTGGCATCAACCCCAGCGAGCAAGAACGCCAGCAGCAAGCCGAGCGCGAGGCCGTGAAAGCCGCCGCCGCCGCGCTGGCCGTCACGGTGGGCGGAGCATGGGCCGCCTACGTTGCCGAGCGCCGGGAGCACTGGGGCGAGCGCCACTATCTGGACCACGTTGCCATTGCCCGCGCCGGTGGCGAGCCGGTAAAGCGTGGCAAGGGCGTCATTCAACCGGGGCCGCTGGCCGTTTTCATGTCCCAGCAGCTGCGCGCCCTGACGCCCGAGGCCGTGGAAAGCTGGGCCGCCCGTGAGGCGAAAACACGCCCGACACAAGCCCGCCTTGCGCTGCGCCTGCTGCGCGCTTTTCTGGCCTGGTGCAAAAACGACTGAAGTTGAAGTTGAAGTTGAAGTCAGAGCATGGCTTTTTGGGTTACCACCAGGATGCGCTTGCCGCGCCCGCGCTGTATCAGCTCGGTGGCCAGGATGCCCGCCTCCAGCGTTTTGCCCAGGCCGACGGCATCGGCAATCAGGATGCGCGAGCGCGGTTATTTCAGCGCTTGCAGGGCCGGGTCGAGCTGGTAGGGAACCAGGTTCATGACACCGCGGTGGCCGAGGTGAATATTCTCGTCATTGGCCACGCTGCGCCGGCGCAGGCTCTCCAGGTACAGGATGGCGGCGTTGTAGGTGGGGCTGGCGTCGGGCACCAGCGCGGTCTTGGCGGGGTCGAGCACCTCGATGGTGTCTTCCAGCGCGGTCAAGAACAATGCCGACTGCCCCCGCACCAAGTCAGAGATACCGTCGCAAGTGAGCAACCAGCCACCGTCGGCGGAGGGGTCGATGCGGCGGATAAGCCATTCTTCATCGCGGATGACGGCGCGAGACCCCGGCGCAAAATTGAGCATGACGAGCGTTGACGGCAAAGGCCGAAACAAGAGAACAATGCAAACTGTAACGTGATGCCCGCCGGGCCCGATCACTCGGTCGCCGCTGCCCGCGGGACGTGGCGGTCGGCCTGCGGCAGATCGGCCATCGCATCCCACGCCTGCACCGCCATCACCATGGCCAGCGTGTCGAACTCGCAGTACCGGAGCTGCGCGCTCTTGCTGGCCTGGAGCCTGGACTCAGGCAAGCCCTCGAACTGCAGGCGCACATACGGGTGAAGATCAGCGGACCGCCGGCTTCTAGCATGAGACATGCATTGCGGCTGACAGGTGACGGCTTCATCGAGCGGTGTGTCAACCATTATTGAATCAGTATATTAATACAGTTATACTGACTCAAATGCCTCGCTACACCCTCGATCAACTGGAGAGCCTGACCGGACTGCCGCGGCGCACCCTGCGCTACTACATGCAGATCGGCCTGGTGGATCGCCCCATCGGCGAGACCCGGGCCGCGTATTACACCGACCGGCACCTGGAGCAGTTCCTGCGCGTTCGTCGATTGAGCGAAGAAGGCGTGTCGCTGGAGCGCATCCGCAACCTGATGGCGGGCGGCGACAGCCCGGTGCCGCTGGCGCCGGCCAGGCCGGGTGCGGTGCGTGTCCTCAGCCATGTGCATGTCGCGCCGGGGCTGGAGTTGCAGGTGGACCCGGAGCAGGCCCGGCTGTCGCCGGCGCAGTTGCGCCACTTCGTGCAAGAAGTCATCAATCTGTTGGAGAAGAACCTTGAACACCACTGATTCCGCGTTGGAGCTGGATGAAACCCAGGGCTGCACGGTGCTGCGCTCGGTGCATGGCCAAGGCCGTATCGACGGCGTGCTGTTGACCATGACGCTGCGCCAGGCCTACCGCAACGACTCCCGCGTGGACATCGAGGCGGTCTACACCTTCCCGCTGGCCTGGGCAGCCACTTTGCTGGAGCTCGGCGTGGAGATCGGCGGCAAGCGCCTCGCCGGTCAGATCGTCGAGAAGGCCCAGGCCGAGCGCGACTATGAGCAGGCCATCGACAAGGGCGATGCCGCCGCGATGGTCGAACGCGCCGGCAGGGATCTGTACACGGTCAGCGTCGGCAACCTGAAGCCCGGCGAGGAAGCCGTCGTCGAACTGCGCTACGCCCAGATGCTGGCGCACGACCACGACACACTGCGGCTTGTCGTGCCAACGGCGCTGGCACCGCGCTACGGAGATGCCGTTGCGGCCGGCAAGCTGCAGCCACACCAGGTGCCGCAGACCGACCTGTTGGCCAGCCAGGACTTTGCACTGGAACTGGGGCTGGCCGGTGCTGCTGCGCAGGGCGTCATTCGCTCGCCCAGCCACCCGATTCAGTTCGCCAGAAGCGGCGATGAAGTGCGCGTCAGCCTCGCAGGCCCGGCCCTGCTCGACCGGGACTTCGTGCTGACGGTGGAGGGCCTGCCTCAGTCGTCCTTTGCCTATATGGGGGCAGACCCGGTGCGCCCGGGCGAGTATGTGGTGGCCGGCTCCTTCTGCCCGACGCTGGCGGCACTGGCCCCCGCGCTTGCGGTGCATGCCGATTCCCGCGTCCAGGCGACGATGGACGCAATGAGTGACGAAGAACTGCAGACGCTGCTGCGCTTGTCCAGGAGCGCCGGCCGGTCGGTGGTCAACCTGCAGGAGGACGGCCTGCGCAACGAGTGGGCGCGGCGCCAGCAGCGCCAGCAGCACCAGCGCGGCCAGCACCTCGCGCTCAAGGTGTTGGTGGACTGCTCGGGCTCGATGGCAGGCGCAAGCATGGCTCAGGCCCGCGCCGCGCTGGCGGTGCTGCTGGAGCAACTCGACGCCACGGATCAGGTTTCCTACAGCCGCTTCGGCACCAGCGTGGAGCATGTCCTGCCCGAGGTGACGGCCTGCGGCCGCCGGCACCTGGCAGCACTGCGCCAGGCGTTCCAGCAGACGGATGCCGATATGGGCGGCACCGAGCTTGCCCGGGCCCTGAAGGAGGTCGTGGCGCTGCAGCAGCAAGACGCGGACGGCCGCTTGCTGGAGCACCCTGCAGACGTCCTGCTGATCACCGACGGCGAGGTCTGGGACGTGGAAGGCATCATCGCCGGCTTGCGCCACAGCGGCCACCGCGTCCACAGCATCGGTGTCGGCGCGGCGCCCGCGCAGAGCCTGCTGCAGGAACTGGCCGCGGCCACCGGTGGCGGCTGCCGCCTGGTGCATCCGGGCGAGGACATGCGAGTCGCGATCACCGAGCTGCTGCAGGGCTTGCGGCGGTCGGTGCCGGTCAAGCCCTGCATGATGCTTGGAGCCACGGGGCACGGCGGCACGGTCACGCGCCTGCAGCCGAACCAAACGCTGACGCGTTGGGTACGCACCGACCATCCGCCCGAGCGTGCGCCCGTTCTGGTGTTCGAACCGATGGACGGGGCAAGCGTCACTCACGAACAGCCGCTTCCACCCGACTGCGGCATGCACGCACCCGTGGCCTCCTGGGTGCCCGGGGACACGCTCGCGCGCATGTGGGCGCAACAGATGCTGCTGGAGATCGAGAGCAAGGACGAGGCGCGCCAGCTCGCGCTGAACTACCGCCTGTTGTCGGAGCAGACCAACCTGCTGCTGGTCCATGAGCGCGCAGAAGGTGAAAAAGCGACGGGCATGCCAGCGGTGGCGCAGGTGCCGCATATGCTGGTGGCCGGTGTGGGGGGAGCCAGCTCGGCTTTTGTCCCGTTGCAATGTTCGATCGAACTGCCAGCGTTCAGCTTGGATATCGATTGCGAGCACATCGCATTCCAGCGCAAGTCGGCAAGCCCCTTGGAGCACCCGCCAGCCTGGTCCACGCACCCCGTCCCGGGAGACCCGGCGTGGGCAGGCCTGCTCCACGAATTCGACCAGGCGGCGCACCGTCACGTCGAGTTCAAGGATGCGATCGAGGACATGCTGGCGTGCTACTCGTCCGAGTTCGTCGATGAACTCTTCGTTCAGGCCCTTGCCATGAAGCGCGAAGCGTTGGTGATCTGGGCCCTGGTGCTGCGCCACTGGGCGGACGTGCTGGTGGACTCGAACCCGCTTGGCGAAGCGTCCAATCGCATGCTGCAGGCGGCGCTGCAACCACTCGACGAGGGCGAGCGGCAGGCTGCACTGCAAACGGTGCAGCAGTGGTTCGCGGATGGCCGGCTCGTGCCGCGATAGGCGTTGCGGCAAGGACTCGCCACGGCGAGTCCTTGCTTGACATTGCCGTCGCGATTGAGTAAATTAACAACTCGCGCTGATTTCCCCATCAACTTGCAGAGCGCGTTAAAAATCCTGCTAAAGCGATGCAACCCGCTTTGGCGTTGACGAGGCCCCTCGCAAGAACAGCGAGCCGTCTCCTCAAGGATCGAAGCGGGTTTTTTCGTTGGTGGGTTTGAAGCTCTTGAGGCCCTCGGGCCTCGTCGCCGGATTTGATCGACATCTTGCCGGGCGACTCACAAATGCAGGCTAAAGCGGCGGCTCTCCGGGTCATTCCGGGAGCCATTTTCGGAAACGACTTTGACTCGGAGAGACACCCCAGTGACCACGCTCACCACCCCGCTCCAGCACATGCGCTGTTGACCTGACGGCTTGATCTGAACTGCCATGCACCGCGACCGCGGTGATGGGCCTTGCTGCGCCCGAAATCCCTCGTGGATCTTCGGCCAGAACGGCTCCTCACCGAAGCGCGGCGGGAAGCTTGCGGCCTCTCGCTTCGTGCGTCGCGGTGTGTCTCGGCATCAACCGAAAGGAGCTACTCATGTCGAACACCGCATTCGTGGAATTTCAATCCGCCGACCCCGTCGAGCAGGCCATCGCCCGCAAGGTGCTGCGCCTGTTGAACGACAAAACCCTGGAGCGCGAGCAGCGCATCGAGCTGGTGCGCCAGGCCCAGCGCCAACTGCTCGGCCACCGGCGCCAGCAGCGCGAAGCCACCGAACTGGCGGCCCGCGTCAGCGCCACGGCGCTGCCCAAGGGCTACCGGGCAGTGAGCGTGCAGGTTCGCCGCGGCCTGGTGCAGGTGGGCGCTGCCAGCGATGGCGGCTTCGCCTGGATCGATGCGGGCCCGGTGCCCGAGGCTCTGGCGGCCAACCTGCCGCCACGGCCGCTGAAGACCCTGCGCAAGACGCCCCGGCGTCCGCGCATCGACCCCATCGCCGCCCGGCGCCGGGAACTGCAGGCCCGTCAGGCCTGAGGCACCGGACGGGGGCGATCACCGGGTCGCCCTCTCTGCCCCACCCATCCCCATCCTCACCGGAGTTACCCATGTCCATGCTTCCATCCAACGCCACCGCCGCCGAGCGCGAGCGGCTGGCCTTCATTCTCAACCGCCCCGAGCACGACGCGGCCCTGCAGTGGCTGGAGGCCCAGGAGCAGCTTGATGCCTTCGAGGGCGAGCTGCAGACCGCCGTCGACAGCGCCTATCGGCGTGGCCTGAGCGAAGGCTTGGGCGAGGACGTTGAGGCACAGCTTTCTGCCCTGCGCAGCGACGTGGACAAGCTGTGCCGGCTGTCTGAAGCGTTGCGAAACGACCTGCGCGAAACCGCCGACTGGCTGACCAGCGCGCCGGCGCGCCTCATTGCCCAGCGCCGCCAGGCCGCAGTCGCGCTGCGCACCCGTGCGGCCCGCCCGCTGCCGGCCACTTGCCATTGACCCTGCTTCGACTGGAAAGAACCATGACCCATTTGATCCCGTTCATGACCGCCGGCGATGTGACCTGGAGCGCCCAGGTGCGGCACCTGGAGACCCCCGGCCATCCCCTGCATCTGCGCCTGACCACCCGCATGGCCCAGACCCGGGACGCCCAGGCCGAACGCGTGCTGCTGGAGCTGACCCTGGGCGAGGCCGAATACCGCAGGTTGCTGGGTCTTCTGCACTCGGCCCTGAACGAGCAAGGACAACCGTGCTCATGACCGCCGCCTTCATGCGCCCCCTGCCCACCCCGATTGGCGACGGCCTCACCGAGCTGACGACTTCGATCCAGTTCGACCCGGTGATGCTGGCGCCACCCGATCCCAGCCCGCACGACCCGCTCGGGCTGCCGCCGCAGCCACTGCGCGCGGTGCATTGGCCGGCGTTGATTCAGGAATGCGTGCTCAGGATCCGGGCGGTGCTCGCTCATCCGATCCGCCTCCATCGTGCCGGCGCGGCGCGCCGCATCGGCGTGCTGGACACGATCATCTACGAGCGCCAGCCCGACGGGCAGTACCGCCTGTACGAATGGCGACCGGGAGAGGTCTTGCCCGACCCCGATGGCGGCCATCAGGTGGGCATGCCCTGGCTGCGACGTGTGCCCGATGGCAAAGTGGTTGCCGACGGCGCACCCTACCAGGCGCTGTGGCTGACGTGCTATGCCGAAGGCTTGCGCCAGGCCCTGGAGCTGCAATGGCCCGAGCATCCGCTCATCGACGACTATGTCGACTGGGTGCAGTTGCGGCTGGAGCAGGCGTTGTGGACCCAGAGCACGCAACAGCGCGTGCGGGCCCTGCTCGCCCAGGCCCTGGACCTCGACACCCGGATCGTGCGCCGCGCCCGCCGCTGGCTGCCGCACCAGGACGGCAGCCCGATCCGGCTGGCCGACTACAACCTGACGCTCTGGCGCCGCCAGCAGGGGCCGCGCCTGCGGTCCGAATCGCCGCAATGGCTACCGCTGCTGGCCCAGCTGTGGCGCCACCTGCCGACCGAGGGCGAGCCCGTGGCCAATCTCCGGGCACTGCTGCTGAGCCACGGCGTCAGCCCCGCCATGTGGCGGCTGCTGCACCGCGAGGGCACGGCCTGGATCTGGCCGCTGCGCAACTACTACACCAAGGACAGTCAGCACAGTGGGCGTGCCGCGCTCGAGTTGGTGCTGAAGGCGCAGAAGTTCGGCACCCGCCAGTTGGTGCCGCTCTGGATGCTGCAGGCATTGATGAACCTGGATGGCAACCCGAATCTGCCTCGCAAGAGCTACCTGAAGAATCCGGAAGATCCCATCGACGCGCCGATGGCGGCGCGCCTGGGGCAATGGGCTGCCGATAGGGTCCTGTCCGGCGACGAGCAGGCATTGCAGCAGTTGCATGATCGGTGCTACCTGCTGCTGAACTGGGCGGCGGCGCACCCACGGTACGTGACCAGTCGCGCCCTGCGACAGGTGACGCTGACCGGGCTGTGGCGCAAGGCCGAGCAGTGGCACCAGCAGGAGCTGGCCAGGGCCAGGCATCTAAAGCCTTGGCGCGCGCCGTTCGAGCTGACGGCGCTCCAGCACGACGAGTTGGCGCTGGTATGGCTGGGCAGTGCCGCCGACATCCTGGATGAGGCCTGCGCCATGCGCCACTGCGCCGACAGCTATGTCGAGCGCTGCGCGCGTGGCAGCTATGTGCTGCTGTCGGTGCGGCGCAAGGACACGGGCAAGCGCCTGGCCACGGTGGGCCTGCAGTGGGCCGATGGTCGCCTGCAATTGCACCAGATGACCGGCTTTGCCAATGCGCTGGTGCCGCCGCCGATCGCCGCGTTCGCCCAGCAGGCCGTGGCGTCCATGAAGATCAACCAACCGGAGCCCATCATGCACAAAAGCAGCAAGTCAAGAACCTATGTGCACCTCACCGCGGTGTGGGGCAATGACGATGCCGAATCCACCATCAAGGTCAGCCGGCGGCGCTGGCAACAGATCCAGGACGGCGAGCCCTACTGCGCGACGGCGTGGTCCTGGTACGAGGGCACTCGCACGCGCACGACCTGGTCGTTCGGGGACGGCGAGCTCACCATCTCGCAGGACGACGGATTCGAGTGCTATTTGACGATCCGGCAGTTGTACGTCAACGAGGTCACCTCCGCAGCGAGGCCGAAGAAATGACTGGGCACCCGCAATCCTCGGCTGCCGCATCAATCATCGATCCAGGCACGATTCAAGCCTATCGGGAAACCGAGTACCGCGTGCTGGGCGGGCAGCCCTTCACCCTGCGGGTGGGCAAGGTCTGCGCCGACTTGCTGGCGGCCCACAAGTTGCACCAGGTCGATGGCAGTGCCTTCCTGACCGCCTGCAATCCGTTCAGCCAGCGCTCGGGCGACGCTGCCAATGCGAACCGGCAGGCCGAGTTGGCCGCCGAGCTCACGCGGCGCGGCCTGACGTTCGCGCCCGGCATCGGCCAGCATCCGTCCAACGACTGGCCGGGCGAGGACGGTTCCCTGGTGTTTGGTCTCGATCTCGAGGCGGCCAAGGCACTCGGTGCGCGCTTCGAGCAGAACGCCCTCATCTGGAGCGGCGCCGATGGTGTGCCGCAGTTGATCCTGCTGCGCTGAACCCTTCAGGCGTGGTCGGCCTGCCCGCAAGGGCGCAACGACCGGGGGGATTTGATCCAGCTTGCCGCCCCCGACCTCTCGTCAAAGCGGCTAAAGAGGAGTGTTCACATGTTCGTCAATGGCATTGGCTTGGCCTCGTTCGTGGAGGGCCGGTCATGAACCACCCCATCATCCAGCAGCAGGCCGAGGCGCCGCTGTCCATCCACCTGCTGCGCTACCTGCCGCAGCGACGCGGCTTCAACTGGCGCGCGCTGGATCCGGCTGCGATTCGATCGGCAAGCGACTTGCCGCCCTACCTGATCCTGGGCCCACTGGACAAGGCCAGCTTCAAGCGCTCGGACGAAGGTTGGTCGGCGCGCTGGCAAGGCACCGAGCCCGACACCTGGTTCGAGCTGGCGTATGAGGCTGCAGGGCAGCAGTGGGTGGCCGAGGACCGCTGGCGCGGCATCGCCGGCTCCATCACCACCTACAAGACGCGCATCCCGCTGCCGGTTGTGATCGGCCAGGCCATGTACGGCTGGTTCCCCGAGAACTGGGACCGGGCAGCCAAGGCGCTGCTGGAAGCAAGCTATCAGCTGCAGGTGATCGAGCCGAAAAAAGGGGCGCCGTCGATGTGCGGCATTCCGGACGGGCCGGCGCGGACGATTGCGTTCCCGATCGCGGTAGGCGAGCTGCGCGGATTTCGCGACCGGCTCAGAGACTGTCTGGAGCATTGGCAGCTGCCCTATCCGGTGGCCGCCGAAGCCCGGCTGACCTACCAGGGGGTCTGCTGGCACGAGGGCGAGGCGCCCGGTTGGGCCGACACCACCCGGCCCGAAGACGCCTTCCGGCAGTCGGTGCAAGACACTGGCCTCGTGCCGTTCGGCTACCCGCGGCGCAGCGAGGAGCCCGGCAAACCGGCTGCCTGGACGCACACGCGTGAGCTGTACTTCGTCTACCTGACGCTGCTCTTTGCCGGCCTGACGGATTTGCTGCATCGGCTTGCCAGCAGTCAGGGGCCGATCCGCAAAGTTGACGATCCAGGCTTGCGCTTCGAATGGCAGCCGTTGGTGCTGTCGGCAGGGCTGGAGCACTTGGCGGCCGACCTCACGCTGGACGATGACCCCAGAACTACGCTCGTGTACCTGCGCTTCCAACCGCTGGCCCAGTGGGGCAAGACCGTGACGGCCGGCAAGCTGGTTGACGCGATGCGCAGCGCCGACGATGACCTGGCGCGTGCCGAGGCCATCAGCGCGGGCGTCGTGACGCACATCGGGCGCATCGTCGAGCGGATGGACAGCGAGGAACGGGCATGAACCAGAGACATCACCGCAGCGCGATCGATCCACGATCAAGGTGAGCGGGGCGTTCGGCGGCCAACTGGCTGCATGGGCGATCGGCTTGACTTCGGAGCTTGCCAAATCCCCGTCCCGGTGGCTACACCGTGGCTACACGACCCGAAAAAAGAAAAACCCCGCTACCTTTTGAGTAGCGGGGTTTCCTTGCGGTATTTGGCTCCCCGACCTGGGCTCGAACCAGGGACCTACGGATTAACAGTCCGGCGCTCTACCGACTGAGCTATCGGGGAACAAGCCTCGAATTATAGCTTGGATTTTTGGGCTCTCCGGCGGAACATCAAGCAATTTTTGCAGCGCCGCCGTCCGAGTCAAGCCGGTCGAACACCGCCATGCTTTCCACGTGCGCCGTGTGCGGGAACATGTTGACCACGCCCGCCGCGCTGCAGCGGTAGCCGGCCTGGTGCACCAGCAGGCCGGCGTCGCGCGCCAGCGTGGCCGGGTTGCAGCTGACGTAGACGATGCGCCGGGGCGGCTGCCAGTCGGCCGCGCCCGCCGGCAGGGGCTCGGCCCCTTCGGCGCCGCTGCGCGCCTGGTGGATGGCGGCCAGGGCCTTGGCCAGCGCAAAGGCGCCTTCGCGCGGCGGATCGACCAGCCAGCGGCCGGCCGTGCCGTCGCGCACCAGTTGCTCGGGGCTCATCTCGAACAGGTCGCGCACCACGAACTCGGTGGGCGCAAAACGCTGGCCGTCGCGCGCCGCCGCCTGGTTGGCCTGCAGGTTTTGCCGCGCGCGCGCCACCAAGGCGGCGCTGCCCTCCACGCCCAGCACCTGACCGGCCTGGGTGGCCAGCGGCAGGCTGAAGTTGCCCAGGCCGCAAAACCAGTCGATCACGCGCTCGCCGCGCTGCACCTGCAGCAGGCGCAGCGCGCGCGCCACCAGCACGCGGTTGATGTGCGGGTTGACCTGGGTAAAGTCGGTGGGCCGAAACGGCAGGCTGACGCCGAACTCGGGCAAGGCGTAGGCCAGCGGCGCGGCGCCTTCGGGGTCGAGCAAATGCGCCGTGTCGGGCCCCTTGGGCTGCAGCCACCACTGCACGCCGTGCGTGGCGGCAAAGGCGCGCAGCCGGGCTTCGTCGCCCGCGCTGAGCGGCTGCAGGTGACGCAGCACCAGGGCCGTCACCTCGTCGCCGCAGGCCAGCTCGATCTGCGGGCAGGTGTCGCGCGCATCCATGCCGGCAATGAGCGCGCGCAGCGGCAGCAGCAGTGCGCTGACCGCGGGCGGCAGCACGTGGCACTCGCGCATGTCGGCCACGTAGCGGCTCTTGCGCTCGTGAAAGCCGATCAGCACCTCGCCCTTCTTGATCACGTGGCGCACCGACAGGCGCGCGCGCCAGCGATAGCCCCAGGCCGGCCCTTCGATCGGGCGCAGGATCAGCTCGGGCCTGACCTTGCCCAGGTGCCACAGCTGGTCTTCGAGCGCGCGCTGCTTGATGGCGACCTGCGCACCGGCGTCCAGATGCTGCATCTTGCAGCCGCCGCAGGCGCCCGCGTGCAGGCCGAAGTGCGGGCAGCGCGGCGCCACGCGCAGGCTGCTGGCGCGGTGCACGGCGGTGAGCGTGGCCGCCTCCCAGTTGTTCTTCTTGCGGTGCACCTGGGCACTCACCCATTCGCCGGGCAAGGCGCCGTCGACGAACACCACCTTGCCGTCGGCGCGGTGGGCGATGCCCTGGGCGTCCAGGTCCATCGATTCGATGTACAGCGCGTCCGCCGGCACGTCGGGGCGGGTGGCTTGGTCTTCGGGGTTCATGGTCAAATCAGGCTGTAGCGCTTGTCCATCAAGCGCGACACGCTATCAATTCAATAGTTTTTGACGGATGGCAGAAATGACAACGGGCGCCCACGCGAGCGCCCGTTGCCTGCGGCCGGCCGCGGCTCAGCGCGGCGGCAGGTAGCGCGCCGGGTCCACCGGCTTGCCGGAGCGGCGGATCTCGAAATGCAGCTTGACGCGGTCCGAATCGGTCGAGCCCATCTCGGCGATCTCCTGGCCCTTCTTGACGTTCTGGTCTTCCTTGACCAGCAGCTTCTGGTTGTGGGCGTAGGCCGTCAGAAAGGTGTTGTTGTGCTTGATGATGACCAGGTTGCCGTAGCCGCGCAGGCCGGCGCCGGCATAGACCACGCGGCCGTCGGCGGCGGCCAGCACCGGCTCGCCGGCCTTGCCGCCGATGCCCAGGCCCTTGTTCTTGTCCTCGTCGAAGCGGGCGATCACCGGCCCCTTGGCCGGCCAGATGAACTTGATGCTGTCGGCGCCCGCCGAGGGCGGCGGGGGGGGCGGCGCCGGCGGCGTGGGCGCCGCTGCCACGGTGGGGGCCGGTTCCGCCGCGGGTGCAGGTGCAGGCGCCGGAGCGGCCGCAGCGGGCGGCGCCACGCCGGGCGTGGTCTGCGTGGCCACGGGGACGGGCGCCGTCTTGCTGGCGGCCGGCGGGTGCGCCGCACGGGCGCTCTCGACCGCTGCCGGCACCGCTTGCGGCGGCACCGAACCCACCGGCGGCACCACGCGCAGCACCTGGCCGACTTCGATCGCGTTGGGGTTCTCCAGCTTGTTCCAGCCGACGATTTCGCGCCAGGGCTGGCCGACCTCGGTGGCGATCTTCATGATGGTGTCGCCCGTGCGCACCGTGTAGTAGCCGGGCTTGCCGGCATTTTCGGCGCCGGGCAGCGTGGCAGCGTCCACGGCCGCCGTGCCGACGTTGCGGTCCTCGACCGGCGCGCGGTTCATCGACATCGACGAACACCCCGCCAGCAGTGTGGCCGCCAGCACCACAGCCCACCACGCCTTGCGACCTGACACCTGCATATATCTTGTCCTTGACCCTAGGAAACGCCCGATTTTAGAGGCACGAAGTGAACGCCCTCCAACACCGTCTGCCGAATCGACTGGCGCGTCTTGTCGATCACCACCAGCGCCTGGGCGCCGCCGGTCTGCACCGTGGGCGCCACGATGCGGCCACCATACGCCAGTTGCTCGATCCAGGCCTCGGGCACCTGCTCGCCGCCGGCGGCCGAGACGATGCCGGCATACGGCGCGCCGCTGGGAAAGCCCTGCATGCCGTCGCCCACGATCAGGTGCACGTTGGGCACGCGCAGGGGGCGCAGGTTGGCGCGCGCCTTCTCGTGCAGCTCGCGCAGGCGCTCGACGCTGTAGACCTCGCTGGCCAGTTGCGCCAGCACCAGCGCCTGATAGCCGCAGCCGGTGCCGATGTCCAGCACGCGCCCGGGCCGGCCGTCGGCGCCACGGGCCACGCCCTGCATCAGCAGCTCGACCATGCGCGCCACCACGCTGGGCTTGGAGATGGTCTGCCCCAGCCCGATCGGCAGGGCCGTGTCCTCGTAGGCCTGGGCCACCAGCGCGTGGTCGACGAAGCGGTGGCGGTCGACCGCGCCCATGGCGCGCAGCACCTCCGGGTCGCGGATGCCGCCGGCCGCCAGCGCCTGCACCATGCGCCCGCGCGCCGGGATCGCATCGCGCGCGGCGCCGGGCAGCGCGGCGGGGGCCGGCGCACGGGCCGCCGCGGCCGTCGGCGCCGCGTTGGGCGCGGGCCGCTTGGCTGGCGCCGGGCGCGAGCCCAGGTCGATGCGCGCGGGAAAGCCCGGCCGCTCGGGTGGCCGCGCCATCAGGGCTTCTCCCCGGCCATCATGTGGCTCAGGCCCTGCGCCCAATACGCCAGCGCCGCGTGATCGGTCAGGTCCACCGACAGCGGCGTGAGCGAGAGGTGGCCTTGCGCGGTGGCATGAAAGTCGGTGCCCTCGCTGGCGTCCAGCGCGCCGCCGGCGCCGCCGATCCAGTACATGGTCTCGCCGTAGGGGCTGGTCATGGTGATGGCGTTCTGCGCCGCGTGGCGCCGGCCCAGGCGGCACACCTTGGGCGGTTTCAAGTCGGCCAGCGGCAGGTTGGGGATGTTGACGTTGAGCAGCCAGGGCTGCTCGCGGGGCGGCGACTGCGCGCCGATGCGCCGCACCAGGTCGCCCGCGGCCTGCGCCGCCGCGTCGATGTGCGCCCAGCCCTTTTCGACCTGCGAGAAGGCCATGGCCGGGATGCCGAACAGATAGCCCTCCATGGCCGCGCCCACGGTGCCCGAGTAGATCGTGTCGTCGCCCATGTTGGCGCCGTTGTTGATGCCCGACACCACCAGGTCGGGGCGGTACTGCAGCAGGCCGGTCAGCGCGATGTGCACGCAGTCGGCCGGCGTGCCGTTGACGTAGCGAAAGCCGTTGGGCGCGCGGTGCACGTACAGCGGCGCGTGCAGCGTCAGCGCGTTGGACTTGGCGCTGTTGTTCTGCTCCGGGGCGATCACCTCGACCTCGGCGAACGCCGCCAGCGCGGCGTGCAGCGCCACGATGCCCGGCGCCTGGTAGCCGTCGTCATTGCAAAGCAGAATCTTCATGGTCGAGCGCGAATGAATGCAACCGATTGTAGGGGCGCGCCGCATTCGAGTGGCCGGTCACGCGCGCGACCGGCACGGCGCGCGCGGCGCTTCTATCATCGGGCCGACGGAGGGCTTGGTCTTGAGCCCGCCACCGATCACAAGGAGAACCGAACATGCATGCCTGGCTGTGCGAAGACCCCGTGGGCGTGGACGCCCTGACCTGGAAGGAGCTGCCCACCCCCACCCCGGCCAAGGGCCAGGTGCTGATCCGCATCCAGGCGGCCAGCCTGAACTTTCCGGACCTGCTGATCGTGCAGAACAAGTACCAGTTCAAGCCCGAGCTGCCCTTCGTGCCCGGCTCCGAATACGCCGGCGTGATCGAGGCCGTGGGCGAAGGCGTGACCAACCTGAAGGTCGGCCAGATGGTGGCCTGCCTGTCGGGCACCGGCGGCTTTGCCACCCACACCCTGGCGCCGGCCAAGCTGTGCATGCCGCTGCCGCCGGGCTTTGCGCCGGTCGACGCCGCCGCCTTCATCATGATCTACGCCACCAGCCACCACGCGCTGCTGGACCGCGGGCAGCTGAAGGCCGGCGAGACCGTGCTGGTGCTGGGCGCCGCCGGCGGCGTCGGCATGTCGGCGATCCAGATCGCCAAGATCGCCGGCGCTCGGGTGATTGCCGCCGCCTCGACCGATGACAAGTGCGCCTTCTGCCAGCAGCTGGGCGCCGACGAGACCATCAACTACAGCACGCAGGACCTGCGCGAGCGCCTGAAGGCGCTGACCGAGGGCAAGGGCCCCGACGTCATCTACGACCCGGTGGGCGGCGCCTTCACCGAGGCGGCCTTCCGCTCCATCGGCTGGCGCGGGCGCCACCTGGTGGTGGGTTTTGCCGCGGGCGAGATCCCCTCCATCAAGATCAACCTGGCGCTCATCAAGGGCGCCAGCATCGTCGGCGTGTTTTGGGGCGACTTCGCGCGCCGCGAGCCGGCCGCCAACGCCGCCATGATGCAGGAGCTGGTCGGCTGGTACGCGCAGGGCAAGATCAAGCCGCAGATCGACCGCCAGATGCCCATGGGCGAGCTGAAGGCGGCCTACGCGCGCATGAACAGCCGCCAGGTGCGCGGCAAGCTGGTGCTGGTCAACGACTGACGCGACGCGCTCCGGCGCCCCAGGCGGACGCGCGCTGATCGACACCCGGCCCGGCCCATGAGCTTTCAGGTCACGCAGGAGCCCACCCCCGGCGGCGACCCGATCGCCGCCGACCTGGCCCTGCTGCAGCACGCCGGCGTGCCCCGCGCCCGCCTGTGGGAAGGCCCCGTGTCCCTGGTCGTGCCGCGCAGCTACCGGCGGCACGCCAGCTTCGAGCCGGTGGCGGCGCAGTTTGCCGCGCGCGGCTGCCCGGTGTACGAGCGCCCCTCGGGCGGCGGCCTGGTGCCGCAAGGCCCTGGCATCCTCAACCTGAGCCTGGTCTACACCCTGCCCGGCGGCCCCGGCACGTGGATGGAGCGGGTTTACCTGCACCTGTGCGCGCTGCTGCAAGACGCGCTGCAGGCGCTGGGCGTGGCAAGCCATTGGCAGGCCGTCAGCGGCTCGTTTTGCGACGGCCGCTTCAACCTGGCCTGCGGCAGCGGCGCGCAGGCGCGCAAGATCGCCGGCACCGCGCAGTACTGGCGCCCCCTGCCCCGCCACCCCGCGGGCCCCACCACCCACGCCGTGCTGGCCCACGCCGTGCTGCTGGTCGAGCCCGACCTGGCCGCTGCGCACGCCTGGGCCAACGCCTTCGAGCAGGCCCTGGGCAGCGAGCGCCGCTACGACCCCGCCAAGACCGTCAGCCTGGCCCAGGTGCTGGGGCCGCGGGCGCCGGACGGCCTGATGCCGCGCGTGCGCCACCTGCTGTCGGCAGCCCTGGAGCACGCCGGACTGCCCGGGGCGGCCAATGCTTCCAGTCAATCCTGAATTGATAGCTTTTCGCGCTTGATCGGCGGGCGCTGCGACCTTATTTTGTTCCACTACTGTCCGGTTAAAAATTGAACAAAATCAATTGGTTATCGTCGACTGGTGGTTCGGTTCGGGGTTCATCGAGCTGTAAGGCGCATGAAAGCTCAGTTTTCTCGAAGACCGAGACCGACAAGATCTGTAGACATGTGTAGAGCGAGGCGCCGAGTTGAAGCTCCTTCTTGACGATGGCGATGAGCACGTAAGTGGCCACGGCACACCACACTTGCGTCTTCACCGCGTTCTGGCTGCTGCCCAGGAAGTGCTTGATGCGCAGGTGCTGCTTGATCCACTTGAAGAACAGCTCGACCTGCCAGCGGCTCTTGTACAGCGCAGCGATGGTCAGAGCCGGCAGCGCCGTGTTGTTGGTCAGGAACACCAACGTCTTGCCCGACTCGGGGTCCCTGAATCGAATGCGCCGCAGGTGCTCTGGATACTTCTTTGCCGAGTAGTGCCCACCCAGCATCACGCGTTGGTCGCAGATCACGCCCGTGGCGCGATCGACGACCTCCGAGTACACCCGCCGTGCATCCATGCCCGCCTTGGCCCGCGTGACGAAGAAGGCGCCGGCCTGATGCAGGGCATACAGCCGGGCGAAGTCCACGTAGCCGCGGTCCATCACGTAGAAGGCTCCGGCCTCGAAGGTCAACATGTCCAGCACGTTCACGTCGTGCAGCTTGCCGTCGCTGATGTGGATGAAGGCGGGAATCGCCCCGCGCAGGTCCAGCAGCGTATGCAGCTTGATGGCGGCCTTGGTCGAGCGAAACGGCGCCCAGTCGAACAGGCTCAGGCACAGATCGATGGTGCTGGAGTCCAGCGCGTAGACGGCGCTGTCCAACTCCACGCCCAGCGGCTCGCTCGCATAGAGCTTGCGCGCACGGCGGATCAGCACAGCGGCCAGATCGGCCCAGATTCGCCAGTCGCGCCGCTCGTTGGCGTCGGCCAGCGTGGAGCGCTTGACCGCCGAACGGAAGCCCATCGCGTACAGCTTCGTCGCGTTGGCCGACAGGCTCGCCTCGATATCTCGAAGGCTCTCGCGCCAGGTCAACTGCGCGAAGGCCATCGCACGGAACTGCTCGGCACACGACAGCGTGCGCACGCCCGCGTTGCCCGAGTAGCGTTGCACGATGCGCGCGAAGCTCGTCCAGGGCACGAACTCCATGACCTGGGCAAACAAGGTCTTGCCTGCGTTCACGCACACTCCTCGGGGATGTCAACCCCGGGAAGCTACCCAGTTCTTGGAAGTCGAAGTTCAAATCGGCACCAAACAAAATCAGTCTGTAGCCTGCGCCAATGCTTGATCTCGGGCCCGGCGAGGGTCATTTAACCGGACAGTAGTGATTTTGTTCATAGAACAAAATTCAGGATACCAAACGGCGGCAGCCGTCCACAATCGCCCCATGCACCCGAACCCCAAGGCCCACGCGCCCCGCTACTGGCTGATGAAGTCCGAGCCCGACGAGTGCAGCATCGACGACGCCCTGGCCGCCCCCGGCCAGACCGTGCCCTGGACGGGCGTGCGCAACTACCAAGCGCGCAACTTCATGCGCGACGCCATGCAGGTGGGCGACGGCGTGCTGTTCTACCACTCCAGCTGCCCCGAGCCCGGCATCGCCGGCATCGCGCGCGTGGCCTCGGGCGTGCGACCAGACTCCACCCAGTTCGACCCCGCATCGCCCTACTTCGACGCCAAGTCCAGCCCCGGCAAGCCGCGCTGGCTGCTGCTGGACGTGCAGGCGCTGCGCAAGACACGGCTGCTCACGCTGGCCGAACTGCGCCAGCACCCCCATCTGGCGGCGATGCGGGTGCTGCAGCGCGGCAATCGCCTGTCGATCACGCCGGTGGAGCCGGGCGAATGGGCGGTGATTGGCGCCTTGCTGCAGGCGCAGTCGTAGCGGCGTCAGCATCGGGCAAGCAGGCGCCCGGTCGCCCGCCGCATCGGTTCGACCCGAATGCGATCGCACGCGCACGCATCGAACCTGAAGGCCGGGCGCTGACGGGTGGCTTGATCGCGCCGACGGCCGCAAGTCAGCCGTTTCATTCAAGTCAAGGCGTCGTCCGGACTCCAGAATCGCTTTCCTCGAACCCGTCGGGTTCACTTGTCCAGGAAAGGAACCATCATGTCCCCCGTCTCTGCCTTCAACTGCCTTTGCGCCGACCGCCCCGGCGCCGGCTGCGCCTGCGGCTGCCAGCACAGCCCTGCCGTGTCACCGCCGGCCGCGCCCGTCGCCTGCGCGTGCGCTTGCGCCGGCCGCTGCGGCTGCGATGCGAGCGAGTCCGGCTGCCTGTGCGCCGCGCCGCCAGCGGCCCACTGAATTCACGAGGTCCGCCATGGCAACGCAACGCGCCTGGACCACCATCCTCGCCCTCGCCGGGGGCCTGCTTTTGGGCCTGTGCCTGCCCTCCACCGCGCTGGCATCGGGCATGGGGATGATCCGCCTGGTGCAGGACGGCGGCGGGACGACCACCGTCTTCTACCCCAGTGCGGCCAGCGAGGCGCCCGTTTCGCAAGGCCCGTTCCGGCTGTCCTGGGCGGATGACGGCGCGCCACAGCCCGGCAACGGCAGGCTGATCGTCATCTCGCACGGCTCGGGCGGCTCGCCCTGGGTGCACGCCGATCTCGCCCGCACCCTGGTGCAGCGGGGCTTCGTGGTCGCGCTGCCCCAGCATGCAGGCGACAACTTCATCGACCCGTCCGAGCCGGGCCCGGCCAGCTGGAAGCGGCGCCCGCTCGAAGTCGGCCAGGCGATCGACCGGGTGGCGCTCGACCCTCGGCTGTCGCCGCTGCTGCGCCTGGATGCCGTCGGCGTGTTCGGCGGCTCGGCCGGTGGCCACACCGCGCTGTCGCTGGCAGGCGGCGAATGGTCGCCGGCGCGCTTTCGCGACCACTGCCTGCAGCACATCGCCGAGGACTTTTCATCCTGCGTCGGGTTCGCGATGCGGTTGCGCGGCGACGGGCTCGACCGCCTGAAAATCGCCCTCGCCAAGCTGATCATCCGCTGGCGCTTCGACGACGACACGCCGCAGCGCCACACCGACCCGCGCGTTCAAGCCGTGGTGGCCATGGTGCCCTTCGCGGCGGACTTTGCGCCGGCGTCGCTGGAAAACCCCGTGGTGCCGCTTGGCCTGATCGTCGCCGAGCAGGACGTCAATCAGCTGCCGGCCTTTCACGTCAAGGCCGTGCAGGCCGCTTGCGCGCCCCGTTGCCGGGTGCTGGCCGACCTGGCCGATGGCGGTCACGGGGCGATGCTGTCGCCGCTGCCGCCGTTCGAGCCCGGGAGCATCGCCGATCGGCTTCTGAGCGATCCGCCGGGTTTCGACCGCGAGACGCTCATCCCGGCGCTGCATGAAACGGTCGCCGACTTCTTTGTCCAGAAACTGCTCGGACCGTGACCGCCGGGCGCCATGGAACCTTCACCGGGAGCCCGGCGACCCTCACGGCGCCAGGCGATACACCGCCACCTTCAGCGCCCTGCCCTCGTCCACGTCCGCGAAGGCCGCGGGATTGGCCAGGCGCTCGACGAACGCCAACCCCGGCGCCTGCTCGTGCATGTGATGGTGCAAGAAATCCATGCCCAGCTCGGGCGCGTTCAGGCACAGCAGGGCGTGGCCGCCGGGCGCCAGCAGCGCGGGCAGGCGGCGCATCAGGCGCGGGTAGTCCTTGGTGGCGACGAAACTGCCCTTCTGGTGGCTGGGCGGGTCGGCGACGATCAGGTCCCAGGGGCCGTGGCGCGCGATCTTGCCCCAGGACGTGAAGATGTCGTGCGGCCAGAACTGGGCGCCGCCGGCCAAGCCGTTCAGCTGGTGGTTGTGCTGGCCGGTGGCCAGGGCGGCGCGCGCCATGTCGATGTTGCCCACCTGCGCCGCCCCGCCCTGCAGCGCGGCGACGGAGAAGGCGCCCGTGTAGGCAAAGAGGTTGAGCACGCGCGCGCCGCGGCCGTGCCGGGCGCCGAAATCGGCCGCCCAGGCGCGCACCCAGCGGCGGCCGGCCGCCATGTCCAGAAACAGGCCGTGGTTTTGCCCGCGCAGAACCTGCACCCGATAGCGCGCGCCGGCTTCGGTGACGATGTGTGGGTCGGGCACGCTGCCGGCCATCGGGCGCGTGTCGGCGCGGCCGGCGCCGCGCTGCTGAAAGACCCAGTTCAGCGGCTGGCCGGGCGCGATCTGCTGCCAGCGCGCCTGCAGCGCGGCGCCGACGGCGGCCAGTTGCGCCTCGCTGGCGGGCGCGAAGCTGGTGAGCAGCAGGACGGGCGGATAGGCGTCCAGCGTCCAGTGCTCGCAGCCGGGGTACAGGCCGCCGCGGCCGTGGAAAATGCGCTCGGCATCGGTCGGCAGCGGCATGGCGGCTATGGCGTCGAGCAGGGCTTGCATGGTGGCGCGATGCTGAGTTTTGAACGTTTTTGGCCTGCAGCCCTTGTGGATCGAGCGCAAGAAGCTATGATTTTCGTAGTTTTCCAGACCCGGTCCTGACCCGGACAATCGTCAGCAAATGAAAATCTTTCGAGCCCGCGATTTCAAGGCCGACCGCCCCTGGGGCGCGCTGGACGTTGCCGACATGGGCGGCATCACCACGCGCCTGCACTGGACCGACCGGCCGTATCAGTGGCACGTCAACGACGGCGAAGAGGTGTTTGCCGTGCTGGACGGCCGGGTGGACATGCACTGGCGCGAGGGCGGCGTGGAGCACGTGGCCACGCTCGAAGCGGGCGACATCTTCTACGCCACGGTGGGCACCGAGCATGTTGCACACCCCATCGGCGAGGCGCGTATTCTGGTGGTCGAGCGCGCCGGCAGCATCTGAGCGATCCAGGCTGTCCACGGCGCGCACGGCTTCGGCCCGATCGGGCAGCGAGGAGAGCGTGATGAGCCAGGAGCAGCAGGCGCCCGAGACCCGGGGCGTGACGGTGGAGCTATTGCAGGCGATGGACCTGGGCCCCGAGATCGAGGGCCTGGCCGGACGCCAGTTGCGCATGCGCAAGGTGACCATCGCGCCCGGCGGCGTGTTCGGCCCGGTGCACAGCCACGTCGACCGGCCGGGCACGGTCTTCATCCTGCAGGGCACCATCACCGACCACCGCAACGGCGTGGCCACCGACTACGGCCCCGGCCTGGGCTGGCCCGAGGACCACGCCACCGTGCACTGGCTGGAAAACCGCGGCACGGTGGCGGCGGTGGAAATTTCGGTCGATATCGTGCGCAATCCCTGATCGGGCGTCCGACGTCGGCGCGAGTGCCGCACGCAACCCACGTTCAGTGCCGGGCCGCGACGTGCTGCACGCTCAGGCGGTCGTCGATGGTCACGGTGGTGCGCACGATGCATTTCTCATCAAAAACGACATCATGTTGCGTCAAATAGAATCAAACAACAGACTCAGGCCAACGTGCGACCCACCCAACGACAAGGCCCGAACTGTCACCCGTTCGAGCCTTGCGTCAGAAGCTGCCGAATGCCGTCCCCAACGCAATGACGAGCACCAGCGCGGGCAGCGGAAACAGCATGGTCACCGCCGCGATATCGCCATACGATTGCCGATGGTTGAGCTTGCAGATGGACAGCAGCGTGATGATGGCGCCGCAGTGCGGCAGCGTGTCCATGCCACCTGCGGCCATGACGGCCACGCGGTGCATCAGCTCGGGACTGATGTTGGCCGCCTCGGCCATGCGCAGGTAGTCTTCGCCCAGCGTTTGCAGGGCGATGCTCAGGCCGCCCGACGACGAGCCGGTAATGCCCGCCAGCACGTTCATGGCGATGGCCTCGGAGATCAGCGGGTTGTCTGACACGCGCAGCACGGCATCGCGGATCAGCGCAAAGCCCGCCAGCGAGGCGATGACCGCGCCGTAGCCCACCTCCGACGCGGTATTGAACAGCGGCAGCATGAAGCCGAACACGCCCTGATTGAGCGTGTGCTTGAGGTCGTGCCAATGGCCCAGCCGCACCAGCGCCAGCGTGGTGCAGGCCAGCAGCAGCGCAATGATCAGCGACCACAGGCCGGTGACGCGCTGCGGCTCCAGCGCCGGAAAGCGCTCGGCCATGAAGGACAGGTCCAGCGCCGGGAACACCCAGTAGGTAAACAGCGCGTTGACGCCAATCACCATCACCAGCGGCAGCAGGGCCAGCGCCAGCGGTATCTCGGCATGGCGCGCCGCCTCGGCCGCGGCTTGGGCGGGTGTGGGCGCATCGCCACCCTCCTCGTCCTCGGCATGGTGGCCATAGCCCTCGCCCGCTGCGCGCGCGGCGGCTGCCCGCCGCAGCAGCCAGAACAGCCCGCCGCCCAGCATGATGGCCGCCGCCAGCAGCCCCAGGCCCGGCGCGGCAAAGCCGTTGGTGCCGAAGTACGGAATGGGAATGGCGTTCTGGATGGCGGGCGAACCCGGCAGCGCCGTCATGGTGAAGGTGAACGCGCCCAGCGCAATCGTGGCGGGCACCAGCCGCTTGGGGATGTCGGCGGCCTCGAACAGATTGCGCGCGATCGGGTAGATGGCAAACGCCACCACAAACAGCGACACGCCGCCGTAGGTCAGCAGCGCACAGGCCAGCACCACCGTCAGGATGGCATTGCGCTCGCCCAGCGTGCGCACAATCCAGCGCGCCAGCGTGCTGGCCGCACCCGAGTCGGCCATCAGCCGCCCAAACAGCGCGCCCAGCAAAAACAGCGGCAGGTACTGCAGCACATAGCCCCCCAGCGCGCTCATGAAAGTGTCGGTGTACAGCGGCAGCAGCCAGCGCGCATCGCCCGACAGCACCACCGCCAGCGCCGCCATCAGCGGCGCCAGCAGCAGCACCGTGAAGCCCCGGTAAGCCAAGAACATGAGCAGCGCCAGGGACACCACCACGGCCAGCACGCTCAGCATGGCGCAGCCTCCATCGACTGCCGCGCCCCAGGCACGCGAAAACAAGAATGCACCAAGGCCGGAGCCCTCCCTCGTTTTGTTTCATCCCCGTTTCGCGGCGCCGGCGGCGCCACGGCATGGGCGGCAAGTATGCCGCCTGCCGGTTGCTTCGCACAGACCACGCTCGAGCACGGCTGCAGGGACGGGTCCGCTGCGCGATCCGGCGGCCCGGCGATGAAAAAGCCGCGCAGTCCCTGCGGAACCTGCGCGGCCAGCGAATGGACCAGGAGCGCTATTTGCGCTGCGCCGGCACGTCGGTGCACGAGCCGTGGGCGATCTCGGCTGCCATGCCGATGCTTTCGCCCAGCGTGGGGTGCGGGTGGATGGTCTGGCCGATGTCCACCATGTCGGCGCCCATCTCGATGGCCAGGGCCACCTCGCCGATCATGTCGCCGGCGTGCGTGCCGACGATGCCGCCGCCCAGGATGCGACCGTGGCCGTGCGCCTCGGGGCTGTCGTCGAACAAGAGCTTGGTGTAGCCCTCGTCGCGGCCGTTGGCAATGGCGCGGCCCGACGCCGTCCAGGGGAACAGGCCCTTCTTGACCTTGATGCCCTGCGCCTTGGCTTGGTCCTCGGTCAGGCCGACCCAGGCGACCTCGGGGTCGGTGTAGGCCACGCTGGGGATCACGCGGGCGTTGAAGGCGGACTTGGCCAGCTTGTCGTCGCCCTGCAGCTCGCCGGCGATCACCTCGGCCGCCACGTGGCCCTCGTGCACCGCCTTGTGCGCCAGCATGGGCTGGCCGACGATGTCGCCGATGGCGAAGATGTGCGGCACGTTGGTGCGCATCTGGATGTCGACGTCGATGAAGCCGCGCTCCGTCACCGCCACGCCAGCCTTGTCGGCACCGATCTTCTTGCCGTTGGGGCTGCGGCCGACGGCCTGCAACACCAGGTCGTAGGTCTGCGGCGCGGGCGCGTTCTCGCCCTCGAAGCTGACTTCGATGCCCTTGGCGGTGGCCTTGGCCCCCACCGTCTTGGTCTTGAGCATGATGTTGTCGAAGCGCGGCGCATTCATCTTCTGCCACACCTTGACCAGGTCGCGGTCGGCGCCCTGCATCAGGCCGTCCAGCATCTCCACCACGTCCAGGCGCGTGCCCAGCGTGCTGTAGACGGTGCCCATCTCCAGCCCGATGATGCCGCCGCCCAGGATCAGCATCTTCTTGGGCACGCCCTGCAGCGCCAGCGCGCCGGTGCTGTCGACCACGCGCGGATCGTCGGGCATGAAGGGCAGGCGCACCGCCTGGCTGCCGGCGGCGATGATGGCGCGCTTGAACTGCACCACCTTCTTGCCGCCGCTCTTGTCCTGGCCGCTGCCCGACGTCTCTTCGACCTCGACGTGGTTGGCGCCGACAAACGTGCCGACACCGCGCACGATCGTCACCTTGCGCATCTTGGCCATGGCGCCCAGGCCGCCGGTCAGCTTGCCGACGACTTTTTCTTTATGGGCGCGCAGCTTGTCGATGTCGACCTTGGGCTTGCCGCCGTAGTCGATGCCCAGGGCGGCCAGGTGGCTCACCTCGTCCATCACCGCGGCCACGTGCAGCAAGGCCTTGCTGGGGATGCAGCCCACGTTCAGGCACACGCCGCCCAGGGTGGCGTAGCGTTCGACGATGACGACCTTCAGCCCCAGGTCGGCGGCACGGAAGGCCGCCGAGTAGCCGCCCGGGCCGCCGCCCAGGACCACCACGTCGCAGTCCAAGTCCACCGTGCCGCCAAAGCTGGCTGCTACAGGAGCAGGAGCTGCCGGCGCTTGCCTGGCGGGCGCTGGAGCCGGTTTTGATGCCGAAGCGGCAGGCGCCGGCGCCGGTGCGGGGGCCGCGTCGGCCTCCAGCGTCAGCACCAGCGACCCTTCGTTGACCTTGTCGCCCACGTCGACCGCCAGCGACTTGACGACGCCGGCGTGGCTGGAGGGAATCTCCATGCTGGCCTTGTCGGACTCGACGGTGATCAGGCTTTGCTCGACCTTGACCGTGTCGCCGGGCTTGACCAGCACTTCGATGACGGCGACGTCCTTGAAGTCGCCGATGTCGGGTACCTTGACTTGCACTTCGCTCATCGTTGTCCCCTTACAGCAGAATGCGGCGGAAGTCCGCCAGCACCTGGGCCAGATAGGCGTTGAAGCGCGCAGCGCTGGCGCCGTCGATCACGCGGTGGTCGTAGCTCAGCGACAGCGGCAGGCTCAATCGCGGCTGGAACTGCTTGCCGTCCCAAACGGGCTTCATGGCGCTCTTGGACAGACCCAGGATGGCCACCTCGGGCGCATTGATGATGGGCGTGAAGTGCGTGCCGCCGATGCCACCGAGCGAGGAGATCGAGAAACAGCCGCCCTGCATGTCGGCCACGCCCAGCTTGCCGTCGCGCGCCTTCTTGGCCAGCTCGCCCATCTCGGCGCTGATCTGCAGGATGCCCTTCTTGTCGGCATCCTTGAGCACGGGCACCACCAGGCCATTGGGCGTGTCGGCCGCGAAGCCGATGTGGAAGTACTGCTTGTAAATCAGCGCGTCACCGTCCAGGCTGGCGTTGAAATCGGGGAACTTCTTCAGCGCCGCCACCACCGCCTTGATGACGAAGGCCAGCATGGTGACCTTGACGCCGCTCTTCTCGTTCTCCTTGTTGGTGGCCACGCGGAAGGCCTCCAGCTCGGTGATGTCGGCCTCGTCGTTGTTGGTGACGTGCGGAATCATCACCCAGTTGCGCGACAGGTTGGCGCCGCTGATCTTCTTGATGCGCGACAGCTCCTTGCGCTCGACCGGCCCGAACTTGGTGAAGTCGATCTTGGGCCAGGGCAGCAGGTCCAGCCCCACGCCGCTGCCGGCGGGTGCCTTGGCCGCCTGCGCCTGCGTCTGCACCGCGCCGGCCATGACCGAGCGGGTGAAGGCCTGCACGTCCTCGAACGTGATGCGGCCGTTGCGCCCGCTGCCCTTGACCTCGGCCAGCGGCACGCCCAGCTCGCGCGCGAACTGGCGCACCGACGGGCTGGCATGCGGCAGCTGGCCGCTGGGGGGCACGGTGGGGTTGTGGGGCGGTGCCGCCACGCTGGCCGCGGGCGCGGGTGCCGGGGTCGGCGCGGTCGCTGCGGCGGGAGCCGGCGCGGCAGCGGACGGCGCGGGCGCCGCCGCGGCCGGTACGGCCGCGCTGGCCGCGCCTTCGATGATGGCCACCAGGTCGCCCTGGTTCACCTTGTCGCCCAGCTTCACCTTCAGCTCTTTCAGCACGCCGGCGGCGGGCGACGGGATTTCCATCGAGGCCTTGTCGGACTCGACGGTGAACAGCGACTGCTCGGGCGCGAGGGTGTCGCCCGGCTTGGCCAGCAGCTCGATCACCGCGACGTCCTTGAAGTCGCCGATGTCGGGCACGCGCACCTCGATGCGGCCGCTGGCTGCCGGTGCCGCGGCGGGCGTAGCGGCCGGCGCAGATGCTTCTTGTTTGGTAGCTGCCGGCGCTTGACTGGCGGGCGCTGGAGCCGCATTTGACTGGGAAGCAGCGGCCTCGGCGCTGTCCAGCACCGCGATCACGCTGCCCTGGCTGACCTTGTCGCCCAGCGCCACCTTGAGCTCCTTGACGACGCCGGCGTGGCTGGAGGGGATTTCCATCGACGCCTTGTCGGACTCGACGGTGATCAGCGACTGCTCGACCTTGACGGTGTCGCCCACCTTCACCAGCAGCTCGATCACCCCGACCTCGCTGAAGTCCCCGATGTCGGGGACCAGGATGTTGACCAATGCCATGTCTTGTCTCCGGGTAGTGCTGCTTCAGGCGTGCAGGGGGTTGATCTTGTCGGTGCGGATGCCGTACTTGGCGATCGCCTCGCTCACCTTGGCCATGGGCAGCTGGCCCTCGTCGGCCAGCGCCTTCAGCGCCGCGACGGTGACGTAGTGGCGGTTGATCTCGAAGTGCTCGCGCAGGCGCCAGCGGAAGTCGCTGCGGCCGAAGCCGTCGGCGCCCAGCACGGTGTAGCTGCGGCCGGCCGGGATGTAGGCGCGGATCTGGTCGGTGTAGGTCTTGATGTAGTCGGTCGACGCCACCACCGGGCCGGCATGCGGCCCCAGCTGACGGGCCACAAAGGGCACGCGCGGCTTTTCGGTCGGGTGCAGCAGGTTCCAGCGCGCCACGTCCTGGCCTTCGCGCGCCAGTTCGTTGAAGCTGGGGCAGCTCCACACGTCGGCCTGCACGCCCCAGTCGGTGGCCAGCAGCTTTTGCGCCTCCAGCGACTCGCGCAGGATCGAGCCCGAGCCCAGCAGCTGCACGCGCAGCTTGCCGGCGGCGCCGGCCTTGCACAGGTACATGCCCTGCAGGATCTGCTCCTCGGTGCCGGCCGTGAGGCCCGGCATGGGGTAGTTCTCGTTCAGCAGGGTGACGTAGTAGAAGACGTCTTCCTGCTTCTCGACCATGCGGCGCAGGCCGTGGTGCAGGATGATGCCCACCTCGTGCGCGAAGGCCGGGTCGTAGCTGACGCAGTTGGGGATGGTGCCGGCCAGCACCAGGCTGTGGCCGTCCTCGTGCTGCAGGCCCTCGCCGTTGAGCGTGGTGCGCCCGCTGGTGCCGCCCAGCAGAAAGCCGCGCGAACCCAGGTCGCCCGCGGCCCAGGCCAGGTCGCCGAAGCGCTGGAAGCCGAACATCGAGTAGTACACGTAGAACGGCATCATGATGCGGTTGTTCGTGCTGTAGCTGGTGGCGGCGGCGATCCAGCTGGCCATGCCACCGGCCTCGTTGATGCCTTCCTGCAGGATCTGGCCGTTCTCCTGCTCCTTGTAGTACATGACCTGCTCGCGGTCGACCGGCAGGTACTGCTGGCCCTTGGGGTTGTAGATGCCGATCTGGCGGAACAGGCCCTCCATGCCGAAGGTGCGCGACTCGTCCACCACGATGGGCACCACGCGCGGGCCGAAGGCCTTGTCGCGCAGCAGCTGGGTGAGAAAGCGCACGAAAGCCTGGGTGGTGCTGATCTCGCGGCCCTCGGCCGTGGGCTCCAGCACGGCCTTGAAGGTCTCCAGCGCCGGGATGGTGAAGCTCTCGTCGGCCTTCTCGCGCCGCGTCGGCAGATAGCCGCCCAGCGCCTGGCGGCGCTCTTGCAGGTACCTCATCTCCGGCGTGTCGTCGGCCGGCTTGTAGTAGGGCAGCTTGTCGAGCTCGCTGTCGGGGATGGGGATGTTGAAGCGGTCGCGGATGTACTTGATGTCCTCGTCATCCAGCTTCTTGGTCTGGTGCACGGTGTTCTTGGCCTCGCCGGCCTTGCCCATGCCGTAGCCCTTGACGGTCTTGACCAGCAGCACCGTGGGCTGGCCCTGGTGCTCGTTGGCGGCATGGAAGGCCGCGTAGACCTTCTCCGGGTCGTGGCCGCCGCGGCGCAGCTCCCAGATCTCCTCGTCGGTCAGGTGCTCGACCAGCTTCAGCGTCTCGGGGTACTTGCCGAAGAAGTGCTTGCGCAGGTAGGCGCCGTCCGTGGCGCGGTAGGTCTGGTAGTCGCCGTCCACCGTCTCCATCATCAGCTGGCGCAGCTTGCCCGACTTGTCGCGCGCCAGCAGCGGGTCCCAGCCCTTGCCCCACAGCAGCTTGATGACGTGCCAACCGGCGCCGCGGAAGTCGCCCTCCAGCTCCTGGATGATCTTGCCGTTGCCGCGCACCGGGCCGTCCAGGCGCTGCAGGTTGCAGTTGATGACGAAGATCAGGTTGTCGAGGTTTTCGCGCGCCGCCAGGCTGATGGCGCCCTTGCTCTCGGGCTCGTCCATCTCGCCGTCGCCCAGAAACACCCACACCTTGCGCTTGCTGGTGTCGGCAATGCCGCGCGCCTGCAGGTACTTCAGAAAGCGCGCCTGGTAGATCGCCATCAGCGGGCCCAGGCCCATGCTGACGGTGGGAAACTGCCAGAAGCCCGGCATCAGGTGCGGGTGCGGGTAGCTCGACAGGCCCTTGCCATGCACTTCCTGGCGGAAGTTTTCGAGCTGCTCCTCGCTGATGCGGCCTTCCAGGTAGGCGCGGGCGTAGATGCCGGGCGCGCTGTGGCCCTGGAAGTAGACGCAGTCGCCGCCGTGGTCCGGCCCCTCGGCGTGCCAGAAGTGGTTGAAGCCGGCGCCCCACATGCTGGCCAGCGAGGCGAAGGAGCCGATGTGGCCGCCCAGATCGCCCCCGTCGGCCGGGTGCAGGCGGTTGGCACGCACCACCATGGCCATGGCGTTCCAGCGCATGTAGGCGCGCAGGCGCTTTTCGATCTGGATGTTGCCGGGGCAGTGCGCCTCCTGCTCGGGCTCGATGGTGTTGACGTAGCCCGTGTTGGCCGAGAACGGCAGGTCGATGCTGCTCTGGCGCGCGTGTTCGAGCAACTGCTCGAGCAGGAAGTGCGCGCGCTCGGGCCCTTCCTTTTCGATGACGGAGGACAGCGCGTCCATCCATTCACGGGTTTCCTGGGCATCAATGTCCGAACCAACATTGAAGGGCGAATCAGGCGCTGCAGGCATCGCTTTGTCTCCGGTCAGAAAGGTTGAAAGTCATTGTGTACGAAATCGCGGGCGCATCATCGCACAAAGGGCTTTATATTTCAAATGTTGATTTGTATTTTTATATTATGATAATTCAAGATCGTCTTGGATCTGCCAAATCGCGGCCGGCACCCAGTACAGGCACCCGCACACTTACACTTGGCGCATGCAGTATCCCCCCACCGTGCACCCGCCGCCCCACCCTGCCGAGCCCGCGCGGCACTGGCGGGACCGCTGGCCGCTGCTGCGCGGCGAGGCCTGGGTGCACGTGGCGCCGCTGCTGGCGGTGCTGCTGTTCGTGGTGGTCATCCTGGCGGCCTTCAGCTATTTGCGCATGGAAGAGGTGCGCCGCGAGCAGGAAGCCCTCAAGCGCGACGTCGAATACGCCCAGCAGCGCCTGCGCCTGCGCCTGCTGGAGCGCCAGGAGCAGGTGATGCGCCTGGCGCGCGACATCTCAAACCGCGAGGTGCAGCAGCCGCAGTTCGGCAGCCGCGCCGAGTCGCTGGTGGCGCAGTACCCCGAGCTGCTGTCGATCGGCTGGATCGACGTGCGCCGCCACGTCACCGCGCTGGAGACGCGCCCCAGCGTGCAGCCCCAGCCGCGCTGGATGGAAGACGGCCAGCTGCGCGCCGAGGAGGCCGAAAACGGCTACGGCCTGGCGCGCGACCTGCGCCAGCCGGTGTACGTGCTGCCGCCGACGGCCAAGAACGCCGAGCCCACGCTGGAGCTGCACGTGCCCATCACGCCGCGCGGGCAGTTCGCCGGCGAGCTGCTGGTGGAGTACAGCGTGGACGGCCTGCTGCGCTACGGCGTGCCCAGCGAGGTGCTGGCCAAGTACGCCGTCGCCCTGCTGGACGACAAGGGCCACCTGCTGAGCGGCCAGAGCATCCCGGCGCGCACGGGCCTGTCCGAGCGCCTGCCCTGGGCCGGCAACGTCAACGAGTTCGAGATTCCGGTGTCGCCGGTGGGCAATGCGCTGGTGCTGCGCGCGCAGGCCTGGCGCACCTCGCAGGGGCTGGTCGGCAACGCCATCTTCTGGCTGGTGCTGCTGCTGTCGGGCACCACGGTGTGGATGCTGGTGGCCAACTGGCGCCAGTCGGTGCGCCGCCATCAGGCGCAGCAGGCGCTGCAGGCCGAGACCAGCTTTCGCCGCGCGATGGAAAACTCCATGCTCACGGGCATGCGCGCGCTGGACCTGCAGGGGCGCATCACCTACGTCAACCCGGCCTTCTGCAAGATGACGGGCTGGCGCGAGGAAGAGCTGCTGGGCCAGACCGAGCCCTTCACCTACTGGCCCAACGAGGACCACGACCAGCTGGCCGCGCGCCTGACCGAGGAGCTGGGCGGCGCGGCCGACCCGGCGGGCTTTCAGATGCGCGTCAAGCGCCGCGACGGCACGGTGTTCGACGCCCGGCTGTACGTGTCGCCCCTGATCGACGCCACCGGCAAGCAGGCCGGCTGGATGGCGTCGATGACCGACATCACCGAGCCCAACCGCGTGCGCCGGCAGCTGTCGGCCTCCTACGAGCGCTTCACCACCGTGCTGGAGGCGCTGGACGCATCGGTCTCCGTCGCGCCGCTGGGCAGCAAGGAGCTGCTGTTCGCCAACAAGCTGTACCGCCAGTGGTTCGGCGCCACCACCGAGGGCCACCTCAAGCTGGTGCTGCGCGGCGGCACCGCCAACACCAGCGCCCTGGTCAGCGACGAGAGCCTGGACGCAGTCGATTCCTTCGTCGGGCTGCCGCTGGACAACCTGGCCACCACGCCGCTGGCCGAGCACGCCGAGATCTACCTGGAGCAGCTGGGCAAGTGGATGGAGGTGCGCTCGCGCTACCTCAACTGGGTGGACGGGCGCCTGGCGCAGATGGTGATCGCCACCGACATCACCGCGCGCCACCAAGCCGAGGAGCAGGCCGCCGCACAGGCCGAGCGCGCGCAAAACGCCAGCCGCCTGATCACCATGGGCGAGATGGCCTCCAGCGTGGCGCACGAGCTGAACCAGCCGCTGACGGCCATCACCAACTACTGCACCGGCATGATCTCGCGCATCCGCGGCGGGCAGATCAGCCAGGACGAGCTGCTGGGCGCGCTGGACAAGACCGCGCGCCAGGCCCAGCGCGCCGGCCAGGTGGTGCAGCACATCCGCAGCTTCGTCAAGCGCAGCGAGCCGCGCCGCCAGTGGTCAGACGTCGGCCCCATCGTCGATCAGGTGGTGGAGCTGGCCGAGCTCGACCTGCGCCGCCGCCAGGTGCGTCTGGTGCACCATGTGGCGCCGTCGCTGCCGGCCATGTTCGTCGACCCGATCCTGATCGAGCAGGTGCTGATGAACCTGATCAAGAACGCTGGCGACGCCATCGACGGCGCCGACCGTCCGCCGGACGAGCGCGTGGTCGACCTGGGCGTGTCCCAGCGCGACATCGAGGGCGTGGCGGCAGTGCAGTTCTGCGTGACGGATGCCGGCCCCGGCCTGTCCGCCGAGGCCATCGAGCGCCTGTACGAGGCCTTCTTCTCGACCAAGAGCGAGGGCATGGGCATCGGCCTGAACCTGTGCCGCTCCATCGTCGAGTCGCACCAGGGGCGGATTCGCGCCGAGAACCTCTACAATGCCGGCCGGGTGGTGGGCTGCCGCTTCACGTTCTGGATTCCGGTGGGCCCGCCCCATTCAACGCAGTCCGCCGACGACGCGGGCCAACACGTCAAGGCGATGGCATGAATCTCACACCCAAGCGCGGAACTGTCTATGTAGTGGACGACGACGAGGCCGTGCGCGACTCGGTGCAATGGCTGCTCGAAGGTCAGGACTTTCGCGTGCGCTCGTTCGAATCGGCCGAATCCTTTCTGGCGCGCTACGACCCGCGCGAAATCGGCTGTGTGCTGATCGACATCCGCATGAGCGGCATGAGCGGGCTCGACCTGCAGGACCGTCTGGCCGAGCGCGACTCGCCGCTGCCGGTGGCCTTCGTCACCGGCCACGGCGACGTGCCGATGGCGGTGGACACCATGAAGAAGGGCGCGATGGACTTCATCCAGAAGCCCTTCAACGAGGAAAAGCTGGTGCCGCTGGTCGAGCGCATGCTCGAGCAGGCGCGCACCGCCTTTGCCGAACACCAGCAGGCCGCCAGCCGCGACGCACTGCTGTCCAAGCTGACGGGCCGCGAAGCCCAAGTGCTGGAGCGCATCGTCGCCGGCCGGCTGAACAAGCAGATCGCCGACGACCTGGGCATCAGCATCAAGACGGTCGAGGCGCACCGCGCCAACATCATGGAAAAGCTGGGTGCCAACACCGTGGCCGACCTGCTCAAGATCGCCCTGGGCCCCTCGACGGCCAAGGCCTGACACTACCGTTTTGATAGCTGCTTGCGCTCTATCCGCGGGCGCCAGCGGCACTTTTCGTTCATATATCGATGCCCGCCCAACTGATCGACGGCAACGCCCTCGCGCGGCAGATTCGCCAGCAGGTGCAAAGCCGCACCGCCGCCCTCCAGGCGCGCGGCGTGCAACCGGCGCTGCACATCCTGCTGGTGGGCGACGACCCGGCCAGTCAGGTCTACACCCGCCACAAGGTCAACGACAGCACCGAAACCGGCCTGGCCGCCACGCTGGAGCGCCTGCCAGCCGACCTGCCCGAGGCCGATCTGCTGGCGCGCCTGGACGCCCTCAACCGCGACCCGGCCGTGCACGGCATCCTGGTGCAATTGCCCCTGCCGCCGCACATGGATGCGCACAAGGTCATCGAGGCCATCGCCCCCGCCAAGGATGTCGATGGCTTTCACGTGCAAAGCGCCGGCGCGCTGATGACCGGCCTGCCCGGCTTCTGGCCCTGCACGCCGCACGGCTGCATGAAGATGCTCGAATCCATCGGCTGCCAGCTGCGCGGCAAGAACGCCGTGGTCATCGGTCGCTCCAACATCGTCGGCAAGCCGATGGCGCTGATGCTGCTGCAGCAGGACGCCACCGTCACCGTGTGCCACTCGCGCACGGCAGACCTGAAGGCGCACACGCTGCAGGCCGACGTCGTGGTCGCCGCCGTGGGCAAGCGCAAGGTGCTCACGGCCGACATGGTCAAGCCCGGCGCGGTGGTCATCGACGTCGGCATGAACCGCGACGAGGCCGGCAAGCTGTGCGGCGACGTCGACTTCGAGGGCGTGCGCCAGGTGGCCGGCTGGATCACGCCCGTGCCCGGCGGCGTCGGCCCCATGACCCGCGCCATGCTGCTGGTCAACACCATCGAGGCGGCCGAGCGCGCCAGCGCCTGAGCGGCGACCTTGAAGGCGGGCCGCGCCGCCCCCATGTGCAAGGGCATGAACACGCCCGCCGCCAACCCCCTGCTCGACTTCTCCGACCTGCCGCGTTTCGACGCGATCCGGCCCGAGCACGTCGCCCCCGCCGTCGATCAACTGCTGCAGGAGGCCGAGGCCGCGCTCGAGTGCGTGGTGCAGCCCGAGCAGGCGCCCGAGTGGAGCGCCCTGTCGCGCACGCTGGACGTGGCCACCGAGCGCCTGGGCCGCGCCTGGGGCGCTGTCTCGCACCTGAAGGCGGTCATGGACGCGCCCGAGCTGCGCGCCGCCTACAACGAGGCGCTGCCGCGCATCACCGAGTTCTTCACCCGGCTGGGCTCGGACGAGCGCCTGTACGCCAAATACAAGGCCATCGACCCGGCCCAGCTGAACGCCGAGCAGCGCGAGGCCCTCAAGCACACGCTGCGCGGCTTCGTGCTGGGCGGTGCCGAATTGACGGGCGAGCCCAAGGCGCGCTTCGCCCAGATTCAGGAGCGCGCGGCCGAACTGGCGCAAAAATTCAGCGAGAACGCACTGGACGCCACCGACGCCTTCGCCCACTACGCCAGCGAAGCCGACTTGGCCGGTGTGCCGGACGACGTCAAGGCCGCCGCCCGCGCCGCCGCCCAGGCCGAAGGGCGCGAAGGCTACAAGCTGAGCCTGCAACTGCCCAGCTACCTGCCGGTGATGCAGTTCGCCAAGAGCAGCACACTGCGGCAGCTGCTGTACCGCGCCTACGTCACGCGCGCCAGCGATCAGGCCGAAGGCGACGCGCGGCGCTTCGACAACGGCGCGATCATGCGCGAGTTGCTGGCGCTGCGCCAGGAAGAAGCCGCGCTGCTGGGCTACGCCAACTTCGGCGAGGTGTCGCTGGTGCCCAAGATGGCCGACTCGCCGGCGCAGGTGATCGCCTTCCTGCGCGAGCTGGCCGGCAAGGCGCGGCCCTTTGCCGAACGCGACGTGCGGGACCTGCGCGAGTTTGCGCGCGCCACGCTGGCGCTGAACGACCCGCAGGCCTGGGACTGGCCCTATGTGGGCGAGCAACTCAAGGAAGCGCGCTACGCCTTCAGCGAGCAGGAGGTCAAGCCCTATTTTCCGCTGCCCAAGGTGCTGGCGGGCCTGTTCAAGATCGTGGAGACCCTGTTCGAGGTCGACATCCGCCGCGACCACGCCAGCGTGTGGCACCCCAACGTCGAGTTCTATCGCATCGAACGCGAGGGCCGCCTGCTGGGGCAGTTCTACCTCGACCCGCTGGCGCGCACCGGCAAGCGCGGCGGCGCCTGGATGGACGACGCGCGCGCGCGCTGGCTGCGCCCGGACACCGGCGCACTGCAAACCCCGGTGGCCTACCTGGTGTGCAACTTCGCCTCGGGCGTCGACGGCAAGCCGCCGCTGCTGACGCACGACGACGCGACCACGCTGTTCCACGAATTCGGCCACGGCCTGCACCACATGCTGACCCAGGTGGCCGAGCACGACGTGTCCGGCATCAGCGGGGTCGAATGGGATGCGGTGGAGTTGCCCAGCCAGTTCATGGAGAACTTCTGCTGGGAATGGAGCGTGCTGCGCCACATGACGGCGCACGTCGACACCGGCGAGCCCCTGCCGCGCGCCTTGTTCGACAAGATGCTGGCCGCGCGCAACTACCAGGCCGGCCTGCAGACGCTGCGCCAGGTCGAGTTCGCGCTGTTCGACATGCGCCTGCACACCGAGCCGGCCACCGCGCAGGACGTGCAGGCCCTGCTGGACGCCGTGCGTGCCGAGGTGGCGGTGCTGCCGGCGCCGGCCTTCAACCGCATGGCGCACACCTTCAGCCACATCTTTGCCGGCGGCTATGCGGCCGGCTACTACAGCTACAAGTGGGCCGAGGTGCTGTCGGCCGACGCCTACGCCGCGTTCGAGGAAAGCGCCGCCGCCGACGGCACGCCCAGCGTGGAGACGGGGCGCCGCTACCGGCAGGCCATCCTGGAGGTCGGCGGCAGCCGCCCGGCCATGGAGTCCTTCAAGGCCTTTCGCGGACGCGAGCCCAGCATCGACGCCCTGCTGCGCCATCAGGGCATGGCCTGAGGCCGATGGCAAGCGGCCGCGCACGGCCATGCGCTTGCGCGGCCATCTTGTACCATTGCAGGCTGCGCCACGCTGCCGTGAGCAGCGGCACGCGATGGATCGATTGCCGACCACTTCCCGCAGGGCCCCCATGAACCCACGTCTCACCTCACGCCGACACCTGGCCGCAGCACTGACCCTGGCGCTCGGCCTGCTGGCGGCCGGCGCCTCCGCCCAGGTCTATCGCTCGGTCGGCCCCGACGGGCGCATCACCTTCTCCGACACGCCGCCGGCGGCGCAGTCCGCGACGCCGCGTGGCCAAGCGCCTGCCGCCGCCGGCAACAGCGCCGCCCTGCCCTACGCGCTGCGCCAGACGGCGCAGCGCTACCCCGTCACGCTCTACACCGGCACCAATTGCGAGCCCTGCGCCAGCGGGCGCAAGCTGCTGAGCGAGCGCGGCATTCCGTTCACCGAAAAGACCGTCGACACCAATGCCGACGTCGCCGCCCTGCAGCAGCTGACCGGGGCCGACAGCCTGCCGGCGCTCAGCATCGGCCAGCAGCAGCTCAAGGGTTTCTCCGCCACCGAGTGGATGCAGTACCTGAGCGCCGCCGGCTACCCCGTGCAGTCCCAGTTGCCGGCCCGCTGGCAGGCGCCCGCCCCCACGGCCCTGGCGCCGCAAGCGGTCAAGCCAGCGGCAGCGGCCGCCGCCGCCGACGCCCCCGCTGCGCCAGCCGAGCCCGTGGTGACGCCGCGCCCCACGGCCACCAATCCTGCCGGCATCCGCTTTTGAGCCTGGAGGCAGCGGCCTTGACGCCGTGAGCCTGCCGCCACAACGAAAAGAGCCACCTCGCGGTGGCTCATTTTTTTGGTCAACGGCGCCGAGCCGCCGGCCCCGGATCAGGGCACGTCGCGGCGCACGGAGCCGGTGTAGAGCTGGCGCGGACGGCCGATCTTGTACTCCGGATCGCCGATCATCTCGTTGAGCTGGGCGATCCAGCCCACGGTGCGGGCCAGCGCGAAGATGCCGGTGAACAGCTTGACCGGAATGCCGATGGCGCGCTGCACGATGCCCGAGTAGAAGTCGACGTTGGGATACAGCTTGCGCTGCACGAAGTAGTCGTCTTCCAGCGCGATTTTCTCCAGCGCCTTGGCCAGCGCGAACAGCGGGTCGTTGTGCAGGCCCAGCTCGTCCAGCACCTCGTTGCAGGTCTGCTGCATCAGCTTGGCGCGCGGGTCGTAGTTCTTGTACACGCGGTGGCCAAAGCCCATCAGCTTGACGGTGCTGTTCTTGTCCTTGACCTTGGCCACGAACTCGCCGATCTTGGCCACGCCGCCCTCGCGCTGGATGCCTTCCAGCATGTTCAGGGCAGCCTCGTTGGCGCCGCCGTGCGCGGGCCCCCACAGGCAGGCCACGCCGGCGGCAATGGCGGCGAACGGGTTGGTGCCCGAACTGCCGCACAGGCGCACCGTCGAGGTGGAGGCGTTCTGCTCGTGGTCGGCGTGCAGGATGAAGATGCGGTCGAGCGCCCTTTCCAGCACCGGGCTGACCTTGTAGTCCTCGCACGGCGTGCCGAACATCATGCGCAGGAAGTTGCCGGCGTAGGACAGGTCGTTGCGCGGATACATGAAGGGCTGGCCCATGCCGTACTTGTAGGCCATGGCCACCAGGGTGGGCATCTTGGCGATCAGGCGGATCGCCGAGATGTCGCGGTGCTCGGGGTTGTTGATGTCGGTGCTGTCGTGATAGAAGGCCGACAGCGCGCCCACCAGGCCGGTCAGCACGGCCATGGGGTGCGCGTCGCGGCGGAAACCACGCAGGAAAAACTGCATCTGCTCGTGCACCATGGTGTGGTTGATCACCAGCTTGTGGAAGGCGCCGCGCTGGGTATCCGTGGGCAGTTCGCCATTCAGCAGCAGGTAGCAGGTGTCCAGGTAGTCGCACTTGGTGGCGATCTGCTCGATCGGGTAGCCGCGGTACAGCAACTCGCCCTTGTCACCGTCGATGTAGGTGATGGTCGACTGGCAGGAGGCCGTCGACATGAAGCCCGGATCGTAGGTGAACATGCCGGTCTGGGCGTACAGCTTGCGGATGTCGATGACGTCCGGACCGATCGAACCCGAATACACCGGCAGCGCGACATCGGGGCTGCCATTGGAAAACGACAGGGTGGCTTTGGTGTCGGAGATGTTCATGGCGAATTTCCTCAGTTTGAATTGGCGTGGGCGATGCGAGCGGTCGGGATCAGGCCCGCATCAGTTCAAGAACCTGTCGCACATCGGGTGCATCCAGATCGCCCGTGGGCTCGGTGCGCCGCAGCAGCAGGTCCAGCAAGTCGTTGTCGGCCAGATCCATCAGGCGCCCGATGGCATCGGCCTGGCGCACCGTCAAATCGGCCTCATGGCGGACGAAGAAGCGCTCGATCAGCAGGTCGTTTTCAAGCAGCCCGCGGCGGCAGCGCCATTTGAGCTTGCTCAGGCGGCGCTCGTCGATCCGTTCGTCCAGCATGCGAGTCGGTGGCGGCAGTATCCGCTCAAATGGCGCGACGCACCATCAGCTCCTTGATCTTGCTGATGGCGGCCGCGGGCTTGAGGCCCTTGGGGCAGACATCGACGCAGTTCATGATGGTGTGGCAGCGGAACAGGCGATACGGGTCGTCCAGATTGTCCAGGCGTTCGCCCGTGGCCTCGTCGCGGCTGTCGGCAATGAAGCGATAGGCCTGCAGCAGGCCGGCCGGGCCCACGAACTTGTCCGGATTCCACCAGAAGCTGGGGCACGCGGTCGAGCAGCAGGCGCACAGGATGCACTCGTACAGGCCGTTGAGCTCTTCGCGCTCCTCGGGCGACTGCAGGCGCTCGGTCTCGGGCGGCTGGGTGTGGTTGATCAGGTAGGGCTTGATCGAGTGGTACTGCTTGAAGAAGTCCGTCATGTCGACGAACAGGTCACGCACCACCGGCAGGCCGGGCAGCGGCTTGAGCACGATCGGGTCTTTCAGCGTGCGCAGGTTGGTCAGGCAGGCCAGGCCGTTCTTGCCATTGATGTTCATGGCATCCGAGCCGCACACGCCCTCGCGGCAGGAGCGGCGAAAGGCGATGGTCGGATCTTGCGCCTTGAGCTTGATCAGGGCGTCCAGCAGCATGCGTTCGTGGCCTTCGAGCTCCAGCTCGATGGTCTGCATGTAGGGCTTCTCGTCCTTGTCCGGGTCGTAGCGGTAGATCTGGAAAGTGCGCTTTTGCATGGTGTGGTGGTCCTTCAAACCCGGGCGATCAGAACGTGCGAACCTTGGGCGGAATGGTCTCGACGGAAAGCGGCTTGAGCCGCACCGGCTTGTAGCTCAGGCTGTTGGTCTGCGAATGCCACAGCGTGTGCTTGAGCCAGTTGACATCGTCGCGCCCCAGCGGTGCCGTGGGGTGGTCGGCCGGGTGCTCGTAGTCTTCCACGGTGTGGGCGCCGCGGCACTCCTTGCGGGCGGCGGCCGACACCATGGTGGCCTGTGCCACCTCGATCAGGTTCTCCACTTCCAGGGCCTCGACGCGCGCCGTGTTGAAAATCTTGGAGTGGTCCTTCAAGCCCACCTTGTTCACGCGCTCGCGCAACTCGGCCACCTTGACCACGCCCTCGTCCATGGTGGCCTGGGTGCGGAACACGCCGGCGTGCGACTGCATGGTGCTGCGGATGTCGTTGGCGATGGTTTGCGCGTATTCGCCGTCACTGGCCTCTTCCAGCCGGTTCAGGCGCGCCAGGGTCAAGTCCAGCGCATCGGCCGGCAGCGGCTTGTGGTGCGGCGTGTGCTTGTTGAATTCGACGATGTGATCGCCCGCGGCCTTGCCGAACACCAGCAGGTCCAGCAGCGAGTTGGTGCCCAGGCGGTTGGCGCCGTGCACGCTCACGCAGGAGCACTCGCCCACCGCGTACAGCCCGTTGACCACGTGGTTGTCGTCGCCACCGGCCTGCACCACGACTTGGCCGTGGATGTTGGTGGGAATGCCGCCCATCTGGTAGTGGATGGTGGGCACGACCGGAATGGGCTCCTTGGTGATGTCGACGTTGGCGAAGTTGTGGCCGATCTCGTACACCGAGGGCAGGCGCTTGTGGATGGTGTCGGCGCCCAGGTGGTCGAGCTTGAGCAGGATGTAGTCCTTGTTGGGGCCGCAGCCGCGCCCCTCTTTGATTTCCTGGTCCATCGAGCGCGAGACGAAGTCGCGCGGCGCCAGGTCCTTCAGGGTCGGCGCGTAGCGCTCCATGAAGCGCTCGCCCTCGCTGTTGATCAGGATGGCGCCCTCGCCGCGGCAACCTTCGGTCAGCAGCACGCCGGCCCCCGCCACGCCGGTGGGGTGGAACTGCCAGAACTCCATGTCCTGCAGCGGGATGCCGGCGCGCGCGGCCATGCCCAGGCCGTCGCCGGTGTTGATGTAGGCATTGGTGCTGGCGGCAAAGATGCGCCCGGCGCCGCCGGTGGCCAGCATCACCGCCTTGGCGTGCAGCGCGTAGACATCGCCGGTTTCCATTTCAAGTGCGGTCACGCCCACCACGTCGCCGTCGGCGTCGCGAATCAGGTCCAGCGCCATCCACTCGACAAAGAAAGTGGTGTTGGACGCCACGTTCTGCTGGTACAGCGTGTGCAGCATGGCGTGGCCGGTGCGGTCGGCCGCCGCGCAGGCGCGCTGCACGGGTTTTTCGCCATAGTTGGCGGTGTGGCCGCCGAACGGGCGCTGGTAGATGGTGCCGTCGGCGTTGCGGTCGAAGGGCATGCCCATGTGCTCGAGGTCATACACCACGTGCGGGGCCTCGCGGCACATGAACTCGATCACGTCCTGGTCGCCCAGCCAGTCGCCGCCCTTGACGGTGTCGTAGAAGTGAAAGTGCCAGTTGTCCTCGCTCATGTTGCCCAGCGAGGCGCCGATGCCGCCCTGCGCGGCCACGGTGTGCGAGCGCGTGGGAAAGACCTTGGAGAGGACGGCGACGTTCAGGCCGGCGCGCGCCAGTTGCAGCGAGGCGCGCATGCCCGAGCCGCCCGCCCCGACGATGACGACGTCGAACTTGCGAACGGCAGTGTTTTCCTTGGTGTAACTCATGGTCGTTGATTGGATGAATTCTTGGGATGGGCTTGTGGTGGTGTGCGCGCGGCGCCTTACAGACGCCAGAGCACCTGCACGGCCCAGCCCCCGCAAGCCACCAGCCAGATCACGGTGAGCGCCTGCAGCAGCAGGCGCAGCCCGGCCGGCTTGCCGTAGTCATACCAGATGCTGCACATGCCGATCCAGGCGTGCCACAGCAAGGCCACGATCACCGCGAAGGTGAGCGCCTTCATCCACTGCGCGGCAAAGATGGCGGACCAGGTGTCGTAGCCGATCGGCCCCTTGGTGAACAGCACTTGCAGCAGCACCACCAGGGTGAAGACCGCCATCAGGGCGGCACTGATGCGCTGCACCAGAAAGTCGCGCCAGCCGTAGTGCGCGCCCACCACGGTGCGCTTGTAGCCATAGGTTGCAGACATTGTTGCGCTCCTCGCTTTCGAATCAGTACAAACCAAACAGCTTGGCGCCCAGGATCAGCGTCAACGCGATGCTCACGACCAGCACCCAGGCAGCGGAATGGCGGCCGAATTCCTTGGTGGTGCGATGCGAGACGTCGAGGTACAGGTGGCGCACGCCGGCCAGCAGGTGATGCAGGTAGGCCCAGATCAGGGCCAACACCACCAGCTTGATGAACCAGCCCGGAAAAATCCACAAGCCCGCCGTGAAGGCCGCGCCGAGTTCGCCGAACGAGATTTCGGATGAAATCGACTTGTCGAACAGCCAGATGAGAAACGGCAACAACACGAACATCAGCGCGCCGCTGGCGCGGTGCAGGATCGACACCCAGCCCGCCAAGGGCAGGCGGTAGGTGCGGATGTCGTGGAAGAGGTTGAGGTTGCGGTACTGCGGCCGCGGCTTGGAGACTTCACTCATGGGGTGCCCTCGTGCGATGGTGTAACTGCCTTGTAATTTCTGGCGATGAGGTGCGCAAATTCTATTGCAACGCAGCAAACCACATCGCGGCCTGCTGTCTCTGGCGTGTCGCGATGCCCGCCGAACACCGGCCCGCCTCCGGCTCAGTTGAGCTGGTTGCGATAGTGATGGGTGTCGGTGCGATACAGGCCGCGGCGCAGTTCCATTGGCACGTCGTTGTAGGTGTAGGCGATGCGCTCGACGCTCAGCAAGGGCGTTGCCTGCGGCACCTGCAGCAGCCGTGCCTGGGCGGCGTCGGGTGCCACGGCGCGGATTTTTTCGTCGGCACGCACCATGCGCACGCCGAACTCGGACTCGAACAGCGCATACATGGGGCCGTGATAGTCCATCAAGCGCTCGGCCGTCAGGCCCTTGAACGGCCCGCCGGGCAGCCACAGGTCTTCCAGGATCGTGGGCACGCCGCCGAAACGCAGCAGCCGGCGCGACTGCAACACCGGATCGCCCGTGCGCAGGCCCAGGGCACGCGCCACGTCCGCCGGCGCGCGGCCACGCCGGCAGTCGACGAAGTCGCGCTGCGCCGGCCCTTCGCCGTCGGCCGCGCCCTGGTCCGGGTGCAGGCGCAGAAAGCGGTACTGCACCTGCTGCTCGGCGTGCGTGGCCACGAAAGTGCCGCGCCCCTGGCGGCGCACCAGCAGATGCCCGGCGGCCAACTCGTCGATCGCCTTGCGCACCGTGCCTTGGCTGACCTTGTAGCGCGCCGCCAGTTCGAACTCGCTGGGAATCACCTCGCCCGGCTTCCACTCGCCCTGCTGCAGCCCGTTCAGGATCAGGGCCTTGATCTGCTGGTACAGCGGGCTGAACGCGGGCGCCGCTCCAGTCGCCGCCACCAATCCCGGCGGGTCGTGCGCATCGCTGTCCGCAGGCATGAAGGAATGGGAGGATGTGGCCATGGTGACACCGTAAACAGGCATGCCGACGCCCGTGTGAGATCGCAAGAATCATATCTTATATAAGACATAAGATCAATTGACCTTGAGGCCCGTTCACCGCTACACTTGTGGGTTGTCTGGATCGCGCATTTCAATGGCCCGAGTGCCGTCGTGGGCGCTGACCGAGCAAGAATTTTTTCATCGCAACCGTCTGGAGAACCTTCCATGAGCAAGAAACCCGTTCGCGTGGCCGTCACCGGCGCCGCAGGTCAGATTGGCTACGCCCTGCTGTTTCGCATCGCCTCCGGCGAAATGCTGGGCAAGGACCAGCCCGTCATCCTGCAACTGCTGGAGATCCCCGACGAGAAGGCCCAGAAGGCGCTCAAGGGCGTGATGATGGAACTGCAGGACTGCGCCTTTCCGCTGCTCGCGGGCATGGAGGCACACAGCGATCCGATGACCGGCTTCAAGGACACCGACTACGCCCTGCTGGTGGGCGCCCGTCCGCGTGGCCCGGGCATGGAGCGCGCCGACCTGCTGGCCGCCAACGCGCAGATCTTCACCGCCCAAGGCAAGGCGCTGAACGCGGTCGCCAGCCGCAACGTCAAGGTGCTGGTGGTGGGCAACCCCGCCAACACCAACGCCTACATCGCCATGAAGTCGGCGCCCGACCTGCCGGCCAAGAACTTCACCGCCATGCTGCGCCTGGACCACAACCGCGCGCTCAGCCAGGTGGCCGAGAAGACCGGCAAGGCCGTGGCCGACATCCGCAAGCTGTGCGTGTGGGGCAACCACTCGCCCACCATGTACGCCGACTACCGCTTCGCCACCATCGGCGGCCAGAACGTCAAGGACCTGATCGACGACCAGGTCTGGAACGAAACCGTGTTCCTGCCCACCGTCGGCAAGCGCGGCGCCGCCATCATCGAGGCGCGCGGCCTGTCCTCGGCCGCGTCGGCCGCCAACGCGGCCATCGACCACATGCACGACTGGGCGCTGGGCACGGGTGGCGAGTGGGTCACCATGGGCATTCCGTCGCAGGGCTGGTATGGCATCCCCAAGGACACCGTGTTCGGCTTTCCCGTCACCTGCGAGAACGGCGAATACAAGGTGGTCGAAGGCCTGCCGATCGACGCCTTCAGCCAGAAATGCATCGACAAGACCCTGGCCGAGCTCGAGGGCGAGAAGGACGGCGTGAAGCATCTGCTCTGAGTCGAACCCAGCTGCTCACGCCAAGGCCATCATGCCCGCTCATCCCCGTGACGTCCTCAGCACCGCGCAGGCGGGCGCCGTGGCGCTGCCGGTGTGCGACCACTACAGCGGCGTCGAGTCGCGCATGCGCAAGAGCCTGCAACTGCAGGCCGAGATGACGGCCGAGTTCGGCACCTGCGTGTTCGACGTGACGCTGGACTGCGAGGACGGCGCGCCCGTGGGCGGCGAAGCCGCGCACGCCCGGCTGGTGAGCGAGTTGGCGCTGGCGGCCGCGCCCGAAGCCCGCGTGGGCGTGCGGGTGCATCCGGTGGATCACCCCGCCTTCGAGGCCGACATGGCCCAGATCGCCGGTCAGGCGGGCCATCGCCTGCGCCACGTCATGATCCCCAAGGTGGAGTCGGTGGACGACGTCGCGCACGCCGAGCGCACGCTGCTGCGCCACTTCGCGCCCGGCCTGCCGCTGCACGCACTGATCGAATCGCCCGCGGCCGTGCATCGCGCGTTCGACATCGCGGCGCATCCGCGCGTGCAGTCGCTCAGCTTCGGTCTGATGGATTTCGTGTCAGCCCACGCCGGCGCCATTCCCGCCGACGGCATGGGCATCGAGGGGCAGTTCAAGCATCCCCTGGTGCTGCGCGCCAAGCTCGAAATCGCCTCGGCCGCCCACGCATCGGGCAAGGTGCCCTCGCACGGCGTGGTCACCGAGTTCAACGACACCGCGGCGCTGCGCCGCGCCGCGCAACGGGCGGCGCGCGAGCTGGGCTACACGCGCATGTGGAGCATCCACCCCAACCAGATCCGCCCCATCGTCGAGGCCTTTGCACCCGACGAGCGGCAGATCGATCAGGCCAGCGCCATCCTGCTGGCGGCCGCCCAGGCCGACTGGGCGCCCATCAACCACGGCGGCGTGCTGCACGACCGGGCCAGCTATCGCCTGTTTTGGCAGGTCTTGCAACGGGCGCACGCGACCGGACGCACCCTGCCCGCCCAAGCGGCCGCATGGTTCTGACACCGCCTGCGTGCCATGATCCCCATTTCCCATCCTTTCAAGAGCGACCACCGCATGAAACTCCCCGCCCTTGCATTCGTTGCCGCCGCCCTGGGCCTGTCGGTCGGCGCTGTCCAGGCGCAGACGCCCACGGCGTCCAAGAAGCCGGCTGCCACCCACAAGGCGCCAGCGAAAAAGGCACACGCCAAGAAGACCGTCACCAAGAAGGGCGTGCCGGCCAAGACCGCCAAGGCGGTCGAGACGAATACGCCCGTCGAGTCGCTGAGCTCGCGCCTGACCGATGGCGAGCTGGCGATCGCCAAGACCATCCAGACCGGCACCATCCCCTGTGAACTGGGCGCCCACGTGACCGTGACGGCGGACGAGAAGAACCCCGGTTTCTTCTATGTCAGCTCGGGCAAGCAGCGCTACTACATGCACCCGGTCGAGAGCCGCACCGGCGCCGTGCGCATGGAAGACAACCGCGCCGGCGCCCTGTGGCTGCAACTGGGCAACAAGTCGATGCTGATGAACCAGAAGCTGGGCCAGCGCGTGGCCGATGCTTGCGTGTCGCCGGCCCAGCAGGCCGTCGCGGCGCAACTCGAGTCGCATCCCCAGCCCGCGCTGTTCGACGCGCCCAAGCCCTGACGATTTTTTCCCCGGTACCGTTCCCGCTAACTGTGGCGGGACGCTGCTCTCGTTTGCCTTTTTTCAGGATCCACTCATGTTGCAAGCCTACCGTGCCCACGCCGCCGAACGCGCCGCCCTGGGCATCCCGCCCCTGCCCCTGGATGCCAAGCAGGTGGCCGACGTGATCGAGCTGATCAAGAACCCACAGAATCCCGAAGCTCGGGGCGAGGCCGAGTTCCTGCTGGACTTGCTGACCCACCGCGTGCCCCCGGGCGTGGACGATGCCGCCAAGGTCAAGGCCTCCTTCCTGGCCGCCGTGGCCCATGGCGACATCCAGGTCGGCCTGATCTCCAAGGCCAAGGCCACCGAGCTGCTGGGCACCATGGTGGGCGGCTACAACGTGCACCCGCTGATCGAGCTGCTGGACGACACCGAAGTCGCCGGCGTGGCCGCCGAGGCGCTGAAGAAGACGCTGCTGATGTTCGACTTCTTCAACGACGTGGCCACCAAGGCCAAGGCCGGCAATGCCAAGGCGAAGGAAGTGATGCAAAGCTGGGCTGATGCCGAGTGGTTCACCAGCCGCCCCAAGGTCGACGAAAAAATCACCGTCACCGTGTTCAAGGTGCCCGGCGAGACGAACACCGACGACCTGTCGCCCGCGCCCGACGCCACCACGCGCCCCGACATCCCCATGCACTACCTGGCGATGCTGAAGAACACCCGCCCGGACGCGGCCTTCAAGCCCGAGAAGGACGGCGTGCGCGGCCCCATGCAGTTCATCGAGGACTTGAAGAAAAAGGGCCACGTCGTCGCCTACGTGGGCGACGTGGTGGGCACGGGCTCCAGCCGCAAGTCGGCCACCAACTCGGTCATCTGGGCCACGGGCCAGGACATCCCCTTCGTGCCCAACAAGCGCTTTGGCGGCGTCACGCTCGGCGGCAAGATCGCCCCCATCTTCTTCAACACGCAGGAAGACTCCGGCTCGCTGCCGATCGAGGTCGATGTGAGCAAGATGGAGATGGGCGACGTGCTCGACATCTACCCCTACGCGGGCAGGATCGAGAAGGCCGGCGCAAAAATAGCCGACTTCGCGCTCAAGAGCGACGTGCTGCTGGACGAAGTGCAGGCCGGCGGCCGCATCAACCTGATCATCGGCCGCGCGCTGACCGCCAAGGCGCGTGAGTTCCTGGGCCTGGCCGCCTCCACCGCCTTCCGCCTGCCGCAGGCGCCCGCCGAATCCAAGGCCGGCTTCACCCTGGCGCAGAAGATGGTCGGCCGCGCCTGTGGCCTGCCCGAAGGCCAGGGCATTCGCCCCGGCACCTACTGCGAGCCCAAGATGACCACCGTGGGCAGCCAGGACACCACCGGCCCCATGACGCGCGACGAGCTGAAAGACCTGGCCTGCCTGGGCTTTTCCGCCGACATGGTGATGCAGTCCTTCTGCCACACCGCCGCGTATCCGAAGCCCGTGGACGTGAAGACGCACCGCGAGCTGCCGGCCTTCATCAGCAACCGCGGCGGCGTGGCCCTGCGCCCGGGCGACGGCGTGATCCACAGCTGGCTCAACCGCCTGCTTCTGCCCGACACCGTGGGCACGGGCGGTGACTCGCACACGCGCTTCCCGATCGGCATCAGCTTCCCCGCAGGCTCTGGCCTGGTGGCCTTCGGCGCCGCCACGGGCGTGATGCCGCTGGACATGCCCGAATCCGTGCTGGTGCGTTTCCGTGGAACGCTGCAACCCGGCGTGACCCTGCGCGACCTGGTGCACGCCATTCCGCTGTACGGCATCAAGGCCGGCCTGCTGACCGTGGCCAAGGCCGGCAAGATCAACGTCTTCTCGGGCAAGATCCTCGAAATCGAGGGCCTGCCGGATCTGAAGGTGGAGCAGGCGTTCGAGCTGTCCGACGCCTCGGCCGAGCGCTCGGCCGCCGGCTGCACGATCAAGCTCAACCCCGAGCCGATCAAGGAATACCTGCAGTCCAACATCGTTCTGATGAAGAACATGATCGCCGACGGCTATCAGGATGCCAAGACCCTGGCGCGCCGCATCGAGAAGGTCGAGGCCTGGCTGGCCAAGCCCGATCTGCTGGAGGCCGACAAGGACGCCGAGTACGCCGCCGTGATCGAGATCGACATGAACGAGATCAAGGAGCCCATCGTCTGCTGCCCCAACGACCCGGACGACGCCAAGTTCCTGTCCGAAGTCGCCGGCACCCCCATCGACGAGGCCTTCATCGGCTCGTGCATGACCAACATCGGCCACTTCCGCGCCGCGGCCAAGCTGCTGGGCGGCCAGCGCGACATCCCCGTCAAGCTGTGGGTGGCCCCGCCCACCAAGATGGACCAGAACGAGCTCATCAAGGAAGGCCACTACGCTGCCTTCGGAACTTCAGGCGCGCGCACCGAAATGCCCGGCTGCTCGCTGTGCATGGGCAACCAGGCGCAGGTGCGTGAAGGTGCCACCGTGATCTCCACGTCCACCCGCAACTTCCCCAACCGCCTGGGCAAGAACACCAACGTGTTCCTGGGCTCGGCCGAGCTCGCCGCCATTGCCTCGCGCATCGGCAAGCTGCCCACGCGTGAGGAATACCTCAAGGAAATGGGCGTGATCGACGCGGACAAGGCCAGCGTCTACCGCTACATGAACTTCGACCAGATCGAGGAATACGCCGAGGTCGCCAAGGGCGTTCCCGCCTGATCGACGCCGAAGCGCTTGCTGCGGCAAACGCTTGGTTTTCAGCCGCCCCGGGCCACTGCCCGCGGCGGCTTTTTCGTGGCCCCGTCCGCCATGTAGTGCGTTCGCTGGCCGTGCGCTGCGCACCTCCTACAATCAAACGCTTTGTCTCACAACACCGGACGCGATCGGACCACCCGCTCGGCCGGGCTCCAAGGAGGTGAAGGGCGTGCAAGGTTTGCACCTGACCGCTGATCTGTATGCGTGCCAATGCGCACCGCAATTGATGACCGACCCCGACGCCATTGCCCGGCTGTGCCGCACACAGACCGAGGCGGCTGGCCTGACCCGCGTGGACGACCGCTGGGTGCAGTTTCCAGAATGGCAAGGCCAGCCCGGTGGCGTGACCGGCACCCTGCTGCTGGCCGAATCGCACCTGGCGATCCACACCTGGCCCGAGACCGGCAACGTCACGCTCGACGTGTACGTGTGCAATTTCTCCACCGACAACTCCACCAAGGCCAGCCAATTGCTGGAAAACGTCGTGCAGGCCTACCGGCCGCAGCGCGTGGTGCGCAACCGCCTGCTGCGCGGCGACATCGGCGCGACGTCGCCCCAGGCCTCGCCCGCGCCCGAGGAGGAAGGCTGGATCGTCGAGAACCTGACGCCGTCGGCGGCCTTCAGCCTGCGCGGCACGGTGCTGGAGCGCCAGAACACACCGCATCAGTCGCTGGAGCTGCTGCAAACGCCCCGCTTCGGCCGCGTGCTGCGGCTCGATGGCCGCTTCATGACGTCCGAGAAGGAAGAATTTTTCTACCACGAGGCGCTGGTGCACCCGGCCGCCATCGCCCACCCCGCGCCGCAGCGTTGCCTGATCATCGGCGGCGGCGATGGCGGCGCCGCCGAAGAGCTGCTCAAGCACCCCAGCGTGCGCGAGGTGGTGATTGCCGAACTCGACGCGCAGGTCGTCGAGCTGGCCCGCCAGGAACTGCACGCGGTGCATCGCGGCGCGCTGGACGATGCGCGCGTGCGCATCGAGATCGGCGACGGCATGGCCTATGTGGACCGCTCGCCCGGCCAGTTCGACCTGATCCTGATGGACCTGACCGACCCGGACACCCCTGCCAGCGCGCTGTACGAGCCGGCGGCGCTGGCCCGCATGCAGCGGGCGCTGGCGCCCGGCGGGGCGCTGGTGCTGCACCTGGGCAGCCCCGTGTTTCACCCGGCCCAGGTGCGCACGCTGCTGGGCCACCTGCACCAGCGCTTTGCGCAGGTCAGCCCCTACGGCCTGTACATCCCGCTGTACGGCGCCTACTGGGGGCTGGCCGTGGCGTCCGACGCGCTGCGCCCCGCCAGCCTGGCCAAGCCGGACGTGCAGGCGCGCATCGACCAGCGTGCCATCGCTCGGCTGCAGCACTACAACGCCGACGTGCACGGCGCGCTGTTCGCCCTGCCCAACTACTACCGCGCCATGCTGGCTTGAAGCGGCCCTCAGCGCGAGCGGCGGTGGCGATACACCCACGGGGGCGTGGGCCGCGCCTGCGCCCACAGGCCGGTGCGTTGCCGGCGGGCTTGGCGCTCCAGGGCTTGCAGATCACCGTCGCCGCGTGCGTAACCCGGCGCCACCCACGCCATGCCGGCTCGCACCTGGGCCTGGGCCACGTCCACGCCCTGGCAGCGCACGCGCGCCACCGAGCGGCCGTAGACGTCCTGCTCATGGATCTCCACCTGGGCGCGCTGGCGCTGGCACAACGCGGCCAGCGCCTGCCGCGACCTGCGCCCGAACGCCTGGCGCAACTCCGGCGCGTCGATCTCGGCCACGCGCAGCCGCAGCGTGCGCTGGTGCGGCGCCTGCGGGCAGCGCACCTTGAGCGAATCACCGTCGCCGACGCTCAAAACCCAACACAACAAGGCCGTTGCCAACACGCCTGCTTCTCCATCCATTCGGGGCGCCGATGGTAACGGTTCGATCACGGCGTCATCGCAGCGAGCGAGCATGGCGACAAGCCGAAAAGCCGCTGCTCAAAATTGAGGCATCGCCCGCAAAGCCAGACAGGGCGCGGCTTGCGCGGCTTGTTCAGGCACTTTTCCACAAGTCCGCCCACAAGGCACGGGGACAAATCGCAAGCTTGCAACACTCGGTGATCTCTTGGCGATTTGACGCGAAGCATCTCGTTTGGCGATGTCAAAACCAGAAATTGGTTGATAATCCAACCAGCCAACTCGTTTGAAGATGCCTGAACCGCTCAGCGCGCCATGACCGCCCTCGCCCGCTCACCCGATCGTCGATTGGACATGACCTCGCTGCAGCTCTTCGTGGCCGTGGCAGAGGTGGGCAGCATCGCGCAGGCGGCGCAGCGCGAAAGCATTGCCGCTTCCGCCGTCAGCAAGCGCGTGGCCGAGCTCGAAGGCGCGCTGGGCACGCCCCTGCTCTATCGCCAGGCGCGTGGCGTCACGCTGACGCCAGCGGGCCAAAGCCTGCTGCACCACGCCCGCAACGTGCTGTATGGCCTGGACAAGCTGCACGGCGAGCTGAGCGAATACGCCAGCGGCGTGCGCGGCCACGTGCGCATGCACGCCAGCATGTCGGCCATCGTGCAGTTCCTGCCGGAAGACCTGGGGCGCTTCGTCCACGGCCACCCGCAGGTCAAGATCGATCTGGAAGAGCATTTGTCCTCCGAGGTGGAGCGCGCCGTGCTGGAAGGTGCGGCCGACCTGGGCATCTGCAACACCGGCAGCGGCGTGAGCACGCTGCAGGCGCGCCCCTACCGCGAAGACCGTTTGGCATTGATTGCGCCGCCAGGCCTTGTCCCCAAAGCGCGAGCAGCTATTCATTTTGTAGACACGCTGGACTACGACCACGTCGGCCTGCACGCCGGCAGCTCGATCGCGCTGGCCATGCACCAGGCGGCGGCGCAGGCGGGCCGCAGCGTGCGCCTGCGCATTCGCGTGACCGGGCTGGACGCCATGTGCCGCATGATCGCCAACGGCCTGGGCGTGGGCGTGATGCCGCAGCGCGCGTTCGAGCTCGTGCACGGCGCCAGCCCGCTGCGCTGCATCCCCTTGCAGGACGACTGGGCGCGGCGCCGCATCAGCCTGGTCGCGCGCGACTTCGCCAGCCTGCCCGTCACCACCCGCGCCCTGGTCGAGCACCTGACGGCCGCAGGCAAGGCCTAAAATTTCAATCACCCAAAGGAAGTTCCCCGCACCATGTCCGCCCGCACGCTGTACGACAAGATCTGGGACGAGCACGTCGTCCACACCGAGGACGACGGCACCGCCATCCTCTACATCGACCGTCACCTCGTCCACGAGGTCACCAGCCCGCAGGCCTTCGAGGGCCTGCGCCAGGCGCACCGCAAGGTCTGGCGCACCAGCAGCGTGGTGGCCACGGCCGACCACAACACGCCCACCACCGGCTGGGAGCGCGGCTACGACGGCATCGAAGACCCGATCAGCAAGGAGCAGGTGACCACGCTGGACGCCAACATCAAGAGCGTGGGCGCGGCGGCGTACTTTCCATTCCTGAACCAGCGCCAGGGCATCGTGCACGTGATCGGCCCCGAAAACGGCGCCACCCTGCCGGGCATGACCGTCGTCTGCGGCGACAGCCACACCAGCACGCACGGCGCCTTTGGCGCGCTGGCGCACGGCATCGGCACCAGCGAGGTCGAGCACGTGCTGGCCACCCAGACCCTGCTGGCCAAGAAGGCCAGGAACATGCTGATCCGCGTCAACGGCCAGGTGGCACCAGGCATCACCGCCAAGGACATCGTGCTGGCCATCATCGGCAAGATCGGCACCGCCGGCGGCACCGGCTACACCATCGAATTCGGCGGCGACGCCATTCGCGCCCTCAGCATGGAAGGCCGCATGACGGTGTGCAACATGGCCATCGAGGCCGGCGCACGCGCCGGCCTGGTGGCGGTCGACGACAAGACCATCGACTACGTCAAGGGCCGCGCCATGGCGCCCGGCACCGACCCGGTCACGGGCAAGTTCGTCGGCGGCCCCGAGTGGGACCAGGCCGTGGCCGATTGGCGCACGCTGCACAGCGACGAAGGCGCCAAGTTCGACGCCGTGGTCGAGCTGGACGCCCGCGCCATCGTGCCGCAGGTCAGCTGGGGCACCAGCCCCGAGATGGTGGTCGGCATCGACGCCCGCGTGCCCGACCCCGACAAGGAAAAGGACGCCAGCAAGCGCCACGCCATCGAGCGCGCGCTGACCTACATGGGCCTGCAGCCCAACAAGGCCATGAGCGACATCCACATCGACAAGGTCTTCATCGGCAGCTGCACCAACAGCCGCATCGAAGACCTGCGCGCGGCCGCCGCCACGCTGAAGAAAATCGGGCGCAAGGTGGCGCCCAACGTCAAGCTCGCGATGGTGGTGCCGGGCTCGGGCCTGGTCAAGCAGCAGGCCGAGGCCGAGGGGCTGGACAAGATCTTCACCGCCGCCGGCTTCGAGTGGCGCGAGCCCGGCTGCAGCATGTGCCTGGCCATGAACGCCGATCGACTGGAGCCCGGCGAGCGCTGCGCCTCCACCAGCAACCGCAACTTCGAGGGCCGCCAGGGCGCGGGCGGGCGCACCCACCTGGTCAGCCCGGCCATGGCCGCCGCCGCGGCGGTGCATGGCCACTTCGTCGACATTCGCCAATTTGCCTGACCCCCAACCCAAGGAGCCAACCATGAGCAAAACCGCCACCCTCCTCGCCCTCGCGCTGACCTTCGTGCTGGCCGGATGCAACACCGTCAAGGGCGTCGGCCAGGACGTGCAAAAGGCCGGCGGCGCCATCGAGCGCGCCGCCGACAAATAAGCCAGGCATCACTTCACCATGGACAAATTCACCGTGCACAAGGGCCTGGTGGCCCCGCTGGACCGCGAGAACGTCGACACCGACGCCATCATTCCCAAGCAGTTCCTCAAGTCGATCAAGAAGACCGGCTTCGGCCCCAATCTGTTCGACGAATGGCGCTACCTGGACCACGGCGAGCCGGGCATGGACCCGGCCACGCGCAAGCCCAATCCGGACTTCGTGCTCAACCAGCCGCGCTATGTGGGCGCCTCCATCCTGCTGGCGCGCAAGAACTTCGGCTGCGGCTCCAGCCGCGAGCACGCCCCGTGGGCGCTGCAGCAGTATGGCTTTCGCGCCATTCTGGCGCCCAGCTTTGCCGACATCTTCTTCAACAACTGCTTCAAGAACGGTCTGCTGCCCATCGTGCTGCCCGACTCGGTCATCGCCCGCTTGTTCGATGAGGTGCAGGCCTTTGTCGGCTACCAGCTCACGGTCGACCTGCAGCGCCAGGTCGTCGTCCAGCCCGATGGCGCCGAAATCGCGTTCGACGTGCAGCCATTTCGCAAGTTCTGCCTGCTGGGCGGCCTGGACGACATCGGCCTCACGCTGCGTCACCAGGACGAGATCAAGAGCTTCGAGGCGCGCCGCCTGGCCGCCAAGCCCTGGCTGGCCCACACCTTCGGCACCCTGGGTTGAAGCGGCGCGTGGTGGCGCGCCCAGGGTTTCAAGCAAAATCAGCTTCCAGCCGGCTTGCAGCAAGCGCAAGCTGCTATTAATAAAATAGTATCTGAGTCATGAAAATTGCAGTTCTCCCGGGTGACGGCATCGGCCCCGAAATCGTCGCCGAGGCCGTCAAGGTCCTCAAGGCCCTGAACTTGAAGTTCGAGCTGGAAACCGCTCCGGTCGGCGGCGCCGCCTACGAGGCCGCGGGCCACCCCCTGCCCGAGTCCACGCTGAAGCTCGCCAAGCAAGCCGACGCCATCCTGTTCGGCGCCGTGGGCGACTGGAAGTACGACACGCTCGACCGCCCGCTGCGCCCCGAACAGGCCATCCTGGGCCTGCGCAAACACCTGGGCCTGTTCGCCAACTTCCGTCCCGCCATCTGCTACGAGCAGCTGGTGGGCGCATCCAGCCTCAAGCCCGAGCTGGTGGCCGGGCTGGACATCCTCATCATCCGCGAGCTGACGGGCGACATCTACTTCGGTCAGCCGCGCGGCCGTCGCAGCGCCGCCGATGGCCACTTCCCCGGCGCCGACGAGGCCTTCGACACCATGCGCTACACGCGCCCCGAGATCGAGCGCATCGCCCGCGTGGCCTTCGAGGCCGCGCGCAAGCGCGGCAAGAAGGTCACCAGCGTCGACAAAGCCAACGTGCTGGAAACCTTCCAGTTCTGGAAGGACGTGGTGATCGAGACGCACAGGGACTACCCCGACGTCGAGCTGCAGCACATGTACGTGGACAACGCCGCCATGCAGCTGGTGAAGGCGCCCAAGGCCTTCGACGTCATCGTCACCGGCAACATGTTCGGCGACATCCTGAGCGACGAGGCCTCGATGCTCACCGGCTCCATCGGCATGCTGCCCAGCGCCAGCCTGAACGACAAAAAACAGGGCCTGTACGAGCCCAGCCACGGCAGCGCGCCCGACATCGCGGGCCAGGGCGTGGCCAACCCGCTGGCCACCATCCTGAGCGCGGCGATGATGCTGCGCTTTTCGCTTAATCAGCCCGAGGCAGCAGATCGCATCGAGGCCGCCGTCAAGAAGGTGCTGGCGCAAGGCCTGCGCACGCCCGACATCCACAGCGCAGGCACGACCCGGGTCGGCACGGTGCAGATGGGCGATGCGGTGCTGAAGGCGCTGGGCTGACCCCAAAGCCCCGCGGCGCGCGGCGCTATGCCCGGGCGGCCCCGTGCATGGCGCGGGCGCGCCGATGCAGCGCGATGCCGAGCATGGCCAGCATGTTCCAGGCCGGCAGCCACCAGGCCAGCGCCACGGTCAGCAGCGCGCACAGCACCACCACCCCGGCGCGCTGCAGCTGCCACCGCGCGGCCGGCTCGTCGAAGCCGTCGGCGCTGCGCAACGCGGGCGTGCGCAGCAGCCGCGCCATGCGCAGCCAGGACAGCACGGCCAACAGGGTCAGGTGCAAGCTGTAGACCAGCGCCGCCGTGCCCAGGTCGCCGTGCTCGGCCATCAGGCTGCAGGTAAAGGGCAGCAGGGTGATCAGGGCCAGTTGCGTCAGCTCGATCGTCATGGCCGGCTTGTCCAGCTCGTCGTACTGGCGCAGCGCGCGGCTTTGCGCCAGCCAGAACAGCGCCGTCACCCAGAAGGCCAGCAGCCAGATCAGCGCCTTGGGCAGCAGGTTTTCCAGCTCGGCGCCCAGGCTTGCGTTGCTGGCCTCGGGCAAGGCCACGAGCTTGAGGTCGAGCGCCAGCAGCGTCAAGGCCACGGCGTAGACGCCGTCGGACAGGGCTTCGAGGCGACTCTTGGGCATCAGCAAGGTGGAGGGCATGAGGGGCTCGCAGGGCAAGCGGCAACTGTAGCCGAGGATGGCGGCCAGGCGCCCCAAAACCAGCGGCGCAGGGCCGGACTCCGGTACAATATCGCCCCATGTTCGCCGCCGAATCGTTCCTCCAGAACACCGCCGCCGCCTCGGCTGGCGTGGCGGCGTGCGCAATCATCACCAAAAAGACGACCGGCTGATCCAGCCCTGGCTCGTCGTGCGCCCTTCCTGGCCAGACGAGCCGGGCGAGCAGTGTGGCCGTTGACCGGTTTTTCACTTGTAAAGGGCTAGAAAATGAGCAGTTTGGTTGGTTTGGTCGGCTGGCGCGGCATGGTCGGCTCCGTCCTCATGGATCGCATGCAGGAGGAAAAGGACTTCGACTTGATCGAGCCCCTGTTCTTCTCCACCTCCAACGCCGGCGGCGCGGCACCCGCGATGGCCAAGAACGAAAAGAAGCTGGCGGACGCGCACGACATCCGGCAACTGGCGCGCTGCGACATCATCGTCACCTGCCAGGGCGGCGACTACACCAACGAGGTGTTCCCCAAGCTGCGCGCCGCCGGCTGGAAGGGCCACTGGATCGACGCCGCCAGCGCGCTGCGCATGAAGGACGACGCGGTCATCATTCTCGATCCGGTCAACATGCCGGTCATCCAGAACGCGCTGGCCAAGGGCGGCAACAACTGGATCGGCGGCAACTGCACCGTCAGCTGCATGCTGATGGGCGTGGGCGCACTCTACAAGGCCGGCCTGGTCGAATGGATGAACACGCAGACCTACCAGGCGGCCAGCGGCGGTGGCGCGCAGCACATGCGCGAACTGCTGACGCAGTACGGCACGCTGAACGCCGAGGTGGCGAACCTGCTCGATGATCCCAAGAGCGCCATCCTGGAGATCGACCGCAAGGTGATCGGCAAGCAACGCGCCCTGTCGGCCACCGAGACCGCCAACTTCGGCGTGCCGCTGGGTGGCAGCCTGATTCCCTGGATCGACAAGGACCTGGGCGACGGCATGTCCAAGGAAGAGTGGAAGGGCATGGCCGAAACCAACAAGATCATGGGCCAGGGCGAAGGCTTCGGCACGCCGGCGATTCCGGTCGATGGTTTTTGCGTGCGCGTGGGCGCCATGCGCTGCCACAGCCAGGCGCTGACCTTCAAGCTCAAGAAGGACGTGCCGGTGGCCGACATCGAGGCCATGATCGCGGCCGACAACGATTGGGTGAAGGTGGTGCCCAACACCAAGGAAGCCACGCTCAAGGATTTGACGCCGGTGGCCGTGACCGGCACCATGAGCATCCCGGTCGGCCGCATCCGCAAGCTGGCCATGGGCCCCGAGTACCTGGGTGCCTTCACCGTGGGCGACCAGCTGCTGTGGGGCGCGGCCGAACCGCTGCGCCGCATGCTGCGCATCCTGCTGGAGCGCTGAGCGTCTTTCGGCCCAGCAGACTGGGTCGTTGTGAGCAGACAACATTGGCCGCACATGCGGCCAAACTTTGTACATGTGTCAGGACTTAACAGGCGTCTCAGCTTGTCAGTCCAATACGTTGATGTTAACGTCGATTTCCAAGTCGGTATTGGCAGGACGCCCCTGCCCCACACTCAAAAGCCATGCACAAGACCATCGTCCAGAGCCATGAGGGATTGCCCGAGCTGGCCGCCGCCGCGCGTCAGCCACTCATCCGAAAAGCCGCTCTGGCCTCGGCCGTCGCACTGGCCCTTCTGGGTGTCAGCCTGGATGCCCAGGCGCTCGCCCTGGGCGCCGTCTCGGTGCGTTCGGCACTCGGCGAGCCCCTGCGGGCCGACGTCGAAATTCCGCAGATTTCGTCCGAAGAAGCCTCCACCCTGCAGGCCAGCGTAGGCACGCCGCAGGCGTTCCGCGCCGCCGGCGTGGAATACAGCCCAGCGCTGGCCGGTGCGCGTGTCACGCTGCAGCGCCGCGCCAACGGCCAGGCCTATTTGCGCATCATCGGCAGCCGGCCGATCAACGAGCCCTATGTCGGCGTCGTCATCGAGGCCAGTTGGGCCAATGGCCGCGTCGTGCGCGACTACACCCTGCTGCTCGATCCGCCGGGCCGCGAGGCCTTGCCCGCGGTGGTGGCAACCCAGCCCCAGGCCCCGGCGCCCGCACGTCCCGCCGTCGCCGAACAGACCACGCCACGTCCCAGCGCCACGCCCGCGCCCAGGGCCGCACCCCGACCCGAGCGCACGGCAAGCGCGGCCGGCGGCGAGCAGATCACCGTCCAGCGGGGCGACACCCTCTCGCGCATTGCCGGCGCCCACGCCATCGACGGCGTGTCGCTCGACCAGATGATGGTCGCCCTGCTGCAGGCCAACCCCGACGCCTTCATCCGCGGCAACGTCAACCTCATCAAGGCCGGCGCCGTGCTGCAAATGCCCAGCGCCGAGCAAGCCCGGGCCACCCCGCGCCAAGCCGCGCGCAGGGCCGTGGTGGCGCAAAGCAAGGACTTTCAGGCCTATCGCCACGCCGTGGCCAAGGCGGCGCCGGCGCAACCCAATGAGGCCAGCGGCGGCCAGACGGCCAGCGGCAGCGTGCAGGCGCAGGTGAGCGACCGCAAGGCACCCGCCCCCACCCCCGACCAACTGAAGATCAGCAAGGGCGGCGCGCCGGGTGGGGCCGAAACCACCGCGGCGCTCTCGCGCCAGGCGCAAGAACAGGCCGACCGCGAAGCCGAGCTCAAGCGCAACATCAGCGCGCTCAAAGACCTGACCAGCACGGCCAGCGCTCCCGCGACAAGCGCTCCCGCCCCAACACCCGCGGCAGCGGCCGCCAGCAGCGAGACCCCGGGCGCGAACGTTCCTCTGGCCGCCGGTGCCGCCGCCACGGCAGCTGCGACGGCCGCCTCCGCCGCGACGGCTGCTGCGGCAAGCACTACCGAGACCAGCGCCGCAGCGCCGGCGCCCGACGCCAGCGCGGCTGCCACGGCCGAGGCGCCGGCCGCGACGGCATCGGCGCCCGCAGACGCGGCATCGGCCACCGCCGCCACCGCCGCCCCCGCACCCGCGCCCACGGTTGCCGCACCCACGCCGGCCCCGGCGGCCGAGCCCTCCTTCCTCGACGGCCTGACGGACAACCCCCTGCTGCCCGTGGCAGGCGCCGGCCTGATCGCGCTGCTGGCCGGCCTGGGCATCTACCGCGCCCGCCAGCGCAAGCAAAAGGACGCCGCACGCGACAGCGAATTCATCGAAAGCCGCCTGCAGCCCGACTCGTTCTTCGGCGGCAGCGGCGGCCAGCAGGTCGACACCAAGGAGCGTGCCAGCGGCGGCTCCTCGTCCATGGCTTATTCGCCCAGTCAGCTCGACGCCGCGGGCGACGTGGACCCGGTGGCCGAGGCCGACGTCTACCTGGCCTACGGCCGCGACATGCAGGCCGAGGAAATCCTCAAGGAAGCCCTGCTCACCCACCCCGGCCGCATCTCGGTGCACCGCAAGCTGGCCGAAATCTATGCCAAGCGCCGCGATGCCCGCGCGCTCGAGGCGCTTGCCACCGAGGCCCATACGCTCACGCAGGGCGACGGCCCCGACTGGCAGGCCATTGCCAGCCTGGGTGCCGAGTTGGACCCCAACAACCCCTTGTACAAGCCCGGCGGCATGCCGGTGCCCAAGGTGGCGCCGGCCAGCGCCCGTCGCCAGTTCGGCGCCGACACCGAGCCGCAGACGGCACAGGTCATTCTGGGCAAAGACAAGGATGAAGCCACGTCCACCGGCCGCCCGCCACTCGACCTGAACCTCGACCTGGGCGAATCGGTGCGCCAGGCCGCGCCCAAGCACAGCACGCCCGCTGGGCTGGGTGCTGCGGCCGTGACGGCGGCCACGGGCGCCGCCGTCGGCACCGTGGCCGCTGCGGCCGACAGCGTGCCGACGTCGGCCCGCCAGGCTCTGGACACACCCGCTCCGGTCAAGGCCGACAGCGAGTTCGTTGACCTGGACCTGGGCATGGACTTTGCCCCGCCGTCCGAATTGGCCGCCACGTCCGCGCCGGCGCCCGCGCTGGCGGCCGCGCCCTCGGCTGCCTTGCCAAAATCCAACTCCGGCATGATCGAGTTCGACATGGATGCGCTGTCCGTCGACCCCGACTCGCGCTCGGGCGACATCAAGACCGAGCAGCCCGATGATGCCGACGACAACCCGCTGTCCACCAAGCTGTCGCTGGCGCAGGAGTTCCGTGCCATCGGCGACATCGACGGTGCCCGCACCCTGGCATCCGAGGTCGTGGCCGAGGCCACGGGCGCGCTCAAGGTGCGCGCCGAGCGCTTTCTGACGGAGCTCTGATCCGCAGGCTCCGGACCCCACAGGCCTTACGCCAGCCGGCGCCCGCGAGGCGCCGGTTTTTTTGGTGAGGGTTTTTAGTGGGGCCTGGCGCGCCACAATCCGCCCATGACCCGAATCGCCCTGGGGCTCAGCTTTGCCGGCACCCGCTACCACGGCTGGCAAAGTCAGCCGTCCGGCCAGACCGTGCAGGACCGGCTGGAGCGCGCCCTGCTGCAATTCGCCACCCAGCCCCTGCACACCCTGTGCGCCGGTCGCACCGACGCCGGCGTGCACGGCCTGATGCAGGTGGTGCACTTCGACACCACGCTGCAGCGCGCGCCGTTCTCGTGGGTGCGCGGCACCAACCGCTACCTGCCGCCCGACATCGCCGTGCAGTGGGCGCAAGCGGTGCCCGACGCGTTCCATGCCCGCGCCAGCGCCCTCGCCCGCCGCTACACCTACATCGTCCTGCAGTCCCCGGTGCGCCCCAGCCTGGACGCCGCGCGCGTGGGCTGGAGCTTTCGCCCGCTCGACGGCGCGGCGATGCGCGCGGCGGCGGCCCATCTCGAAGGTGAGCACGACTTCAGCTCCTTTCGCGCCAGCCTGTGCCAGGCGCTGTCGCCCGTCAAGCAGCTCGCCCCCATCGCCATCGAGCAGCGCGGCGCCTACTGGCGCTTCGATTTCGAGGCCAACGCCTTCCTGCACCACATGATCCGCAACATCATGGGCTGCCTGATCCAGGTCGGCCAGGGCCTGCACCCGCCCGACTGGCTGGGCGAAGTTCTGCAGGCGCGCGACCGCAACGCCGCGGCACCCACTTTTGCGCCCGATGGCCTGTACTTTCGCGGGCCGGTCTATGCCGAGCACTGGGGCCTGCCGACGCGCACCGCAGCCTATGATTGGCTGCCATGAAGAATCAAGCCCCCACGCTCCCCGCTGCGCGTGGTTCGCTGCCCCCCGAGGGGGCTCGCACCGCCTTGGGACGGCCCGGCGGCGGCGCGGCCACACGTGCCGGTCCCCGCACCCGCATCAAGATCTGCGGCCTGACGCGCGAGCAGGACGTGGATGCCGCCGTAGCTGCCGGTGTCGACGCGGTGGGCTTCGTGCTCTACGCCAAGAGTCCGCGCCACGTCACGCCGCAGCGGGCGGCCGAATTGGCGCGGCGCCTGCCGCCGCTGGTGACGCCGGTGCTGCTCTTCGTCAATGCGAGCGCTATAGAAATAGAAGTTGCCGCCGCCCTGCTGACGCCGGCCATCCTGCAATTTCATGGTGATGAAACGCCCCAAGCGTGCGCCGCGGCCGCGCAGCGCGCCCATTGCCCCTTCTGGCGCGCGGCGCGCATGCCGGCCGACGCCGCCAGCGGCTTCGACTTGTTAAAATTTGCCCACGATTACAGCGCCGCCCAGGCCATCTTGCTGGATGCCCAGGTCGATGGCTACGGCGGCGGCGGAAAGACATTCGATTGGTCACGCCTGCCACCAAACGTTCCCGCTCACCTCGTCTTGTCTGGTGGGCTCACACCTGCAAACGTGAGCGCAGGTCTTGCGGCGCTGCGCGGCCGCGGGCATTCGCTCGCGGTTGACGTCTCGTCCGGCGTCGAAGCCGATGGCCCTGGGGGCAGCACGCTCAAGGGCATCAAGGACGCCGAAAAAATCATGCGTTTCGTCGCCGCCGTGCGCGCGAACGATGCGCACTTTGCCGGATTGAACACCCCATGATCGACTATCACCAGCCCGACGCCAGCGGGCACTTCGGCCGCTACGGCGGCAGCTTCGTGAGCGAGACGCTCACCTACGCCATCAACGAGCTGAAAGACGCCTACGCCAAATACCAGCACGACCCGGACTTCCTGAGTGAATTCAGGTACGAGCTGGCGCATTACGTCGGCCGCCCCTCGCCCATCTACCACGCCGCGCGTACCAGCCGCGAACTGGGGGGCGCGCAGATCTACCTCAAGCGCGAGGACCTCAATCACACCGGCGCGCACAAGATCAATAACGTGATCGGCCAGGCCATGCTGGCCAAGCGCATGGGCAAGCCGCGCATCATTGCCGAGACCGGCGCCGGCCAGCACGGCGTGGCCACCGCCACCATCTGCGCGCGCTACGGGCTGGAATGCGTGGTCTACATGGGCAGCGAGGACATCAAGCGCCAAAGCCCCAACGTCTACCGCATGAAGCTGCTGGGCGCCACCGTGGCCCCGGTCGACAGCGGCAGCAAGACCTTGAAGGATGCGCTGAACGAGGCCATGCGCGACTGGGTGGCCAACGTGGACAACACCTTCTACATCATCGGCACCGTGGCCGGCCCGCACCCTTACCCCATGATGGTGCGCGACTTCCAGAGCGTGATCGGCACCGAATGCCTGACGCAGATGCCCGAGCTGGCCGGCCAGCAGCCCGACGCGGTGCTGGCCTGCGTGGGCGGCGGCAGCAACGCCATGGGCATCTTCTACCCCTACATCCCGCACGAGCAGGTGCGTCTGATCGGCGTCGAGGCCGCGGGCGAAGGCTTGGACTCTGGCCACCATTCGGCCAGCCTGGAGCGCGGCAGCCCCGGCGTGCTGCACGGCAACCGCACCTACATCCTGCAGGACGCCAACGGCCAGATCACCGAAACGCACAGCATCAGCGCCGGCCTGGACTACCCCGGCGTCGGCCCCGAGCACGCCTGGCTCAAGGACAGCGGCCGCGCCGAATACGTGGGCGCGACCGATGCCGAGGCGCTGGCCGCCTTTCATCACCTGTGCCGGGTCGAGGGCATCATCCCCGCGCTCGAATCCAGCCACGCCTTTGCCCACGCGCTCAAGCTGGCGCCCACCATGCGGCCCGACCAGTCCATCCTGGTGTGCCTGTCGGGCCGGGGCGACAAGGACATCGGCACCGTGGCCGACCTTCAGGGTGCCGACTTCTACGACCGCCCCTCGATGCGCGGCCACGTGGTGAAGGGGGCCAAGGCATGAGCCGCATCACCGCCACCTTCGACACCCTCAAGGCCCAGGGCCGCAAGGCGCTGGTGCCCTACGTCACCGCCGGCTTTCCCTATGCCGACATCACGCCCGCGCTGATGCACGGCATGGTGGCCGCCGGCGCCGACGTGATCGAGCTGGGCGTGCCCTTCTCCGACCCCAGCGCCGACGGCCCCGTGATCCAGAAGGCGGGCGACCGTGCGCTGGCGCTGGGCATCGGCCTGGCGCAGGTGCTGGCCATGGTCAAGGCCTTTCGCGCCAAGGATCAGACCACCCCCGTGGTGCTGATGGGCTACGCCAACCCGATCGAGCGCTACGAGCAGCAGCATGGCGAAGGCGCCTTCGTGCGCGATGCGGCCGCCGTGGGCGTGGACGGCGTGCTGGTGGTGGACTATCCGCCCGAGGAATGCGCCGAGTTCTCCGCCGCGCTCAAGGCCGCGGGCATGGACCTGATCTTTCTGCTGGCCCCCACCTCCACCGACGCGCGCATGCAACAGGTGGCCCAGGTGGCCAGCGGCTACGTGTACTACGTGTCGCTCAAGGGCGTCACCGGCTCGGGCGCGCTCAACACGGCCGAGGTCGAGGCCATGCTGCCGCGCATTCGCCAGCACGTGCACATCCCCGTCGGCGTGGGTTTCGGCATCCGCGATGCCGAGACCGCCCGCGCCATCGGCCGGGTCGCCGACGCCGTGGTCATCGGCAGCCGGCTGATCCAGCAGATCGAGCAGCAGCCGCACGAGCGCGTGGCCGCCGCCGCCGCCGACTTTTTGCGCCCGATCCGCGCCGCCCTCGACGCCTGAGCGCGCCACCCCCAAAGGAACCCAACATGAGCTGGCTTGAAAAACTGCTGCCCCCCAAGATCCAACCCAGCGACGCCGCCGAGCGCCGGCAGATGCCCGAGGGCCTGTGGATCAAGTGCCCCGAGTGCGACACGGTGCTGTACAAGACCGACCTGGAGCAGAACCAGAACGTCTGCCCGCACTGCGGCCACCACCACCGCATCGGCGCGCGCGAGCGGCTGAACGTCTTTCTCGACGGCGAAGGCCGCTACGAGATCGGGCAAGAGGTGGTGCCGGTCGACGCGCTCAAGTTCAAGGACAGCCGCAAGTACCCCGAGCGCATCAAGGAAGCAATGGAAAACACCGGCGAGACCGACGCGCTGGTGGTGATGGGCGGTGCCGTCAAGAGCATCAGCGTGGTGGCCGCCGCCTTCGAGTTCGACTTCATGGGCGGCTCCATGGGCAGCGTGGTGGGCGAGCGCTTTGCGCGCGGCGTGCACACCGCCATCGAGCAGAAGGTGCCCTTCATCTGCTTTACCGCCACCGGCGGCGCGCGCATGCAGGAGGGCCTGATGAGCCTGATGCAGATGGCCAAGACCAACGCCGCCCTCACCCGCCTGGCCAAGAAGGGCCTGCCCTACATCAGCGTGCTGACCGACCCCACCATGGGCGGCGTCTCGGCCGGCTTCGCCTTCGTGGGCGACGTGGTCATTGCTGAGCCCAAGGCCCTGATCGGCTTTGCCGGCCCGCGCGTGATCGAGAACACCGTGCGCGTGAAGCTGCCCGAAGGCTTTCAGCGCGCCGAGTTCCTGCAGGACAAGGGCGCGGTCGACTTCATCTGCGACCGGCGCGAACTGCGCGACAAGGTCGCCAGCATCCTGGCCATGCTGCAGCGCCAGCCGGCGGATGCGGTGGAGTAACTCGCGACCCGCCGGCGCGCACGCAAAGTCACGCCGCCCCCATCATCACCGCATTGCCCAGCAGCCCTGCCTGCAGCGAGCCGATGACGATGCCCAGCACCTGCAGCGCCACCACGGCTGCCAAGGGCGACAGATCGATGCCGCCGACCAGCGGGATCACGCGGCGCAGCGGCGCCAGCATGGGTTCGGCCAGGCGCTCCAGCACGTCGGTCAGCAGGGTACGGTTCTGCATCCACGACATCACGGCCGCGACGATGACGATGGCCGTGCCCACCGACACCGCCAGCTTGGCCACCCCCAGCAGCGCCAGCACCGGCAGTACGCTCCAGCGCTGGCTGGCCAGCAGGCTCATCAGCATGGCGTACTGCACCAGCTTGAGCAGCCACACCGCCAGCAGGCTGGCCACGTCCAGGCGCCCCCCGGCCGGCAGCAGGCGCTGCAGCGGCAGCACCAGCCAGTCCGACAGGGCCTGCACGAAGCGCCCGACCGGGTTGGCAAACGACATGCGGCGCCAGCGCGTGGCCAGCCGCAGCAGGCAGGCCGCGCCGACCAGGGTGACGGCCACTTCGACCAGGAAGGTCAGGATCTCGAACAGCATGCGGGTGCGGACCACGGATCGGGTTGGAACATGCGTAGGATGATAGCGGCCTCACCCGCGCCCCATCACCACGCCGGCTTCCCTTCATGACCGCCCTCACCTTGACCGCCCTGCCCCTGTTTCCGCTCGACACCGTGCTGTTTCCGGACGGCGTGCTGCCGCTGCAGGTGTTCGAGCCGCGCTACCTCGACATGGTGGGCCGGTGCCAGCGCGCCGGCGCGCCCTTCGGCGTCGTGGCGCTGGCCCAGGGGCGCGAAGTGCGCGCGGCCGGCACGCCGCCCGAGCAGCTGGCCCCCATCGGCACGCTGGCGCACATCCGGCGCCTGGAGCAGCCCCGGCCCGGCCTGCTGTTGATCGAATGCGTGGGCGGCGATGGCTTTCGCATCGAGCGGTCGAGCCTGCTCAAGCACGGCCTGTGGGTGGCCGACGTGAGCCTGCTGGCGCGCGACACGCCCATGGCCGTACCGGACGACCTGCACCCCGTGGCCGAGGCCCTGCGCCGGCTGCTGGCCGATCCGCGCGCGCACCTGCAGGCCGCCGGCGCGCCCGCGTCGGACGACGACGAGCGCTTCGACGACTGCGGCTGGGTGGCCAACCGCTGGTGCGAGCGGCTGCCCCTGCCCACCGCCGCCCGCCAGCGCCTGCTGGGCATTGACAGCCCCCTGCTGCGGCTCGAACTGGTGGCCGACCTGCTGGAGCGCGCGGGCATCGGCTCCGGCCCGCCATCGCCGTAAACTATATTTTTGATAGCTGGTGGCGCTCGATCCATAACCGCTACAGGCCAAAATGACCTCGAATTCGCGTCACCGAGGCGCTTTGGCCGGGCGCTCCTCCACGCGGTGGCCGGCAGCTTGGCCGTGGCCGCAAGCTCGCGCCAAGCCACTCATTAAAATACCCGGCTGACCCATTTCGGGCCTCCCACTCGGGCGCTTCGCCGCGACGATCCTCGCGGCGCCCCGCCCTCACCGCAACCTCATGAACCAAGCCTCCGCCCCCGCTGCCGTGACCGCCCCCGATCAAGACGACAACAAGCTGGTCGCCGAGCGGCGCGACAAGCTCAAGGCCTTGCGCGCGGCGCAGGCGGCGGGCGGGGCCGTCGCCTTTCCCAACGATTTCAAGCCAAAAGACCGCGCAGAGGCCATCCATCAAGCGCACGATACTACTGAAAAAGAAGCATTCGAGGCCGACCTGGCCGCCGGCAAGAAAAGCATCGTGAGCGTGGCCGGGCGCATGATGCTCAAGCGCGTGATGGGCAAGGCCAGCTTCGCCACGCTGCAGGACGCCACCGGGCGCATCCAGATCTACGTGGTGCGTGACGACGTGGGCGAGGACGCCTACGCCGCCTTCAAGCACTGGGACCTGGGCGACATCGTGGCCGCCGAGGGCCACGTGTTCAAGACCAAGACCGGCGAGCTGTCGATCCATGCCACCTCGGTGCGTCTGCTGACCAAGAGCCTGCGCCCACTGCCCGACAAGTTCCACGGCATGCAGGACCAGGAGCTGAAATACCGCCAGCGCTACGTCGATCTGATCATGGACGAGACGGCGCGCGCGCGCTTCGCCCTGCGCAGCCAGACGCTGGCCGCCATGCGCGCCTTCATGACCGAGGCCGGCTTCATGGAGGTCGAAACCCCCATGCTGCACCCCATTCCGGGCGGCGCCAACGCCAAGCCCTTCGTCACGCACCACAACGCGCTGGACCAGGACATGTTCCTGCGCATCGCGCCCGAGCTGTACCTGAAACGCCTGATCGTCGGCGGCTTCGAGCGCGTGTTCGAGATCAACCGCAGCTTTCGCAACGAAGGCATCAGCGTGCGGCACAACCCCGAGTTCACGATGATGGAGTTCTACGCCGCGTACTGGAACTACCAGGACCTGATGGACTTCACCGAGCGCCTGCTGCGCGACGCGGCGCTCAAGGCCGCGGGCACGCTGCAGCTGACCTATCAGGGCAAGCCGGTCGATCTGTCGCAGCCCTTCGCGCGCCTGACCATTCGCGAGGCCATCGGCGCGCACACCGACATCGGCGCCGGCGTGGACGATGCGGCGGCGCTGATCGAGCGCTTGAAAAAGCTCGGCCTGTCGGAAGCCAAGGACAAGCTCGGCCGCCGCAGCCTGGCCAGCCTGCAGGTGCTGTACTTCGAGGAGGTGGTGGAGGAAAAGCTCTGGCAGCCCACCTTCATCATGGAGCACCCGACCGAGATCAGCCCGCTGGCGCGCGCCAACGACACACGCCCCGAGGTGACCGAGCGCTTCGAGCTGTACATCACTGGCCGCGAGATGGCCAACGGCTTCAGCGAGCTGAACGACGCCGAGGACCAGGCCGCGCGCTTTCAGCAGCAGGCCAGCGCCAAGGACGCGGGCGACGAGGAGGCGATGTTCTACGACCAGGATTTCGTGCGCGCACTCGAATACGGCATGCCGCCCACCGGCGGCTGCGGTGTCGGCATCGACCGCCTGATGATGCTGCTGACCGACAGCGCCAGCATCCGCGACGTGATCTTGTTTCCGGCGCTGCGGCGCGAAGCCAATTCATAGACGAATCGGCCTCTGGCGCTTTCCCAACAAGCGCCGGTAGCTACTGTTTCAAGAGCAACCGACGCTTGGGCGTCACGCCATCACCTCAGGGTTGATCGGCGTCTGCGCCTGGCCGTGCAGCAGGTAGCCGATCAGGTTGTCGGCCGCCAGGTGGGCCATGGCCAGGCGGGTGGGCAGGCTGGCGCTGGCGATGTGCGGGGTGAGTGCCACGTTGCTGCAGGCCAGCAGTTCGGGATGCACCTGGGGTTCGCCCTCGAACACGTCCAGCCCGGCGGCCGCGATGCGCCCTTCGCGCAGGGCGGCGGCCAGCGCGGCGTCGTCGACCACGCCGCCGCGGCCGATGTTGACCAGGGTGGCGCTGGGCTTCATCAGCGCGAGTTCGGCCGCGCCGACGTAGTGCCGCGTCTCGGGCGTCAGGGGCAGCACCACCATCACGTGGTCGGCGCGGCGCAGCAGTTCGTCCTTGGCCACGTATTCGGCCCGCACGGCCGCTTCTTCATCGGCCGGCAGGCGCGTGCGGTTGTGATAGAGCACCTTCATGCCGAAGCCCAGCGCGCCGCGCCGGGCAATGGCCTGGCCGATGCGGCCCATGCCGAAGATGCCCAGGGTGGCGCCATGCACGTCCTGGCCCACCAGCATGTCGTAGGACCAGCGCTGCCACCGGCCGGCGCGCAGGTAGTGCTCGCCCTCGGTGACGCGGCGCGCGGCGGCCATCAGCAGGGCGAAGCCGCCGTCGGCGGTGGTCTCGGTCAGCACGTCCGGCGCGTTGGTGGCCAGCACGCCGGCGGTCGTCATGGCGGGGACGTCGAAGTTGTTGTAGCCCACGGCCATGTTGGCGCAGATGCGCAGCCCCGGGCAGGCGGCCAGCAGGCGGGCGTCGATGCGTTCGCTGCCGGTGGTGAAGACGCCCTGCTTGCCCTGCAGGCGGGCGATCAGCTCCTCGGGTGACAGGCGCTCGTCGGCCTGGTTGTGGCTGACGTCCAGCTGGGCGGACAGTTTCTCGATCACCTCGGGAAAGATGCGGCGTGCGACGAAGACGGCGGGCTTGGCGGATGCGGCGGTACTCATGAGTCGAGTTTAGGCGACGCTGAACAAGTCGGCGCGATGTGGCGCACCCTGGATCGGGATGGGCTGCAAGGCGAAAACCGCAGCGATACCGGGCGGTATCGCGAGGATTTTCAACGCCGCAGACCGCCCGAGCCCAGGGATGCGACGCGCGCGAGGACTGGTTCAGCGTTGCCTTTGGGCCCTCCCCCCCAGGCCGCACCGCTCAGCGCGAATACAGCCAGGGCACGTCCAGCACGCGCTCGCCCAGCAGGCGGATCGAAGCGTCGCGCCCCATCCGCACCAGCCCGCGGGCATGAAAGATCTCGCCGTTTCGCATGGAGCGCGCCTGCACGCGCGCCACGCGCTGCCAGCGCGCCTGCGCGTAGCGGCGCAGGCGGGTGGGCACGTCCACCGCCGTCATGGCCAGCGACTGCGCCAGCTCGGCCGCGTCCTCGATCGCCATGCCGGCGCCCTGCGCCATGTAGGGGCGCATGGGGTGGGCCGCATCGCCCAGCAGCGCCACGCGCCCGCGCGCCATCTCGGGTGCGCTGCCGACCGGCGCGCGCGCCGCCAGCACCCAGCGGCGCCAGGTCTGCGCATTCAGGCTGGCCGGCGCGGCGGCGTCGACCAGCTCGCGCAGCGGCGCGCAGATGACGCCCAGGCTGCCCAGCATGTGCGCCAGCTCGCCCGACGGCACGGCGTCGTCGTCGTGCGCGGCCGGCACCCGGGGGGCAGCGTGGCGCACGATGGCCACCACATTCAGGGCCGCGCCGGCGCGCACCGGGTAATGCACCAGGTGCAGGTCGGTGCCCATCCACACCGTGACCTCGTTGGCGTGCCAGGCGGTGGGCAGCGCGTCCATGCGCAGCATGGCGCGGTAGGCCAGGTCGCCCACCGGCTGCGGCGGGCCGTCGGCCAGCAGCTGCTGGCGCACGGCACTCAGCAGGCCGTCGGCGCCCAGCAGCGCATCGCCCTCGACCTCGCCGGCGCCGCCCGTGCGCACCCGCACGGCGGCGCCGTCGTCCTGAAAGTGGGTCAGGGTCTGGCCCAGGCGGATCTGCACCTCGCCCGCCGTCTGGGCCAGGGCGTGCAGCAGGGCATGCAGGTCGGCGCGGTGCACCGTGACATAGGGTGCACCATAGCGCTGCAGCGCACGCTCGCCCAGCGGCAGTTCGCCCAGCTCGGCGCCCGATTCGGCGTTGCGCACCACCAAGCGCCGCGGGTAGGCCGCCACCGCGCGCAAGGCGTCCTGCTGGCCCCAGGCGTGCAGGATGCGCGTGACATTGGGGCCCAGCTGCAGCCCGGCGCCCACCTCGGTGAACACCGGCGTGCGCTCGAACACCCGCACCTGCCAGCCGGCGCGCGCCACGGCGCAGGCGGCGGCCATGGCGCCGATGCCGCCGCCGGCCACCAGCAGTTGCGGTGCTGCGCTCAAGACCCGCTCCCTCCCGCGCCGGACCCAGGCCGGGCCTTACGCCAGCAACTGCTCCAGCACGTAGGGCAGGATGCCGCCGGCGCGGAAGTAGTCGACCTCGATCGGGGTGTCGATGCGCAGCGTCAGCTTGGCTTCCTGGCGCGAGCCGTCGGCGCGCTGGATGCGCAGGCGCGCCTCGCCCTGGGGCTTGAGTTCGGCCGGCAGTTCGACATCCACCACTTCGTCGCCCTTCAGGCCCAGGCTGTCCCACGACTCGCCGCTCTTGAACTGCAGCGGCAGCACGCCCATGCCGACCAGGTTGCTGCGGTGGATGCGCTCGAAGCTGCGCGCCACCACGGCCTTGATGCCCAGCAGCTGGGTGCCCTTGGCGGCCCAGTCGCGGCTGGAGCCGGTGCCGTATTCCTCGCCGGCGAAGATCACGGTCGGCGTGCCGGCGCTCATGTAGTCCATGGCAGCGTCGAAGATGTATTTCTTCTGGCCCGAGGGCTGGGCCAGCGTCAGGCCGCCCTCCTCGCGGCTGCCGTCCGCCTTGGGCGGGATCATCAGGTTCTTGATGCGCACGTTGGCGAAGGTGCCGCGCATCATCACCTCGTGCTGGCCGCGGCGCGAGCCGTAGCTGTTGAAGTCCTGCTTTTGCACGCCGTGCGCCTGCAGCCACTGGCCGGCGGGCGAGCTGTCCTTGATGCGGCCGGCCGGCGAGATGTGGTCGGTCGTCACCGAGTCGCCGAACAGCGCCATGATGCGCGCGCCGCGCACCGAGAAGCGCTCGCCCGCACCCGTCGCGCCGGCGTCGGTCTTGCCCTTGTTGCGCGTGAAGTCCTCGAAGAACGGCGGCTCGGCAATGTAGGTGCTGGTCGGCCAGTCGTAGACCTGCCCCGTCACGCCGGGGATGGCCTGCCACAGCTTGCCCGGCTCGGTGGCGATCTTGGCGTAGTTCTCGCGGAAGGCCTTGCCCTTCATGGCGTACTTCAGCAGCTTCTGCACCTCGGAGCTGGTGGGCCAGATGTCGCCCAGGTAGACGTCCTTGCCGCGCTTGCCCTTGCCCACGGGCTGAGTCATCAGGTCGACGCGCACGCTGCCGGCAATGGCGTAGGCCACCACCAGCGGCGGGCTCATCAAAAAGTTGGCCTTCAGGTTGGGGTGGATGCGCGCCTCGAAATTGCGGTTGCCCGACAGCACGGAGGCGCACACCAGTTCGTGATCCAGGATGGCCTGGTTGATCTCGGGCGCCAGGTCGCCCGCGTTGCCGATGCAGGTGGTGCAGCCGTAGGCGGCGACGTCGAAGCCCAGCTTTTCCAGATAGGGCAGCAGGCCGGTTTCGGTCAGGTACTCGGTGACGATGCGCGAGCCCGGCGCCAGCGAGGTCTTGATGTGGCGCGACACCTTCAGGCCCGCCTCCACCGCCTTCTTGGCCAGCAGGCCGGCGGCCAGCATCACGCTGGGGTTGCTGGTGTTGGTGCAGCTGGTGATGGCGGCGATCAGCACGTCACCGTTGCCGATGGAGTAGTCGTGGTCGCGGTTGTGCATCGCGTGCATCTGCCCGACCGGCTTGTTGTAGGCCATTTCGGCCACGTTGCGCGCGCCGTTGGCCACCGCATCGGTTTCGACGGCGTCCGGCCCCGCATCACCGGCGTGCAGTTGCACCCGCTCGTCCAGCGCCTGCGCCGGCCGGCTGAAGCCGCCCTGCTCCATCGGCGTGGTGAACAGCGCCTGGAAGCGCTCGGCCGCGCGGCCCAGCTCGATGCGATCCTGCGGGCGGCGCGGGCCGGCGATGCTGGGCGTGACGTCGCCCAGGTCCAGCGTGATGACCTGCGAATAGTCGACATCGCCCGCGCGCGCGGCGCCGAACAGGCCCTGGGCGCGGAAGTAGGCCTCGAACACCTCGCGCTCGGCCTTGGTGCGGCCCGTGCCCTCGAAGTATTCGATGGTGCGCTCGTCGACCGGAAACAGGCCCATGGTGGCGCCGTACTCGGGCGACATGTTGCCGATGGTGGCGCGGTCGGGCACCGACAGGGACGCCGTGCCTTCGCCGAAGTATTCGACGAACTTGCCCACCACCTTGTGCTGGCGCAGGATCTCGGTCACCGTCAGCACCAGGTCGGTGGCGGTGCAGCCCTCGCGCAGCTGGCCCTTGAGCTCGAAGCCCACCACATCCGGCGTCAAGAAGTACATCGGCTGGCCCAGCATGGCGGCCTCGGCCTCGATGCCGCCCACGCCCCAGCCCACCACGCCCACGCCGTTGATCATGGTGGTGTGGCTGTCGGTGCCCACCAGCGAGTCGGGGTAGTACAGGCCGTCCGCCGTCTTGTGCACGCCCTTGGTCAGGTATTCCAGGTTGACCTGGTGGCAGATGCCGAAGCCCGGCGGCACCACGCGGAAGGTGTCGAAGGCCTGCATGCCCCACTTCATGAACTGGTAGCGCTCATGGTTGCGCTGAAACTCCAGCTTCATGTTCTGCTGCAGCGCGTTCTTGACGCCGTAGTAGTCCACCATCACCGAGTGGTCGACCACCAGGTCGACCGGCACCAGCGGCTCGACCTTGGCCGGGTCCTTGCCCACCTGGCGCGCCGCCGCACGCATGGCGGCCAGGTCCACCAGCAGCGGTACGCCGGTGAAGTCCTGCAGCAGCACGCGTGCCACGGTGAAGGGGATTTCTTCGGTGCGTGCGGCGTTCGGCTGCCAGTTGGCCAGCTGCTCGACGTGCTCGCGCGTGATCTTCTTGCCGTCGCAGTGGCGCAGCACCGACTCCAGCACGATGCGGATCGAATGCGGCAGCCGCTTGACGTTGGGAAACTCGCGTGCCAGTGCCGGCAGCGAGTAGAACTGCCCGGTCTTGCCGGAGGCGGTCTTGAAAGTCTTGCGGGTGTTGGCAAAAGCGCGGGCCGAACGGGACGTCGCCATGGGGTTCTCCTTTTCCTTCGTCGATCGCAGTGGGTTTTGGGGCATTGTGCGCCGATTGTGGCAGCCTTGGCGGCCGCCCGCGCGGATCACCCCGCGCCATGCCGCTACAAGCAAAATGGGCTTTCAGCCCGCCCCCACCCTGCGCCACCAGCTACCGATTGTGCAGCGTTGAAGAAGCCGGCCGATGCCACCAAGGCCCCGGCGGCGCGCTGCGGGCGCGGCGAAACCGGCGAAAATGCCGCCCCATGAAAGCCCCCGAACTGCTGCTGCCCGCGGGCAGCCTGGACAAGATGCGCGCCGCCTACGACTTCGGCGCCGATGCCGTGTACGCCGGCCAGCCGCGCTACTCCCTGCGCGCGCGCAACAACGAATTTCGCCTGGAGCAGCTGCAGCAAGGCATTGCCGAGGCGCACGCGCGCGGCAAGAAATTCTTCGTCACCAGCAACCTGCTGGCCCACAACGACAAGCTGCGCACCTACCTGCGCGACCTGCAGCCGGTGATCGAGCTGGCGCCCGACGCCCTGATCATGGCCGACGCGGGCCTGATCATGCAGGTGCGCGAGAAGTGGCCGCACATCCCGATTCACCTGTCGGTGCAGGCCAACACCACCAACTGGGCGGCGGTGAAGTTCTGGCAGCGCGTGGGCGTGGCGCGCATCATCCTGTCGCGCGAGTTGAGCCTGGCCGAGGTCGAGCAGATCCGCAACGAATGCCCCGACATGGAGCTGGAGGTGTTCGTGCACGGGGCCCTCTGCATCGCCTATTCGGGCCGCTGCCTGCTGTCGGGCTACTTCAACCGGCGCGACCCCAACCAGGGCACCTGCACCAACGCCTGCCGCTGGAACTACAGGACGCAGGATGCCGACGTCGACCCCAACACCGGCGAGGCGCTGGCGCGCGGCGAGCAACTCGCCGGCTTCTCATTCGGCGCCGAGCAGGAGCGTGCCGACGAAGCCGGCGCCGCGCGGCCCGCGCGTCACCCCGCCGCCGACAAGGTCTACCTGATCGAGGAAGAAGGCCGCCCCGGCCAGCTGATGCCCATCATGGAAGACGAGCACGGCACCTACATCATGAACAGCAAGGACTTGCGTGCGGTCGAGCTGGTCGAGAAGCTGGCGAAAATCGGTGTCGATTCGCTCAAGATCGAGGGCCGCACCAAGAGCCAGTATTACGTGGCGCGCACCGCGCAGGTGTACCGCCGCGCCATCGACGACGCGGTGGCCGGCCGCCCCTTCAACCCGAACCTGATCACCGAGCTAGAAGGCCTGGCCAACCGCGGCTACACCAGCGGCTTTCTGGAGCGGCGCCCGGCCCAGAATTACCAGAACTACGAAACCGGCCACTCGGTGGCCACGCGCAGCCAGTTCGTGGGCGAGGTCAAGGCCGTGGCCGGCGGCTGGGCCGAGGTCGAAACCAAGAACCGCTTTGCCGTTGGCGACTGGATCGAGATCATCCACCCGGCCGGCAACCGCACCGTGCAACTCACGACCATGAAAAACGCCGAGGGCCAGGCCATCCAGGTCGCGCCCGGCAACCCGCTGCGCGTGTGGATTCCGGTCGATGGCCCGGCCGAGCACGCCCTGATCGCGCGCCTGCAGGCGCCGCCGGGCGTGCCCGTTTGAGCCTGCTCAGGACTTCCAGGTCAGCGCCAGCCCGATCACCGGCAGCGCCATGCACACGGTGGCCAGCCAGCCCAGCCAGCGCACGCGCCGGCCGATGACGTGCTCGCCCATCACGTCGGGGCGGCTGGCCAGGCGCATCAGCACCGCCATGATGGGCACGGCCACCACGCCGTTGATGACGGCCGACCAGAACAGCTCCTCGATGGCGGTGGTGGGCGTGAAGCACAGGATCACGCCGCCCACGGTGGACGCCGCGATCACGCTGTAAAAACCCCGCCCCTCGCCCCGGCGCAGCGTCTGCGACAGGCTGCCGTGCCAGCCCGCGGCGCCCGCCACCGCGTAGGCGGCCGAGCCTGCCAGCACCGGTACCGCCAGCATGCCGGTGCCGATGATGCCCAGGCCGAACACCAAAAAGGCGAAGTCGCCCGCCACCGGCCGCAGTGCCTCGGCCGCCTGCGCGGCGGTCTCGACGTCGCGCACGCCGGCGGCGTACAGCGTGGCGGCGGTGCTGAGGATGATGCAGAACGCCACCAGTTCCGAGAAGCCCATGCCGATCACCGTGTCGGTGCGGATGCGCCGCAGGTGAAAGCGCACCTCCTCGGCGCTGTGCACGCCGGGCTTCTTGTCCTCCACCTCCTGGCTGGCCTGCCAGAAGAACAGATAGGGGCTGATGGTGGTGCCCAGCACCGCCACGATGACCAGGAACACCTCGCGCCCGACCGTCAGCTGCGGCCACACCACGGCCCGCCCCACCGCCAGCCAGTCGATGTGCAGGGTGAGCACCACCGCCACGTAGGCGAACAGCGACAGCGTGAGCCACTTGAGCCAGCGCACGTAGCGCTCGTAGGGCAGGAACACCTGCAGCACCAGGCATAGCAGCCCGAAGGTGACCGCGTAGATGTGCGCCGAGCCGCCCACCAGCAGGCGCAGCGCCTCGCCCATGGCGGCAATGTCGGCCGACAGGTTGAGCGTGTTGGCCATCACCAGCAGGCCCACGCACACGTGCACCACCCAGCGCGGGTAGGCGTCGCGCATGTTCTCCGACAGGCCGCGGCCGGTGACGTAGCCGATGCGCGCGCTCACCATCTGGATGGCCACCATCAGCGGCAACGCCAGCACCACCGTCCACAGCATGTTCAGCCCGTACTGCGCGCCGGCCTGCGAGTAGGTGGCGATGCCGCTGGGGTCGTCGTCCGCCGCGCCGGTGATCAGGCCCGGGCCGAGCTGGCGCAGGCCGCGTTGCACGCGATCGAGGGATTCGGTCTTGGGGGCGGTCATGATGGGACGCGAGTATCCGCGAGTCCTTGGGGTCCGCACGCCGGTTTTCGTGCCCGCCTTGCGTCAAGCCACAAAAGCTTTACACTTTGAAGCAATTCATTGACGCGCCCCTCATCGCCACCCTCGCCGCCCCCTGCACGCATGTCCCGGATCTGCCCCCAGTGCGGCGCTGAAAATCGCGACTCCGCCAAGTTCTGCCTCAAGTGCGCGCACCAGATGGTGCCCTTGAGCGCCGCGACCGAGCCCGCCGCCCTGGAAGCCCCCAAGCGCCGGCGCAAGCGTCGCCCCAAGGCCCAGCCCGAGGCGCCGCGCCGCCGGCGCATGCTGCTGGGCACGGTGGTGGGGGTCGTCGTGCTGGCCGGGCTCGTCCTGGCGCTGGGGCCGTGGGGCACGCGCGCCGACGCCCCCGCGCCCGTCGCGCCGCCGCCCGCACTGGCCGCAGCGCAAGCCGCACCCCCTGCACCGACTGCGGCGCTGGTGCCCGCCCCCGAATCCGCCGCCCTGGCGCAAGCGGCTGCCGACCTGGAGCCGTTGCAATCGCCAGCCGCCCAGCCCGCCGCCAGTGCCACCCCGGTTGCCGACGCGGCCCCCGCCGCCAAGCCCGCGGCACGTCGGCGCCCAGCCAAGGCCAGCCCCGAGCCCACGCCGCCGCCGGCACCGGTGATGGCCCAGCAAGCACCCGAGCCCCCGGCCCCGGCGCCGGTGCTGGCCCCGCGCCCCGCCCCGCCGCGCGAGCTGTGCGCGGACAAGAGCTTCGTCGCCAGGGGCTACTGCATGCAGACCGAGTGCAGCAAACCCGGCATGGGCAGCCACCCGCAGTGCGCGCGCATGCACGAGCAGCAGGATGCCATGCGGCGCGGCTCGGGCGAAGGCTGATCGCCCGCGCCGGCAGGCTCAGCGCGCCACGCCATCCATCCACGCGGCGCGGATCAGTCGCCCGCACTGCAGCGAATCGAAGCCGTGCCCCGCCGCGTCGGGGTTGTTCGGGTCGGCGATGCGGCTGCCGTCCTTGCGCGCCACGATGCCGTACCAGCTCTTGCTGGCGTCGATCCAGGGGTAAAAGCCGAAGGCCCCGGCGCTGCTGAAGGCGCCGTCGCCGTTGACCGGGTCGTCCTCCACCCAGTGGCCGATCGAGTAGTGATAGCTCTCGCTGGACGGCACCGGCGCGTTCAGCGCCTGCGTGCAGGTGGCGGGGTTGGTGCACACCGCGTGCGTGCCCAGCGCCGCCTTCATCAGCAGCTGCCCCGACAGGATCTTGCGCAGGAAGAGCGCGTAGTTGTCGGCGCTGGTGGCCACGCCGCCGGCCAGCTGCGGCTGAGTGTAGGTCAGCGCGATGTCGCTGCCCAGCTGCCCCTGCAGCGCCGCGGCCAGGCCCGCGTTGTCGGCCGGCCCCAGCCCGATTAGGCTGGCATGCTTTTCCATGTGGCCGCCGCCGTACGAGAAATAGCCGTCGGTGCGGGGCGAATACACGCCGTTGTTCTGATAGGCCTCGCAGGCATCCACCGTCTGCCCCGGCAGGCAGCGCGAGAAGCTGGTGTAGCCGCTGCGAAAGGTGAGGAACTTGACGTCGCTGTCCGTCAGCTGCCCCTGGCGCCACTGCACCACGTAGGCGCCGTACAGCCACTTGGAGGCCGAGGCGATGGCCATCACCGTCGAGCCGGTGTAGACGGGCGCGCCGCCGGCCGCCGGCACCGAGCCCGAGGCCAGGCGCCCGTCCACGTCACCGACTTCCCAATAGAAGGGCTGGATCGGCGCGCAGGCGTTGGCACTGCCTTGCGCCGTGGCCGCTGCCGCGCTGCTGCGGGTGGCCAGGTCGGGGCCGGCGGGAGTTGGTGCGGGCGCCGGGGCCGGCGCGGGTGACGGCGCGGGCGCGGGCGGTGGCGCCGGCGTGTCGTCCGAGCCGCCGCCGCAGGCGCCCAGCCCCAGCGCCAGCAGCAGCGCACCGGCCGTGCACGCCGCCAAACGCCCGGCCGGCAACGGGCCAGGTCCCTCGTTGATCGTTCGCATGATGTGTCTCCTGATTGTTGTTTCCGTGCGGCACGTCCGCGCGTGCCAGTGCCGACGGTAGAGGGATGCCGTTTCCGGCCGATGAAGCGCGCGTGCCAATCGCAAGCAAACGTCACGCTTGCCGTCACGCTCGCCCGGCGCTAGCCTTCGGGCCACCGGCCCCGCGCCACCTCAGGAGACTCCCCCATGTCGCCCTCCCTGCTGGCCCTGCTGGGCTTCATCGCCTGGACGCTGCTCTTGCTGGTGTTGATGGAGGTGCTGCGCACCCGCCTGGTGGTGACGGGCCGCGTGCCGGCCAACGGCTTCGATCCCGGCAACTCGCGGCTGTCGCCCTTCATGCAGCGGCTGGCGCGGGCGCACGCCAACTGCCTGGAGGGCCTGCCGATCTTCGGCGGGCTGTTGCTGCTGGCCGTGGTGGCCGGTCACGCCGCCGTCACCGACCCGCTCGCGCTGGCGCTGCTGGCGGCCCGGCTGGTGCAGTCCGTCATCCACCTGGTCTCGACCTCGGCGCGCGCCGTGAGCCTGCGCTTCACCGCCTTCGCGGTGCAGACGCTGATCGGCCTCTACTGGGTCATTCGCCTGCTGATGGCGTGAAGCGCAGGGTCTGCACCCCATCTGCGGTGCCCAGCAGGCAAACACTGGCCCGCTGATGCGCGAACACCCCCACCGTGACCACGCCGGGCCACTGGTTGACCGCGCTCTCGAAGCCCAGCGGGTCGGCGATCGCGAGGCCGCGCACGTCCAGGATGTGCTGGCCGTTGTCGGTCACCAGCGGTGCGCCATCCTGCAGCCGCAGCGTGGCCTGCCCGCCCAGCGCGGCGAACTGCCGCACGATGCGCTGCGCCGCCATCGGGATCACCTCCACCGGCAGCGGAAAGCGCCCCAGCACCGGCACCCGCTTGCTGGCGTCGGCGATGCAGACAAAGCGGCGCGCCTGCGCGGCCACGATCTTCTCGCGCGTCAGTGCCGCGCCGCCGCCCTTGATCATGCAGCCCGCGCCGTCGATCTCGTCGGCGCCGTCGATGTAGACCGCCAGCTCGCCCACCGCATTGCAGTCGAACACGGCGATGCCGTGCCGCGCCAGGCGCGCGGTGGACGCCTCGGACGAGGACACGGCGCCGGGGATGCGGTCCTTGATGCCGGCCAGCGCGTCGATGAAATGATTGACCGTGGAGCCCGTGCCCACGCCCACGATCTGGCCGGCCTCCACGTAGTCCAGCGCCGCGCGCCCCACCATGGCTTTCAATTCGTCCTGCGTCATTTGCGACAATTTCCTGTTTGATCCGACCAGCAAGAATTATCCGATGGCACTCGTTCCCTACGGCCTCGCGCGGCCCTTTCTGTTCAGCCTCGACCCCGAAACGGCGCACGAGCACACCATCGACATGCTGGCGCGCGGGGCCGGCACGCCCCTGCAATGGGCCTGGTGCAACGCGCGCGTTCACGATCCCGTCACGCTGGCCGGCCTGGCGCTGCCCAACCGCGTGGGCCTGGCCGCCGGGCTGGACAAGAACGCGCGCGCCATCGACGGCCTGGCGGCCATGGGCTTCGGCTTTGTCGAAGTGGGCACCGTCACCCCGCTGGCGCAGCCGGGCAACCCGCGCCCGCGCATGTTCCGCCTGCCGGCGCGCGAGGCGCTGATCAACCGCATGGGCTTCAACAACGAGGGCCTGCAGGCCTTCGTGGCCAACGTCGAGAAGTCCCGATTTCATAGCGCCTCGCGCACGACTGGCGCGGGTCAGCGCATGATTCTTGGCCTGAACATCGGCAAGAACGCGGTGACGCCGATCGAGCGCGCGACGGACGACTATTTGATCGGCCTGGCCGGCGTGTACCCGCACGCCGACTACGTCACGGTCAACATCTCCAGCCCCAACACCAAGAACCTGCGCGACCTGCAGAGCGAGGCCGCGCTGGACGTCCTGCTCGCGGCCCTGAAGTCGCGCCAGGCCGAGCTGGCCGACGAGCACGCCCGGCGCGTGCCGCTGTTCCTGAAGATCGCACCCGACCTGGACGAAGCGCAGGTGCAGGCCATTGCCGACGCGCTGCAAAAGCACGCCATCGAAGGCGTGATCGCCACCAACACCACCCTGGCGCGCGACGCCGTGCAAGGCCAGCCCCACGCCCAGGAGGCCGGCGGCCTGTCGGGCGCGCCGGTGCGCGAAGCCAGCAACCGCGTCATCCGCCAGCTGCGCGCCGCGTTGGGCCAGGGCTTTCCCATCATCGGCGTGGGCGGCATCCTGAGCGGCGCCGATGCCGTGGCCAAGATCGAGGCCGGGGCCGATGCGGTGCAGATCTACACCGGGCTGATCTACAAGGGACCGGCGCTGGTGGCCGAGGTGGCGCAGGCGCTGCGGGCACACGCCAAGGCCTGAGCCGCCTACAAGCCCAGCGCATCGGCCAGCGCGTTCATGCGCTGGCTGACATCCGCATCCATGGCGATCGGGCGGCCCCATTCGCGCTGTGTCTCACCGGGCCATTTGTTGGTCGCATCCAGGCCCATCTTGCCGCCCAGGCCGGCGACGGGCGAAGCGAAGTCGAGGTAGTCGATGGGGGTGTTTTCGATCAGCATCGTGTCGCGCACCGGATCCATGCGCGTGCTCATGGCCCAGATGACCTCGGGCCAGGAGCGTGCGTCCACGTCCTCATCGACGACGACGATGAACTTGGTGTACAGAAACTGCCGCAGGTGGCTCCACACGCCCATCATCACGCGCCGGGCGTGGCCGGCGTAGGCCTTCTTGATGCGCACCACGGCCATGCGATAGCTGCAGGCCTCGGGCGGCAGGTAGAAGTCGAGGATCTCGGGTAAGGCGCGCTGCAGCAGCGGCACGAACAGCTCGTTGAGCGCCAGGCCCAGCATGGCGGGCTCGTCGGGTGGCTTGCCGGTGTAGGTGCTGTGGTAGATCGCGCCTTCGCGCTGCGTGATGCGCTCGACGGTGAACACGGGGAACTCGGCGCGCTCGTTGTAGTAGCCGGTGTGGTCGCCGTAGGGCCCTTCGAGCGCGTGCTGCCAGCCGCTGGCGTGGCTGGCGTCGGGGTGGATATGGCCTTCGAGCACGATCTCGGCGTGCGCCGGCACCTGCAGCGGCACGCCGATGGCGGGCGCGACCTCGGTGCGCGCGCCGCGCAGCAGGCCGGCGAACTGGTATTCCGACAACGTGTCGGGCACGGGGGTGACGGCGCCGAGGACGGTCGCCGGATCGGCGCCGATGGCCACGGCCACGGGGTACGGAGCGCCGGGGTTGTGCCGGCAATGCTCGGCAAAGTCCAGCGCGCCGCCGCGGTGCGCCAGCCAGCGCATGATGAGCTGGTTCTTGCCCAGCAGCTGCTGGCGGTAGATGCCCAGGTTCTGCCGCGTCTTGTGCGGGCCGCGCGTGATGGTGAGGCCCCAGGTGACGAGCGGCGCCACGTCGCCGGGCCAGCAGTGCTGGATGGGCAGCCTGCCCAGGTCGACGTCATCGCCCTCCCACACCACCTGCTGGCAGGGCGGGCGGCGCACTTCGGCGGGGGCCATGCTCCACAACGTCTTGAGCAGATCGCGGCGGCCCCACAGGTCCTTCATGCCGCGCGGCGGCTCGGGCTCCTTGAGCTGCGCCAGCACTTCGCCGAAGGCGCGGATCTCCGGCAGCCCCGCCACGCCCAGCGCGCGCGCCACGCGAGCGGGCGTGCCGAACAGGTTGGCCAGCACCGGCATGGCATGGCCCGTGGGGTTTTCGAACAGCAGGGCCGGGCCGCCCGCGCGCAGCACGCGGTCGGCCAGCGCCGTCATTTCCAGGTGGGGCGATACGGGCTCGGCAATGCGGCGCAGTTCGCCCGCGGCCTCCAGCTGGGTCATGAAGTCGCGCAGGTCGCGGTACGGCATTTTGGTCAAATCTGGCTCTGGTGCCCGCCCATCAAGCGCGAGCAGCTATCAAATCAGGATTTTTGTGGCAAGCCCGGCCAGCGCGGCGCCAGGTCGTTGTCGAGGCCCAGCAGGTCCAGCGTGCGCGCCACGCCGTGCTGCACGATGTCATCCACCGTGCGCGGGCGCTGGTAGAACGCGGGCATGGGCGGGCAGACAATGGCGCCCATCTCGGTCACCGTGACCATGTTGCGCAGGTGGACCAGGTGCAGGGGCGATTCACGCGCCAGCAGCACCAGGCGGCGGCGCTCCTTCAGCATCACGTCGGCGGCGCGCGTGAGCAGCGAATCCGACAGGCCGTGCGCGATGGCCGCCAGCGTGCGCATGGAGCACGGCGCCACCACCATGCCCTGTGCGCCGAACGAGCCGCTGGCGATGCTGGCGCCGATGGCGGCGTTGTCGTGCACCACGTCGGCCAGCGCCTCGACGTCGGGGCGCGCCAGCTCGGTCTCGTGCGCGATGTTCAGCCAGCCGGCGTCGGACACGACCAGGTGCGATTCGATGCCGGCCATGGCGCGCAGCGCCCGCAGCAGCGCCACGCCATAGACGGCGCCGCTGGCGCCCGAGATGCCGACGACGATGCGGCGCGGCGCCGTCATGGGCGCGCCCGGCGCGACGCCACGCCCGGCATGCGCGCCAGCACGGCGCGCGGGCTCCAGTGCGCGGGGTCGAGCACGGGCAGCTCCAGCGCGTCGAGCGCGTTCTTCACCACCAGGCCCAGCTCGGTGTCGCCTTCCATCACCAGGCGGCGGTTGAAGAACAGGGTGTCGGGGTCCTGCCGGCGCTGGGCCAGCAGCAGGAAGTCCTGCGCGTTGGCACTGATGGCAAGGTCCGGGTCAGCGTGCGGCGCGCTGGGCGCAAAGCGCCGGCCGTTCCAGGTGAAGTCGAAGCCCAGGCGCGCGTCGCGCACGCGGATGGCCAGCTGCTTGCCCCGCAGCATGTCCTTCACGTCCTGCGGCAGCTGCCGGGCCAGGGCCATGTTGATGGCTGCCACCAGCAGCATGGAGCCGGGGTAGGCCGGCAGGCGCGCGAGCACGGCGCCCACGGGGCACGGCAGGGTGAAGGCGGCGGGTTGGGAGGCGTTCATGGCTTTGTCCTTGGCGTTCAGGCCACCGCGGGCTCGATCAGGTCCAGCCCCGGCTTGCCGTGCCAGTAGCCGTTGCAGGGCGCGTCGGGCATGAAGGGGCGCATGGCCTGCAGCGCAGCCGCATCCGGCCGCTCGGCGCGGCGTGCGGCGTCGAAGGCCGCGATGATCTTGTCCATGTGCTGCGACTGCGGCGACAGGCGCAGGATGTCCACGCCCGCAGCGCGCAGCGAGGGGATGTCCTGGATCAGGTTGTGCACGCGCGCGGACTGGGTCTGGATGCCGTTGATGACCAGGAAGGATTCCTTCTCGCGCGTCTGCAGCAGCTGGCCGTCGGGGTGCTCGATGCAGCGAAAGCCGCAGTCGTCCTTCGGCAGGTTGTAGTGGCGCGCCGTGAAGCAGCGCGCCGAAAACGCCAGCGGCATGCGGCCGTAGGCGAAGACTTCGGTCTCCAGCCCGGCGGGCCTGGAGCGCAGCAGCGCGGCCAGGTCGCTTTGGCGCATCTCCAGCGGCATGACCCAGCGCGTGGCGCCCAGGCCGGCCATCCAGGCCAGGGTGTCGGCGTTGAAGACGTTGAGCTGCGGCCCGGCGACGAACGGGCGCTTGCCGGCCAGCTTGTGCACGGCGCCCATGTCGCCCGCCTCGACGAGGAATTCTTCATCACGCACGATCTTGTGCATGTCGGCCACGTCGGCGGTGGATTCGAGCAGCACCATGGTGGACAGCACGGCCTGCTTGCCGGCGTCGCGCAGCATGCGCGCGATGTCCAGCCAGTCGCTTTGCTTGAGCTCATGGCGGCGTGAGCACACGGCCTCGCCCAGATAGACGATGTCGACGGCCGTCTCGGCCATCTGTTGGTAGAACTCGAAGACGGTGTCGCGGTGCCAGTAGTACTGCAGCGGGCCGAGGGCCAGTTTCATCATCTTGCTTTCCATCATTTCCACGGCCGGTGGTAGGCGCCCAGCGTGTGCTGCTGGCCTTCGGCGACTTGATCCAGGCTGGCCATCCAGGCGGTCTTGGGCGCGTACAAATGGCCCTGGGCCATGCAGTGGTCTATGGCCTCGCGCCAGACCTGGGTGACCTGGGCCACGTAGGCGGGGCTGCGCTGGCGGCCCTCGATCTTGAAGGCGCGCACGCCCATCTTCACCAGCTGGGGCAGCAGCTCCAGGGTGTTCAGGCTGGTGGGTTCCTCCAGCGCGTAGTAGTTGCTCTCGTCGCCGACGTCGAAGCGGCCCTTGCACAGCGTGGGGTAGCCGGCGTTCTCGCCCGCACCGTAGCGGTCGATGAGCACGCCGTTCAGGCGCGACTCGACGCCGGCGGGGGTTTCCTTCCAGCGCACGAACTTGGCCGGCGAGCACACGCCATGGGTGTTGGGCGACTCGCCCGTGGCGTAGGACGAGAGCGCGCAGCGCCCCTCCACCATCACGCACAGGCTGCCGAAGCCGAAGACCTCGATCTCCACGCTGGTGCGCTGCGTGACCTGCTTGACCTGCTCCAGCGACAGCACGCGTGGCAGCACGGCGCGCTGGATGTTGAACTGCTGCTGATACAGGTTGATGGCGTCGGCGTTGGTCGCCGAGCCCTGCACCGACAGGTGCAGGCGCAAGTCCGGGTGCTTGTCCGCGGCATGGCGCATCAACCCCGGGTCGGCCAGGATCACGGCATCCACGCCCCAGGCGCTGGCCCGGTCCAGGGCGCTGCGCCAGGGCGCGGGGTTGCTGGCCTGCGGGTAGGTGTTGAGCGCCATCAGCACCTTGCGCCCGCGCGCATGGGCGTAGGCAATGCCGCTTTGTATGGCGGCCTCGTCGAAGTTCAGGCCGGCAAAGTTGCGCGCGTTGGTGGCGTCGCGCAGGCCCAGGTAGACGCAGTCGGCGCCATGGTCGATGGCGGTCTTGAGCGCCGGCAGGCTGCCGGCGGGGCAGACCAGTTCGGGGGCGGTGCGGGTGGCGGATGAGGGCGGGCTGGCGGATGCGGTCACGATGGTGTGCGTCGAAGAGGAAAGCCCGACTACCTTAGGCAGCCTGCAAAGACCTTGATCTGACTTCGATCAACGGACCGCGCAATGACCCCTGCCCTACCGCATTCCGCCGCGGTGCGGAAACCATCGAGACACCGCCCAAGCGCCCCGAACACTCTGTCGGCGCTGCCGCCGACTGGCGCCATCGACTCAATGCATACCGACTTGTCCGGCCGCCGCCGAGACCTGCCAGCCGCCGCCCAGCGCCTTGTACAGCGCCACGCGGTTGTCCAGCTCGGCCTGGTGCAGGCGCACCACCTCCAGCTGCGCGGCATAGAGATTGCGCTGGGCGTCCAACTCTTCCAGATAGGACGCGTAGCCGGCCTCGTATCGGTCCTTGGCAAAACCCAGGCTTTGCTGCAGCACGTCGCGCCGCTGGGTGGCGTGCACGGTCTGGGCCGCCAGGCGGGCGGTGCCGGTGAGGGCGTTTTCCACGTCGGCAAAGGCGTTCAGCACGGCACCGCGGTAGGCGTAGGCGGCCTGGTCGCGCTGGGCGGTGGCGACGTCGACCTGAGCCTCCAGCCGGCCGGAATTGAACAGCGGGGCCAGCAGGCTGCCGCCCAGGCTCCAGACGGTCAGCGGGTTGTAGTGCAAGGCGTTGATGACCAGGCTGCCCGCGCTGGCGCTCAGGTTGACCTGCGGCAAAAAGGCGGCGCGCTGGGCAGCCAGGGCGTGGTCGCTGGCCGCCAGCAGGTAGCCGGCACGCGCGATGTCGGGCCGGCGCTCCAGCAGCTGCGAGGGCAGGCCGGCGGGCACCGCGGGCAAGGGCATATCCTGCAGACGATGGGCCGGGGGCGTTGCCAGATTCTCGTGGCCGCCGGCCTGGCCGAGCAGCAGGTTCAGCGCGGCCAACTGCTTGTCGATCTGCCATTGCAACTGCTGCACCTGCTGCTGCACGTTGTCGTATTCGGCCTGGGCCTGGGTCTGCTGCAGCAGCGAGATGTAGCCCACGCGCACCTGGTCGCGCGCCAGTTGCAGCGCCTGCTCGCGCGAGCGCACCGTGGCCTGGCTGATGGCCAGCTGCTCCTGCAGCGCACGCAGGCCCACATAGGCTTGCACCGTGGTGGCGGCCACGCTCAGCTGCACGGCGGCGCGGTCGGCGGCACTGGCCTGCACGCGGGCGGCGGCGGCCTGGCTTTGCTGGGACAGGCGGCCCCACAGATCCAGCTCCCAGCTGGCTTGCAGGCCGGGCTGCAGCGAGCGGGTTTGCGAGGGGCCGAAGGGACCCAGGCTGCGCCCGACCTGCGCGCCCAGCGCGGCGTTGACGCTGGGGCCGCGCGCAGCATCGGTCACCGCCAGGCTGGCCTGGGCCTCACGCACGCGCGCCAGGGCGGTCAGCACGTCGGTATTGTTGGCCAGGGCTTGCACCACCAGGTCGTCGAGTTGGGTGTCCCCCAACTGGGTCCACCAATCCGCTGCGATCGGCGCGCCGGCCTGCGCGTCGGCCGCGCGTGCGGCCAGCACGCTCCACTGCGCGGGCAGCTGCACCTGCGCGTTGTCCGGCGCCGCGCGGGGCAAGGGGGCGCAGGCGGCCAGCAAGACGCCGGAAACAGCGATGGCCAGCGGCAACCGCCAGGCCCGACGCATCGACGCCGCGGCGGCATGGGCCAAAACTCGGGGCGTCATGGTTTCGATCCTTCGTCGGCCGTGTCCACATGGGCGATGACGGACATGCCGGGGCGCAGGCGCGCGGCCAGGGTCTGGCCGGGGTCGATGGCGATCTTCACCGCCAGGCGCTGCACCACCTTGGTGAAGTTGCCGGTGGCGTTGTCGGCCTTGAGCACCGCGAATTCCGAGCCCGTGGCGGGCGCGATCTCCAGCACCTTGCCGCTGAGCCGGGCCCCTTCCAGGGCATCGACGGTGAAGCTGGCCGGCTCGCCGATGCGCACATGGGCGGTTTGCGTTTCCTTGAAGTTGGCCACCACCCACAGCTGCGGCGGCACCACGTACATCAGCTGGCTGCCCGCCGCCACGTACTGGCCCTTGCGCACCGTCACCTCACTGGCCTGGCCGTCGCTGGGGGCGTGCACCGTGGTGTTGTCCAGGTTGATGCGCGCCAGGCGCACCTGGGCCTCGGCCATCTGCACGGCGGCGTCCAGCGCGCCGCGGTTGACCGACGTGGCCTTGATGGCTTCGTTGCCGATGGCGATGTCGGCCTGGGCCTTTTCGACATTGGTTGCCGCCAGGCGGGCGGTGGCGCGCACCTTGTCGCGCTCGTTGAGCGACACCGAGCCGCGCTGGGCCAGCTCTTCCACCCGGTGCAGCTCGGCCTGGGCGCGCGCCGATTCGGCCCGGGCCGCCGCCAGGCTGGCCTGCCGGGCCTGCAGCGTGGCGTGGTTCTGGGCCTGGGTCTGGGCCGAATTGGCCCGTTGCGCCCTGGCGTTGGCCAGCTGGGCCTCGGCCTGGGCCAGGTTGGCCTCGTAGATGCGCGGATCGATCCTGACCAGGGGCTGGCCGGCGCTGACCCGTTCGTAGTCCTTGACCAGCACCTGCGTCACATAGCCGTTGACCTGGGGCGCCAGCACGGTGACCTGGCCGCGCACGTAGGCGTTGTCGGTCGAGATGTCGCTGGTTTGAAACGGCCCCACCTGCCAGGCACGCAGCACCAGCGTGATGCCCACCAGGCCCACCGCGGTCATCAACAGCGCGCTGCGCAGGCTGGGGCGCACCTTCTTGGGCGTGGGCGAGGGGCCGGGCGCGGGCGCGGCAGGACCCGCGGCGGGAGGCGTTGCCGCGGTGGAGGGAGTGGGTGTGGCGCTCATGGGGGTCGTCAAAAGGAATCGATCGGAAGACGCATCAGGGGGTGGCCAGGCTGCCGACGCCGCGGGGCGGCGGCGCATCGGGCGGCGCGGCCGGGGCCTCATCGGCCGTGGGGGCGTCATCGCGCGGTGGGCCGGCGATGTCGTCGGCGGGCATGGCCGCATCGGCGCCGCCCTCCTGCGCCGCCTGCACCAGGTTGTGGCCGGTGCGCGCGGCCTCGAGGGCGGCGGCCCGGCGCGCCTGGCCCACCAGCAGCAGCGCCCAGGCCAAGTGCGCCAGGGCCACCAGCGCCACCAGGTGAAAGACGTCGTTGAAGGCCAGCACGTTGGCCTCGCGCCGCACGATTTGCGACAGCTGCGCCGCCCCCTGCGCGGCGCGCAGGGCGGGGTCGGTGATGGTGCCGGCCAGGGCCTGCTGCTGCAACTGCAGGCGCTGCGCCACCATGGGGTCGGCCGGATTGATTTGCTGCACCAGCGCCACGGAGTGGGCTTGCTCGCGTTCGATCTGGTAGGTGCCCAGCAGGGCCGAGCCCAACAGCCCGCCGAAGGCCTGGGTCATGGACAGGGTCAAGATGGCCGTGATCATGTGGTTGGGGCCGTTCTTCAGGCCCTGGCGCACGCCGGTCAGCATCAGCGGCCCCATGAAAACACCCGAGCCCATGGCCAGCAGGAACTGGCTGAGCTCGAAGTCGGCCGGCCGGTCCAGGCTGGTGCGGCCAAAGTCCATGAAGGCCGCCGCGCCCAGCAGCACGATGGCGGCGACCAGTTGCTTGCGCAGGTTCTCCATGCCGAAGGTCGCGGCCGACAGCACGATGCCCGCCAGCGTGCCGGCAAAGATCACCACGAACAGCGGCTGCATCTGGTCGGGCGTCATGCCCAGGGTGCGCAGCATGCCGACCACGCCGTAGCTTTGTTCGGTGGTCAAGAACCGCAGCACGATGGCGCCGATCACGAAGCGGATGGTGGCGCTTTCGGTGAACCAGCGGGTTTGAAACAGCGGGTTGGCGCGGTGGTGCTCCAGGTACAGACCGGCAAACAGCAGCACGATGGCGCCGACCAGCATCCAGGCCAGCTCGGGGGCGTTGAACCACCAGCGCGTGGTGCCCTGCACCAGCACGGCCACCAGCAGGCCGACACCGGGTACCAGCAGCGCCATGGTCAAAAAGTCGAGCTTCTCGAACGCCTTGACGTGAACGCCGGTGGGCAGCTTGAGCAGCACCACGGCGGCAAAGGACATCAGCGCCAGCCCGGCTTCCAGAAAATACAGGTTGTGCCACTGGCCGTGGTTGAGCAGGCTGGGCGACAGCAGCCAGGCCAGCGGCGCGGCCAGCTGGGTGACGCCCACGCCCAGCACCAGCATCTTGAGCACGTAAGGGCGCGGCATGCCCTGCAGCATGTACAGCGTGCCCAGCGAGGTGCAGGCCGCCGCGGCCAGTCCGCTGGCGGCGCGCAGCCACAACAGGCTGTGCGCGCTGCCCACCACCAGGTGCAGCAGGCACAGCGTGGCGTAGATGCCCAGGCTGATTTCGCTGAACAGCCGCATGCCGAACTGCTGCCTGAACTTGTAGATCAGGATGTTGGCGGTCATGTTGAAGAGCACGTAGGCACCCGACAGCCACGCCGCTTCGCTGGGGGTCAGGCCCAGTTGCCCCTGTATCGTGGGCATGTTGACGGTGAACAGCGCGTTGCCCATGCCGCCGGTGATGCCCACCAGCACGGCCACCAGCACATAGCAGGCCCGCTCCCACGGGGCGTGGTAGGGCATGGCGGGCGAGCCGGGCAAGGCCGGTTTCTCGTGCTCCTCCCAGTCGGGCGGGCGCTTCAGGTAGACGGGTTCGGCCATGCGCGGGGGCTCAGTCGGCGCGACGGTTCGTGCCTGTGTCTGCATCCGCTTCCGTTTCGGGCCGCAGGCCGCGGCGCACGATGTCCAGCGCCTGGCGCACCAGGCGACGGCGCTCGGCGTCGGTCGGGCCGCGCAGCGCGGCGCCCAGCATGCCGGACAGCAGCGACAGGTCGCGAATCTGCACATCGGGGCGCACCAGGCCATGGGCCTGGGCACGCGCCAGGGTGGGCGCGAACGCATCCCGGATCTGCTGGCGCGCGGGGGCGAAGCGCGGGTCCTTCAGGCTGGTGATGCGCCAGTAGTCGGACACGGCCGGCGAGCGCACGATGCGCTCGGCCTGGTATTCCAGCAGCGCAAAAAAGGCATCGGGGCGGTCTTTCAGGCTTTGCGCCCGGTCTTGGGTGCGCTGCGCCGAGCGCTGCAGCAGCGCCAGCAGGATGGCGTGGCGGTCGGGAAACTGGCGGTACAAGGTGGCGCGGCCCACGCCGGCGTGCTGCACCACCAGCTCCAGCGGGGCGTTCACACCGTGGATGGTGAACACCGCGTCGGCGGCGTCCAGCAACTGCGCGCGGCGCGTGGCCGGGTCCGAGCGCTTGGTGGTCGAGGAAGGCATGACGGCGAATTATCGGACAAAATTGTCCGGTTTGCTGGCGCCAAGCTGTTCGTCCGAACCGCGAACACTTGCGGCCGCCTTCAACACCTCATGCAAACCAAGCTGCGGTCAAGCCGGCAACGGCGTGCCACCCTGCCCCAGTTCGGCCACCACCGCCCGTCCGATCGCCAGGCAGCTGGTCAGCCCCGGCGACTCGATGCCCAGCAGGTTGACCAGGCCGGGCACGCCGTGTCGGCGCGGCCCCTGGATGACGAAGTCGGCCGCCGGCTCGCCGGGCCCGGTCAGCTTGGGGCGGATGCCGGCGTAGCCCGCCTGCAGCGCGCCATCGGGCAGGCCCGGCCAGTAGCGGCGCACCTCGTCGTAGAAAGCGTCGGCGCGCGCCGCATCCACGCCGTAGTCGCCCGGCGAATCCTGCCACTGCACGTCGGGGCCGAACTTGGCTTGCCCACCCAGGTCCAGCGTCAGATGCACGCCCAGGCTGGGCGAATCGCGCTCGACCACCGGGTAGATCAGGTGCGTAAAGGGCGCGCGGCCCGCCAGGCTGAAGTAGTTGCCCTTGGCCCAACGCGTGGGCAGCGGCGGCCGGTGGCGCGGCGCCAGGCCCCGCGTGCGGTGCGCCAGCGCGATGGCGCCCAGGCCGGCGGCGTTGACGACCTGGCGGGCTTGCAGCTCCAGTTCGTCGCCCTCCTGGCCGGCCGTGGAAATCCCTATTTTTATAGCTGCTCGCGCTTGTCCATCAAGCGCTGCAAGCCAATTTGCCTTGGAATGCACGGCCAGCACGCCACCCGCGTTCTCCACGTCGCCCAGCAGTGCCTGCATGAGGCCGTGGCTGTCGACGATGCCGGTCGAAGGCGACAGCAGCGCCGCGTCGCAGTTCAGCGCCGGCTCCAGCGCCAGCGCCTCGTCGCGCGTCAGCCATTGCAGGTCATCGACGCCGTTGGCGCCGGCACGCTGCTGGATGGCGCGCAACTCGTCGATCTGGCCGGCGCCGCTGGCCACGATCAGCTTGCCGCAGCGCCGGTGGCCGATGCCGCGCTCGGCGCAATAGTCGTACAGCATCTGCCGGCCCGGCACGCACAGCCGGCTTTTGAGCGAGCCCGGCGGGTAGTAGATGCCGGCGTGGATCACCTCGCTGTTGCGCGAGCTGGTCTGGGTACCGAAGGTCTCGCACGCCTCCAGCACCAGCACCTCGCGCCCGGCCAGCGCCAGCGCGCGCGCCACGGCCAGGCCGACCACGCCGGCGCCGATGACCACCGTGTCGACCTGCTCTGCGCTCACGACTCGAAGCCCTGCAGCACCTGCGCGGCGTTGTGCCCCAGTTCGGCCGCGGCATAACCGCCTTCGAGGATGAAGGCCGTGGGCAGTCCCAGGCCTTGCAGCCGCGCGCCCAGGCGCGTGAAGTCGTCCGCCTGCAGCTGGAAGGTGCTGATCGGGTCGCCGGCAAAGGTATCCAGCCCCAGCGACACCACCAGCGCGTCGGCACCGTGGCGCACGATGCGCGCCAGCGCGTGCTCCAGCGCGTCGAACCACACGGCCACCGTGCTGCCGGCGGGCAAGGGCAGGTTCAGGTTGAAGCCCTGCCCCGCGCCGGCGCCGGTCTCGTCGGCGTGGCCCAGGTAGAACGGATACTCGGTGCGCGGGTCGCCATGGATGCTGGTGAACAGCACGTCGGCGCGTTCATAAAAAATGGCCTGCGTGCCGTTGCCGTGGTGGTAGTCCACGTCCAGCACCGCCACGCGTGCCGCGCCGCCGTCGCGCAGCGCCTGCGCGCACACGGCGGCGTTGTTGATGAAGCAATAGCCGCCCATGAAGTCCGGCCCCGCGTGGTGGCCCGGCGGGCGCGTGGCGCAGAACACCGCGCGCTCGCCCGCCAGCAGCGCCTGCGCCGCGCTGGCCGCTGCATCGGCCGCGGCCTTGGCAGCGCTCCAGGTGCCTGCCACCATGGGGCTGCCGTTGTCCATCGAATAAAGGCCCAGCCGCGCCACGAAGTTGGCCGGCTCGACGTCGCTGCGCAGCGTGCGCACCGGCCATACGCTGGGAAAGGGCTGCCGCTGGGCGTTGGCCGCATCCAGCGCCAGCCAGTCATCCCACGCGCCGCGCAAAAAATCGACGTAGCGCGGCGCATGCACCTGCGCCAGCAACGGCGTGCTGTCCACCGTGGGCGTGCGCAACGCATGGCCGCGCGCGCGCAGAGCGTCTTCGACAAAGTGGGCGCGCGTGGGGTTCTCCAGGCAGGGCACGCGCTGGCCGCGGAAAAACTCGTCGGCGGGCGCGTGCAGCGCCTGCTCGGGGGTGACAAAGCAAAGCATGGACTCGAACCAGCAATCGGGGATTTGCCATTGTCACGGATGCCGTCCTTTCTGCACCGCGCTCACTTGGGTGATCGCCTTGATGAGTTGCTTCCGCTCTGTGTCGTCGGCGATGACCCAGACCGGGTTGGGCCGGCCTGCAGCAACATCGACTTCGATTTTCAGTTTGCCTGGCCTTCCTTTCCGTTACTTCACAAACGCGCGCGTTCAACCGAACTGAACGGTGCTGGTCAACCACCGCGCACGCCCGATGGCTCGCCGATCGCGGCGGCTTCCCTTGGGCGCAAGGGCATGTCGCATGCCCTTGATTGCGTGACCGCGCATGGCAGTCACCTGATGCCAGCCCGAGCCCGAACCCACATCGAACGCGCCGATGTAACCACCGGGCAGCAAATGCGGCAGCGGCGCATGCAGATGGGAGCCGAAGTCGAACTGGGTGCGCGCCGTCGGCCGCGACGACTCGAACCAGGCCGGATACACAAAGTCAGATACGTGCACCCCCTGGATCGCGTACCCGTATTGATCTGCCTCGCAGGCGTCGCACACTTCGTAGGCATACAAGGTTCCGGTGGTATCCGTGGGTTGCACGAACACGGTCAGGTTGATCTCCGGGTCGGCCAGCATCTCCAACAATTCGTGACTGGCCGTCACGGTCCAGTTCACGCCGTCCTGCATCGCCGTGCGTGCGAACACTTTCGCCAGCGGCAGCCCTTCGTTGGTGGTCTCGTGATAGCCCAACGCCGAGGCCTGGTCCGAATCGTCCAGCACGGTCAGCCACCAAGCCGTGGGCGGCGGCTTGCTGCCAGGGGGGACAAAGCTCAAGTCGGCATCCACCCCCCAGGCCGGTGCGAAATCGCGGTGCACCTGGGTCTGCAGGGCCGGCAAGGTCGCCTTGACCTGATCGGCGTTCAATACGGTGCTGGCATTGATCACGGCAACGTGGATGTTGGACATGGCGCACTCCTTCGCGAGCAAGAACAGAAGCGGCCCGACGACGTGTCGATCGCCCAAGACCATGGATCGCCAACGGCAGCCAACTGGGAGCTCGGGCGACGATGCGTGGACGTCAGGACTCGATCAGGGGCGCCGGCGGGCAGCAGCGATACTCCTGTGACTGCTCCAGCAAGGTGATTTGCTTTTGCAGCAAGGCGTTTTCCAATTGCTTGCGCTCGATGTCAAGTTCGATCGACTGCAGGCGTGTGGACTCGCACACGTTGCATTCGTCCAGGCACCCCTTGACCAGCACGCCGGGCGTGGGCAGTGAGGACTGACGCGTGAACGAGTAGCGCTGCTGCGCGTCGGCCGACACCTTGCCGCCCACATCAAGCAACCCCGCCTTGACCAAGTCGCCCTGCACCTGCTTGAGCGCCTGCGCCCGCACGGCGGCGGCCAGCACGGGAATCTGCTGGCGCAGGGCAACGCCCGCGGCCAGGCGATCGCTGCCGGCGACGCTGGTGGCCGCCTCCAGGTAGGTCGAGCGGCGGTTGGCGTCGGTCGACAGCACACTGTTGGACAGCACCCCCACGCCGGTGCTCGGCTCCAGCGGGTTGGCGGCGACGCGCGTGAAGTCGCTGGCCGGGTCCGTATCCATCATGGCACGCAGGTCGACCGATTCCAGCGTGTAGCTGATGGTCTGCGTCTTGTTGATCTGGTAGAAATAGAACGTGAGGGCGTGGCAGTCGTTGCCGTTTTGAAACTCGCGCGAGGCCGACTCGTAGTGGTCCTGCGATTCGCTTTCGGTGTGGGTACGGCTTTGCGCCTCGCCGATCGACACGCTGGAGGCCTTGCGCACGCCCATTTCGGCGGCGCGCGCGGACGAGTGCGCGTGGGCACTGTGCTCACCGAGAAAATCCGACACGGAGTTGGCATCGAAGTTGCCGCTCATGCTGGCCGAGCCGCCCAGACCGAAGATGTTCACCCCGGCGTCGGCCTTGCCGTCCACGTGCGAATGGGACTGGTTGCTCGAATGCGCCGTGTCGCGCGAGTTGACGTCGAACAGCGAGTCGCTCATCTGCTGCATGAAAAAGGACTCTTCCGACGACTGTGAATTGCGATAGCCGAACTTGCTTTCACTGTCGAAGGTGAACTTGCTGCGCCGGTCCGAGGTGAACAGCCGCACCTTCTCGCCGGGCAGCAGCGTGGTGGTGTACAGCAGGTCGCCCAGCGCCAGCGGCCCGCGGCAGCGCTTGAGATGAAAGTGCAGCTTGACCTCCACCGGGATCGGTGCCGGCGCAACCGTTCCCGGCCGGCCGACCACCGTGGTCCAAGAGGTCAGGCGATAGAAAAAGTCCAACTCGTCGCACACGCCATCGGGCGCGAGCGCCGGACAGCAGGCAACCGTGGGATTGGCAGAGTCGGCGGGCGTGGCCATGATGAGCCTCCTGTCGGAAGACGAATGAAACAGGCTGGAGCGGGTGCGGCTCGCCGCGATGCCGGCGCGCCGACCCACGCCTCGGACATCAGAAGATGATCGGCACCGAGACCACACGGCAGCGCCAGTCGAACGAGACGCCCGGCGCGGGAGCCCCGCCCGGCTGCCACGCATACACGGTGATCTGCAGGTCGGTATTCAACGTGCCCGGCGCGGGGCCGACCGTGTGGTAGTCGGTGGTCAGGATGAACGGGCTGGCGCCGCGTGCCGTGGCCACCACGTTGGCTGGGTAGGCAAAGATGAAGCTCGACCAGCACAGGACGTCGCTCAACAAAAAGGTCTGCTGGCCATTGGACCCCGTCCAACCGGCACCATCCACGTCCAGCAGGTTCGCGTCGCTGCAACTCTTGCCTGGGAAGAAAATGTTGCGCCACGTCGTGCTGCCATCGGCGGAAGTGCTCGAACTGACCGGATAGCGGAACCTGATGATTTGCTGCGGGCTGGCATCAATTTCATGCCCCGCCAACGCCTCGAGTTGTTTCTTGAGTTCGGCCAATTTTTTGGGATCGTCCAGTTTCGTGCTCATGACTTTCTCCTTCAACCGCCACTGCGGAAAACACCCTTCTTCAACAAACCGGGCACATCGCGCGCATCCACGGTCTGAGTGCCGCGACCACCGGCAAACGAGTAGGCCGCACCGGTGACGGCGCCGCGCACCACGACGGGGGCGACACCCAGATAGCGCAGCGGAACGCCCACGCCGGGCGGCGGGGTTGCACGCACCTGAGCGCCGAGCCATGTTCGTGGCGGGGCCGACGTGGTTGCCGCTTGACTAGCTTTCAGGGCCATTCGTCCTTGACCGCAACAGCTCATGGTTGTTCTCCGGGAAATGCAAGGGCTCGCCCGGCCACGGCGGGTGCGCCGCGCCGATGCGCTCGAACAGGCAGGCCGCGCCCGACAGCGCCAACCAAGCCAAGATCCATCCCGCCACCGAATGCGCGAGGGCAAAGGCAAACGGCATGGCGATCCACAGCGACAGGCACTGAAAGCAATCCATCAAGGCCCCCAGCTTGCCGGCCCCCAGCCGCATGCGCAACTGCAGAACCAACCCCCCCGGGCCGTCCTCCTCGGCCAGCAGGTGCGTGACGCGCCAAGTCGCCAGCGCTGCCAGCGCAAACGCCAACCAAGGGTTCAGCGCGTTCACGGCCGTCGACACCTGCATCGTGCTGCTCGCGCCATGCTTCGCGCGTCATCTTGGCTTGCCTCCATCGCCCTCCGCAGGATCCCGCGTCGGCGGGCACAACTCGCCGCACAGCTCCGGACGCAGCACCGTGAAGGTCAGCTCGAACTGGTTGAAATGCGTCACCGTCGGATCGGAGCAGCCACTCGTGGTGCGCTTCCAGGCCCACAGGCGCAGCAGATAGGCGCAGCACAGCGGAAAGTCCGAACCGTGCAGCGTGACCTTGAAGTCACCGCCATTCCAGTGCGGGCGCAGCGCGCCCTGCGCCAGCGCCTGGCTGTAGCCGGGGCCAAACTCAGGCGTTGGATCACCCGCGAGCGTGCCGATGCTGCCGCCGGAGTCGACGATGTAGAAGGCCTGACTGGCGCCGTATTCCGCGCGCAGCCAGTAGCCGCCCAAGTGCCCATCCTGGACGGTGGGCGGGCAGGTCACGCTGAAGTGAATGGTCAGCGTGTCGGTGGGTTCCAGGCGCACGATGTCGCAGGCCGAAACGCAAGCCTGGCCGGGCTGGCCCTCGTTCTTCCAGATCTCGCGGATGTAGCAGTCGGGCTCGACCGTGTAATGGTGGATCAGGCCGCAGGACAAGGTCACGGGGTTGCATTCCAGCCCGTGCGGAATCTTGCACGGCGCCAGCAGCGACGGACCCGGATGCACGCGCGCCTGGTTGTCGATGCGCAGGAACACGCGCTCGGCCGTGTCCTGGCCGCAGGTGGGCAAAATGCGCTCGCTGGTCGCGATCAGCTTGTCGGCGGCGTCGGCCGCCCAGCCGACAAAGCGCAATTCGTACAGCCCGTCCGGCGCCAGGCCCGGCTGCGTGGTGTCGAAGGTGAACAGCGAGTCGTAGTCGTCCCACACCACCTGGCCGCCGAAGCGCGGGACGCTGGGATTGAGCTGTTCGTAGTGGCGGCGGGTCATGATCACCGTCTGGCCGCTGTGGTTCTTCGGCGAGAAGTCGATGCCGGGCGAGAAGACGCTGCCGTCCCAGTAGCGGCGCGAGTAGCCGGCAAACGCCGCCACCGGCAAATCGGCCCACGGCGCACCGTCCTTCGAGTACTGCACCTTGAAGTAGTCCACGTCCCATCCCACCCCACCGCGAACGCGCAGCGCGTCACAGAACGGGTTGTCCTTCCACGGATCGGCATCAGCTGCCGCGACGCGCGCGTAGCCGCGCAGATCGGGCGGGCCGGCGTTGGCACTGATCAAATTGACGGGCGTACAGCCGACTTGGGTGAGCTTCAGACATTCGGGACATTCCGGGTCGCGGCAGCTCGGCAGGCAGCAGGCCAGGTCGTTGGCAATCAGGGTGACGTTCAGCGTGGTCGGGATGTCCCAGCGCGTCTGCGCGTTCGACTCCTCGTAGATCACGCTGACGCGCCCGTCGCAGCGCTGCGTGGCACGGAACACCACATCCGGCGCGCAGTCATCCCAGTCCCACCACGGCCACACGCGCAGCGCCGCCAGCTCGGCCGAGGCCGGCAACATGGCGCGCAGGGCTTGCGCCGACAGCGTGGCAGCCGGCTGCTGCAAGGCGGGCAAGCTCGCCGCGCCGTGCGTGGTGGCCGCCGCCAGCACCGGCCCCGGCAGGTTGGCCGCGCCGCCCAGCAGGCGCTGGAATACCACCGGGTCCGGATCGGGGCCGGGCGGGATTGTCGGCAGCGGCAGTTGCGCTGCGGCCAGCAAGTGCTGGATGCGCGCCAAGATTTCCGGGTCGATCGCCGGGTTGGGCCGCAGCCACGGGCGCCAGCGCAGGCAGCACCAGCGGAACGTCATGTGGAAGTTGCCGTTGATATCGCTGGTGGCGCTGACGATCTCGTCGCGCCAGTACCACCACCAGAAGCGGTCGACGTCCCAAGCCTCGATCACGGCGCCGGGCACGGGCTCGTCGCAATGGGTCCAGCGATGGCGCCTGGGGTCGTATTGCCAATGGCGACAGACGATGCGGCCGTTGATGGTGAAGGTGCGACAGCAGAGGATCCAGCAACGGTAGATGGACGCTTCGACCTCGATCGGGCCGATCTTCAATTGCGCCGCGGCGGTGGACGCCGCTCGGGTCGACGCGCGCTCGGCCGGGGCGCCCAAGTCCACCACATGGCGGACGGTATCCAGCGCCAGAAATTCGCGATCGCTCAGGTTGGGGCCGGCCAGCAGCACCACGGGGCACGGCCGGTGTGCGCCGGGCAGCACAGGCGGCGTGAACTCGACCTCGAAGGGCAGGCGCCGCTGCTTGGCGCCGGCCGGCTTGACGACGGTCGAGTCGAGGATGCCATCCTCGCGCACCACGGCCACGCGCAGTTCCAGTTCGGGCTTGTATTCCGTCTCGGGGATCTGGCTCAGATCCAATTCGCCGACGATCTTGGTCATGCTGGGCTCCTCGGGTGCGCTTGCCATCGATCGCGCGATGGGCCGCGCACGTGAATCGGAGCCGTCAGCTTGCCGCTGCGCCGGCGCGCTGCGTTAGCAGCGATCTGCGCTTGAATGGAAGGATTCTGCGCGCCCGGATACAGGCACCGGCACGCCTGCGCGCGCTTCCACCTGCTGCTGGAAGCACGAGGCCGGCAGGCCGACGATGCGCCGGAACATGCGCCCGAACTGCGACAGGTCGTTGAAGCCGACTGCGTAGGCGACCTGCGACACCGAAGCCCGCGGCTCGGCCAGAAACTCGCGCGCCTTGCCGATGCGGTAGTGCAGCAAAAAGCGCCGATACGAGGTGCCCTGCTCACGATGGAAGGCACGGCTGAACTCGGATTCGGACAGGTGGCACAGCTCGGCGACAGCCTGGAGCGGGCACGGTTCGGCGTAGTGCTCGCCGACCCAGGCCACGGCAACCGACGTGCGCGGGGCCGCCGTCGGCGGCAGCATGAGGTGCCCGACCGGGGCCAACAGATGAGCCGGCAGCGCCGACGCGAGCCACCCTTCCAGCGGCACGGCGCGGCGAACCGCGAGGCTCGCCGCCTCGATCAGCCGCGCCAGTGTGGCGGCGGCGACGGGCTTGACGCGATAGTCCCAGACGCGCGAGCGAAAAGCCCACACCGCCAGCGCCTCCGTGTGGTATTCGGTGAACATCAGCAGCGGCAGCGCCGGATGTTCGCGCCGCAGCAGCGGAACGACGGCCAGGCGACTGCGGTCCGGGTAGTCGAATTCGAGGCAGGTGAACTGCGCCCGCTGGCGCGCGATGGCGCCGCTCGCGTCGGCCGGCCGACTGATGCGCAACCACTCGCCCCGGGCTGCGGCCTCATGCCACAGGCTGCGTGCGCCGCACTGGCAGCGCAGGTCGATCCACACCGCGCGCACCGACTGTGGCGCGAACTCGATCGGGCTCGGACGTGCGGGAGATTGCGTGGCCATATTCGACTTCTTTCTCGGCCGTCGAACCCGTCGTGCGTCATGGCATCGACGCTCGATTTCATCCATGGCAGCCAGCTTGCAAACCCGCCGCGCCGACACGGTCGACGACGTGGTGCCAAGGCGCCGGGTTCCGCCGCCATTTGTACCGCTTAAGACGCATGACGAACAAAAAATTGGTATCGAGTTACATCTTTTGTTGTCAGTCGAGGCGCCAAGTTTTGGCGGCAGCCAAGGCATTCAAAGGCACGCGCGCAGCACCATGGGGCACGGTGCAAAACCATGATCCAGCGGCCCCACGCCCTGCCCCGTGCGCACCGTCGCACCGGCCGCCAGCGCCTGGCGCACGTAGTGCCGCGCGGCCTGCACGGCGGCGGGCAAGTCCAAGCCCAGCGCCAGTTGCGCGGCGATGGCCGAGGACAGCGTGCAGCCGGCGCCGTGCAGGTTGTGGGTGGCGATGCGCGCGTCCGTCATGCGCAGCGGCGGCTGGCCGGCGATGACCAGCACGTCCTGCACGGCGTCGCCCGGCAGGTGGCCGCCCTTGAGCAGCACGGCGCGCGCGCCCAGCTCGATCAGCGCCTGCGCCGCGCCCTCCAGCTCGGCCGCGCGGGTGACGGGGCGGCCCAGCAGCAGCGCGGCCTCGTCCAGGTTGGGCGTGATGAGCGTGGCGCGGGCGAACAGCTCGCGCACCACGGCCTGCACGGCGGCGGGCTCGATCAGCGGCGCGCCGGTGGCCGAGACCATCACCGGGTCGAGCACCACGGGGGCCATCGCGTGGCGGTCGATGGCGGCGGCCACGGTGTGCACGATGTCGCTCGCGTGCAGCATGCCGATCTTGACCGCGTGCGCGCCGATGTCGCCCATCACCGCGTCGATCTGCGCCGCCAGGAAGTCGGCCGGCGCGGCGTGGATGGCCGTCACGCCCCGGGTGTTTTGCGCCGTCAGCGCGGTGATGGCGCTCATGCCGTAGCAGCCCAGCGCGGCAAAGGTCTTCAGGTCGGCCTGGATGCCGGCGCCGCCGCCCGAGTCGCTGCCGGCAATGGTGAGCACGCGAACGTATTGCTGCGTCATGGTTTTCATGGTTGAAATGGGCTCAAGCCCGCATTCGACAAGCGCGGACAGCTATGAATCGAGGAGCGACGGATGCGGCAGCGCGGGCACCGGCAGGCGCTGGCCGGCGCGCCCCTGGGTCAGGGCCGCCTGCCACGTCGGCACGCTGCGCGCGGGCTCGGCCCCCAGGCCGCGCACCACGCACACGCCGGCCGCGCCGCTGGCCGCCGCCTGCGCGGCCTGCGCCGGCTCCAGGATGCCGCCGATGGCCGCCACCGGCACGCCCGCCATGCGCACCCACCAGGCCAGGTTGTCCAGCCCCTGCGGCCGCCAGGGCATGGCCTTGGTCAGCGTGGGCCACACCGGGCCGCAGGCCACGTACCAGGGCGCCAGGGCGCGCGCGCGCGCCAGCTCCCACAGGCTGTGGCTGCTGATGCCCAGACGCAGGCCGCTGGCGGCCAGCTCGGCGCGGCCCGATGCGCCCAGTGCCAGCAGGTCTTCCTGCCCCAGGTGCACGGCCACGTGGGCCCTGTCGCCCGCCGCCAGTTCAGCCGCCAGGCGCCAGTGGTCGTTGACGACCAAGGTGGCGCCCGCCGCGCGACAGGCAGCCAGCGACTGCGCGATGGCGGCGCGCAGCGCAGCGTGCCATTCGGCGTCCGGCCGCGGCGGGGTCTTGATGCGCAGCTGCACCGTGCGCACGCCGGCCTGCACCACGGCGCGCACGCGCTCGGACGCATCGACGATGGCGTACACGCCGAGGTCCGCATCTTTAGACGAAATCGGGCTCTGGCCCGCATCCACCAAGCGCAGACAGCTATCGAAATTGTAGTTTTCATCCCAGGACAGGCACGGCATCCGCTCGGGCTGCGTGGCAAAACCGGCGCGCGCCGCCACCGGTCCCGCGCCCTGCCCGGCCGCGTGGCCGTGCGCGATGGCGTGCGTGGCCGCCATCTTGGCCAGCACCAGCGCGTCGGCCGCGACAAAGCCCAGCGCCAGCGCGCAGGCGGCGCTGGTGGCGAAGGTACAGCCTGTGCCGTGGGTGTGTGCCGTATCGATGCGCGGCAGCGCCAGCCAGCCGCGCGCGTGCGGGGTGTCGATCCAGTCCAGCGAGCGGTCGGGCGCGTGCGCGCTGTCGCCGCCGGTGATGGCGACGGCTTGCGCGCCTTGGTCGCGCACGGCTTGGGCGAGCAGGGGAATGGTTGACTCGGCCGGTTCTTGATCCGCCGCGCCCCTCACCCCAGCCCTCTCCCCAGAGGGGAGAGGGGGCAAAACAGCCGCGCCGGTATTCCTCCCTCGCCCCTCTGGGGAGAGGGCTGGGGTGAGGGGCAGCGGCGCATCGCCCTCCCCCACATCCCCCACCAGCCATCGCGCCTCCCGCTCATTGGGCGTCACCAGCGTCGCGCGCGGCAGCAGCAAATCGCGATACGCCCGCAACACCGCATCACCCGCAAAGGCTGCGCCCGTTGTCGAACCCAGCACCGGGTCAATCACCAGAGCCACGGGCCCGCGCGCACGCAGCCGGTCCACCCAGCGCGCCACCACGGCCACGTTCTCGGCGCTGCCCAAAAGCCCCGTCTTGATGGCCGCCGGCGGCATGTCGTCGGCCAGCGCGGCCAGCTGGGCATCGAGCAGATCGGGGGGGGCCGGCGCGATGCGCGTCACCGCGCGCGAGTTCTGCGCCGTGACGGCCGCCACCACCGGGCACAGGTGCGCGCCGAAGGCCTCAGCTGCGCGCGCATCGGCCGACAAGCCCGCGCCGCCGCCGCTGTCGTTGCCGGCGATGCTCCACACGATGGGCCAGGGCACGGCGCTCATTCGATCAGCAGCGGGTTGCCCGTCACCGGCGTGCTGGCGACGGCAAAGTCCTGCCGCGCCATCACGCCGGCCCGATACGCGGCGCGCCCGGCCTCGATGGCCTGCCTGAAGGCGCCCGCCATGCGCACCGGCTCGGGCGACTGGCTGACGGCGCTGTTGAGCAGCACCGCGTCATAACCCATCTCCAGCGCCTGCGCCGCGTGGCTGGGCGCGCCGATGCCGGCGTCGACGATCAGCACCACGCCCGGCAGGCGCTCGCGCAGCAGGCGCAGCGCAAAAGGGTTGATGAGGCCCTGGCCCGAGCCGATGGGCGCGCCCCAGGGCATCAGCAGCGGGCAGCCGGCGTCGAGCAGGCGCTTGCAGGTGACGAGGTCGTCGGTGCAGTAGGGGAACACGGTGAAACCGTCACGCGCCAGTTGCCGCGCGGCCTCGACCAGCTCCAGCGGGTCGGGCTGCAGCGTGTAGTCGTCGCCCACCACCTCCAGCTTGACCCAGGGCGTGTCGTACAGCTCGCGCGCCATGTGGGCCAACTGCACCGCCTCGCGCGCCGTGGTGCAGCCGGCGGTGTTGGGCAGCAGGCGCGCGCCCTGTGTGCGCAGGGCGGCGCGAATGATGTCGACGAAGCCGTTGTCCGCGCCCGTGGCCAGCTGGCGCTTGAGCCCCACGGTGACGATCTGCGTGCCCGACGCGGCGATGGCGTCGGCCAGCACCTGGGGCGAAGGGTAGCCGGCGGTGCCGAGGAGGAAGCGGCTGCTCAGGACGACGTCGCCGACGCGCCACACATCGGCGCCGCGCGCCGGTTCATTCAAAGCTTCAGTCATGGTCAGGTTCACAAAACTTGGCGCACCAGGGCATCCACTTCATCCAGCCAGGCGGCACGCTGCGCGTCGGAGCTGCCCGCCATCGGTCCGACCATGCGGCGGTGGACGCTGCCCACCCCGCACAGCCCGAACACGGCGGTGCGCCACAAGCCGTCGAGCGGATCGCCGAACACGGCCTGCTCGCGCGCCGGCGGCGTGTTGGAGGTATTGAACACCAGGGCGTGGCGCGCCCGCAGCAGGCCCTGCGGCACGCCCTCGAAGCCCACGCCTTCGGGGTAGCCGTAGGCCGTGCCCAGGCGGAACACGCGGTCGATCCAGCCCTTGACGATGGCCGGCGGCTGGCTCCACCAGTTGGGGTGGAACACCAGGATCAGGTCGGCCTGCGCCAGATCGGCGCAGTGCGCTTCCACCAGCGGATCGTCAGATGCCACGTTGCTCGCCTCGGGCACCGGCTGCACGGGGTTGAAACCCTCGGCGTACAGGTCATGCCGCACGCAGCGATAGCCGCTGGCGGCCAGCACGTGCTGAGCCGCTTGCGCCATCGCGTGACTGAAACTTCCGGGCGCGGGGTGACCGATGACGAGCAACGCGGTTCTCATGACTGTCATTGCATCCTGCCTGTTCAGCCGCCCACGATGGGCCGAAACAGCAGCACCGCATCGCCCTCGCGCAAGGGCCGCGCCGCGCGCGCGGCGCGGGCGACGAATTCGCCGTTGACCGCTGTGCTAACGGCCTGGGCCTCGTGGCCGAGCGTCGCCACCAGCTCGGCCAGCGTGGTGCCGGCCGGCACGGGGTGCGGCTGACCGTCGAGCTGGAGGATGATGCCGGCCGGCGGCGCAGCGGCCGCGGGCAGCTTCGGGTTTTCAAGTGTTTTCGCATCGACCAGTACCCGGGGCGAGGCGTAGCCGGCGGTGGCAAGACAGGCAGGCAATTCAGTCATGGAAGAAGCATCGAGGGTTCGCACAGTCTATGGCACGGCCGCGGCTTGGGCGGCTGTCAACGCGCCCCAACGGGCGGCCGTTGAAGGGGCGACGACGATCGTCCCGTGCCCTTGGCGGGCACCGCACGGCAGAACCCCAGAGTCCTTTCGGCCGCCGATTTTCCGATCGCCCCACAGGACTTTCACTGTCTTCAAGGATCATCATGTCGTTCCCGCATTTCGCCGCGGCGCCGCGCGCGCCATACCGCTTCGGACGCTGGCCGCTGAGCGCGCTCGGCCTGGCCGCCGCGCTGGCCGGCTGCACCACGGTGGTCGAACAGCCGGTGGCCGTCCGTGCGGCGCCGCCGGTCGTTGCCGCGCCGGCGGTGGTCGAGCCGGGCCCGGTGGTCAGCGTCTACGTCGATCCGCCGCTGGCGCAGCCGCCAGCCGTGCTGGTGCCCTGGGCGCCGCCGCCCCTGCTGGTGCAGGCGCCCCCGCCGCCGCCCTTTGCCGACGCCATCTGGGTGGGCGGCTACTGGGCTTGGCAAGAGCGCTGGGTGTGGTCGGCCGGCTACTGGGACCGCCCGCCGCACCCCGGCTACACCTGGTGCGAGCCGTACTACGAGCATCGCGGCGGCGCGGTGGTGTTCGTCAACGGCTTCTGGGCCGCGCCCGGCATCGCCTTCGTGCCGCCGGCGCCCACGCTGCATCTGTCGCTGTCGATCACGCTCGCCGGCGCGGTCGGCCTGGCGCCCATCGGGCCGACCGGCGTGTTCGTGCCGGCGCCGCCCGGCTCGCGCCTGGGCCTGATCGTGCCGGCCCCCATCGGCACGGCGCCTGGGGTGGTCACCGCTGCGCCCGCCATCGTGCGCGAGGGCATGCGCGTGACCAACAACATCCATGTCGTCAACAACGTGACGCAGGTCACCGAGATCAACCGCACGGTGAACCAGGTCACGATCGAAGCGCCGGCCAGCGCCACCGCCAACCACCAGGCCTTCCACGGCACCGCACCGGCGCGCGCCGCGCTGGCGGCGGCCGCCCCGCCGCTGGCGCACTGGCAGGCCCCGCTGCCGCAATCGCGCGAGCGCATCAAGCTGGCGCCCGCCGGCCAGGCGCCCGTGGCCCTGCCGGCCGCGCAGCCGGTGCACGTGCTGCGCGCCGGCGCCGAGCCCCGTCCGCCCACGCCCCAGGCCCGCATGCCCGAGCCGCGCCGCCCCGAGCCACTGGCCACGCTGCCGCACGAGGAGCGTGCCGTGAACGCGCCAGCGCACGTCGAACGCGCGGCGACCGAACCCGAACGGGCCCGCGCGCCGCAGCCGGCCAAGCCGCGCGAGGCCATGGTCGAGAGCACGCACCCCAAGGGCATCGAAGCCAGGCCCGACGAGCAGGCCGCCCGCCTGCCGAAGCTCGACGAAGCGCCACGCGAAGAGCGCGCCCGCGAGCCACGGCCACGCGTGGCGCAGGCGCGTGAGCTGGAACCCCGCCCCACCCCACGTGCGCCCCGCGCCGCGCCGCCGCATCGGCCGGCACCGGCCCACCGGCCCGAGAAAAAACGCGTCGAAGAGTGAGCGCATCGGCGCGGTGCATCGGCCTGCCATGCACCCGCCCTCAGCCGCCGACGATGGGCTGAAACAGCAGCACCTGGTCACCCGCGCGCAGTACGCGATCGCCGCGCGCGGCGCGCGCCACGAACTCGGCGTTGACCGCCGTGCTGACGGCCTGCGGCGCGTGGCCCAGCGCCTCGACCAGCTGCGCCAGCGTGGTGCCCGGCGCCACGTCGCGCGCGTGGCCGTCCACTTGAATCGTGACGGTTGATGTTGACGGCGATGGGCTCATGCCAACTCCTGCTCGGTGTTCATCGCGGACGCCCAGCCGGTCGACCGCAGGGCCTGCTCCACCAGCGCGGGCGCCAGCAGCCAGCCGTGGCGAAACAGGCCGTTGATGCGCAGCAGGCGCGCGCCGTGTTCGAGCAGCGGGTTGTTGTCGGGCAAGGCCGGGCGCAGGTTGACGTCCAGCCGCTCGATGCGCGCCTCCGCCAACGCGGGCAGCACGCTGTGCGCGGCGGCCATCAGCTCGACCGCGCTGCGCAGGCTGACCGGCGAGCGGTCTTCGCTCTCGATCTCGCTGGCGCCGACGATCAGCTGGCGCGCCGAGCGCGGCACCACGTACACGCGATGGCGCGGGTGCAGCAGGCGCACCGGGCGCGTGAGGCCGTGGCCCGGGCAGTCCAGCGTGATGACCTCGCCGCGCACGCCGCGCACCGGCAGCGCGGCCTGGGCACCGACGCCGCGCACGTCGATCACGGCATCGAATGCCAGCACGCGCCCGTCGGCCAGGCGCAGCGTGCCGCCGCCCTCGCCCGCCTCCACGGCCAGCACGCGCCGGCCCCAGTGCCAATCGGCGCCGACCGCTCCTGAATACAGAGCAACCATGGTGGCCACGGTGTCGATGAAGCCCTCGCCCGGCAGCAGCCAGGCGTGTGCCGGGCCCTGGATCGACGGCTCCATCTCACGCAACGCGGCGGTGTCCAGCGGTTGCACGCCTTCGGCGGGACTGGCGGCGCGCCACTCGGGCGTGGCCACGGCCGCCTGCATGCGAGCCAGCACGCGCTGCGCCGCGCCCAGGTCGGCACGGTGCGCCAGCAGCAGGCTGCCTTGCACCGAGAAGAGCGGCCTGGGTTCAGGCAGCGCCGCCACGATCGACCGCCACAGCGCGATCGAGCGCCAGCCCAGGGCCGCGATCGACGGCTCGGCGTTGTCCAGCTCGGCGATCGGGCTGAGCATGCCAGCCGCGGTAAAGCCGGCGGCGGTGGGCACATGGCTGGCATCCGGCGCCTGGCTGCGAAACACCGGCTCGGGGCCAGCGGCGGCGTCGAACACCTGCACCGCATGCCCGGCACGCGCCAGCCGCCAGGCCAGCAGGCGCCCGAGAAGGCCGGCGCCGGCAATGCCGATGCACAGTGATGAAGTCATGGAATTACTATGATATCGATAGCTGCTCGCGCTTATCCAGCAAGCGCAGAATAGCGATTTGTCTTCAAATCTTGGTGATGGGGATGTAGAACTCGCCACCCTGGGCCGCGAATTCCTTCGACTTCTCCATCATGCCGGCCTGCAGTGCGTCGGCCTCGCTCAGGCCCTTGGCCGCAGCGAACTCGCGCACCTCCTGCGTGATCTTCATCGAGCAAAACTTGGGGCCGCACATGCTGCAAAAGTGTGCCGTCTTGCTGCTGTCCTTGGGCAGGGTTTCGTCGTGAAACTCGCGCGCCGTGTCGGGGTCCAGCCCCAGGTTGAACTGGTCTTCCCAGCGGAACTCGAAGCGCGCGTGGCTGATGGCGTCGTCGCGCGCGCGCGCCGCCGGGTGGCCCTTGGCGACGTCGGCCGCATGCGCGGCGATCTTGTAGGCGATGATGCCCTGCTTGACGTCGTCGCGGTCGGGCAGGCCCAGGTGCTCCTTGGGCGTGACGTAGCACAGCATGGCCGTGCCCATCCAGCCGATCATGGCGGCGCCGATGGCCGAGGCAATGTGGTCGTAGCCGGGCGCGATGTCGATGGTGAGCGGGCCGAGCGTGTAGAACGGCGCTTCGTGGCAGTGCTTCAACTGCTCGGTCATGTTCTCCTGGATCATGTGCATCGGCACATGGCCGGGGCCTTCGATCATGGTCTGCACGTCGTGCTTCCAGGCGACTTGCGTCAGCTCGCCCAGCGTGCGCAGTTCGGCAAACTGGGCCTCGTCGTTGGCGTCGCTCGCGCAGCCGGGGCGCAGGCCGTCGCCCAGGCTGAAGCTGACGTCGTAGGCTTTCATGATCTCGCAGATGTCCTCGAAGTGCGTGTACAGAAAGCTCTCCTGGTGGTGCGCGATGCACCACTTGGCCATGATGGAGCCGCCGCGGCTGACGATGCCCGTCACGCGCTCGGCCGTGAGGTGAATGAAGGGCAGGCGCACGCCGGCGTGGATGGTGAAGTAGTCCACGCCCTGCTCGGCCTGCTCGATCAGCGTGTCGCGAAAGATCGCCCACGTCAGGTCTTCGGCCACGCCGCCCACTTTTTCGAGCGCCTGGTAGATCGGCACGGTGCCGATGGGCACGGGACTGTTGCGCACAATCCAGTCGCGCGTGGTGTGGATGTTCTTGCCGGTGCTCAAATCCATCACCGTGTCGGCCCCCCAGCGGATCGACCACACCAGCTTTTCCACCTCTTCCTCGATGCTGCTGGTGACGGCGCTGTTGCCGATGTTGGCGTTGATCTTCACGCGGAAGTTGCGCCCGATGATCATCGGCTCGATCTCGGGGTGGTTGATGTTGGCGGGGATGATGGCGCGGCCCCTGGCCACCTCGTCGCGCACGAATTCGGGCGTGATCACATCGGGGATCGTCGCGCCCAGCGGGTTGCCGCGCCGACGTGCCTCGCGCCTGGCGTCGCCCAGCAGTTCGCGCGTCCATTCCAGGCGGCCGTTTTCGCGCAGCGCGACGTATTCCATCTCGGGCGTGACGATGCCGCGCCGCGCGTAGTGCATCTGCGTCACGTTGCCGGTGTGGTTGGCGCCCGCCTTGGCACGACGCGGCTGGCGCTGCAGGCCGGCGGCGTGGGCGCGCAGCTGCGCGATGCGTTCGGCGCCCTGTCCGCCCTGCTTGCCGCCGTCGTCCCCGATGTGGGCCAGGCGACCTGCATAGCTTTCGGTGTCGTCACGCTCGGCGATCCAGGGCGCGCGCACGCTGCCCAGGCCGCGGCGCACGTCGATCGCGGCCATGGGGTCGGTGTAGGGCCCCGAGGTGTCGTACAGCGAGGCCGTGCGCCCGTTGGTCAGCCGCACGTCGCGCACCGGCACGCGGATGTCGGGGCGGCTGCCGGCAATGGCGCCCTTGGCGGACGCGGGCAGGGGCGCGCGCGTGACGGCGAGCAGTTGGTCGAGCTTTTCGGGGGCGTTCATGGCAGGTGTCTCCGGTGGGGTTGCCTCGGGTCGGGGCTCCGGGTCGCCTGCCGCGCCGGGCCTCGTCGAGAGGGGCCGGGCGCCGGGTGCGCTGCTCATCCTTACGCCGGTACTAGCCGGATCAAGTTGACGGGTTCGGCCACTGTGGCCATCTCAGCTCGCTCGCGCGGGCACCCCGGAGTGGCGGCCATCATAGCGCAGCGCGCCGTGCCACGCCATGCGCGCCGCCCGATCGCGCCAATACCCCTACAGCGCTTGACGGCCCGGCCGCGGCGTATCCTGATCAGCGACCGATGAACCCATCGCCGATGCCATGACCCAGGCCATCCCCGCCCACAACGTCCGCATCAAGCGCGCATACGACGCGCCCGCGCCCGGGGACGGCGCGCGCATCCTGATCGACCGCCTGTGGCCGCGCGGCATCAAGAAGGAAAACCTGGCGCTGGCCGAGTGGGACAAGGACCTGTCGCCCAGCACCGAGTTGCGCCAGTGGTACGGCCACGAGCCCGCGCGCTGGGACGAGTTTCGCCGCCGCTACGCGGCCGAGCTGCGCCAGCACGCTGCGCGCTTCGAGGCGCTGCGCGAGCGTGCACGGCACGGCGTGGTCACGCTGGTGTTCTCGTCGCACGAAGAAAAGCTGAACAACGCCGGTGCGATGCGCGAATTTCTGCTGCATCCCGGCGGACTGGACGACGTGCGCTGACCCCGCCGCCAAAACCTTGAAGGACACACCATGACGCAACGCATCAACTACGGCCAGGTCGCCCCCGATGGCCTGAAGGCCATGCTGGGACTGGAGAACTACGCGCGCGGCAGCGGCCTGGAGCATTCGCTGCTGGAGCTGGTCAAGACCCGTGTGTCGCAAATCAACGGCTGCGCCTTTTGCCTGGACATGCATACCAAGGACGCGCGCGCCGCCGGAGAGACCGAGCAGCGCCTGTACATGCTGGGCGCCTGGCGCGAGGCGGGCACCATCTACACCCCGCGCGAGCGCGCCGCCCTGGGCTGGGCCGAGGCCGTGACCAAGCTGACCAACCAGGAGGTGAGCGACGCGGTCTACGACGCGGCACGTGCGCAGTTCAGCGAGAAGGAACTGGTCGACCTGACGCTGGCCACCATCGCCATCAACGGCTGGAACCGGCTGTCGATCCCGTTTCGCGTCGAGGCCGGCCACTACCAGCCGGCGCAGCGCCACAAGGCCTGACTCCGGCGTTCGTCAACGCACGACCCGAACAACCCAGGAGCAACCATGGACGAGCACCGCATGTTCCCCAAGGTCGACGCCGACATCGCGCGCAAGCGGCGCGAGCTGGCGCCCAAGCAGATGGAGGCGTTTCGCGCCTTCAGCGCCGCCTGCTTTGCCGACGGCGCGCTGCCGGGCAAGATGAAGCAGCTGATCGCCGTGGCCGTGGCGCACACCACGCAGTGCCCCTACTGCATCCGCGGCCACACCGAGGCCGCGCTCAAGGCCGGCGCCAGCGAGGCCGAGATCATGGAAGCCATCTGGGTGGCTGCCGAGATGCGCGCCGGCGGCGCCTACGCACATTCGGTGCTGGCCATCGACACCATGGCCGCGCACGCGCAGGCCCACGGTGGCACGGCTGGCGGCTGACGTTCAGCGCCCGCGCTTTTCGCCGCGCTCGCGCGCCCGCCGCGCCTGGCGGCTTTCCTGCGCACGCGCCGCCGCCTGCTCCTTGTTGCGCCGCCGCTGCTGCCAGCGACGCGACAGCGAGCGCCCCAGCCAGAAGGCGCCCACCCCCGTGATGGCCGCGATGGCCACGCCCAGCGCGGAAACGTCCTGGCCCCACATCACAGCACCCGCACGATGTCGCTGGGCTTGAAGCCCAGATCCGCCGCCTTGCCCTTGCGCCCGCGCGCGGCGCGGGCGTTGTTCAGGCTGCGGATTTCAAGCTGCTCCTCGCGCGGCTTGCCGCCGCGCCCCACGCCGCTGATGCGCACGCTGCGCACGTAGGCCGCCGCGCCGGCCAGGCTGTCCTTGGCCTCCAGCTCGATCAGCTTCAGGCCGCGCCCGCCCTTGTCCATCACTTTCAGCTCGGCGATCTCGAACGTGAGGATGCGCCCGCCGGTGGAGGCGCAGGCCACGTGTGTGGCCGCTATCGCGCCGATAGCTGCTGGCGCTTGATCCACGGGCGTCGCAGGCGTTTTTTGCTCTGAATCCAGCACGACGACCGAGGGCCGGCACACGCGCTCGCCCTCGCTCACGCTGACGAAGGCCTTGCCGCTGCGGTTGCGCGACAGCATGTCGCCCATGCGCGCCAGAAAGCCGTAGCCGCCCGAGCCCGAGAGCAGCAGCACGGCGCCTTCGGGGCCGGCAAAGTAATGCAGCGCCTCGGTGCCCGATTCGAGCTCGATCAAGGTGGTGATCGGCTGCCCGTCGCCGCGCCCGCCCGGCAGGCCCGCCACCGCCACGCTGTACACGCGGCCGTTGCTGCCGAACACCAGCAGTTGGTCGATGGTGCGGCATTCGAAGGTGCCATACAGCGCGTCGCCCGATTTGAAGGCAAAGCCTGCCGCGTCGTGCCCGTGGCCCTGGCGCGCACGCACCCATCCCTTGCTGCTGACCACCACCGTCACCGGCTCGTCCACCACCTTCACATCGGCCACGGCCTTTTTCTCGGTCTGGATCAGCGTGCGGCGCGCGTCCTGAAATTCCTTCGCGTCGGCCTCGATTTCTTTCACCATCAAGCGGCGCAAGGTCGCGGGGCTGGCCAGCACGTCTTCCAGGCCGCCCTGTTCCTTGCGCAGCTCGGCCAGCTCCTGCTCGATCTTGATCGCCTCCAATCGGGCCAGTTGCCGCAAGCGAATGTCGAGGATGTCGTCGGCCTGCCGCTCGCTCAAACTGAAGCGCGCGATCAGCGCCGCCTTGGGCTCGTCCGCCTGGCGGATGATGGCGATCACCTCGTCGATGTTGAGCAGCACCAACTGTCGCCCTTCGAGGATGTGGATGCGCTCCAGCACCTTTTGCAGGCGATGCTGGCTGCGCCGCGTGATGGTCTGCTGGCGGAACGCGACCCACTCCTCCAGCATCTGCCGCAGGCTTTTTTGCACCGGCCGGCCATCGAGGCCGATGCCCGTCAGGTTGATGGGGCTGGACGTCTCCAGACTGGTGTGCACCAGCAGCGTGTTGGCCAGATCGTCGGGGGCTATGGTGCGGCTCTTGGGCTCGAACACCAGGCGCACCGGCGCGTCCTTGCTCGACTCGTCGCGCACGCCGTCCAGCACCGCCAGCACTGTGCCTTTGAGCTGGTTCTGCTCCTGCGTCACCGCTTTCTTGCCGGCCTTGAGCTTGGGGTTGGTCAGCTCCTCGATCTCTTCCAGCACCCTTTGCGACGAAGTGCCGGGCGGCAACTCGGTCACCACCATCTGCCACTGGCCGCGCGCCAGGTCTTCGATCTGCCAGCGCGCGCGCACCTTCAGGCTGCCGCGCCCGCTCTCGTAGGCCGCGCGGATGTCGCTTGAGGGGCTGATGATCTGCCCGCCGCCCGGGTAGTCCGGCCCCGGCAGCAGCGCGAACAACTCATCGTCGGTCAGTTTGGCGTTCTTCACCAGCGCCACGCAGGCATCGGCCACCTCGCGCAGGTTGTGGCTGGGGATTTCGGTGGCCAGGCCCACGGCAATGCCGCTGGCGCCGTTGAGCAGCGCAAACGGCAGGCGCGCCGGCAACTGGCGCGGCTCTTCGGTCGAGCCGTCGTAGTTGGGCACGAAATCCACCGTGCCCTGGTCGATCTCGGCCAGCAGCAGGCGCGTGATCTTGGCCAGGCGCGCCTCGGTGTAGCGCATGGCCGCCGCGCCATCGCCGTCGCGGCTGCCGAAGTTGCCCTGCCCGTCGATCAGCGGATAGCGCTGCGAAAAATCCTGCGCCATGCGCACCAGCGCGTCGTACGCGGCCGAGTCGCCATGCGGGTGAAAACGCCCCAGCACGTCGCCCACCACGCGCGCGCTCTTCACCGGCCGCGCCGGCACGTTGCCGCCCGCGCCGCCATAACCCAGCCCCATGCGCTCCATGGCGTAGAGGATGCGCCGCTGCACCGGCTTCTGCCCATCGGCCACGTCGGGCAGCGCGCGGCCCTTGACCACGCTGAGCGCGTATTCGAGATAGGCGCGCTGGGCGTACTGGCCCAGCGCAAGTTGGTCGCCGTCGTCCTCGGGGACGAACAGGTCGGGGGTGGTCAAATCATTCATGCTTCAGAAACACAAGTGGCAAGCGTCTCATTGACAAGCGCTACAAGCCAGCAAATCCAATACGTTCACATTGCCAAATAAGCTGCTGCCGTGCAAATGCCGATACCCCGCCAAGGATGCAATGCAAGCAAGTCGGTGTCGCCGCTGACGATAGTGCCTGCCCGCGCTGCGAGCGCCAACGAAAGGAACAGCTCGTCATCCGGATCGCGGCACACGCCGTGCGCTGCAGCCAGGTCACCCGCCGCCACGGTGACAAACACCGCATGTGCACGGATCAACGCAAGGATTTCGGCGCGCCGCTCGCGCGTCGCATAGCGATCGAACTTTGGCCGCAGGAGTGTGGCCTGCAGTTCAGCAATGGATTGATCGCAGGCCACCAGTGCGCCCGCTGCCAATGCGAAATCAAGCGCCTGCCACGGAACCGAATGCGGTCGCAGCGCAGCACTGACCAAGACGTTGGTGTCCAGAACAACCCGTGCGCTCCGGCTCATGCGCGCTGCCGTTTTTGCAGTGCACGGCGCTCAGCGCGCACGGCCTTGATTTCCTGAGCGATTTCTTCGTCGGTGATCTGCGGTGCATCGGCGGCGCGCTCCGCTTCAAAAAGCCGCGCATAGTCCTCCAACGCCTGTTGCGCCTGGGTACGACGCTCTAGCGCCGCCATCAGAATCTGCATGTCGGCAGGCCCGATGACATAGCCCGCCGTGCGCCCATGGCGCGTGACGGCCACAGGTTCGCGCTGCGCCATGTCAAGCAGTTGACCAAAGCGGTTCTGCGCCTCGGCGGAAGTAACTTGCTGCATCAGGAACTCCTAGGAAGATCAGATCAATCTCCCTATTTTAGCTATTTTGTACAAATTAGCCAAATTATCGAAATCACACATCCACATCCACCGCATCCCCATGCAACTCCATCAGCTCGCGCCGGGCGGCGGCCTCGCCCTTGCCCATCAGGCGGGTCATCAGCTCTTGCGTCGGCTGCAAGCCCAGCGCGCCCAGCTGGATGGGCAAGAGGCGCCGGGTGTCGGGGTTGAGGGTGGTGTCCCACAACTGCTCGGCGTTCATCTCGCCCAGGCCCTTGAAGCGGCTCACGCTCCACTTGCCTTCGGGCACGCCGTCCTTGCGCAGCTTGTCCTGGATGGCGGCCAGCTCGGCGTCGTCCAGCGCGTAGAGCTTGGCGGCGGGCTTCTTGCCACGCGCGGGGGCATCCACACGGTAGAGCGGTGGGCGGGCGACGTAGACATGCCCGGCCTCCATCAACCTGGGGAAGTGGCGGAAAAACAGCGTCAGCAGCAGCACCTGGATGTGCGCGCCGTCCACGTCGGCGTCCGACAGGATGCAGATCTTGCCGTAGCGCAGGTTGCTCAAATCCACCTCGTCGCCCGGCCCGTGCGGATCGACGCCGATGGCGACCGAGATGTCATGAATCTCGGTGTTGGCGAACAGGCGGTCGCGCTCGACCTCCCAGGTGTTGAGCACCTTGCCGCGCAGCGGCAGGATGGCCTGCGTTTCCTTGTCGCGACCCATCTTGGCTGAACCGCCCGCGCTGTCGCCTTCGACCAGGAACACTTCGTTCAATGCGATGTCGCGGCTTTCGCAATCGGTCAGCTTGCCCGGCAGCACCGCCACCCCGCTGCTCTTGCGCTTTTCCACCTTCTGGCCGGCGCGCTGGCGCGTTTGCGCGGCCTTGATGGCCAGCTCGGCCAGCTTCTTGCCCCACTCGACGTTGGCGTTCAGCCAGAGTTCGAGCGCCGGCTTGACGAAGCTGCTGACCAGCCGCACGGCGTCGCGCGAATTCAGGCGCTCCTTGATCTGGCCCTGGAACTGCGGGTCGAGCACCTTGGCCGAGAGCACATAGCTGGCGCGCGCAAACACGTCCTCGGGCATCAGCTTGACGCCCTTGGGCAGCAGCGCATGCAGCTCGATGAAGCCCTTGACGGCCTGAAACAGCCCATCGCGCAGGCCGCTGTCGTGCGTGCCGCCGGCGGTGGTCGAAATCAGGTTGACGTAGCTTTCGCGCACCGGGTGGCCGTCCTCGGTGAAGGCCAGCACCCATTGCGCGCCCTCGCCTTCGGCAAAGCTGTCGTCGTCCTTGCCGGCGTAGCCCTCGCCCTCGAACAGCGGGATCACCGCGTCCGCCGTCAGGCTTTGCTCCAGATAGTCGCGCAGGCCGCCCTTGTATTGCCAGCTTTGCGTGTCCTTCTTTTTCTCGTCGATCAGCTCGACCTTCACGCCAGGCAGCAGCACGGCCTTGCTGCGCAACAGGTGCACCAACTCGGCGTGCGGAATCTGCGCCGATTCAAAGTACTTGGGGTCGGGCCAGACGCGCACCGTGGTGCCCTGGCGGCGATCGCCCTCGCCCTGTTTGCGCAGCTGCAGCTTTTGCACCACGTCGCCACCCTCGAAGGCCATGGCGGCCACCTGGCCCTCGCGGTGGCTGGCCACTTCCATGCGCTTGCCCAGCGCGTTGGTGACCGACACGCCCACGCCATGCAAGCCACCCGAGAAGCTGTAGGCGCCGCCCGCGCCCTTGTCGAACTTGCCGCCGGCATGCAGGCGGGTGAAGACCAGCTCCAGCACCGGGGCTTTCTCTTCAGGATGCAGGCCGTAGGGGATGCCGCGGCCGTCGTCTTCCACGCTGACCGAACCATCCGCGTGCAGCGTCACGCGAATCTTCTTGCCGAAACCCGCCAGCGCCTCGTCGGCGGCGTTGTCGATCACTTCCTGGATGACGTGCAGCGGATTGTCGGTGCGGGTGTACATGCCCGGGCGCTGCTTGACGGGCTCCAAGCCCTTGAGGACGCGGATGGAGCCTTCGGAATACGTGGATGCGGATGCCATGGGCGGCGATTCTAGCGACGGGCCGGCGGCTGGCTGGGTTTAATCACAGTTGGCAAGCCGCCGTGCACGGGCCGCGCCCCTGCACAATCAAGACCATGACGCCCTCTCCTTCGGCCTCGACCCCTTCGCCCTCGCCCTGGGTGCGGCGCTTCTCCGCGCTGCTGGCGCCCGGCGCCTCGGTGCTCGACGTGGCCTGCGGCAGCGGCCGCCACATGTGCTGGTTTGCGCAGCGCGGCCATCCGGTCACGGGGGTGGATCGCGACCCGCAGGCGCTGGCCGCCGCACGCGCCTGGGGCGAAGTCGTCGAGGCCGACATCGAAGGCGGCCCCTGGCCCTTGCCCGGCCGGCGCTTTGGCTGCGTGGTCGTCACCCACTACCTGTGGCGCCCGCTGCTGCCGGCCATCGTCGGCAGCGTCGCGCCCGGCGGCGTACTGCTGTACGAGACCTTTGCCGCCGGCAACGAGACCGTCGGCAAGCCGTCGCGGCCCGACTTTCTGCTGCAGCCCGGGGAACTGCTGCGCGCCTGCCAGGGTCTGCACGTGGTGGCCTACGAGGACGGCTTTCTCGATGCGCCGGCGCGCTTCGTGCAGCGCATCGCTGCCGTGCGCGAGCTTGACGGCGCGCCGGCGACGCAGCCGCCGCCGCGCCATCCGCTGGCCGCCGTCTGAACCCGCCGGCCCGCCCCGCGCGGCACTAAAATGCCTGTTTCTTCCGACCAGACCCCACCGGACCCCATGACCCCCATCACCGGCAGCACCGTCGCTCTCGTCACCCCCATGCACGAAGACGGCAGCGTCGACTACCCCACCCTGCGCAAGCTGATCGACTGGCACATCGAGCAAGGCACCGACTGCATCGGCGTGGTCGGCACCACGGGCGAGTCGCCCACCGTCGACGTCGAGGAGCACCAGGAGATCATCCGCGTGTCGGTCGAGCAGACGCGCAAGCACACGGCGCGTCACGTGCCCGTCATGGCCGGCTGCGGCGCCAACTCCACGGCCGAGGCGATCGAGCTGGCGCGCTACGCCAAGAAGGTCGGCGCCGACTGCCAGCTGCAGGTGGTGCCCTACTACAACAAGCCCACGCAAGAGGGCCAGTACCGCCACTTCAAGGCCATCGCCGAGGCCGTGGGCGACCTGCCCATGGTGCTGTACAACGTGCCCGGCCGCACGGTGGGCGACATGCTGCACGACACCGTGCTGCGTTGCGCCCAGGTGCCGGGCATCATCGGCATCAAGGAGGCCACCGGCAACCTCGAGCGCGCGCAGTGGCTGATCCGCGACGTGCCCAAGGGCTTTGCCGTCTATTCGGGCGACGACCCCACCGCCGTGGCGCTGATGCTGTGCGGCGGCCAGGGCAACATCAGCGTCACCGCCAACGTGGCGCCGCGCCTGATGCACGAGCTGTGCGTGGCCGCCGTCGCCGGTGATCGCCGCACCGCCATGGACATCCAGTTCAAGCTGATGCCGCTGCACAAGCACCTGTTCGTCGAGGCCAACCCCATCCCCGTCAAGTGGGCGATGGCGCGCCTGGGCCTGTGCGGCCCCACGCTGCGCCTGCCCATGACCGAGCTGGCCGACGCCCACCAGGCCGTGGTGGAGCAGGCGCTGAAGAGCGCCGGCCTGCTCTGATCAATATCGTTTTCATAGCATCTTGCGCTTGCTTGGCGGGCGCAAACGCCCGGTTTCACTCAAAGGATCACTCCACGTGACGTTCGCTCAACGCCCTCTGCACGCCGCCCCGATCGTGGCCACGCTGGTGCTGGCCCTGGCCGGCTGTTCGAGCCTGGAGCCGGACAAGATCGACTACCGCAGCTCCGGGCGCGGCGTGTCGCTCGAGGTGCCGCCCGACCTGACGCAACTGCCCGGCCAGTCGCGCTACAGCGTGCCCGCCACCGTCACCGCCAGCGGCTACCAGGCCGGCCAGGCGGCCACGGCCGGCGCCACCAAGACCACCGTGCCCAACACCATCGCCGACGTGCACTACATGCGCGCGGGCGACGAGCGCTGGCTGCAAGTCGACCGCCCGCCCGAAAAGGTCTGGCCCCTGGTGCGCGACTTCTGGCTCGACAACGGCTTCCTGATCGCCGTCGACAACCCGACCACCGGCGTCCTGGAGACCGACTGGGCCGAGAACCGCGCCAAGATCCCGCAGGACATCATCCGCAACACGCTGGGCAAGGTGTTCGACTCGCTCTATTCCACCGGCGAGCGCGACAAGTTCCGCGTGCGCGTCGAGCGCGACGCCAAGGGCGGCACCGACATCTACATCACCCACCGCGGCATGGAAGAGGTCTACAACTCGGCCCGCCGCGACAGCACCGTGTGGCAGCCGCGAGCGCGCGACCCGGGCCTGGAAGACGAGTTCCTGCGCCGCCTGATGGTGGCCCTGGGCGTGTCGCAAGAGCAGTCCAAGGCCGCGCTGGCCAGCGCCTCGGCCGCCGCCGCGGCGGCCGGCCCGCAGGCGCGCGTCGTCAACCAGAACGGCGCCCCCGCCATCGCGCTCAGCGACGACTTCGACCGCGCCTGGCGCCGCGTCGGCCTGACGCTGGACCGCACCGGCTTCACCGTCGTCGACCGCGACCGCGCCAAGGGCATCTACTACGTGCGCTACGTCGACCCGACGATCGAGAAGAAGGAGCCCGGCTTCTTCAGCAAGCTGTTCGGCGGTGCCAGCGCGCAATTGCCCGCCATCCAGTACCAGATCGGCGTGCAGTCGCAAGGCAACGCCAGCCTGGTGACGGTGCAGGGCAGCCAGGGCGCGACGGTGCCCGAGAGCGACGTGCAGCGCATCATCAAGGTGCTGGCCGACGACCTGAAGTAAGAGCCGGGCGCGGATCGAAGGCAATGCTGCGCTTTCGCAGCCTGGCCAGCGGCAGCTCCGGCAACGCCACCCTCGTCGAGGCGCGCGCCGGCAGCGGCGCCCCCACCCGCGTGCTGGTCGATTGCGGGCTGGGCCTGCGCCAGCTCGCCGCGCGCCTGGCCGCCGCCGGGCTGGGGCTGGGCGACCTCGACGCCATCTTCATCACCCACGAGCACGGCGACCACGTGGGCTGCGCGCTCGCCCTGTCCAGCCGCCACCGCATCCCCCTCTGGACCAGCGCCGGCACTTGGGCCGCGATCGCGGACGAGCGCTTCGAGCCCATCGTGCACCTGACCGCCGACGGCCATCAGGTCGCCATCGGCGCCCTGCAAGTCAGCCCGTTCACCGTGCCACACGACGCGCGCGAGCCGCTGCAACTGCACTGCAGCGACGGCGCGCGCCGCTTGGGCATCCTGACCGACCTGGGCCACGTCACGCCGCACGCGCTGGCGCAGTTGGCGGGCTGCCACGCCCTGCAGATGGAGAGCAACCACGACCCGGCGCTGCTGGCGCACTCCCGCTATCCCGATTTTCTCAAGCGCCGCATCGCCGGCGAGCGGGGCCACCTGAGCAACGAGCAGGCCGCGCAGGCCCTGGCGCAACTGAGGTCCGGCCGGGATTACGGTTTTTTTCGCCAAAACCAACTTAACTTGCTGATTTATAGAACAAAATCCTGCTTGTAGTTGATCGGCTCCACTTCCCGGTTCAGGTCCAGCGGATACTCCCCGAATCGATTGATGTGCTCGCGACG
>JAFKGE010000075.1 GCA_017307865.1 Burkholderiales bacterium | reverse complement strand
GCCACCAGCGACACGCTCCAGTCGCTGGCGGCCTGACAGGCCAGGCCCCGCAGCACCTGCAGGTGCGCGCGGCCTGCCCCGAGCAGCACCAGGTGCTTTCGGGGGGAATTCACGGTCATGGGGCCCGAGTTTACGGGCTGCGTGTCAAGCCGCGATGAAGGGGCGCCGGCGTTGCAAACCGTTGCAGGCCCGGCGTGCGCGGTCAGTCGACCAGCGCCTGCGCGAACTCGCGCGCCTGGAAGGTCTGCAGGTCTTCCAGTTTCTCGCCCACGCCGATGAAGTAGACCGGCAGCGGCTTTTCACGCGCGATGGCGCACAGCACGCCGCCCTTGGCCGTGCCGTCCAGCTTGGTCACGACCAGGCCGGTCAGGCCGATGGCCTCGTCGAAGGCGCGCACCTGCGCCAGCGCGTTCTGGCCGGTGTTGCCGTCGATCACCAGCAGCACCTCGTGCGGCGCGGTGATGTCGGCCTTGGTCACCACGCGGCGAATCTTGGTCAGCTCCTCCATCAGGTGCTTTTGCGTCGGCAGGCGCCCGGCCGTGTCGACCAGCACCACGTCCAGCCGGCGCGCGCGGCCGGCGGCCACGGCGTCGAAGGCGACCGCCGAGGGGTCGGCGCCCTGCTGGCTGATGATCTCCACCCGGTTGCGGTCGGCCCACACCGCCAGCTGCTCGCGCGCGGCGGCGCGAAAGGTGTCGGCCGCGGCCAGCAGCACGCTGGCGCCGGCGTCGGCCAGGTGCTTGGTCAGCTTGCCGATGCTGGTGGTCTTGCCGGCGCCGTTGACGCCCGCCACCATGATCACGGTGGGGTGGTACACGCCCACCACCAGGGTCTTTTCTAGCGGGGCCAGCAGCTCGGCAATGGCGTCCTGCAGCAGCGCCTTGACCTGCGCCGGCTCGCTGGCCTTGGCTTCCTTCACGCGGCGACGCAGGTCGGCCAGCAGATGCTCGGTGGCGGGCACGCCGGTGTCGGCCAGCAGCAGGGCGGTTTCCAGCTCTTCGTACAGCGCCTCGTCGATCCGGGTGCCGGTGAACACCGTGGTGATCGAGCCGCCGGTCTTGCGCAGGCCCGACTTCAGGCGGCCCAGCCAGCCGCCGCGGGTGGGCGATTCGACCGGCTCGGGGGCGGGGGGCGGCTCGGGCGCGGCGAGTGCCGGCTCGGGTTCAGGGGCTTCCGATTCAGGATCGAAAACGGTGCTGGCGCCCGCGGAATCTGCGCTGGAAGCTATTGTTTCAGGAGTATCTATGGGCGCGGGCGGCGGCGCGACGGGTGGGACGGACGCGGCGGGTTCGCTGGTGTCGGGGGGCGCCGCCTCGGGCGCCTTCTTGCGGCGGAAGAAACTGAACATTTGCCGCCGATTTTAGGAGGCGGGGCGGGCGCGCCGAGCAACCCGCCGTCCGCTACTTCGGCGCGCCCTGCGCGCGCACCGCCAAGATGTCGAACACGGCGGTGTTGTAGGGCGTGGGCACGCCCAGGCGCCGCCCGCGCTCGCTCACGTCGCCGCTGAGCCAGGGCACTTCGAGCGGGTGGCCGTGCTCCAGGTCGTGCAGCATCGAGGCCGTCATGGCGGCGGGCAGCGTGTCGCAAAAGCGCAGGCGGTCTTGCGCATAGTCGGCCGGCAGGTTCACGCCGTCGGCGCGCCCGACGGCCACCGTTTCCTGCATCACCGCTTCGAGCAGCCGGCGCGACGCCGGATGGCCGCGCACCGTGCCGATCGGGCAGCGGGTGGTGGCGGTGGTGGCCGACACGCCGATCAGCAGCACGAACTTCTCCCAGATCGTGCGCGCGATGTCCTCGCTGATCTCGGCCTCGATGCCCGAGCGCACGCAGGCCTGCTGAAAGCGCTCCAGGCGGTCGCTGCGCTGGCCGCCGTATTCGCCGAAGACCATCTTTTGCAGCGGATTGGCGTGCGCGATCACGCCGGGCGCCTCGATGGTGGCCGCGATGTAGCAGACGCCGCCGGCGACGGCCGGCCGGCCCAGCGCGGCGGTCAGCAACTCGTCCTTGACGACGCCGTTCTGCAGCGAGATCACCACCGTCTGCGGCCCGATCAGCGGCTGGATCGCCGCGGCCGCCGTTTCGGTGTCCCACAGCTTGACGCTGAACAGCACCACGTCGACGGGGCCGATGTCGGCCGGCGTGTCGGTGGCGCGGGGCGCCGGCAGGTGCAGGTCGCCCAGCGGGCTGTGCACCGTCAAGCCGCGGGCCTGGATCGCCGCGAGATGCGCGCCGCGCGCGATGAAGCCGACCTCGTTGCCGCCCAGGGCCAGCTTGGCGCCGAAATAGCCGCCCACGCCGCCCGTGCCCATGATTGCAATTTTCATCGTCCAAGCACCTTTTTCGATCGATCGAAAAAGTCTATGCGCTTGCGCGCCCGGGCGTGGGCGATGGGGTCAATCCACCTGCAGCGGGCGTTCTGCCCGTGCCGTCACGCGCCCCACCACGGCGGCGCGCTCGAAGCCATGGCGCGCGAAGGTCGCCTGCACGGCATCCACCGCATCGGACGCACAGGCCACCAGCAGGCCGCCGCTGGTCTGCGGGTCGCTCAGCAATCATGGGGCCCGAGTTGTTCTTGCGGCAGCAAGATCTGAATTTTGACTCGGTGCTAGACGTTCAAGCCAAGGCTTTTGCGAGCAGTTGCCGGAAGCGCGTGGGTCGCCTTGCAGTCGGTACGGCCGTGCATTTCGACCGTCGGGCGGCGCGCCCAACGGGATGAATCCAAGGTACGCATGTTGCGCGCGGTTGTCAGTATTGGCGTGTGATGCGCGGATGTTCGCAGTTTGAGCTTGCTGGGGTGAAAGCACTTCGCTACATTTGAGCGATTGGCTGGAGGAGATGATTCATGGGTAAATGCATTGGTTTTGGATCGCTTATTAGGGCGCTGGGTCTCTCGCTGGGCTTGGCCATGGTGTCGGCGGGGGCCTTCGGCCAGGCGCCGCTGGGTGACAAGTCCAGTTGGACCGGAGCCGAGAAAAAAATGGATTCGGCGCTGGTCGAGCTTACGCGCGCCGCTGCGGAGGGCAAGCTCCAGGCTCAACGTATGCGCGAATTGCCGGGCAATGTGAAGGAGTTTGCCAAGCAGAACGTAGCGGCCGACCAGACCATTTTCATCGTCATCAGAGGTGACGTCTCGCCCCACCTCACGGCTTTCATCAAGGCGCACGGCGGTACTGACATATCCGAGTTTGCGCCATTTCGCACCATCACGGCGCGCGTGCCGGTGGCGGCCATCAACGACATCGCCAGTCGGGCCGATGTGCAGACGATCGGCCCACGCGAACAGGCCACCACCAACCGGTACGAACTCAGCCCAAAGGAGTTGAAGGCGTACCGGGAGCGCCTCGAGAGCCTCAAAAACCTGTCCCCCGGCGCCGCGACCAATGTCGGTAGCGTGACATGGCAGGGCGTGACCGCGCACAAGGCCAACCTGGCCCACGCCGCTGGCAAGACCGGCACCGGCGTCCGGGTCTGCGTGCTGTCGGACGGCGTGAATACGCTGGCGGCGCGCCAGGCCACGGGCGACCTGCCGGCCACCGTCACCGTCCTGCCGGGCCAGGCAGGGTCGGGCGACGAAGGCACTGCCATGCTGGAGATCGTGTACGACATGGCGCCTGGTGCGTCGCTCTACTTCGCCACCGGCTTCGGCGGCAGCGAGGCGTCGATGGCCACCAACATCGTGGCGCTCGGCGCGGCCCCCTACAGTTGCAACATCATCGTCGATGACGTCACGTATTTCAGAGAGGGCGCGTTCCAGGACGGGCCGATCGCTCAGGCGGTGAACACGGTCACGACAGGTGGCGCGCTGTATTTCTCCTCGGCAGCCAACTCGGGCAACCTGACACATAACCGGTCCGGAACCTACGAAGGCGACTTCGTGGCCAGTGCCACCCCGGTTCCGCCGGCGGTTCAAGCGTTTTACGGCGCAACGCCGGTTCAGTCGCACGCTTTCGGGGGCCTCAACTACACCACGCTCACGGCGGCCACGACGACCGTTTCGCTGAAGTGGAGCGATGCCCTTGGCGCGTCCGGCAACGACTATGACCTGGTGGTGACGAACGCGGGCGGCACGACAGTGCTCGGGAGCAGCGGTCGCAATGCCCAGACCGGCACGCAGGATCCAGTCGAGATTAGTCAACTCGGCGGAGCCGGGTTCCCGGTCGGGTCACGGCTGTACGTGGTGAAGTCCACCGGCGCGGCGACACGTGCCATCCGGCTGGACACGAACCGCGGCCGCTTGCCCATCGGCACCGGAACCGCGGGCAGCACCTTCGGCCACAACGCTGCGGCCAACACAGTGTCGGTGGCGGCGGTCAATGTGGCCACGGCCGGCGGTGGGGCATTCACGGGCGGCGCGGCCAACCCGGTGGAAACCTACAGCTCGGACGGCCCGCGCAAGATGTTCTACCAGCCCAACGGCACGGCCATCACGCCCGGCAATTTCCTGTTCGGCACCAGTGGCGGCACCACGCTGAACAAGGTGGACATGGCGGCGGCCGACTGCGGATCGACCTCGACCCCCGGCTTCATCACGTTCTGCGGCACCTCGGCGGCGGCGCCCACGGCGGCGGCCATCGCGGCGCTGATCAAGGGCAACAACCCGGCGCTGACCCGGGCGCAAGTCCTGGCGGCCATGAACACCACGGCGCTCGACATCGAAGCGCCCGGCTTCGACCGCGACTCCGGCGTGGGCATCGTCATGGTGCCGGCGTTCGCCGCCACCTACACCATCGGCGGCACGGTGAGCGGCCTGGGCGCAGGCAAGTCGGTCGGGCTGCTGAACAACGGCGGCGACGGCGTCACGGTCAACGCCAACGGCGGCTTCACTTTCGCGACCGCGCTGGCCAGCGGCGCCGCCTACAACGTGACCGTGGGCACGCAACCGACGGGCCAGACATGCTCGGTCACCAATGGCTCGGGCACGGTGGGCGCGGCCAACATCACCAACGTGGCGGTGGCCTGCATCGTCACCGCGATCACGGGGCCCACCAGCACCGGCACCGGCACGGCCACGGCCACGCTCACCGGGGGCGGCGCGGCCTGCGGCTTCGTCACCGGTGGCAGTGGTTTCGTGGCCCAACCGGCGGCGCCGCCCGCGGGCGTCAGCTTCCCGCACGGCTTCTTCCGGTTCACGGCCACCAGCTGCCCGGCCGCCAACGGTGGGGTGACCATCACGGTGACCTACCCCAGCGCCATTCCGCCCGGGGCGCAGTACTACAAGTACGGCAAAGAAGCTGGCAACACGATCGACCACTACTACACCATCCCCGCGACGGTGAGCGGCAACCAGGTGACCTTCACGATCACCGATGGCCAGCTGGGTGACAACGACCTAGTGGCCAACGGCACGATCATTGATCCAGGCGCTATCGGCGTGCCGGCCGCAGCGGGCGGCCCGGCGGTTCAACCAGTCCCGACGCTGTCGCAGTACGCCTTGATGGCTCTGGCCCTGGGTATGTTCCTGATGGCCGCGCGCCGGCGCCAGGGGAAGCGCCGACGCTGAGCCCACTCCGGCCCTGACGGGCTGGCGCGCTGCGCTGGCCCTGTTAGGCCGGGGTCGCACAGCGCCGGGTCGTGCCTTGCACCACGAGCGGCGCGGCGCCCCGCGCCTCGACGCGGCCCACGACGGCCGCCTTGCCGAACCCTTGTTGCTCGAAAACGGATAGTACTTGACGCAGGCTGGACGGCGCGCAGGCCACCAGCAGGCCGCCGCTGGTCTGCGGGTCGCTCAGGAGGGCGCGCTCGGTGTCCGAGAAGTCGGCGGGGAGTTGCACCTCGTCGCCATAGGCCGCCCAGTTGCGTCCACTGGCGCCGGTGACGATGCCGCGCGCGGCCAGCTCGCGCACGCCGGGGTGCAGGGGCACGGCGGGCCAGTCGAGCCGCACCGTGACGCCGGCGCCGCGCGCCAGTTCGAGGGCGTGGCCGGCCAGGGCGAAGCCGGTGACGTCGGTGATGGCGTGCACGCCGGGCAGCTGCGCCAGGTCGGGGCCGGCGGTGTTGAGCTGGGTCGTGCTGGCGATCATGTGGGCGTAGCCCTCGGCGCTGAGTTCGCCCTTTTTCAGCGCGGCCGAATAGATGCCCACGCCGATCGGCTTGCCCAGCACCAGCACGTCGCCCGGCTGCGCGGCGCTGTTTTTCTTCACGCGATCCGGATGCACCAGGCCCAGCGCCACCAGGCCGTAGATGGGCTCGACCGAGTCGATGGTGTGGCCGCCCGCGATCGGGATGCCGGCCTGGCGGCACACGCTGGCGCCGCCCTCCAGGATCTTGCCGATGGTGGCCACCGACAGCAGCTTGATGGGCATGCCCACCAGGGCCAGCGCCATGATGGGGGTGCCGCCCATGGCGTAGACGTCGGACAGCGCGTTGGCGGCGGCGATGCGGCCGAAGTCGAACGGATCGTCGACGATGGGCATGAAGAAGTCGGTGGTCGCCACCAGCGCCTGCTGCGCGTTCAGGCGGTAGACGGCGGCGTCGTCGGCGGTCTCGATGCCCACCAGCAGCTCGGGCGGCAGCGGCATGGCCGTGGTGCCACGCAGGATGCTGGACAGCACGCCGGGGGCGATCTTGCAGCCGCAGCCGCCGCCGTGCGAGAGAGAGGTCAGGCGCGGCTCGGCGCCCGGGGTAGCAGAAGTCGTGGTCATGCGGGGATTGTCGGGGATCGGGCGCGGGGACGATCTCGGGCACACTGCGCGGGCGGGAACCATCCCGTTCGGATCGCACTCATGCAGCCCATGCCTTCCATTTCTCTTGCGCGCGCCCTGGCCGCGCTGGCCTTGTCCTGCGCCGTGGCGCTGCCGGCGCAGGCCGCGGCCGACGCCCCCGATGCGGCGGTGCGTCAATTCACCCTCGACAACGGCCTGACCCTGATCGTCAAGCCCGACCGGCGCGCGCCCACCGCCGTGCAGATGCTGTGGGTGCGCGTGGGCTCGATGGACGAGGTGAGCGGCACCAGCGGCGTGGCGCACATGCAGGAGCACCTGATGTTCAAGGGCACCGACACGCTGGCGGCGGGCGAGTTCTCGCGCCGCGTGGCGGCGCTGGGCGGGCGCGAGAACGCCTTCACCACGCGCGACTACACCGGCTACTACCAGCAGGTGCCGGCCGGCAAGCTGGCCGAGGTGATGGCGCTGGAGGCCGACCGTTTTGCCCACAACCAGTACAGCGACGCCGAATTCGCCAAGGAGCTGGAGGTGGTCAAGGAAGAGCGCCGCATGCGCACCGACGACAACCCGCGCGCGCGCCTGTTCGAGCAGCAGATGGCCGCCACCTTCATGGTCTCGCCCTACCGCCGCCCGGTGGTGGGCTGGATGGGCGACCTGGACGCGCTCACGGCCGACGATTCGCGCGCCTTCTACCAACGCTGGTACGTGCCGGCCAACGCCGCCGTGGTGGTGGTGGGCGACGTCGACGCGGCCGCCGTGCTGGCGCTGGCGCAAAAGACTTATGGCGCCATCCCGGCGCGCGCCGTGCCCGCGCGCAAGCCGCAGCCCGAGCCGCCGCAGCCCGGCGAGCGGCGCATCGAGGTCAAGGCGCCGGCCGAGCAGGCCGTGGTGTCGCTGGCCTTCAAGGTGCCGCGCCTGCACGGCCTGGATTCTTCGCCCGACAACGACGACGCGCTGGCGCTGACGGTGCTGGCCGCCGTGCTGGACGGCTACAGCGGCGCGCGGCTGGACCGCAACCTCACCCAGGGCCCCGACCGCGTGGCCGACTCGGCCAGCGCCAGCAACGGCCTGATCGGGCGCGGCCCGCAGCTCTTTACCCTGAGCGGCGTGCCCGCCCAAGGCAAGACCGCCGCGCAGCTGGAGGCCGCGCTGCGCGCCCAGGTGGCGAAGGTGGCGCAGGACGGCGTGAGCGAGGCCGAGTTGCACCGCGTCAAGACCCAGTGGATGGCCAGCGAGATCTACAAGCGCGACTCGGTGATGGGCCAGGCGCAGGAGCTCGGCAGCCTGTGGATCCAGGGCCTGCCGCTGGACGCCGACGAGCGCCTGATCGCGCGGCTGCGCCCCATCACCTCGGCGCAGGTGCAGGCCGTGGCCAAGAAATATTTTGGCGACGACCAGCTGACGGTGGCCACGCTGGTGCCGCAGCCCGGCGCGGCGGGGCGGCCGGTGGGTGAGGCGCCGTCCGAGTCGATGCGCTGAAAGGGCGATCATGAAAACTATAAAAACAATAGCTGTTCGCGCTTGCTTGATGGGCGCTGCAGGCCTTTTTCTTTTGAATTTTGGCGTGCGCGACGCGCAGGCGGCGATTCCCATCGAGCACTGGACGCAGCCCAGCGGCGCGCAGGTGTGGTTCATCGAAAGCCCCAGCATTCCGATGCTGGACGTGCAGATCGACTTCGACGCCGGCAGCCGGCGCGACCCGCGGGCGCAGGCCGGCCTGGCCGACGCCACGGCGCTGATGGCGGGCAAGGGCGTCACGGCCGCCAGCGGCCAGCCGGCGCTGGACGAAAACCAGCTGGGCGAGGCCTGGGCCGACCTGGGCGCCGACTTCGGCGCCAGCACCGGCAGCGACCGCATGAGCTTTTCGCTGCGCAGCCTGACCGACCCGCAGCTGCTGCCGCAGGCGCTGGCGCTGGCGGCGCGCCAGCTGGGCCAGCCGTCCTGGCCGGCGCCGGTGTGGCAGCGCGAGCGCGAGCGCATCTCGGCGGCCATCGCCGAGTCGCTCACGCGCCCGGGCACGCAGGCCGCGCTGGCCTTTGCCAAGGCGGTGTATGGCGATCACCCCTACGGCTACGAGACCACCGCCGACACACTCAAGCGCATCGACGTGGCCGACATGCAGGCCTTCTACGCGCGCCACATCCAGCCCTGCCGCGCCAAGGTCAGCGTGGTCGGCGCCGTCAGCCGCGCGCAGGCCGACGCGCTGGTGACCGAGCTGCTGGGCCGCTTGCCCGCCGGCGGCACCTGCGCCGCGCTGCCGCCGGTGCCCGAGGTGCAGCCGCTCAAGGCCGCGCAGGACATCCGCATCCCCTTCCAGTCGGCCCAGGCGCACGTGCTGATCGGCCAGCCCGGCTACAAGCGCGACGACCCGGCCTTCTTCGCGCTGCTGGTGGGCAACCACATCCTGGGCGGCGGCGGCTTCAGCTCGCGGCTGATGAACGAGGTGCGCGAAAAGCGCGGCCTGAGCTACGGCGCGTACAGCAGCTTTTCGCCCGGCCTGAACGCCGGCGCCTTCGTCATCGGCCTGCAGACGCGCCCCGACCAGGCCGGCGAGGCCGTGGCCGTGGCGCGCAAGGTGGTGACCGATTTCGTGGCCGAAGGCCCCACCGCCACCGAACTGAAGGCGGCGCAGGACAACCTGGTGGGCGGCTTTGCGCTGCGCCTGGACAGCAACCGCAAGCTGCTGGGCAACCTGGCCAACATCGCCTGGAACGGCCTGCCGCTGGACTACCTGCAGCACTGGGGCGAGCACGTGGACGCCGTCACGCTGGACGACATCCGGGCGGCGTTCCGGCGCGTGCTGCAGCCCGATCGCATGGTCACGGTGATCGTCGGCGCCAAGCCCTGAATCGGCGGCCGTTGCGGCGGCCCGCGCCAGCCGCCGCACGAGGCCCTGACGCCGGCAGGGGCGGGCGGCCGGCAGACAGGAGTATGATTTTGATAATCATTCTCATTCGTCTTGACCATGACCCTGACGCGCGCCCTCATCACCGCACTGGCCGGATCGGCCCTGGCCGCCTCGGCGCTGGCGGCCGAATACCCCATCGGCAAGCCCAAGGACATCAACGGGCTGGAGGTGGCCGCCATCTACCTGCAGCCCATCGAGATGGACCCGCCGGGCATGATGCGCGCGGCCAAGGATTCGGACATCCACCTGGAGGCCGACATCCACGCCACCGCCGACAACAAGAACGGTCTGCCCGAAGGCGCCTGGGCGCCGTATCTGGCGGTGAAGTACACGCTGCAAAAGCAGGGCAGCGACAAGCCCCTGCAGGGCGAACTGATGCCGATGGTGGCCAACGACGGGCCGCACTACGGTGACAACGTCAAGCTGCAGGGGCCGGGCAAGTACAAGCTGACCCTGAGCGTGGCCGCGCCCGGCGCCCATTTCGGCCGCCACGTCGACAAGGAAACCGGCGTGGCGCCGTGGTTCAAGCCCTTCGAGGTGCAGTACGACTTCGTCTTTGCCGGCACGGGCAAGAAAGGCGGGTATTGACATGGCCCGCCCCCAGTCTCCACTCGCTTCGCGATGTTTCGCCTCCCCCCTCGCGGGGGCATCGCCAGTGGCCGGGGAGACCCCGGCCACGGCGATCGCTGGCATGGCCTGCTCCGCGGCCTCCGGGCCCGTTGCCATGGATGCGCTGCGGGTCTTGCTCATCACCATGGAGTAGGACGAATGCGCGTCTGGCTTATTTTGTTGAGTATTTTTGTGAGCGGTCTGCTGCCCCTGGCGGCGGCGCACGCCGAGCTGCCCACGCACACCTTGACCTTCACCGCCGACGGACGCTTCGATCCGCCGCGGCTGGAGGTGGCGCCGGGGCGCTTCAAGATCGTGCTGGTCAACCAGAGCACGCAGGCGGTGGAGTTCGAGAGCCTGCCGCTGCGCGCCGAGAAGGTGCTGGCGCCGGGCGTCACCTCGTTCGTCGTGCTGTCGCTGTCGCGGCCGGGCGAGTACCCGTTCTTCGACGACTTCCACCCCCAGGCCAAGGGTGTGCTGGTCGTCCGTCCCAAGTAAGCAGGTGGTTTGTCATGGGTGAAATCGCCTTCATCGTCTGGCGCGAGAGCGTGGAAGCCCTGCTGGTGGTCGGCATTCTGTACGCCTGGCTGCGCACCGAGCCGGCGGGCCGGCGCGGGTTGCCCTGGCTGTGGGCGGGGGTGGGCTGCGGGTTGTTGCTGGCCGGCGCGCTGGCGCTGGCGCTGCTGGGCCTGGCGGCGTGGCTGCCGGGCGACGGGCCGGAGTGGTTCCAGGTCGTGATGGCGCTGGCCGCCTGCGCGCTGGTGGTGCAGATGGTGGTGTGGATGCGCCGCCACGGGCGCGGCCTCAAGCACGAGCTGCAGACCGGCGCGGCGCAGCAGGTGGACAGCGGTCACTGGTGGGGCCTGCTGGTGCTGGTGATGGTGGCGGTGGCGCGCGAGGGCAGCGAAACCGTGGTGTTCCTGTACGGCAGCGTGCTGTCCTCGCAGCAGCACGGCGGCACGGGCGCGGCGGTGCTGGCCGGGCTGGGCGGCTTCGTGGCGGCGCTGGCCACCTTCTGGCTGCTGCAGCTGGGCGGCAAGGTGATCACCTGGCGGCGCTTCTTTCAGCTGACCGAAATCCTGCTGCTGCTGCTGGCCGGCGGCCTGCTGGTGGGCGCCAGCGACCGGCTGATCGCGCTGGGCGTGCTGCCCACGCTGCTCGACCCGGTGTGGGACACCAGCGCCTGGCTGGACACCGGCGCCGGCCTGGGCAAGCTGCTGGCCGATTTTGCCGGCTACCGCGCCACGCCGGCGCTGTCGCAGCTGCTGATCTGGCTGGCCTACTGGGCGGTGGTGGCCTGGCTGCTGGGCCGCTCGTCGCAGGCACCGGCGCCGCGCGCCATGACGGGCAGCGGCCACGTGGCGGGCTGAGGCATCACTTCGTTCAGAAAGCGTCCACCGTGGCGGTCATCGTTCATCCTGTTCCTCCCCTTGTGCGCCCGGCCAGCTTTCGCGGGCGCGTGGCGCGCGTGGGCGACTTCCTGCGCGACCATCAGCGCGCCGTGCGGCGCCTGCAGTGGATCATCGTGGGCATCTACCTGGCGCTGCTGCTCATTCCGGCGGCGCTGCCGCTGCCGGATCGCACGGCCAGCGTGTTCAACAACCTCACCGTCGTTGCGCAGTTCGCCTTCTGGGGGCTGTGGTGGCCGTTCGTGCTGGTGTCGATCCCGCTGCTGGGCCGCGCCTGGTGCGGCCTGTTCTGCCCCGAGGGCGCGCTCACCGAATGGGCCAGCCGGCATGGTCGCGGCGGCGCCATTCCGCGCTGGATGCGCTGGGGCGGCTGGCCGGTGGTGGCCTTTGCGCTGACCACGGTCTACGGCCAGCTGGTCAGCGTCTACCAATACCCCTGGGCGGCGGCGGCCGTGCTGGGCGGCTCCACCCTGGCGGCGATGGCCGTCGGCTTTCTGTACGGGCGCAACAAGCGCGTGTGGTGCAAGTACCTGTGCCCGGTCAACGGCGTGTTCAACCTGCTGGCACGGCTGGCGCCCTGGCATTTCGCCGTCGACGCCCAGGCCTGGCGCACGGCCGGGCGCCGCACCGAGGCCATCAACTGTGCGCCCCTGCTGCCGCTGCGCACCATGGAAGGCGCGGCCGAATGCCACATGTGCGGGCGCTGCAGCGACTACCGCGGCGCCATCACCCTGCAGCCGCGCTCGCCCGAGGCCGAGATCGTCGGCGTGGCGCCCGGCAACGGCTGGGAGACGGCGCTGATCGTGTTCGGCCTGATGGGTCTGGCGGTGGGCGCCTTCCTGTGGAGCGCCAGCCCCTGGTTCGTCTCCCTCAAGCAGGCCATCGCCACCCTGCTGGTGGACCACGACATCTACTGGCCGCTGGCCGACAACGCGCCCTGGTTCGTGCTGACGCATTACCCCGCGGTCAACGACAGCTTCAGCTGGCTGGACGGCGCGGTGATTCTGCTGTTCATCGCCGGCGCGACGGTGGCGGTGGGCGGCGCCGTCTTTGCCGGCCTGTGGGGCGCCGACCGCGTGCTGCCGCGCCCGCGCGGCCTGCGCGACGGCCACACGCGCCAGCCCCTGGGCGGGCGCTGGGTGGGCGTGCACAAACTGGCGCAGGGGCTGATCCCGACGGCGGGCATCGGCGTGTTTCTGGGCCTGACCGCCACCACGCTCACCCTGCTGCAGCACGAGGGCGTGCCCACCGGCTGGGCCAACGCCGTGCGCTGGGCACTGTTGGGCCTGGCACTGGCCTGGAGTCTGCGCTTCGAGTGGCGCCTGACGGGCCTGCGCAGCGCCGCGCCGCTGCGCCGCCTCGCGGCCGTGGGGCTGATCGCGCTGGGCCTGGTGCCGTTTTGCTGGGCTTGGTGGTTGTTTTTCATGCGCTGGTAAGGCCCAGGCAGGAGGCAGGAGATGAGGAGATGGGCCAGGGCCGCGGCGCTGTGCGTGAGCGTCGTGCTGGGGCTGGGGCTGGGAGCCGCGTGGGCCGACACGCCGCCGCCCGACGAAACCCTGTTGGGCGACATGGGCGGGTTGCGCCCCCGCCTGGAGCGCGCGGGCCTGACCCTGGGCCTGCAGGAGACCAGCCAGCTCACGCGCCTGGTGTCCGGCGGCCTGCAGGGCGGCAGCGCCTACACCGGCCTGACGCAGCTGGCGCTGGCCGGCGATGGCGACAAAGCCTGGGGCTGGAGCGGCGGCTCGTTTTATCTCAGTGCCGTCAACATCCACGGCCGGCGCGCCAGCTTCACCCAGGACAACGTGGGTGGGCTGCAGACAGTCAGCAACATCGAGGCCAGGCCGGCGACCCGGCTGTGGGAGCTGTGGGGCCAGCAGTCCTGGGCCGACGGCAAGGCCGACCTGCGCGTGGGCAAGCTGGCGGCCGACCAGGAGTTCATGACCAGCGAATACGCGTCGAGCCTGCTCAATGCCATGTTCGGCTGGGCCGCGCTGCCCTCGACGGACCTGCCCGCGGGCGGGCCGGCGTATCCGCTGGCCTCGCTGGGCGCGCGCCTGCGTGTGCAGACCGGTGATCGGGTTACGCTGCTGGCGGGGGTGTTCGACGGCTCGCCCGTGGGCCGCGATGAAGAGCAACCGGCCTGGATCGACCGCCACGGCATGCGCTTTGTGAAGTTGACCCTTTTTCACGGACACCTTACCGTTTGGATCAAAGGAGTCCGCAATGTCCAGAACCCGCCCGCCATATCCGGCGGCATTTCGACAACAAATCCTGGAGCTCGCCCATGCCGGGCGCACGCCGGCCGAGCTCTCGCGGGA
>JAFKGE010000074.1 GCA_017307865.1 Burkholderiales bacterium | reverse complement strand
CCTCGTTTGGGTCACTCAGAACACCCTCAGGTGTCCGCCATCAAAATGGAATGCTGTCCGCCATCACCGTGGAACGGTGTCCGCCATGACGGTGGAACTCTGTCCGCCATCAGCGTGGAATCGTGTCCGCCATCGCGTGGAATACGCACTGGAGCCGTAACCCGGACCCCGCTATACCGAAACGGTTAAAGGCCAAAGGGTCGAAAAGGCAAGGGAATGGGGTGCAAGGGGAAAGGCCCTACCTCGAAAAGGCCAAAAGGCCTCCCGCCCGGCCCGCCATCAGGACACCGACATGCTCTCCTTGTTCCAGCGAAAACGGCCCCCGGTCGCTGCCGCGCCGTCGCCAGCACCCGCCACCGACCTCCCGAAAGGGTTGATGCGGCCGGAGTCGGCCGCATCGCTGCTGGCCACCCCGCGCCGGCAGAAGCTACTGGAACACATCTGGCAGCGCACCTCGCTTTCGCGTAGGCAGTTCGCCACCCTGTACCGCACGCCACTGGAACGCTACGCGGAGTTGGTCCAGGCCTTCCCGGCCTCCGAAGCGCACCACCACGCATACCCCGGTGGCATGCTCGACCACGGACTCGAAATCGTCGCGTACAGCCTGAAGCTGCGGCAGTCCCATCTGCTGCCCATAGGCGCCAGCCCCGAAGACCAGGCCGCGCAGGCAGAAGCCTGGACCGCGGCCGTCGCCTATGCCGCGCTGCTCCATGACATCGGCAAGGTGGCGGTCGATCTGCACGTCGAGCTGGCCGACGGCACCACCTGGCACCCGTGGCACGGCCCGCTGTGCCAACCGTACCGCTTCCGCTACCGCCAGGATCGCGAGTACCGGCTCCACAGCGCTGCGACAGGCTTACTCTACCGGCAACTGCTCGATCGCGATCTGCTGGACTGGCTCAGCGGCTATCCGTCCCTGTGGGCGCCGCTGCTCTACGTCCTGGCCGGGCAGTACGAGCATGCCGGGGTGCTGGGCGAGTTGGTCGTGCAGGCCGACCGCGCCTCCGTCGCGCAGGAACTGGGCGGCGATCCCGCGCGCGCTATGGCCGCACCCAAGCACTCGCTCCAACGCAAGCTGGTCAACGGGCTGCGCTACCTGCTCAAGGAAGAGCTGAAACTGAACCAGCCCGAAGCCTCCGATGGCTGGCTCACGGACGATGCGCTATGGCTGGTGAGCAAGACCGTTTCCGACAAGCTCCGCGCGCACCTGCTGTCCCAGGGCGTCGATGGCATCCCTGCGAACAACACCGCGGTGTTCAACGTGCTCCAGGACCACGGCATGTTGCAGCCGACGCCCGACGGCAAGGCGATCTGGCGCGCGACTGTAACCAGTTCAACCGGCTGGTCCCACTCGTTCACGCTATTGCGGTTGGCACCTGCACTGATCTGGGACACTGGCGAGCGGCCGATGTCGTTCGCTGGCACAGTGACGATTGACAAAGACGTTGATGCTTCGGTTTCTCTGCCGACTATCGTGGCAAAGCCAACCATCGAAGATCAGCCCCCCCCGCTATGGGAGGCCGTCGACGGCACGGCTGCTCCGGTTCGGCCGCCCGCAAGTCAGGCGACACCGGATGTCATGGAAGACATGGTGGCGATGGTGGGCATGGGTGATTTGCCTGTCGTCCGTCAGGATGCGGAAGCCGCCTCGGACGAAGCACCCGCCGCAGACCCCGAAACGCCTGCATCACCCTCGACCAGACCGCTACCGCCATCACCAACGCCTGCACCCACGGCTGCGCAGCCATCCGGCGAACACTTCATGGCTTGGCTGCAACAGGGCGTCGCTTCGGGACGTCTGATCATCAACGACGCCAAGGCGCTCGTACATACCGTGAGCGACACCGCCTACTTGGTCAGCCCAGGTGTTTTCCAGCGATATGCGCAGGAGCACCTACAGGTAGGTGCACTGGCGAAGCAGGAGGGGCAGTCGGATTGGCAATGGGTACAGAAGCGCTTCGAGAAGCTGGGGCTGCATAGAAAGCAGACCAACGGCCTAAATATCTGGACTTGTGAGGTCACGGGACCAAGGAAGTCTCGCCGCCTTCACGGCTATTTATTGCAGGACCCCAAACTGTTGTTCACCGAGGTGCCGCCTAACAATCCCCACCTTTCGCAAGCATGATTGAGAGAGATCGGCAAGACGAACTCCCGTGCGTGTTCGTTGAGTCTGGCGTCATCGACCAGTTGCAGTCGATGAGGGTGCCGGCGGCGAGCTGATGACGCCGCGCTGCATTCGGGGCACCGTTCGTTCGAGGCCGGCGCAATTTTTTCTGCTGTGTCGGCCCCGTGGCTCCATCTGTAGCAAAGCATCGCTTTCGTTAGACAGATCCCCCCCAGGGGGATACAATTCTCAGATGACGGAATCACACAAACACTCAAGCCATCCTGGCTTGGTGAAACGGCTCAAGCGTGCCGAGGGCCACCTTCGGTATGTCATCGGCATGATTGAGGCAGAACAACCTTGCCTTGACATTGCCCGCCAGCTCTCGGCGGTAGAAAGCGCGGTAACGGCGGCAAAGCGTGCCCTGATCCATGACCACATCGACCATTGCCTCGACCATGATGCAGCGTCCGTCCTGACTGAAATGAAGGCACTCGCCAAACTCCTATGAGGCCGACCGATGCTCGCTGTCCTTAAGAACCGCACCTATCGCCATCTGTTCGCAGCACAGGTGATCGCACTAGTCGGCACCGGCCTGATGACTGTGGCGCTGGGCCTACTCGCCTACGAACTGGCGGGTGCGGACGCCGGAGCGGTGCTTGGAACGGCGCTGGCTATCAAGATGCTTGCTTATGTCGGCATCGCCCCGATCGCTCAAGCGTTCGCCGACCGCTTACCGCGTAGATCGCTGCTGGTCACACTCGACCTGGTTCGAGCTGCCGTGGCTCTCTGCCTGCCTTTCGTCACTGAGGTCTGGCAAATCTATCTCCTGATCTTCGTGTTGCAGGCGGCTTCCGCTGGATTCACGCCGACCTTTCAGGCGGCCATCCCGGACATCCTGCCTGACGAAGAGGAGTACACGAGGGCGCTGTCGCTCTCGCGGCTGGCCTACGACCTTGAAAGCCTGGTTTCCCCAATGCTGGCGGCTGCGCTGCTGACCATCATCAGCTTCCATAACCTGTTTGCCGGGACGGTGCTTGGCTTCCTTGTCTCGGCCGCGCTGGTGGTTAGCGTGGCGTTGCCTGCTTCCACGCCGGCCCCGCGTCGCAGCATCTGGGAACGCACCACGCGGGGCATTCGCCTTTACCTTGCAACGCCACGGTTGCGGGGATTACTGGCAATCAGCCTCGCCGTGTCGGCAGCAGGGGCGATGGTGATCGTGAATACGGTGGTGATCGTAAAGGCTCGCTTCGGCCTTGGTGAAGCGGAAGTGGCTTGGGCGTTGGCGGCGTTCGGGGGCGGTTCAATGATCGCTGCATTTGCACTGCCTAGTCTGCTCAACAAATTAGCGGATCAACCTGTCATGGTCACGGGAGCGGCGGTGCTGGTTATCGGTACGGCCATTGGAGCGCTGATTCCGTCTTACGTTCTGTTGCTGCCACTTTGGCTGGTGATCGGTTTCGGCTACAGCGTGGCACAAACGCCTTCCGGTCGGCTGCTTCGCCGTTCTGCCCATGCCGAGGATCGGCCTGCGTTATTTGCTGCACAGTTTGCGCTGTCGCACGCCTGCTGGCTGATCTGCTACCCGTTGGCGGGGCGCTTCGGCGCTGCCTTTGGACTGCAATCCACCTTCATCGTCATGTCGTTGATTGGCCTTGTCGGCGTAGTGCTTGCCCTGAGACTTTGGCCTGCGGGCGATCCGTCCGATATCGCCCACGACCACCCGGATCTACCGGCTGATCATCCGCATATACGCGAACATTCAGGCCAAGGCCGACATCACCATCCTCTGATCGTGGACGATCTGCATCAAGGCTGGCCACGCGCATAGCGTTGTGCCCTTCGCCGAACGCGATCTCACTTGACCAAGGGGCTTCGCCCCTCACTTTTTGCTGCTGCCCGACAGCGCAACTCCGGCGCTCACGGGACTGCGCGTGTTGCGCACTTACCCCAAGGTGGGAGGAACGAGGGAGGCGGATTGCTGTCCCCTTCGTCGGGCCATTCGTTCTCGCCGTCACCATCGCACATCGACACCCGATGCAGACGCGATGCACAACATGATAATATACTCCCCTAGGCTATATCGAATACCCATCATGTCCCACACCACCCGACAGAAAGACAAGCTGATCGCCCGCGTGCGCCGCATCAAAGGGCAAATGGAAGGCATCGAACGCGCCTTGGAAGCCGAGGCCACCTGCGTCGAAGTGCTGCGCCAGATTGCATCCGTGCGTGGCGCGGTCAGCGGCTTGACCGCCGAGGTGATGGAAGACCATTTGCGCGAACACGTCCTGGCCGTTCCCACCGACAAGGAGCGGCAACAGGGCGGCGAGGAAATGATCGAGGTCATCCGCGCTTACATGAAATAAACCTGCCACCTTCCGGCAGCCTCGCAGAACACATAACAACAGGGATTTACCGATGACCACGTACAGCCCCCAAACACCGGGCCACGATCACTTCTTCCTCGGCGGCGACCACCAACGCAATGAGCGCAAGGTGTGGCTGGTGATTGTACTGACCGCCGGCATGATGGTGGTGGAAATCGTCGCCGGCACCGTCTATGGCTCAATGGCGCTGGTAGCCGATGGCTGGCATATGTCCACCCATGCCGGTGCCATGCTGATCGCTGCACTGGCCTACCGTTTCGCGCGCCGCCATGTCGGCAATCCGCGTTTCACCTTTGGCACCGGCAAGCTCGGCGACCTCGCCGGTTTCGCCAGCGCGGTGCTGCTGGCGCTGATCGCCTTACTGATCGGCTGGGAGAGTCTGGTACGTTTGACCCAGCCCATCCATATCGACTTCGAGCAGGCGATTGCCGTGGCAATCGTGGGATTGATCGTCAATCTGGTCTGCGCATGGCTGTTGAAGGACAACCATTCCCATCATGGTCATCACCACCACCATCATCACGGTCACGACCATCACGACCATGACCACGACGACAGCCATCACGACGCGCACCACGAACCGGGCAAGGCCCGCGACAACAACCTGCGCGCTGCATATCTGCATGTGATGGCCGATGCCCTGACTTCCGTGCTCGCCATCGTCGCGCTGCTGCTGGGACGCAGCTATGGGTGGACGTGGGCCGATCCAGTCATGGGCGTGGTCGGCGCTCTGGTGATCGCGCGATGGTCGTGGGGTCTGATCCGGGACACAGGCAGCGTGCTACTTGATGCCGCAGCCGAAGGCGAGGAAGTCCGGGAAGAAATCCGCGAAGCGATCGCGCCCACGGGCAGCCAGGTCACGGATCTTCACGTGTGGCAGGTCGGCCCCGGCCATTTCGCGGCTATCGTTTCGCTGATGGCGAGGGAACCTCGTGAACCCGCACATTACAAGGCGCTGCTTGCCCACATCCACGAGCTGGCGCACGTCACCGTTGAAGTGGAGCGTGGGGCGGCCGCATGAACGCCCGTGCTGCATTAACGGGCTTGGAGCACCGACCCGTGGCCGACGGCCAGCGCGTGTCCGGCATCTATCGCCGCACCGTCATGCTCGCCAGAGGGCGCTACTCGATGCTCGATGACGACATGGGATTCTCGCTGGTGCCGTGGATGCCGATGATCGAGCATCAGCTAGGGCTGGCGGTGAAGTCTCCTGAGAGACTGGACGGCAGCGCAGGCCTGCCGTCGCTTGACCGCCCGACACCAGCATGGCGCAATAAACCGATTGACGGTCGGTTTTTTATGGCGGATACTCATTGGCTTGAGTCAAAGCTCGGAGCTGACAACATTGACCAATCATAGCGTACCAACACTTGGCGATCTGGAAATCGCCGTGCTTGAAGATATCTGGCGCTTCGGCCCTTCCGACACCAAGGCGGTGTATGCCCGCATTGGTCAGTCTCGCTCGATTTCTTTGAACACTGTGCAATCTACGCTGGAACGTCTATTTCGCAAGGCCATGCTCCAGCGCGAAAAGATCAGCCATGCCTATGAATATTCAGCGCGAGTTTCCCGCCGAGAATTGATCCAGAAGCTGGTGGAATCCACAGTGCGTCGAGTTGCAGGCCCGCAGCCCGATGCGTTACTGAGCGCCTTTGTCGATCTTGCTGCAAGGGCGGATGACGACCAGCTCAAGAGGCTGGAGGAATTGATCGCACGTCGTCGCGCTGAATTGGATCAGGCGTGATGACGAGCTATGGCCCACTGTTTCAGTTCGCATTGCTGTCCGGCTTCGTGCTGGTGGTAACGCTTACTCTGCTGGTTGGGGCCTGCGAGCGGCTGGTGCGTCGTGCGCTGGCAGGTAAGACCCCCTCTCAGCGGGCGCGGGTATCTTGGTGGATGCTGGTGACACCTGCGCTGGCGGGTATTGCCTACGCGGCCACGACCATCGCTATGCCGTCGATGTTTGATGGCTCGGCGCGATTTGCTGCTGCCTGCTCTGCACACGCTGACATGCTGCTGCACTTGTGCGTTTGGCACCCGAGCGGTAATCGGCAAAGTGCTTGGCTATGGGGGGCATTGGCGTTGCTTGCGGGATATGCGGCTTGGCTGGCAGCACGGGCTACAGTAGGGCTTTGGCGGGCTCGGCGAACTCTTGCGTCGATGGTGCGTCTGAGTTGGCATCCGGGGCATCCAGACAAACTTCTTGTGCTTGATGTCGATCAGCCTATGGCGCTGGCCTGTGGATTCGGGAATGGTCATATCCTGCTTTCAACCTCGTTGATGCGGCGACTTGATCCAACGCAATTGCGCGTCGTGTTGGCGCATGAACAGGCCCACATCGTCAATCGCGATGTTGTGAATCGTTTGATTGCGGTCGTATTGTCGAGCATTCAGTTGCCAGGTACTCGCCGCCGGTTGCTGCGTGACTTGGAACTCGCCCTGGAACAGCGTTGTGATTTTGCTGCCGCAAACGAAGTGGGGTGTCCTGTCGCCGTGGCTGAAACCATCGTTGCAGTGGAGAAGATATTTCGGCAACACGCCAGGAACCAAGTGCCGTTGACGATGGCGTTCTTTTCTGATTTTGTTCCTGAGCGCGTCGAGGCATTGCTGTCGCCCAAGCACACTTCGATTTCATGCTTGGGGCCAATGCTCGGTATCGTTGTTCTGGCCTTTTGCAGCTTATCGACCGGCTGGCTGCACTCTGTGACCGAATCTCTCATCACCATGATGACGAGGTAAGTTCATATGCGTGTGTGCTGTGTTTTTTTACTCATAAAACCGATTAATGATCGGTTTTATGGTGAATCCGCTCCTGCATACGCGGCTAGTCCGTCCAAAACACGGATCGTTTGCTCACCAGCCAAGACCTTGTTCGCTAGTTGCAGCGGCTGTTGGAATTTTCGCGGAGTATTTATCGGAGCATTTATGTCTTACCAATCGTCACTTTGGACGCGCACGCTCTGCGCTTTCGCAATCGCGCTCTCTCTCCCGTCGGCGGCCTTGGCCGCCGACGAGTTCGCGGTTTCAGCCACGCAGATGCAGGCCTTGGGCGTACAGCTACAACGCCTAGACAAACCGGCATCCATTCCGGGTATGGCTTACCCAGCTCGCGTCGTGCTGCCTCCTTCGCAAGAATACGTCGTCAGCGCACCGTTGGCGGGCGTAGTCGATCAACTACTAATTGGTCAGAACGAAGCCGTCAAACCGGGCCAACCCTTACTGCGCTTGAGCAGCCCAGAATTGGGCGAACAGCAGCTCAAACTGATGGAAGCTGCTTCGCGCAACCGTCTAGCGCAAAGGAACTTGCAGCGCGAGAAGCAGTTAGCCGCCGAAGGCATCGTGCCTGAGCGCAGAGCGCAAGATGCGGAGACTGCTGCAACGGAGGAGCGAGCCCGTTTGCGGCAAGCTGAAGCTGCCTTGAGGCTGGCAGGCTTGGATGCGGGCGCTATAAGTCGTGTCGCCGCAGGTGGCGCAATGCAGGACGCGCTAGTCATCCGGGCACGTGCGGGGGGCATCGTGACTGATCTTGGCGTCAAGCCGGGGCAACGAGTCCAACAATCTGATCCCCTTGCGCGTGTCGCAGACACGCGCAAGCTGTGGCTTGATATCCAATTGCCTGTAGAGCGCCAGTCGAAGGTGACAGCGCGTGGCGGCCAAGTCACCGTTGTTGGCAGGGATGTAGTTGCGGTCACCACCAGCCTGGGAGCCACCGTCAGCGACAGCCAGACGTTAGTGCTGCGCGCGGAGGTCACGCGCGGGGCGGCGTTGCTGCGGCCGGGCGAGTTCGTCCAGGCCCAAGTGGCGTTTGCCGCTGGCGGCGAAGGATGGCCGGTCCCGGTCGCGGCCGTGGTGCGACAGGGCGACAAGGCTTATGTCTTCGTCCGAACCGACAAGGGTTTCGTTGCCACGCCAGTGGATGTATTGGACAGCGCCGGCCAAGCCCTGCGAGTCAAGGGCGCGCTTCGTCCCGGCCAGGAGATCGCCGTCACGTCCGTGATTGGGCTGAAGGCGGCTTGGCTCGGCAAGGGAGGGAGCAATTGACATGCTGACCCGTCTCGTTCAATTCGCGCTCGCACAGCGCCTGTTTGTCCTACTGGCTGGCGCACTGCTGGCCGGTGGGGGGTGGTATGCCTTCCGCAACCTGCCGATCGATGCATTTCCCGACGTGGCAAGCACGCAGGTCAAGATCATCATGAAGGCACCGGGCATGACGCCCGAGGAGATCGAAACCCGCATCGCCGTACCGATCGAGGTCGAGATGCTGGGCATTCCCAATCAACGCATCCTGCGCTCGATGTCCAAATACGGCATCGTCGATATTACGGTCGATTTCGAGGACGGCACCGACATCTATTGGGCACGTCAGCAAGTGGCTGAACGGTTGTCCAACATCAGCGCCGATCTGCCTGGAGGCATCAGCGGTGGCATGGCGCCGATCACGACGCCGCTGGGCGAAATGTTCATGTTCACCGTCGAGTCCAAGGAGATGTCGCTGGAGGAGCGACGTAGCTTGCTTGACTGGGTGATCCGGCCCGCCCTGCGTTCGGTGCCAGGCGTGGCGGATGTCAATGCGTTGGGCGGCAAGGTACGCACGTTCGAGGTCATTCCCGATCCAGTGAAACTTGCTGCGGTGGGCCTGTCAACCACGCAGTTGCGCACAGCCATCGAGGCAAACAACCGCAATGACGGCGCAGGCCGCCTCGGCGAAGGCGATGAAGTGCTGCTGGTGCGTAGCGAAGGCAGCATCAAGAGCATGGACGATGTGCGCGCCATCGTCGTGAAGGCCGAAGGCGGGGCGAGCGTGCGCATCGCCGACATTGCTCAGGTCCGCGAGGGCTATCTCACTCGCTATGGGGTGGTGACGCAGAGCGGCCAGGGAGAGGCCGTACAAGGCCTTGTGCTCGGGTTGGCTGGGGCCAATGCACAGAAAGTCGTCCAAGGCGTGACGAAGAAGTTGGAAGAACTCAAGCCGACCTTGCCGAAGGGCGTCGAACTCAAGGTCTTCTACAACCGCGCCAGCCTTGTCGAGACCGCGATTGGCACGGTGTCAACGGCGCTGCTGGAAGCGACCGTACTGGTGCTGGTCCTGCTGGGAGCATTCCTGGGCAACCTGCGAGCTGCCGTGACGGTGGCCGTGGTGCTGCCGCTGTCGGCGCTAGCCACCTTCATCCTGATGCGCTGGTACGGCATGTCGGCCAATCTGATGAGCCTGGGCGGTCTGGCCATCGCGCTGGGCATGTTGGTCGACGGTGCGGTGGTGGTGGTCGAGAACATCGTCCAGCACATGGCCCATGACGGCAAGGACAAGCTACCACGTCAGCACATGGTGTTTCGTGCGGTGCGTGAGGTGGCCGCGCCGGTCGCGGCCGGCATCCTGATCATCGCCGTCGTGTTCCTGCCGCTGATGACGCTGCAAGGTCTCGAAGGCAAGTTCTTCGTGCCGGTGGCGATGACGATCGTATTCGCGTTGGGCAGTTCGCTCGTCCTCTCGCTTACCGTCATCCCCGTGCTGTCGTCCTTCCTGTTCAAGAAGGTGACGCACGACGACCCCTGGCTGCCACGCCATGCGCTGCGGCTGTACACGCCGGTCCTCGACTTCGCCCTGCGCCGGCAAAAACTGGTCTTTGTTGTGGCGGGCGCCATGCTGGCCGTAGCCGTGGGCGTCTACACACTGGTCGGCAAGACCTTCATGCCGGCAATGGACGAGGGAGACATCATCGTCGGCATTGAAAAGCTTCCCTCGGTGAGCCTGGAACAGACGGCCGAACTCGATCTGAAGATACATCAGGCGTTGATGAAGGGCGTGCCCGAGATCACTGGCATTGTCGCGCGGGCGGGTGCCGATGAGATCGGCCTGGACCCCATGAGCCTGAACCAGACCGATACCTTTCTCGTTCTCAAGCCACGTAGCGAATGGCCCGAAGGAGGCAAGCCAGCGTTGGAAGACAAGATTCGTGGGGTACTCGATCAACTGCCGGGTGTGGGCTACAGCTTCACGCAGCCCATCGACATGCGCGTATCCGAGATGATCATCGGGGTGCGAGGCGACGTGGCGATCAAGATATTCGGGCCGGACCTGAAGACGCTCAATGACCTCGCCGGCCAGGTCGAGAAGCTGATCAAGGAAGTGCCCGGCAGCCAGGACGTCTACACCGTCGAGAACGATGGCGTGCAGTACCTGCGCGTAATGGTCGATCGTTTGGCCGCTGGTCGCTACGGCCTATCGGTCGAGGACGTTCAGGACGCCTTGCGCGTGCAGATCGAGGGCCAGCGTGCAGGCACTGTGATCGACGGCAACCGCCGAATCCCGATCGTGGTGCGCGGTCCTGACGGCGTGAAAGTTTCCCCGGCAGAGTTCGCGGCGTTGCGCATCATGGCGCCCGGCGGCCAAAACGTCGCGCTGGATCAACTCGCCAAACTGGAGCGCGAAAGCGGACCAGTGAAGATCGATCGCGAGATGGGAAGCCGCTACAGCGTAGTGATCGCCAATGTCACCGGCCGCGATCTAGTGGGGTTCGTTGAGGAAGCCAAAGCAAAGGTTGCGCAGGCGGTGACACTCCCCACGGGCTATCGCGTCGCCTGGGGGGGGCAGTTCGAGAACCAGCAGCGCGCGGCGGCCCGGCTGTCCCTCGTTGTGCCGCTGTCGCTGGGTTTCATCTTCCTGATCCTGTTCTCAACCTTCGGCTCACTGCGACAGGCCTTGCTGGTCTTGAGCAACATTCCTTTTGCGTTGGTGGGCGGAATTATGGCGCTCTGGCTCACGGGCGAGTACCTGTCCGTGCCGGCCTCGGTAGGCTTCATCGCGCTCCTGGGTATCGCCGTCCTCAACGGCGTGGTGCTGGTGAGCTACTTCAACCAGTTGCACGCCGAAGGCCTTTCCCTAATCGAGTGCGTGACACAGGGGGCACGTCGGCGCTTGCGTCCAGTGCTGATGACAGCTTCGATCACCGCGTTCGGTCTGATACCGCTGCTGTTCGCCACTGGCCCCGGCTCGGAAATTCAGCGCCCGTTGGCCATCGTCGTTATCGGCGGCCTGATCACAGCGACCGCGCTGACGCTGATCCTGCTGCCCATCCTGTACCTGCGATTCGCGCATGCCAAGTCGGCGGCGCCTGTGGAGGTGAGCCATGCCTAAGTCTTGCCTGACCTTGGTTCTTGATCCACAAATCGAGGAAAAGTTGCTCGACCTGCTGCTTGAAGTTGCGGGTGACGAACTCTTTGTAAGCACGCCGACGTTCAGCCACGGCACAGCCTACGGGCGGCTATCGAACGAAGAAAAAGTGATGGGACGCAGCCATGCGGTCCTGGTGCAGATCGTGGTCACCGACGGGAAGCAGGAAGAACTCCTGCAATTGCTGCAAGAACGCTTTGCTGGCACTGGGTTGCGCTATTGGGCAGCGCCGCTGTCGATCGATGGAGAGATTGCATGAAGTCTTGGATCACGATGATCTTGGGGTGGGTGCTGGTGCTGCCGCTACAAGTGGTTGCACAGCCTATCACTCCGTCCGACCTACCCCCTGCCGAACTTGCGCGTGCGGCTATCGAGCAAGAGCCTTCTGTCTTGAAGGCTCGGCATGCGCTGGAAGCAGCAGGTCACACAGGGCGCAAGATCGCTGCATCTCCCTACGAATGGTCTGTAGGAATCGACGGCCAGAGACGCCGCTATGACACAGGTGGCAATTCCAACGAATGGACCGCCAGGATCGAGCGACCGATCCGAATTGGTGGCAAGGCCGAGCTCGATCAGGGCCTAGGCGACACTACCGAACAGATAGCTCGCGCCGAGTTAGCGGAAGCACGACATGAAGCCGCGCGTGCATTGGCTGACTTGTGGATCGACTGGCTGGCATCTATCCAGGCGCGAGATTTGGCCAAGGAACAGCTCGGCTTCGCTGAATCGAGCGCATCGGCAGTTGCAGGGCGTCGCAGAGCCGGCGATGCGTCGCTGCTGGATCTCAACGCTGCACAAGCGGACGCGGCCGAGGCGCGCCGACAGTTCGACGCCACCCAGGCACAGGAGGCCAAGGCGATCCTTCGTCTTCGCTCACGGTTTCCTTCTTTGGTGATGGAGCCGCAGTCCTTAAGTGAACCTGTGGAACTTGAGCTGGACGAAGCGCAGTGGCGCGAACGGGTCCTTGCCGAGAGCGACACGCTGCGAATCATGCAGGCTTCGCTAAAGCGGGCTGAACTGACTGCCGAGAGGGCGCGAGCCGACCGGATTCCTGACCCCACCGTTGGCATTTTCACAGCCTCGGAGGCTCGTCGCAGCGAACGCATCGTGGGCATCAGCGTGAGCATCCCACTCGGAGGGACCTATCGCAAAGAAACCATGTTGGAGGCGCTCAAGCAGGCGGACGTTGCGCGGGCCGAACTAGAGCGCCAGCGCAAGGAAATCGACTTAGCGACTGCGGAAACCATCAACGATGCCCGCACTGCACTGCGGCGCTGGAGGTTAGCCGAACAGTCCGCGCAGATGGCCCATGAGAACGCCAAGCTCGGCCAGCGTGGCTACGGCCTTGGCGAAGGGGATTTGCAATCTCTGCTGCTGCTGCGTCGGCAATCCGTCGACGCTGCCGGGGCATCGCTTTCATCCCGCATTGAAGCGTTGAAGGCGCGCAATCGGCTGCTGATCGACGCTCATTTGATTCTTGGGCTGGCCGATGAATAGAGCCGAACCGCTGCACGCCAATATGGCAGGCGAGATTAAGCGACTGAGCCCGGAGGACACGCCATCGTAAGCGCGTCGATTTCTTCACCCTAATCGCAGGAGCGCGGAGAATGAGAAGCCACTTTCCCGCGCTCAATCAAAGGATTTTTCTGAGTTTATTCAAGGTATGAGATACATGCACGAAAGACTAATTGAAGTAATGCCGAGCCGCCATCCATTAACCCGGGCACGTATTCTCCTATTTCTAACGGCAATGCTTCTCCTCATGTTCGCCAGTGCAAATCAGGCTCTGGCCCATGCTGTTGCCGAGGGCGATAAGGGCTACATCCAAGAAATATCTGGCATCAATATTATCTCCTTCATGTATTTAGGGGCGAAGCATATGGCGACGGGGTACGACCATATTCTGTTTCTACTCGGCGTGATCTTTTTCCTATACCGGATGAAGCATGTCGCCCTGTACGTGACGCTATTTGCCATCGGCCACTCGACGACGATGCTGCTTGGTGTGTATTTCAACGTCGGAATCAACAGCTACATCATCGACGCGATCATCGGCCTTTCGGTTGTTTACAAGGCGCTCGACAATATTGGCGCCTTTCAACGATGGCTTGGCTTTCAACCGAATACGAAAGCCGCCACAGTTGTATTCGGTCTGTTCCACGGATTCGGACTATCCACCAAGATCATCGAATACAACATCTCACCTGACGGCCTGATTCCCAATCTGCTGGCATTCAATGTCGGCGTTGAGATGGGACAGTTGCTTGCGCTCGGCACGATCTTGATCGCAATGAGCTACTGGCGCCGAACAGCGAGCTTCTGGCGTCATGCATACACCGCAAACGTGGCAATGATGTGTGCCGGCTTCATTCTGATCGGTTACCAAATCACCGGCTACTTCGTTTCCTGAACCCCGCGCGGAGAAAACCTTCATGTTTAACGTATCAAAGCCAACTCTTGACGACGTGCCTACATCGAAACAATTGCTGCGATCAACGTGCATTGCGCTCGTTGCCGCCGTTGCAATTCTGATAGCCATCGTCCTTCCCTCCGAATATGCAATCGACCCAACAGGGATTGGCCGTGCTCTCGGGCTAACGGAAATGGGGGAAATCAAGACCCAGCTAGCTAAAGAAGCCGCGGCAGATGCAGCAATGGACGCAGCCAAGGCCAGGGCCGCCGGCACGAGCACAGGGAATGCCAGCATAGCCACGCCGGCGCAGACACAAGGCACCCCTCAGTTGGCGAACGATTCTGCGTGGCGCGATGAGGTGCGCGTTGTCCTAAAGCCGGGCCAAGGCGCCGAAGTGAAGTTGAGTATGAAGGCCGGCGAGAAAGCTGAGTTCAGTTGGATCGCCGAAGGCGGCGTTGTGAACTTCGATACCCACGGCGATGGCGGTGGACAGTCGATCAGCTATGAGAAAGGCCGCGCCGTGCCCGCAGATGATGGCGTGATCCAGGCTGCCTTTAATGGCAATCACGGTTGGTTCTGGCGAAACCGTGGGGATGCGGATGTAGCTGTGGTCGTCCTGTTGATTTCCACGCAGAAGTGACCCACTGACCCCCAGGATTTCCATCCAAACCTGACCCACGTACTAACCCTAACCTGCTGCTTTGTTGAGCAGCAGGAGACCAGGAGTGATAGACGTGGCAACACTGAGTGTCATCAGGCGCTGG
>JAFKGE010000073.1 GCA_017307865.1 Burkholderiales bacterium | reverse complement strand
CGTTTGGGTCACTCAGAACACCCTCAGGTGTCCGCCATCAAAATGGAATGCTGTCCGCCATCACCGTGGAACGGTGTCCGCCATGACGGTGGAACTCTGTCCGCCATCAGCGTGGAATCGTGTCCGCCATCGCGTGGAATACGCACGTGGCCGATCGCCCTCTTGCCGCAACCAGGGCGGCCGCGCGGTCCACCGCCCGCCCGGACAAGCCACCGCTTGGGAAAACCCTAGCTGGCGGGCACCGAACACGCACTATACTTCGCATAGACAGGCACTTTACTTCATGTTTCGACGCCGGCTTGCCCGCAATCCGCAGCGATTGCGGGAAAGCCAAGGGACGCAATCCCGGACCGATGAAACACAATGCAGCACCGTTTGACCGCCATCAACCCAGGAGATACCGCATGTCATCCACCCTCTCTCCCCGCAGCCCCAGCCGCCGCCTGGTGCTCTCGCGCAGCGCCGCCCTGGTGGGCGCCGGCACCGCCAGCCTGCTGCTGCCGCAGATAGCGCGGGCGCAGTCGAACAAGGTGCGGGTGGGCTTCATGCTGCCCTACACCGGCACCTACGCCCAGCTCGGCGTGGCGATCGAAAACGGTGTGCGCATGGCGATCGCCGAAAAGGGCGGCAAGCTGGGCGGGCGCGAGATCGAGTGGTTCAAGGTGGACGACGAGTCCGAGCCGTCCAAGGGCGTCGAAAACGCCAACAAGCTGGTGCAGCGCGACAAGGTGGACGTGCTGATCGGCACCGTGCACTCGGGCGTGCAGATGGGCATCCACAAGGTGGCGCGCGAGTCGGGCGTGCTCAACATCATTCCCAACGCCGGCGTGCTGCCGGTGACGCGCGCGCTGTGCGCGGCCAACGTGTTTCGCGCCAGCTTCACCAACAGCCAGCCCACGCTGGCACTGGGCAAGCCGATGATGGAGCGCGGCCTGAAGAAGGCGGTGTGGATCACCTGGAAATACGCCGCCGGCGACGACGCGTTCGAAGGCTTCAAGGAAAGCTACACCAAGGCCGGCGGCACCATCGTCAAGGAGCTGGCGGTGCCCTTCCCCAACGTCGAGTTCCAGGCGCTGCTGACCGAGATCGCCGCGCTCAAGCCCGACGCCGTGGCCTGCTTCTTTGCCGGCGGCGGCGCGGCCAAGTTCATGAAGGACTACGCCGCGGCCGGCCTGCACGACAAGATTCCGCTGTGGGGCTCGGGCTTCTTGACCGAAGGCACGCTGGACGCCGCCGGCGCCGCGGCCGAGGGCGTGATGAGCACGCTGCACTACGCCGACTCGCTGGACACGCCGCGCAACAAGCAGTTCCGCACCGCGTATGCGCAGCAGTTCAAGATGCAGCCCGACGTCTACGCCGTGCAGGGCTACGACTCGGGCCAGCTGCTGGTGGCGGGCGCCGCGGCGGTCAAGGGCGACCTGGCCAACAAGGCGGCGCTGTACAAGGCCATCGAGTCCACCGTGGTCGACAGCCCGCGCGGCAAGTGGACCATGAGCAAGGCGCACAACCCGATCCAGGACATCTACCTGCGCAAGGTCGAAAAGGGCGACAACGTGGTGGTCGGCGTGGCCGCCAAGGCGCTGGCCGACTCGGGCGCGGGCTGCAAGCTGACCTGAGCCGCCCCACGCAACGGCATGCCGTGGACGGCGGAGCGATCCGCCGTTTTTTCTGGCCCGATCGACCTTCCCCACTTCGATGGATTTCGCCAACTTCCTGATCCAGCTGCTCAACAGCGTGCAGTACGGGCTGCTGCTGTTCATGCTGGCCGCCGGCCTGACGCTGATCTTCGGCATCATGGGCGTGGTCAACTTGGCGCACGGCAGCTTCTACATGCTGGGGGCCTACCTGGCCTATGCGCTGTCGGCGCAGCTGGGCAGCTTCACCGCCGCCATCGTGGTGGGCACCTTGCTGTCGGTGGTGTTCGGCCTGGTGCTGGAGCGCGTGCTGTTTCGCCACTTCTACCAACGCGACCACCTGGACCAGGTGCTGCTCACGTTCGGCCTGATCTACATCTTCGAGGAATCGCGCTCGCTGCTGTGGGGCGACGACGTGCACGGCGTGCCGGTGCCGCCGCTGCTGACCGGCTCGCTGCCGCTGACCGAGACGCTGTCCTATCCGGTGTACCGCCTGTTCATGATGGCCATCTGCGTGCTGCTCGCCGTCGGCCTGTACCTGCTGATCGGCAAGACGCGGCTGGGCATGAAGATTCGCGCCGGCGCCTTCAACCGCGACATGACCGAGTCGCTGGGCATCAACATCAAGCTGATCCACGCCGTGGTGTTCGCCATCGGCGTGGCACTGGCCACGGTGGCGGGCATGATCGCCGCGCCGGTCTCCAGCGTCTACCCCAACATGGGCTCGTCGGTGCTGATCATGTGCTTCGTCGTCGTGGTCATCGGCGGCATCGGCTCGGTGCGCGGCGCGCTGGTCGCCGCGCTGCTGGTGGGCCTGGTGGACACCTTCGGCAAGGTGCTGCTGCCGCAGGTCTCCAGCATGCTGGTGTACATGCTGATGGCGGCGGTGCTGCTGTGGAAGCCCGAAGGTCTGTTTAAATCATGACGACCCCCACGCTCCCCACTTCGTGTGGTTCGCTGCCCCCCAAGGGGGCCTTCGCCACCTTCGGGCGGCCGGGCGGTGGCGCATGACCGCACCGACCACTCACCTCGAAGCCCTGCCCCGCGCCATGAAGGGCCTGCTGGCGCTGGGCCTGGCGGCGCTGGCGCTGTTTCCCTTCGTCGGCAGCGACTTCTACCAGCAGATGGTCGTGCGCATGATGATCCTCGCCATCTTCGCCATGAGCCTGGACCTGCTGCAGGGCGTGACCGGCCTGGTGTCGCTGGGGCACGCGGCCTACTTCGGCATCGCCGGCTACGCGCTGGCGTTTTTCACCCCGCAGGGCGAGCCCGCCAGCCTGTGGTGGACGCTGCCCGCCGCCGTGCTGACGGCCGGCGCGGCGGCGGCGGTGATCGGCTTTTTCGTCGTGCGCACGCGCGGCATCTACTTCATCATGGTGACGCTGGCCTTCGCGCAAATGGTGTTCTACCTGGTGTTCGACAACAAGGCGCTGGGCGGCTCGGACGGCATCTACATCAACTTCCGGCCCGACGCCGGCTTGTTCGACCTGGAGAACAAGCGCGTCTTCTACTACTTCACGCTGGCCTGCCTGGTGGGGGTGTTCGCCTTTTTGCGGCGCCTGCTGTGGAGCCCCTTCGGCCGCGCGCTGGCGGGCATCCGCGTCAACGAGCACCGCATGCGCGCCGTGGGCTACGGCAGCTTCGGCTACAAGCTGTCGGCCTTCACCCTGGCCGGCGCGCTGGCCGGGCTGGCGGGCTACCTGTGGGGCGCGCAAAGCGGCTTCGTCAACCCCGAGCTGATGGGCTTTCACCAAAGCGCGCACGTGATCATGATGGTGATCCTGGGCGGCATGGGCAACTTTGCCGGCGCCATCGTCGGCGCCTTCGCGTTCGAGATCATGCTCGACGTGTTCAAGGACCTGCCGGCCATCGGCGCCTTCGACACCGGCAAGCACTGGCAGCTGTGGATGGGCCTGTTCATCGTGGGAGTGATCTGCTTTGCGCCGCGCGGCATCCTGGGCGTGATCCAGCGCCTGACCACGCGTGGGGAGAAGGCTCGATGAGTGGCCAGCCCCTGCTCAGCGCCCGCCAGCTGACCAAGAAGTTCGGCGGCCTGGCCGCCGTCAACGAGGTTTCGCTCGACCTGTGGCAAGACCGCATCCACGTGGTGATCGGCCCCAACGGCGCCGGCAAGTCGACGCTGACCAACCTGCTGTCGGGCGACTTGCCGCCCACCTCGGGGCGCATCGAGCTGGCCGGCCAGGACATCACGCGCGCGGCGCCCGAGCAGATCTCGCGCCACGGCCTGGGCCGCAGCTACCAGAAGACCAACATCTTCCTGCCCTTCACCGTGTGGGAAAACATCCGCCTGGCGGCGCAGTCGCGCGCGCCGCAGCAGCCCTGGAACCCCCTGCGCTGGCTGCACAGCGCGCAGGCCGACCAGGCCACCCAGGCGCGCGCCGAGGCCGCGCTGGAACTGGCCGGCCTGGCCGAGCGCCGCCACGCCATCGCCGGCGCCGCCAGCCACGGCGAGCAGCGCCAGCTCGAAGTCGCCATGACCCTGGCCACCCAGCCGCGCGTGCTGCTGCTGGACGAGCCGCTGGCCGGCATGGGCACGGCCGAGGCCGAGCGCATGGTCGAGCTGCTGCTGCGCATCAAGCCCAAGCACGCCATGATGGTGGTGGAGCACGACATCGACGCCATCTTCACCCTGGCCGACCACCTGACGGTGATGGTCAACGGCACGGTGATCGCCAGCGGCGAGCCGGCGGCCATCCGCGCCGACCGGGGCGTGCAGGCGGCCTATCTGGGCGAGGACCACTGACATGGCCACCCAAGCCAACGCCAACCTGCCGGACGACCCCAACGACCCGCTGGGCCCGCGCCCGCGCGCCGACGATGTGCCGGCGCGCCCCGCCGCCGACGCCGAGCTGCTGATCCACGCCATCGGCCTGCACAGCTACTACGGCGCCAGCCACATCCTGCGCGGCATCGACTTTGCCGTGCGCCGCGGCGAGACCATCGGCCTGATGGGGCGCAACGGCATGGGCAAGAGCACGCTGCTCAAGTCCATCATGGGCCTGGTCAAGCCGCGCGCCGGCGGCGTGCTGGTGATGGGCAGGCCCATGACCGGCCGCGCGCCCTACGAGGTGGCGCAGCTGGGCGTGGCCTACGTGCCCGAGGGGCGCGGCATTTTCGGCAACCTGTCGGTCACCGAGAACCTCAAGATGGCCGCCCGCGCCGGCACGCGCGGCCAGCGCGACTGGACCTACGAGCGCGTGCTGCAGACCTTCCCGCGCCTGGCCGAGCGCCTGCACCACGGCGGCCAGCAGCTGTCGGGCGGCGAGCAGCAGATGCTGACCATCGGCCGCGCACTGATGACCAACCCCGACGTGCTGATCCTGGACGAGGCCACCGAGGGCCTGGCGCCGCTGATCGCGCGCGAGATCTGGCGCATCTGCGCGCTCATCAAGGGCAGCGGCATCTCCAGCGTGATCGTCGACAAGAACTGGCGCCACGTCACCGAGATCGCCGACCGCAATGTCATCCTGGTCAAGGGCGAGGTGGCGTTGGAGGCCAGCTCGGCGCAGATTCAGGCGCAGCCCGAGCTGCTGACGCAGCACCTGGGCGTGTGACGGCCGGCACGCAAAAACTCCGGTTTTGATAGCTGCTTGCGCTTGATGGACGGGCGCTAGAGGCCAATTTGGCTTGAATGTGCGGTATAACCGGGCGATTCACTCCACGCCCGCCCCATGCCCGCATCCAACCCTCCTCGCCCCCTGCGCGGCACGCGCATCGTCAGCCTGGCGCTCAACCTGCCCGGCCCGGCCGCGCTGATGCGCCTGCGCGCGCTGGGCGCGCGCTGCCTCAAGGTCGAGCCGCCCGGCCCGGCGCCCACCGTCAGCGGCGACCCCATGGGCCAGTACAACCCCGACGCCTACGGCCAGATGCACGCGGGCATCCGCTCCGTCACGCTCGACCTCAAGAGCGCGCGCGGCCGCGACCGGCTGGCGCGCGAGCTGGCCGCCACCGACGTGCTGCTGACCTCGTTTCGCCCCTCGGCGCTGGCCAAGCTGGGCCTGGGCTGGGCTGCCCTGCGCCGCGCCCACCCGCAGCTGTCGCTGATCGAAATCGTCGGCGCCGCCGGCGAGCGCGCCGAGGAACCGGGCCACGACCTGACCTACCTGGCCGAGGCCGGCCTGATCACCGGCACCGCCCTGCCCCCCACCCTGCTGGCCGACATGACCGGCGCGCTGCTGGCCGTCGAGGCCACCCTGGCCGCCCTGCTGCAGGCCCGCGCCAGCGGCCGCGGCGTGCACCGCGAGGTGACCCTGCTGGGCGCCGCCCAGTGGCTGGCCCTGCCGCGCGACTGGGGCCTGACCCTGCCCAGCGGCGCCGTCGGCGGCGCGCACGCGGGCTACAAGGTCTACCCCTGCAAGGACGGCCGCGTGGCCTTTGCCGCGCTGGAGCCGCACTTCGCCGCCGCCCTGTTCAAGGTCGCCGGCCTGCCCCCGCCCGACCTGCGCGCCCCCTTCGCCCCCGCCTCACACGCCACCATCGCCGCCTGGGCGCTGGGCAAGACGCGCCGCCAGCTCGACGCGCTGGGGCGTGCGCACGATATTCCGTTGTATACGCTGGCGCCGGTCAAGGCAGCTTAAAGCTTGACGCGCGCGATCTGGCGCTCCCGGCGCGGTCGGTGGAAGACCCTGTGCTCGCCCGTTTTTCTGCGCGACCGCGTGCGCGTTTCAGCGCGGCACCAGCTGCACGACCTGACCACTGCTGCCGCGCTTGAAATAAATGTTCGCGCCCACCATCCGCACGTCATTGCATGCCGATGGGATGGTCTTGAACTGATAGCACACGCGTCCGTCCTCGGCGCGCCAGGTGCCGCTGTCGGAGCGGCCGCCAAAATAGACCACTATGCCGCTGCTCGCGTCGGCGGCATGGTCGACGCGCGTGGTGCTGCCGTTGGGGTTGGCCAGGGTAAACGACTTGCCGCGCAGCAGCGATGTGATCTCGCCGGTCGCCGGGATGCGGGCGCCGGGCGGAAAGTCGGCGGCGGGCGGTGGCCCAGCGGCACAACCGGCCAGGACGGCCACGACGGACAACAGGGCAGGGACCATGGCTTTCATGACAACACTCCTTCATCTTGCAAGGTAGCGCCGCGGACCGGCAGGCCCGCGGCGGTGCTGGTTTACAGGCCCAGTTGGGTCTTGAACGCCGACCAGGCCGCGCCGTTCAGCCGCAGCGACTGGGCAAAGCGGTTCTGGTAGTCGGGCTTGGTGGCATGGGCGCGGTACACCCACCGGTTGGGCGGCCCGCCGCCCCAGTCGATCTGGGTGTAGACGACGTCGTAGCCGATGCTGGCGTCCACCGCCGGGTGGCCGGCAAAGCGCATGATCTGGGCGCCGTTGACGGTCACGATGCTGTAGGTGCCGGTGGTGGTGGTCTGGCAGTTGGGCGGGTTGGCGAAGTTGCCGCCGGGCGTGGCCAGGTCGCATTCGTAGTAGTGCGCCGCATTGCCAGCGCCGAACGCCACGCGCATGGTCTTCATGTCGGTCGACCCCAGCCCCATACTGAGCGTGGTGTTGCCGGCGTTCGTCCCGGTCGAGGTGTCGACGCTGGCAACCGCGTAATGCGCCACCACGCCCGACAGGGTGTCCCGACCGTCGGCCTGCGTGATGGCACGCGTCCAGGTGTCGGTGATGACGATGTCGGACGACAGGGTCAGTGCGCGGCGGTGGGTCTCCTCGGCGCCGGCCGGCAATGCCGCGCTACCCAGGGCACCCAGCAGGTTGGCGGTCGAGGTGCCGTCGTTGTTGATGCGGTTGAGCGCCCCCCGCCCCTGCCAGTTGGTCACCAGGTCGGCCAGGGTGCCCGTGACCGGGGTGCTCTGGTTGATGGTGATGGCCACCGACGTGCCGCAGTACACCGAGCGGCTGGGGTTGCCGCCGGTGGTGGTGATGACAGGCGTCGGCGTGTTGCGCCCGCACATCTGCCAGCCGGTGGGCGTGAGGTAAGCGGCGCGGTACAGGCTGGTGGCTGAGCCGAAGTCCGGCTGGGCGGCACCGCCGTTCTTGCGCGCGCGCTCGTCCGTGGCGGTGGCGGCCACCGTACCGGCCGGTCGCGCCGCGATCTGCAGGCTGCGCGAGTAATAGTTGCTGGCGTTGAACCAGATCAGGTTGTCCATCAACTCGTAGGCCGCGCCGGCGACTGCCGGGTTGTGCACCGCCAGCGGAATGCCCTCGCGCAGCGCCACCGAGGTGAAGGCCGCGATCCAGCGCGCGGTGTCCTGCACGTTGTCGTCGCTGGCCGGCGGATCGCCCTGATAGTTGTCGATCTTGCCGGCGGCAATGCCCAGCTGGCTGGCCACGTTGCTGCGCGCGGTCGATTCGGTCATGCCTGCGGCCACCCCGGCCTGAACCAGCGTGGTCAGCGGGTTGATGCCGCCGGCACTGCCCTTGGGACGCGTCATCACGTAGTCGGATCCGGTAGTGACAGGCTGGCCCGGCTTGTTGGCGTCGATCGTCACGTTGGCCTTGACCACGGCGATCAGGCGCGCGGCAGCGGCGTCGGCCGGCATGGTGGTCAGCGAGTACTGGCCGTTGACCCCGGTGGCGGCCGAAGCCGGCTCGCCCGCGTCGCAGGCGCCGTTGTCGTTCAGGTCCAGGCAGACCGTGGCGTTCTGGAGCGCGGCGTTGCGCGTGACCTGGCCAAACAGCGTGACAGGAGTCGGCGGCCCGGGGGGGCCGGGCGGCGGCGCCGGCGGCGGCGGAACCGGATCCGGAGGCGGCGGCGTCGGGTCGGGATCGGGGCTGGGTGCCGGCGCGGGTGCGGGCGCGGGCGCAGGCCCCGGGCCAGGGTTGGGCGCGGGGGCTGGCGCCGGATCGGGCGGCGCCGCCGGCGGGTCGTCGCCGTCGCCGCCGCAGGCCGCCAGCGACAGCACGGCGGAAGCGGCGAAAGCGTGGATCAGCAGGTTTCGGGTGCGGGCTTTCATGGTGTTCCTCCTGGGGTTTGCCTGGACCGGGTCTCTCGACACTGGGAACACTAAAAGAAACATATCCCCCGTACATCACCCAGTTGGGTGAGCGATGGAAGCCGATCGATTTGCTTTGAAGAACACCCAGCCGCTCCACCCGCGCCTGCGCGGCGGCTTTCGATCCAGCGCACTCGGCACCTGGACGACGGCGGTGTCGGCCGCGCGCCCGACGGTTCAGGAAGCGTCGTCCCCCAGCACCAGCCCCATGCGATTGGCCGCCACGATGGCCTGCGTGCGCGTGGTGACGGCGAGCGCACGCAACACGGCGCTGACGTGGGTCTTGGTGGTGTTGGGGCTCAGGCCCAACTCGCGCGCGATCAGCTTCATGGGCTTGCCCTCCAGAATCAGCCGCAGCACCTGCGTCTGGCGCGGGGTGAGCCCGAGTTCGGCCGGGCTGGTGCAGGCACGCGCCGGCACGGGCAGCGCGATGCCGGCCAGGCTGAGCGGTGGCACGTAGATGCGCCGCGCCAGCACGGTGCGCAAGGCCTCGAACATCTGGCCGGACGGGGCCGACTTCGGGATGAAACCCATTGCCCCCAGCTGGATCGAGCGCAGCACGGTGACCTGGTCTTCCTGCGAGGACAGCATGACCAGCGGCACGCCGGGGTGGCGCTCGCGCACCGTCTCCAGCGCCTGCAGGCCGTGCATGCCGGGCAGGATGAAGTCGAGCAGGATCAGGTCGATTCCGGCATCGCCGTCAAGAATGGCCAGCGCCTCGTCGAGGTTGGCGGCATGCGAGACCTGCACTGCCGCATCGAGCTCCTTGAGCAGCAGCGCCACGCCGTCGCGAAACAGCGCGTGATCATCGACCAGCAGAATCCTCATGGTCGGAGTCTGATTGCGTTTCCACCCCCTCGCATCCCCCAGTTGGGTGAGCACCGAGTTCAGCCTCGATCGCCGCCAGCAGCCGGTCCGCGCCCACCGGCTTGTGCAGCAGCGGCAGGCCGGCGTCGGTGACGCGCCGCAGGTCGGCGGTGGCGGTATCGCCGGTGATGATGATCGCCGGCACCGGCTGGCCGATGTGCGCCCGAACCTGCCGCACGGCAGCCAGGCCGTCCTGGTGCTCGCGCAGCCGATAGTCGCTCAAGATCAGGTCGGGGTCGCGCAGGTGTTCGTCCAGCAGGGTCAGGCACTGCTCGGCCGACGCCGCGGTAAGCACGTGCGCGCCCCAGCTGTGGCACAGCGCCTGCATGGCACGGCGCGTGTCGGCCTCGTCGTCGATCACCACGACGAACGCGCCGGCGATGCGCGGCCTGGCCGCGAGCGCCTCGGGCTGCGCCGGCACCCGCGGCAGCGCCTCGGCGGTGGGCAGCAGGATCGAGAAGCAGGTGCCTCGGCCCGGCGCCGAACGCAATGCGTACCGATGGCCCAGCAGGTCGAGCGTGCGCTTGACGATGGCCAGGCCCAGCCCGAGCCCCTTGCCGCGGTCGCGCTCGGGGTTGTCGATCTGGTAGAACTCGTCGAAGACATGCGCCAACTGGGCCGGCGCAATGCCGATGCCGGTGTCCCACACCTGCAGCTCGATGCCGCCGGGGCGCCGGCGGCAGCCCACCAGCACCTTGCCGTGCTGGGTGTAGCGGATCGCGTTGGACACCAGGTTGCCGAGCACACGCTCCAGCAGCACCGCGTCGGTGTGCACGGCGCAACGGCTGGGTACCACCGACAGCCGCAGCCCCTTGCGGGCAGCCTCCGGCCCGTGGCTGGCCGCCACCCGGCGCAGCAGTTCGGCCAGGTCATGGTCGCCCGGCACCGGCCGGGCCATGCCGGCGTCCAGCTTCGAGATGTCGAGCAGGCCGACGAACAGCGCCTCCATCGCGGCGACCGAGGCCTGGATGTGGTTCACCAGCTGGCCCACCTCGGGCGTGACGGCCTGCCGGCGCAGCACGCCCACCAGCAGGCTGATGGTGTGCAGCGGCTGGCGCAGGTCGTGGCTGGCCGAGGCCAAAAAGCGCGTCTTGGCTTGGCTGGCCTGCTCGGCTTCGTCGCGCCTGGCGTGCAGCAAGGCGTTGGCGGCGGCCAGTTGCCGGGTGCGCTCGGCCACCCGGGTTTCGAGCTGCCGGTACGAGTCGCCCAGGCGCTCGGCCATCTGATTGAACCGGGTCGCCAAGTGGCCCAGCTCGTCACCCCGCGCCAGCTCGATGCGGTGCTCGAGCCGGCCCTCGCCGATGCGGTCGGCGCCCTCGGCAAGCTGCTGGATCGGGTGCACCACCCGGCGTGCCAGCACAGTGCCGACGGCCGAGCCCGCCAGCACGGCGAGCACCAGGATCAACAAGGCTGTGGCCAACGCCCGGTACACCGGTGCAAAGGCCTCGTCGCGCGGCTGTTCGGTGATCAGGCGCCAGCCGGGCACGCTCAGTTTGGTGAAGTAGGCCACGACCGATTCGCCCTCGGGCGTGTCGAACTCGACCAGATCGCCCGGATCGGCGCTGTCGTCGGCGATCGCCGCCTGCACGGCCGGGCGGGCCGTCCAGTCGGGGCGCGCCAGCACCTGCAAAAACTCGGGGTGCGCCAACAGGTGCCCCTCGCCGTCGACAAGGTAGGCATGGCCCTCGCGGCCGAAGCGGGTGTCGTCGATGATGTTGCGCAACTGCGCCAGGTCCAGGTTCGCGGCGAGCACGCCGCTGTGCTCCCGCCAGCCACGGCGCGCCATCACCACGCGCGGCTGGTTGCCGGTGTAGGTGACAGGACCGAACCACGGCGCGTCGGCCCGCGCGTTCAGGAACTCGGGCAAGCCGCTGCGGTCTTCACCCGTGCCGACGCGGTCCGACCCCATGCGCGAGACGCGCACACGCTCCGTGCCGTGCGGGTCGATCCAGTACAGCTCGTCGATCGCCGGCGCTTGCCTCATCAGGCGCAGCAGCTCGACCTGGACGTCGGCGTCCACTTCGCCGATGTGGCCCGAATCCAGCAGCGACAGGCTGGCGCGCAGCAAGGTGCCGGCCTCGCGCATGAAGCGGTCGATGCGGGCCGAAGCCCGGTTGGCTTCGAGCGCCTGCTGGGCCTCCACGGCGGTCCGGGTCTCGCGCTGGATCAGCCACAGCTGGGCCACGCCACTGGCCGCCAGCACCAGCGTGACCAACGCGCTGATCCACAGCGCGTAGGTGTGCCACAGGCGGCGGCGCGCGAGCATCAGCGCGCGGCAGGCAAATGGGCGTCGGCCGTTGGCGCCAGCGTGCGTTCGCCCGGCCGGATCAGGCGATCAGCGCGCTCGATCAGCGCCGACGGCAGCGTCACGCCGATGCGCTCGGCGGTGTCGAGGTTGACGACCAGCGCCGCTTCGTACAGTTCTTCGACCGGCAACTCGGCCAAGGGACGGCCACGCAGTATCTGGTTCACATAGCGTGCTCCGCGCCCGCACATGCTGACGCGACCGATGGAGCCATAGCTGAGCAGGCCGCCATGGCGAGTGGCGAACCACGAGGAGTGCGAAATCGCCGGCAGCCGCACCCGCAGCGCCTGCTGCGCGTGCTCGCCGAGAAACACCGAGGAATCCGGCCAAATCAGCACCGCATCGACCCCGAGGCGCGCCAGTTCGTCCCAGGCGCGAGCGATATCGTCCTTGCCCGAGAAACGCACGCGCAGCCCCTCGACGTCGGCCTGCTGCAGCATGTCCGCAAAAAGTCCGAGGCCTTGTGCCCGCTCGTGCCCGATGTTGTCGCGGTTGGAGATCATGCCGATGCGGCGCGCCTGCGGAAACGCCCGCAGCAGCATTTCCATCGGCTTGATCGCGAATTGGCCTTTCAGGCCCAGCGAAACCCCCGTAACGTTGGCCAATGGGCGCAACTGCGCATCCAGAACCTTGCCGATATTGGTCGGCCCCATCACGACGATGGGCAGCTCCTTGGTGGCGTTCATCAGGGCTTCGGTCGGTGGGTTGTCCGTCGCGAGCAGCACGTCCGGGCGGCGCGCCACCATCGCCTGCGCCGCCGAGGCATAGCGGCTCGGATCGTTGGCGACGTCGTTCCATTCGAGCCTCACTTGCCCGTCGAACGACCAGCCTGACTTTTCCAGTTCATCGCGCACTTCGTTCATGCAAAGCTTCACCGACTCGCTCGGGCCGAGGCCCAGGTAGGCGACGACGCGCGGCGGGGCCTGAGCGGGCACGGCTGCCCGCGGTGTGACGGCAGCCGGCACGTCGCTCTGCGCACACAGCGGCGGGGAGACTGCCAACCCGACGGCAAGGGCCAGGGCGGCAGGAAGGCTGGGCCAATGAGGACGCTGCGTTGGCGACATGGGGCTCCCTCCATCTCGTGATGCAGGCTCGCAGCCTGCTGTTCGGCCCCATTATTGCGGCCGGACGGCGGGTCGGCAATCCAGACTGGGAGGGCCTGCGCGGGTCGCTCCGCTAAGATGGCCCGAGACAACCCCGACGGAGTTCCTGGACCCATGGCGCTGCACCCCCACCAAAAAGAAGAACTGGCCGACCTGGCCGTGGCCGCCATGCGCGAGCGGGGTCTGCAGCCCGAGTTTTCCGCCCCGGCGCTGCAGCAGCTGCGCGGCATCGACGGGCCGGGCCTGGCCGAGGGCACCGACATCGTCGATCTGACCGGCCTGCCCTGGTGCTCGATCGACAACGACGACTCGCGCGATTTGGACCAGCTGACCGTGAGCGAGACCCTGCCGGACGGCAGCGTGAAAATTTGGGTGGCGATCGCCGACGTCGACGCGCTGATCGAGAAGGACACGCCCATCGACCGCCACGCGCAGGTCAACACCACCAGCGTCTACACCTCGGCGCGCATCTTCCCGATGCTGCCCGAGAAGCTCTCGACCGACCTCACCTCGCTCAACCCCAACCAGGTGCGCGCGGCCACCGTCACCGAGATGGTGTTCGCGCCCGACGGCGCGCTGCTGCGCAGCCACATCCAGCGCGCGCGCGTGCGCAACCAGGCGCAGCTGGCCTACGACGCCGTGTCGGCCTGGATCACCGGCGACGGACCGCTGCCCGAGGCGGCCGACCGCGTGCCCGGCATGGACCAGCAGCTGCGCACGCAGGATTCGGCGGCGCAGCAGCTGCGCGCGCGCCGGCGCGAGCAAGGCGCGCTCGAGTTCCAGACCCTGCAGCCGCGCGCCGAGTTCGACGGCGACCGGGTGGTGGCCATCCGTCAGCAGGAGCAGAACCGCGCGCGCCAGCTGATCGAGGAGTTCATGGTGGCCACCAACGGCGTCAGCGCGCGCTACCTGGCTGGCAAGCGGCGCGCTTCCATCCGCCGCGTGGTGCGCTCGCCCGAGCGCTGGGCGCGCATCGCCGAGCTGGCGGCCGAGCGCGGCACCACGCTGCCGCCCGAGCCCGACTCCAGCGCGCTCGAAAAATTCCTGCAAACCGAACGCCGGCGCGACCCGCTGCGCTTTCCCGACCTGTCGCTCACCATCGTCAAGCTGATGGGCCGCGGCGAGTACGTGGTCGAGCGCCCGGGCGGCCCCAAGATCGGCCACTTCGGTCTGGCGGTGCGCGACTACTCGCACTCCACCGCGCCCAACCGCCGCTACCCCGACCTGATCACCGGCCGCCTGATCAAGGCGGCGCTGGCCGATGTCTCAGCGCCCTACTCGCACACCGAGCTGGAGATGCTGGCGGCCCACTGCACGCGCCAGGAAGACGCGGCCAACAAGGTCGAGCGCCAGCTGCGCAAGTCCGAAGCCGCGATGCTGCTGGAAGAGCGCATCGGCCAGCTGTTCGACGGCGTGGTCACCGGCCAGTCCAAGGGCAACACCTGGCTGCGTATCTTCGATCCGCCGGCCGACGGCAAGCTGCTGCCCAGCCGCGAGCTGAAGGTGGGCGACAAGGTGCGCGCCCGGCTGGTGGACACCAACGTGACGCGCGGCTTCATCGACTTCGAGCAGATCGATTGAGATCGACTGACGTTGCCGAAAACTTCATTTTTGATAGCTGCTCGCGCTTGACTGGCGTGCGCCAGCGGCCATTTTCTCTTAAATGATTGCCCGAACCGTCGGCCGACTTGCTACATTTTGGCGCGCCGCAGCCGCAGCGCGTTGGTGATCACCGAGGCCGAACTCAGGCTCATGGCCAGCGCCGCGATCATGGGCGACAGCAGCAGGCCGGTGAATGGATACAACACGCCGGCCGCGATCGGTATGCCGATGCCGTTGTAGACAAAGGCGAAGCCCAGGTTCTGGTGCATGTTGCGCACCGTGTCGATGGAGATCTCGCGCGCCGCCGCGATGCCGCGCAGGTCGCCCTTGACCAGGGTGACCTGGCCGCTGTTCATCGCCACGTCGGTGCCCGTGCCCATGGCCACGCCCACGTCGGCCTGGGCCAGCGCCGGCGCATCGTTGATGCCGTCGCCGGCCATCGCGACCACATGGCCCTCGCGCTGCAATTT
>JAFKGE010000072.1 GCA_017307865.1 Burkholderiales bacterium | reverse complement strand
TCTTGTATCTTCAATTCAGATCGGAGCGGTAGAGTCTGAATGCCGTTGAGGCATGCAGGCCGGCCCGTGCAGTTTGAACACCTCTGGGGTGATCGAGCCCGTCGCTGAGTACAGAGCGCACGGCCGCCGCGCTGATCTTTATCAAGCCCGAACGGTTACGCGCGCCTTCGATGAGCGCGCATGCACAAGAAAGGGATCTGAAGATCATGTCTGTTTTGTCAGTGACGGTGGGCATTGACGTGGCCAAAGCGCACGTGGATGTCTTTGTGCTGGGCACCAAGAGCGATGCCAAGCGGTTGAACAACGATGCCGAAGGCCATTCGGCGCTGGCAGCGAGCCTGCTGCCCCTGGACGTGGAGCTCGTGGTGATGGAGGCCACCGGCGGCTATGAAGCGGCGCTGGCCTGCGCGCTGCAGGCAGCGGGCTTGCCCGTGGCAGTGGTCAATCCGCGTCAGGCGCGCGACTTTGCCAAGTCCATGGGGCGGCTTGCCAAGACCGACACGGTGGATGCGCGCATGCTCGCCGAGTTGGCCTCGGTGCTGGTGCGCCGTGAAGACCTTGCTCGCTTCCTGCGCCCATTGGCCAATGAGCACCAGCAGTGGCTGGCCGCGCTGGTCACGCGTAGGCGCCAGTTGCTGAGCATGCTGCACTCGGAGCGCCAGCGGCTGCAGATCACACCCAAGAAGCTGCACGCCAGCATCGAGACCATCGTCAAAGCCATCAAGGCGCAACTCGACGAGATCGAGGGGCAGATGGTCGGCCACGTGCGCGAGCACTTCGGCGATCTGGACCGGCTGTTGCAGTCCGCTGCAGGCATCGGCCCGGTGGCCAGTGCCACGATGATCGCCGAGCTGCCGGAGCTGGGTCGGCTGAACCGGCGCGAGATTGCCGCGCTGGTGGGTGTGGCGCCCATAGCCAATGACTCGGGCAACAAAAAGGGACGGCGCAGAGTCCAGGGCGGGCGCTTCGAGATTCGGCGCGTGCTGTACATGAGCGCCTGAAGGCCGCAGGCAAGTTGCCCAAGGTCGCCCTGGTCGCCTGCATGCGCAAGCTGCTGACCACCCTCAATGCCATGGTCAGAACCGGCAAACCTTGGGACAAATCGCTGCACGGCACTTGACTTTGAAGACGGTTACTCAGTGGGAGCCGCCGCCCCCGGCGCCGCGCCGCTCCAGCCAGGCGATGATCTCGCCCATGATGCCGCGGCGGAAGGCCAGCACGCAGACCACGAAGATCAGGCCGGTGACGATGGTGACCGACTCGCCCAGGGTGTTGAACCAGTCGATCGTCGTCAGGCTGGCCAGCAGGTTGCCCAGCTCGCCGATCTTGTTCTCCAGCGCCACCACCACGGCGGCCCCGACCAGCGGGCCGCTCAGGGTGCCCATGCCGCCCACCAGCGTCATCAGCACCACGTGGCCCGAGGCGCTCCAGTGCACGTCCGACAGCGTGGCGAAGCCCAGCACCAGCGTCTTGAGCGCCCCGGCCAGCCCCGCGATGGCGGCCGAGATCACGAAGGCCAGCAGCTTGAAGCGGTTGGTGTCGTAGCCCAGCGAGGTAGCGCGCGGCTCGTTCTCCTTGATGCCCCTGAGCACCTGGCCGAACGGCGAATGGATGGTGCGCACGATGAGCAGGAAGGCCGCCACGACGACGGCCAGGCACACGTAGTACATGGTCATGTCGCTGGACAGGTCGAGCAGGCCGAAGAGCTTGCCGCGCGGCACGCCCTGCAGCCCGTCCTCGCCGCCCGTGAAGGGCAGCTGCAGCGCCGCGAAGAACAGCATCTGCGCCAGGGCCAGCGTGATCATGGTGGCGTAGATGCCCTGGCGGCGGATGGTGAACCAGCCCATCACCAGGCCCAGGGCAGCGCCCGACAGCAGGCCGGCGAGCAGCCCCAGCTCGGGCGTGGCGCCCCAGACCTTGACCGCATGGCCCGTCACGTAGGCCGCGCCGCCCAGGAAGGCCGCGTGGCCGAAGGACAGCAGGCCCGTGTAGCCCAGCAGCAGGTTGAAGGCCGAGGCGAACAGCGCGAAGCACAGGAGCTTCATCACGAACACGGGGTAGGCGCCCAGGAAAGGCGCGGCGATCAGGGCGAGCAGCAGCAGGCCATAACCGACGGGGGCAAATTTCTTGACGTTCATGTGGTTCACCCCTGCGGCTTATTTCTCTTTGCCGAACAGGCCGGCGGGGCGGATGAGCAAAACGATGGCCATGATGACGAACACCACGGTGGAAGACGCCTCGGGATAGAAGACCTTGGTGAAGCCTTCGATCACGCCCAGGCCCAGGCCCGTGAGGATGGAGCCCATGATGGAGCCCATGCCGCCGATCACCACCACGGCGAACACCACGATGATCAGGTTCTGGCCCATGAGCGGCGTGACCTGGTACACGGGCGCCGCCAGCACGCCGGCGAAGGCCGCCAGCGCCGCGCCGAAGGCGTAGGTCAGCGTGATCATCACGGGCACGTTGACGCCGAAGGCCTCGACCAGGCGCGGGTTCTCGGTGCCGGCGCGCAGGTAGGCGCCGAGCTTGGTCTTCTCGATCACGTACCAGGTGGCGATGCACACCACGATGGAGGCCACCACCACCCAGGCGCGGTAGTTGGGCAGGATCATGAAGCCCAGGTTGGTCGCGCCTTCGAGCAGCTCGGGCGTGTCGTAGCCCAGGCCCGAGACGCCGTAGATGGAGCGGAAGACCCCCTCGATCACCATGGTCAGCCCGAGCGTGAGCAGCAGGCCGTACAGGTGGTCGAGCTTGTAGATCCAGCGCAGCAGCAGCCGCTCCAGGACGACGCCGAACACGCCCACCAGCAGCGGCGCGGCAATCAGCATCACCCAGTAGTTGACGCCGAAGTAGTTCATGGCCATCCAGGTGATCAGCGCCCCCAGCATGAACAGCGCGCCATGCGCGAAATTGATCACGTTGAGCAGGCCGAAGATCACGGCCAGCCCCAGACTGAGGATCGCGTAGAACGAGCCATTGACCAGCCCCAGCAGGAGCTGGCTCAGCATGGCCGGCATTGAGACACCAAAGATTTCCATTTGAACCAAACGCTACGGGTGGTGGGAGTGGGGTCGGTCAGCGCGCCATTACTTCCACAGCGCGCACTTGCTCTCGGCCTTGGTGGTGAACACCTCTTCGCCGGGCAGCTTCTTGACGATCTTGTAGTAGTCCCAGGTGCCCTTGGACTCCTTGGGCGCCTTGACCTGCACCAGGTACATGTCGTGCACGTAGCGGCCGTCGGGGCGGATCTGGCCCTTGGCGAAGAAGTCGTCCATCTTCATGCCGCGCCATGCGGCCATGACCTTGTCGGCGTCGGTGGTGCCCGCGGCCTGCACGGCCTTGAGGTAGTTCATCGTGGCCGAGTAGTCGGCCGCCTGGATCTCGGTGGGGCGGCGCTTGGTCTTCGCCATGAACTTGTCGGCGAACTTGCGCGAGGCATCGTCCATGTCCCAGTACCAGCTGGTGACGAACTGCATGCCCTCGGTGTTCTTCAGGCCCAGGCTGTGGATGTCGCTGTAGAAAACGAGCAGCGGCGTCACCTTCATGGTCTTGCCGATGCCGAATTCCTTGGCCGCCTTGATGGTGTTGATGGTGTCGCCGCCCGCGTTGGCCAGCGCCAGCACCTGGGCCTTGGAGTTCTGCGCCTGCAGCAGGAAGGACGAGAAGTCCGACGCGTTGAGCGGATGGCGCACCGCGCCGACCACGGTGCCGCCCTTGTCCTTGACCACCTTGGAGGCATCGGCCTCCATCGCGTGGCCGAAGGCGTAGTCGGCCGTCAGGAAGAACCAGCTCTTGTCCCCGTTGGCGACCATGGCGCCGGCCGAGCCCTTGGACAGCGCCACGGTGTCGTAGGCGTAGTGCACGGTGTAGGGCGTGCACTGCTCGTTGGTCAGCGCCGAGGACGCCGCGCCGTTGTTGATCATCACGCGCTTCTTCTCCTCGGCGACCTTGGCCAGCGCCAGGGCGGTGCCGGAGTTGGTGCCGCTGAAGATCATCGTCAGGCCCTGGGTGTCGATCCACTCGCGCGCCTTGCTGGCGGCGATGTCGGCCTTGTTCTGATGGTCCGCGCTCATGAGCTCGATGGGCATGCCGAGCACCTTGCCGCCGAAGTCGTCGATGGCCATCTGGATGGCCGTCGCCCCGTACTTGCCTTCGAGGTCGGCGTAGAGACTGGACATGTCGGAGATGTAGCCGATCTTGACCTTGTCCTGCGCCTGGGCCGGCGCCGCCATGAGCCCTGCGGCGCCGAGCACGGCGGCCGCCAATGTCGTGAGTTTCGCCTTCATGTCCTGTCTCCTGTGTCGTTCATGTTCTTGCCTTCAACGCCGGCGCACGGCCCCGGGGGGCCGTGGCCCGGTTCACTTCCACAAGGCGCACTTGCTCTCGGCCTTGGTGGTGAACACCTGGTCGCCGGGCAGCTTGGCCACGACCTTGTAGTAGTCCCAGGGCTCCTTGGATTCGGCGGGCGACTTCACCTGCATCAGGTACATGTCGTGCACGAAGCGGCCGTCGGGGCGGATGACGCCCTTGGCATAGAAGTCGTCGATCGGGGTGGACTTGAGCTTGGCCATCACCTTGTCGGCATCGGTGGTGCCGGCGGCCTGCACGGCCTTGAGGTAGTTCATCGTGGCCGAGTAGTCGGCGGCATGGATGTCCGTGGGCATGCGCTTGGTCTTGGCGAAGAACTTCTTGCCGAACGCGCGCGTCTGGTCGTTGAGGTTCCAGTCCCAGCTCGTGGTCAGCAGCAGGCCCTCGGTGTTCTTCAGGCCCAGGCTGTGGATGTCGGTCAGGAACACCAACAGGCCCACCATCTTCATGCTCTTGTTGATGCCGAATTCCTTGGCGGCCTTGATGGCGTTGATGGTGTCGCCGCCCGCGTTGGCCAGGCCCAGGATCTGCGCCTTGGAGTTCTGCGCCTGCAGCAGGAAGGACGAGAAGTCGGACGCGTTCAGCGGGTGCCTGACGCTGCCCAGCACGCGGCCGCCGCTGTCCTTGACCACCTTGGCGGTATCGGCCTCCAGCGCCGCGCCGAAGGCATAGTCGGCCGTCAGGAAGAACCAGTCCTTGCCGCCCTGTTTGACCACGGCGCTGCCCGTGCCCTTGGCCAGGGCCACGGTGTCGTAGGCGTAGTGCACGGTGTAGGGGCTGCACTGCTCGTTGGTCAGCGCCGAGGAGCCCGCGCCGCTGTCGAAGAACACGCGCTTCTTCTCCTTGGCCACCTCGGCCATGGCCAGCGCCGTGCCGGAGTTGGTGCCGCCGAACAGCATGGCCAGGCCCTGGGTGTCGATCCACTCGCGCGCCTTGCTGGCGGCGATGTCGGCCTTGTTCTGGTGGTCGGCCGAGAGCAGCTCGATGGGCTTGCCGAGCACCTTGCCGCCGAAGTCGTCGATGGCCATCTGGATGGCCAGGGCGCCGTTCTTGCCCTCCACGTCGGCGTAGAGGCTGGACATGTCGGTGATGAAGCCGATCTTGACCTTGTCCTGCGCATGCGCCTGCATGGCCGACAGGCCCAGGCCCGCCATCCCGAGCATCGCTACCAGGGTCTTGAGTGTCTTTTGCATCGTTGCCTCCTTCAGGGTCAGAAATGGGAACATGGGCGGCTCAGACGCCCAGCAGCTGATTGAGCACCGGCATCCTGGCTTCGAGCTCGGCCGCGCCGAACTCCAGCGCGATGCGACCGTGCTCCATGACGTAGAAGCGGTCGGCCAGCGGCGCGGCGAAGCGGAAGTTCTGCTCCACCATGACCACCGTGTAGCCCTTCTCGCGCAGCATGACGATCATGCGCGCCAGCGCCTGCACGATCACGGGGGCCAGGCCCTCGGAGATTTCGTCGAGCAGCAGCAGCTTGGCGCCCGTGCGCAGGATGCGCGCCACGGCCAGCATCTGCTGCTCGCCGCCCGACAGGCGCGTGCCCTGGCTGTTCTTGCGTTCGGCCAGGTTGGGGAACATGGCGTAGATCTCGTCGATCGGCATGCCCTGCGTGCCCGTCTTGAGCACGGGCGGCAGCAGCAGGTTCTCCTCGCACGACAGGCTGGAGAAGATGCCGCGCTCCTCGGGGCAATAGCCCACGCCCAGGTGCGCGATGCGGTGCGTGGGCATGGCGATGGTTTCCTGGCCGTTGATCCTGATCGAGCCCTTGCGCGCGCCGGTCAGGCCCATGATGGCGCGCAGCGTGGACGTGCGCCCGGCGCCGTTGCGCCCCAGCAGGGTGACGACCTCGCCGGGCTGCACGAGCATGTCCACGCCGTGCAGCACGTGCGACTCGCCGTACCAGGCCTCGAGGTTGCGGATTTCCAGTGCGGGCGTCGCCATGTCAGTGCGCCCCCTGCAGTTGGCCGTCGGTCGTGCCCATGTACGCTTCCATGACTTGCGGGTTCTTCGAGACTTCTTCGTACGGCCCTTCGGCCAGCACGGCGCCGCGCTGCAGCACCGTGATGCAATCGGCGATGGTCGCGATGACCTTCATGTTGTGCTCCACCATGAGGATGGTGCGCCCGGCCGAGACCTTCTTGATGAGCTGCGTGACGCGGTCCACGTCCTCGTGGCCCATGCCCTGCGTGGGCTCGTCCAGCAGCATGAGCTCGGGCTCCATGGCCAGCGTGGTGGCGATCTCGAGCGCGCGCTTGCGGCCGTAGGGCAGGTTGACCGTGACCTCATCGGCCAGGTCCTCCAGGCCCACCTCGGCCAGCAGTTCCAGGGCGCGCCCGTTCAGCTGGTTCAGGCTGCTCTGGCTGCGCCAGAAGTGGTAGCTCGTGCCGAGCCTGCGCTGCAGTCCCAGGCGCACGTTCTCCATCAGCGTGAGGTGCGGGAACACGGCCGAGATCTGGAACGAGCGGATCACGCCGCGCCGCGCGATCTGCGCCGGCTGCTCGTGCGTGATGTCGTGGCCGTTGAAATGGATCGTGCCCGAGGTCGGCACCAGGAACTTGGTCAGCAGGTTGAAGCAGGTGGTCTTGCCCGCGCCGTTGGGTCCGATCAGGGCATGGATGGAGCCACGGCGCACGGACAGATTCACGTCGCTGACCGCCGTGAAGCCCTTGAACTCCTTGGTGAGGTGGGATGTTTTCAGTATGACGTCGCTCATTGCCACCGGACACACGCCGCGCACGCGCGGCAGGCCCCGTCTCCATGTTTATGTTGCGCTGCATCGTAAGAGGCGAATTCGGCCATCATGAACGGGAGAAATGCCTACGTACAAACGCCTAAGCTGCTACGGATTGTGAAAGAGCCACCCATACTGTGGTAGTCAGACGACGGCCAGCACGATGGCCGACTCATCGGCCGCCAGCACCACGCGCGAGCGCGCGCGCAGGCCCGAGCCCGCGGCGGCAAAGCCCACCATCTGCACGCCGGCATCGAGCTGCGCGGCCACCTCGTCGCCAAGCTCCCCGCGCGACACGCGCGCGGCCCGCCCCGGCCACCGGTTGCCGTCCTGCGCGGCCCCTGCCGCCTCCAAGGGCAGGACGTGCACCGCCGTGGCCTTGCACAGGGCCTGCACGGGCAGGCCCGGGCGCAGGCCCAGCAGCTCCGCGCTCTCGCGCGTGATGCGCGAGCACACGGCCAGCCCCGCGGCCGCGCCGCCCGCGCCGCGCAGGTGCACGCGCACGATCTGGCCGCGGGACTCCATGGCCTGCACGGTGCAGGGCCACTGGTTGCGCATGCTGGTGCGCACCGACAGGCGCGCCACGGCCGCATCCGCATCGCCCCCCGCACCGGCCCCCTCGCCCAGCCCCACCAGCACCGCGGAGCGCGCCTGCTGCACGGCATCGGCCGTGGCCAGCAGTTGCCGGCCCGCGGGCGTGAGCCGCGCGCCGCCGCCGCCCACGCCGCCCACCACGCGCTCCACCAGCGCCACGCCCGCCAGGTTGGTGAGCGTGTCCAGCGCCTGCCACGCGGCCTTGTAGCTCACGCCCACGGCGCGCGCGGCCTGCGAGATGGAGCCGCCCTGCCCGATCTGGCGCAGGATGTCGATGCGCTTGTCGGCCATGCCGTGGCCCAGCGCATCCTTGAACGAAACGGGTGATTGCATGAGGTGCATCATGCCCCGGGCGCCAGGTGCTCGCCTATACTCGCCCGCTATTCACATTGGTAATAGCGAGGCCGATCCCATGAACCATTCCCCCCTCCTGCACCGCACGCTGTCCGCCCTGGGCCTGGCCGCCCTGGTGCTGCCCGGCGCCCATGCCGGCGAAGTCTCGGTGGCCGTGGCCGCCAACTTCACCGCGCCCATGCAGAAGATCGCCGCGCAGTTCGAGCAGGACACGGGCCACAAGGCCGTGCTCTCGTTCGGCGCCACGGGCAAGTTCTACGCGCAGATCAAGAACGGCGCGCCGTTCGGCATCCTGCTGGCGGCCGACGACACCACGCCCGAGAAGATCGCCAGGGAAGGCCTGGGCATTGGTGCCACGCGCTTCACCTACGCCATCGGCCAGCTGGTGCTGTGGAGCAAGCAGCCCGGCTACGTGGACGCCGAGGGCAAGGTGCTGCAGAAGACCGACTGGCAGCACATCGCCATCGCCAACCCCAAGCTGGCGCCCTACGGGCTTGCGGCCATGCAGACGCTTGACAAGCTGGGCCTGACGGCCCAGGTGCAGCCGCGCGTGGTCACCGGCGAGAACATCGGCCAGACCTACCAGTTCGCCGCCTCGGGCAACGCCCAGCTGGGCTTCGTGGCGCTGTCGCAGGTAATGGAGGACGGCAGGCTGCGCGAGGGCTCGGCCTGGGTGGTGCCCGGCAACCTGCACGAGCCGATCCGCCAGGACGCCATCGTGCTCAAGCCCGGCCAGGGCAGCGAGGCCGCCGCCGCCCTCATGCAGTACCTGCGCGGCGACAAGGCGCGCGCCGTCATCAAGTCCTACGGCTACTCTTTCTGATAGCGCCTGGCGCCCGTCTTTCCTTGGTTTCAATATGATTCACACTTGAAACCAAGGAACAGCAAGCGCCAGCAGCTCACACTTCAATAGCATTGATCCCCTCTTTCCTGAGCCTCGAGGACTGGGCCGCCATCACCCTCACGCTGGAGCTGGCCGGCATCACCACCGTGCTGCTGCTGGCGCTGTGCACGCCGCTGGCCTGGTGGCTGGCGCACACGCGCTCGCGCTGGCGCGGCCCGGTGGGCGCGGTGGTGGCGCTGCCGCTGGTGCTGCCGCCCACGGTGATCGGCTTCTACCTGCTGGTGACCATGGGGCCCAACGGGCCCATCGGGCACCTGACCGAATCGCTGGGGCTGGGGCGACTGCCGTTCACGTTCCCGGGGCTGGTGATCGGCTCCATCGTGTATTCGCTGCCCTTCGCGGTGCAGCCGCTGCAGCGCGCCTTCGAATCGGCGGGCCGGCGCCCGCTGGAGGTGGCCGCCACGCTGGGCGCGGGCCCGCTGGACCGCTTCTTCACCGTGGCGCTGCCGCTCGCGCGGCCGGGCTTCGTCACGGCGGCGGTGCTGAGCTTCGCGCACACGGTGGGCGAATTCGGCGTGGTGCTCATGCTCGGCGGCAACATCCCCGGCGTGACGCGCGTGGTGTCGGTGCAGATCTACGACCACGTGGAGGCCATGGAATACGCCCAGGCGCACTGGCTCGCGGGCGGCATGGTGGTGTTCTCGTTCATCGTGCTCATGCTGCTGCAGTGGCTGCAGCCCAAGGAGCGGCGATGAGCGGCATCCATGCGCGCCTGCGCGTGCGGCACGCCGATTTCTCGCTGGACGTGGACCTGCGACTGCCCGGCAACGGCGTCACCGCGCTGTTCGGCCCCTCGGGCTGCGGCAAGACCACGTGCCTGCGCGCCGTGGCGGGGCTGGAGCGCACCGAGGGCCGCGTGGAGGTCAACGGCGAGACCTGGCAGGACAGCGCCGCCGGCCAGTGGCTGCCCACGCACCGGCGCGCGCTGGGCTACGTGTTCCAGGAGGCGAGCCTGTTCCCGCACCTGAACGTGCGGCGCAACATGGAATACGGCCTGCGCCGCCAGCCGCCCGCGCGCCGCCAGGTGTCGCTGGAGCAGGCCGTGGAGCTGCTCGGCCTGGGCGCGCTGCTCTCGCGCATGCCGCACACGCTCTCGGGCGGCGAGCGCCAGCGCGTGGCCATGGCGCGGGCGCTGGCCGTGAGCCCGCGCGTGCTGCTGATGGACGAGCCGCTCGCGGCGCTCGATCCAGAGCGCAAGGCCGAGGTCATGCCCTACCTGGAGCGCCTGCACCGCACGCTCGACATCCCCGTGCTCTACGTGAGCCACTCGCCCGACGAGGTGGCGCGCCTGGCCTCGCACCTGGTGCTGCTCAAGAACGGGCGCGTGGTCGAGCAGGGCACGCCCGCCGCACTGATGGCGCGGCTGGACCTGCCCTTCGCGCATGGCGATGCGGCCGCCGCGCTGGTCGAGGCGCGCGTGACGGCGCACGACGCGCGCGACCACCTGCTCACGGCGCAGTTCGGGGGCGGCCTGCTGCGCCTCGTCAGCACCCGCGCGCGCACCGTGGGCGAGAGCGTGCGCCTGCGCATTCCCGCGCGCGACGTGAGCATCGCGCTCGCCCGGGCCCAGGGCAGCAGCATCCTGAACCTGCTGCCCGCGCGCATCACCGCGCTGGCCGACGACAGCCCGGGCCAGGTGCTGGTGCGGCTGGACGCGGGCGGCACGGTGCTGCTCGCGCGCATCACCCGGCACTCATGCACCGAACTCGGGCTGGCCGAGGGGCAGGCTGTGTGGGCGCAGGTCAAGGGCGTGGCGCTGGTCGATTGAGGCGGCGCCCCTGCGCAGTCCTTCTCAGCGCCGCGTCTTTGGCGTAGGCTGTGGGCGTTCCTTGCGCCCCCCGTTTCGGGCCGGTTTCCTGGCATTTGCGTACAGGAGGTGATCCATGAATACCACCACGAATGGCGCGGCGGCCGAGCCGGCCGCACCGGCCGAGGAAAGCAGGGAACCGGGCCGGCCCAGGCCACAGGAAACCACGGGGCTCGACAAATTCCAGCTGGTGCTGGCGACGAGACCGGTGCTGCGCAATACGGCCCTGGTATTTTGCGTGTGCCTTTTCCCCGTGGCCATGGCCCTGACCTGGTTCGCATGGTTTCTCTGGCTGCCGAAGGTCTGGGACTGGTCTTTCGCGGAATTCACGCTGAGAAGCGTCCCCGGGTTCTTCGGGGTGTTTTTTATTGCCTTCCTCCCCATTTATGCCCTCATCGGCGCATTCATCGCGACGGCATATGTCGTGGAGGTCTACACGGACGAGGCCACCAAGAAAGTCCGGCTCGTGCTGGAACGCGGAAGCTCGCTGCAATCCAATGCCGAGGACGAGCTGGCGAAGCAGGACCAAAGCGGGCTCGTGCCGCTTCTTCGGTACAGCAGGGTGCAGCTGGAGTCCTACTACGCGATAGGGCTCACCCAGACGCAGAGGAGCTTCCGGTACAGCATCATCGCGATGTGGATCGGGTTCTCGGTGATCCTGGGCGGCATCGTCATCCGCGTGGTGGACCTGGACCGGTTCGGCCTGCGCCCCCTCGATACCGACATCAGCACGCTCATCATCATTTCCGGCGCGATCATCGAGGTCATCTCGGCGCTTTTCCTCTGGGTCTACCGCAGCTCGGTCCGGCAGCTCACCTATTTCTACAACCGCCAGCTGTACAACCACAGCATATTGATGTCGCAGCGCATCGCCGAGACGATGACGAGCGCGGACGAGATCAAGAAGACGATCATCGAGAAACTGCTCGACCGCTCCTGGGCCTACGAGCCGGACACCCTGCCGTCCGGGCAGTCGCTGCTGTCCTTCCGCTCGCCGAAGGGATAGGCCGCGGCCCCTGCGTCCGCCGCGGCCCTGGACCTTACCTAATTGCTGCCGGCGTTCGGGAAGAACAGCTGCTCGCCGTTGATCTTGTAGGCGGCGATCGTGCCCTGGCCCGCGGGCGACGTCACCCAGTCCACGAACTTCTGCGCCTCGGCCTGTTTCACGTGCGGGTGCTTGGCCGGGTTCACCACCATCACGCCGTACTGGTTGAACAGGCGCTTGTCGCCCTCCACCAGCACGGCGAGGTTGTCGCGGTTCTTGAAGTTGAGCCAGGTGCCGCGGTCCGACAGCACGTAGGCGCCGCTCGCGGCGGCGATGTTCAGCGCCGGGCCCATGCCGCAGCCGCATTCCTTGTAGCCGCTGCCCTTGGCGTCGGGGCTGGCGATCTTCCAGTAGCGCAGTTCGGCCGCGTGCGTGCCGCTCTTGTCGCCGCGCGAGATGAACTCGGCGTTGGCGGCGGCGATCTTCCTGAGCGCCGCGACGATGTCGTTGCCCCGCACGCCGGCCGGGTCGCCCTTGCCGCCCACGAGGATGAAGTCGTTGTACATGACCGGATAGCGCTTGACGCCCCAGCCGTCGGCCACGAACTTCTCCTCCGCCGCCTGGTCGTGCACGAAAAGCACGTCGGCGTCGCCGCGGCGCGCCATGTCCAGCGCCTGGCCCGTGCCCACAGCCACCACCTTGACGTCTATGCCCGTGGCCTGCTTGAACGCGGGCAGCAGGTGCGAGAACAGGCCCGACTGCTCGGTGGACGTGGTGGACGCCATGGTGATGGCCTGCGCCGCCGCGCTTCCGTAAGCTATCAAACAAATAGCTGCTACCGCAGTCTGGGTAAGCGCTGTGGGCCTAAAACGCTTCAAGCTCTTCATGTCATCTCTCCTTTGACGAACAAACGGGCGGCCTCGGGCAGCGGGCCATCGAAGAAATCGTGCACGGGCAGGTCGGCCAGGACGCGGCCGTGCTCCAGGTAGACCACGCGGCTGGCCAGGCGCTTGACCTGGCCCAGGTTGTGGCTGCTGAAGACCATGGTCAGCGGCTGCGCGGGGCCGGCGCTGCCGTGGCTGGCGGCGAAGTCGGCCATCAGCGCCTCGACCTCGCGCTTGGCATGCGGGTCCAGGCTGGCGGTGGGCTCGTCGAGCAGCAGCACGTCGGGCCGCAGCGCCCAGGCGCGCGCGAACGCCAGGCGCTGCTGCTGCCCGCCCGAGAGGGTGCGCGCGTTCTGCCGGGCGACGTCCTGCAGCCCCACGCGCTGCAGCGCCGCCGCGGCCTGCGCGCGCGCCTGCTTCCAGCGCACGCCGTGCAGCCACAGGCCCAGGGCCACGTTGCCGACGGCGCTGGCGCGCAGCACGAAGGGGCGCTGGAACACCATGGCCACGCGCGGCGCGCCGTCGCGGCGCATCTGGCCGGCGCTGGGGCGCACCAGGCCGTGCAGCACGCGCAGCAACGTGCTCTTGCCGCTGCCGTTGGCGCCCACCAGGGCCACGCGCTCGCCGGGCAGCACGCGCAGGTCCACGCCGGCCAGCGCCTGCACGGCGCCGTAGCGCACGCCCAGCTCGCGCAGCGCGAACAGCGGCGGCTCCAGGGTCTGCACGTCCTGCGGCGGGGCGGCCCTGCGCCATGCGGGTGCCGGAACCACGCTCATGCGGCCACCGCCATGCCGCCGATGGCGGCGCCATCCACGCGCTGGCGCCAGCGGCGCAGCACGGCGATCAGCACGTTGAGCAGCAGCACCACGGCCAGCAGCACCAGGCCCAGCCCCAGGGCCAGCGGCAGGTCGCCCTTGCTGGTCTCCAGCGCGATGGCGGTGGTCATGACGCGCGTGAAGCCGTCGATGTTGCCGCCCACGATCATCACCGCGCCCACCTCCGAGACGGCGCGGCCGAACGCCGCTATCAGCACCGTGAGCAGCGCGTAGCGCTCGTCCCACGCGATCAGCAGCGCGCGCAGCAGCGTGCCCGCGCCGAGCGAGCGCAGCTGTTCGCCGTGCACGCGCTCGGCGTCCTCGACCACCTGGCGCGTGAGGGCCGTGACCACGGGCAGCACCAGCAGCGCCTGCGCCAGCACCATGGCCTTGAACGAGAACAGCCAGCCCAGGCCGCCCAGCGGCCCGGTGCGCGACAGCAGCAGGTACACGCCCAGCCCCACCACCACCGAGGGCACGGCCAGCAGCGTGTTGAGCACCGTCAGCACCCCGTCGCGCCCCGCGAAGCGCGCCACGCCCAGCCACGCGCCCAGCACCACGCCGGCGCCGCAGGCCAGCGCGCAGGCCGTGGCGCTCACCGACAGGGAGCGGGCGACGATGGTCCACAAGACGGCATCGGCGGAGGTGACGAGGTTCAGCGCCGTCGCGGCGCTTTGCAAAATGGCGGACATGGGTTGGGCTATCGTATGCAGCAATCCGTTACCAGCCCATATGAAATCTTGTGCATAGGATCCAACTCCACTACACGCTCGACCGCGACGCGGGCGACGCGCTGATCCGCAACCCCCTGCTGGACATGCTGCAGGCCGTGGCCCAGCAGGGTTCCATCTCGGGCGCCGCGCGGGCGCTGGGCCTGTCGTACCGCCATGTCTGGGGCGCGCTCAAGCGCTGGGAGGAGCAGCTGGGCAGCGAGCTCATCGTCTGGGGCAAGGGCCAGTCGGCGCAGCTCAGCGAGTTCGGCTCCAAGCTGCTGTGGGCCGAGCGCCAGGCGCAGGCGCGGCTGGCGCCGCAGATCGAGGCGCTGCGCGCCGACCTGGAGCGCGCCTTCGCCGTCGCGTTCGACGAGCATGCCCATGTGCTGACGCTGTACGCCAGCCATGACGACGCGCTGTCCGTGCTGCGCGCGTTCGCCGCCGTGCCCGGCCACGCGGGCCAAGGCAGGGCGCTGCACCTGGACATACGCTTCACCGGCAGCGTGGACGCGATCCGCGCGCTCAACGAGGGGCGCTGCACCATCGCGGGCTTCCACACGCTGGAGCAGCCCGCCATGGATTCGCTGGCGGCGCAGACCTACCGCCCGCTGCTGCAGCCGGGCCTGCACAAGGTGATCGGCTTCGCGCGGCGCACGCAGGGCCTGATCGTGGCGCGCGGCAACCCGCTGGGCCTCGCGTCGCTGGCCGACGTGGCGCGCACCGGCGCGCGCTTCGTCAACCGCCCCCTGGGCACGGGCACGCGCGTGCTGCTGGCCGACCTGCTGGCCCAGGCCGGCCTGGAGAGCGGCGACATCGATGGCTACGGGCGCGACGAGCCCTCGCACGCCGCCCTGGCCCAGGCGATCGCCGCCGGCAGCGCCGACGTGGGCATGGGCATAGAGCTGGCGGCGCGCGCGCGCGGGCTGGACTTCGTGCCGCTGGTGCACGAGCGCTACCACCTGGCCTGCCTCAAGTCCACGCTGGAGCAGCCCGCCACGCGCGCCCTGCGCGACCTGCTGCAGACGCCCGCCTGGCAGCGGCGCATGGCCGCCATGCCGGGCTACGCCCCGATGCACTGCGGCGAGGTGCTGGCCATGAGCCGCGTGCTGCCCTGGTGGCGCTTCGCGCGCCGCAAGAGTGCCGGCGCACACCAGCACGCAAGCCCATGACGCGCCCCGCCGCCCTCGCGCGCCGCCTGCCGGCGCTGCTGGCCGGGCTGCTGCTGGCGGGCTGCAGCCTGCCGCCGCTGGCCGGCCGCAGCACGTCGGCGGCGCTGGAGCTGCCCGCGGCCCGGGACACGCAGCTGGGCCGCGCGCTCGGCCCCGAGCTGGCCGCGCACCCGGGCCTGAGCGGCATCCACGCGCTGGACCACCCGCACGACGCCTTCGCGGCCCGCGTGCTGCTGGCGCGCGCGGCCGAGCGCACGCTGGACGTGCAGTACTACATCTGGCGCGGCGACACCACCGGCACCCTGCTGCTGGCCGAGCTGCTGGCCGCGGCCGAGCGCGGCGTGCGCGTGCGCCTGCTGCTGGACGACCTGGGCACGGCGGGGCTGGACGGGCCGCTGGCCGCCATGAACGGCCACCCGCGGATCGAGGTGCGCCTGTTCAACCCCTTCGCCTGGCGCAGCCCCAAGCCGCTGGGCTACCTGGCCGACCTGCGCCGCGCCAACCGGCGCATGCACAACAAGTCGTTCACGGTGGACAACCAGGCCAGCATCGTGGGCGGGCGCAACGTGGGCGACGAGTACTTCGGCGCCACCTCGGGCGTGCTGTTCGCCGACCTGGACGTGCTGGCCGTGGGCCCGGTGGTGCAGGACGTGTCGGACGATTTCGACCGCTACTGGGCCAGCGCCAGCGCCTACCCCGCGGAGCGCATCCTGCCCGCCGTGGCGCCGCAGGCCGTGGCCGAGCTCGCCGCGCAGGCCCGCG
>JAFKGE010000071.1 GCA_017307865.1 Burkholderiales bacterium | reverse complement strand
AAAAGCCTGGTGCTCGGCGGGTGGATTCGCGCCATCGTCATCGATCCCACCCAGGGCTACAAGCCTTTCGTCTTCAACAATGGCCAGTGGGAGGAGCGCCCGCCTCTCGTTGCTCCGGCCAAGGAGGAATACGTCGCATGAACGCGATCAAACTGCATCCGCTGAAAAAGCTGGAAATCATTCTCGCGGGCGAGCACAAGGAATTCGCCACCGATTTGCTCGATCGCGCCGGAGTTAAGGGCTACACCATCGTCGGCAATCTGTCGGGCAAGGGCAGTCACGGCCTGTATGGAGGGCACCTGATGTTCAACGAGGACGACGTCCTCATCATGATCATCGCCGCCGTACCGCAAAGCTTGGCCGATTCGCTGCTCGACGGATTTCAGCCGTTTTTCGACGCCCATTCAGGTGTGATTTTCGTCAGTGACATCCATGTTGGCCGCCCGGTCAAGTTTATGGCGTAGCGGGCCGGGCCGGGGGTGCTTGGGCGAGGCCAGCCGGCGCGCCTGCTCAGTGAGGAACGCCAGAAAGGACTGCGCCACCGCCGATAGCCGCTTGCCCTTGCGGTGCACGACGAACCATTGCCGCACGATCGGAAAACTCTCCACGTCGAGAGTGACCAAACGGCGTGTTGCCAGTTCCAGCTCCAGGGTGTGCAGCGACAGAATGCCCAACCCCAGCCCGGCTTCAACCGCCTGCTTGATGGCCTCGTTGCTGCTCATCTCCATCACCGAATGGAATTCCACGCCATGACGGGAGAAATGTCGCTCGGCGGCATGGCGCGTGCCCGAGCCGGGCTCGCGGGTAATGAACGGCTGGTGACCCAGTTGCGCCAACGGAATTTTCCGGCGTTCGGCCAGGGGATGCGTGGGCGAGGCGATGACCATCAGCGGGTTGTCGAGGAACCCGCGCGCGACGAGCTCGGCGTCCTCTGGCGGTTGCCCCATGATCGCCAGATCCTGGTTTGAAGCCGAGAGCGTCTCGAGGATATGCGTCTGGTTGGACACCTGGAGCCGCACCTGCACCTTGGCGTGACAGGCGCAGAAAGCTGCGATCAGCTTCGGCATGAAATAGTTGGCCGTACTGGCCACAGTGAGGTCGAGTTCCCCGCGATGAATACCGCGGTACTCCTCCATCGCGGACGTGAGATCGCGCATCTTGGCGCTGATGAGCGTGGCGTGCCGATGCAACTCGCGACCGGCGTCGGTCGGCTGGATCTGTTTTCCGACGTGGTCGAACAGCGGTACGCCGATCTGTTCTTCTAGGTGTCGCATTTGCATCGAAACCGCTGGCTGGGTCAGGTGTAGCGCGTCGGCTGCGCGCGTAAAGCTCCGCTGACGCACCACCGCGTCGAAGATCTGAAGCTGCCGGAGTGTCAGGTACATGGTTTGATGCATAAGCCATCCTAATGCATCTGATCAAAAATAACAATTCGCGTTTATGCGGACACTTCTTTATCACGGCTCGTGAATCGACGGGCTGTGCTGAAAATACACGAACGTCATCCCCGGGCCGAGTGGGGGTGGCCCCCGCATCGCGGTAGGTCCTCGCCCGTTCGCCACCGCAAAGCGCGCATGAAGGAGTCCTCGAATATGGCAGTCAAAACCTACCAGGCCGGCGTCACGGAATATCGGCAAAGCTACTGGCAGCCGGATTACGCGCCTCTCGACACCGATATCTTGGCATGTTTCAAGATTACGCCGCAGCCGGGGGTGGATCGCGAAGAGGCGGCAGCGGCGGTGGCTGCGGAGTCATCCTGCGGCACCTGGACCACGGTGTGGACCGACCTGCTGACTGACCTCGACTACTACAAGGGACGCGCCTATCGCCTTGAGGACGTGCCGGGCGACGATACGTGCTTTTATGCTTTCATTGCCTATCCCATCGACCTTTTCGAGGAAGGCTCGGTTGTCAACGTGTTCACCTCGCTGGTGGGCAACGTGTTCGGGTTTAAGGCTGTCCGCGCGCTTCGCCTAGAGGATCTGCGCTTCCCCATCGCTTACGTGAAGACCTGCGGTGGTCCGCCCCACGGCATTCAGGTCGAGCGCGACAAGCTCAACAAATACGGCCGCCCACTGCTGGGCTGCACCATCAAGCCCAAGCTCGGCCTGTCCGCCAAGAACTACGGCCGCGCCTGCTACGAAGCCCTGCGTGGCGGTCTGGACTTCACCAAGGACGACGAGAACATCAACAGCCAGCCATTCATGCGTTGGCGCGACCGTTTCGATTTCGTGATGGAAGCGGTCCAGAAAGCCGAACAGGAAACCGGCGAGCGGAAGGGCCACTATCTCAACGTGACCGCGCCCACGCCTGAGGAAATGTACAAGCGCGCCGAGTATGCCAAGGAAATCCGCGCTCCGATCATCATGCACGATTACCTCGCCGGCGGTCTTTGCGCCAATGCGGGTCTGGCGAACTGGTGCCGCAACAACGGGATGCTGCTGCACATCCACCGCGCCATGCACGCCGTGATCGACCGCAACCCGCACCACGGCATTCACTTCCGCGTGCTGACCAAGATCCTGCGCCTGTCGGGTGGCGACCATCTGCACACCGGCACAGTGGTGGGCAAGCTCGAAGGCGACCGCGCCTCGACCCTGGGCTGGATCGACCTGCTGCGCGAATCCTACGTTCCCGAAGACCGCTCGCGCGGCATCTTCTTCGATCAGGACTGGGGTTCGATGCCCGGCGGCTTCGCCGTTGCATCCGGTGGTATTCACGTTTGGCACATGCCTGCGCTGGTCACGATTTTCGGCGACGACTCGGTGCTGCAGTTCGGTGGCGGCACGCTCGGTCACCCGTGGGGCAATGCGGCCGGTGCGCACGCCAACCGTGTCGCGCTCGAAGCCTGCGTCCAGGCGCGCGGCGAAGGCCGTCATCTGGAGAAGGAAGGCAAGGACATCCTCACCGCGGCCGCCGCTCATTCGCCTGAACTGAAGATCGCCATGGAAACGTGGAAAGAGATCAAGTTCGAGTTTGAAACGATGGACAAGCTCGCCATCGCCAACAAGTAACCCGCCGGCTGCGGTCGGCAGCGCCCTGCGGGGCGCGCCGCCGCCCAGCAGAACTACTTTCGAAAGGACTTAAGTCATGGCCGTTCAAGCCTACCGCTCGATGAAAAAGTACGAGACCTTCTCCTATCTGCCGCAGATGACGCCCGATCAGGTGCGCCGTCAGATCGCTCACGCCATCGCGCAGGGTTGGAATCCGGCAGTCGAGCACACCGAAAAGGGCACGCCCGCAAAGGCGAGCTACTGGTACATGTGGAAGCTGCCGCTGTTCGGCGAGCAGTCCGTCGATAACGTGATGGCGGAGATCGAGGCCTGTCACCGCGAATTTCCGGACCAGATGGTGCGGTTCGTCGCGTACGACAACTACGCCCAGAGCCAGGGCATGGCATTCGTGGTGTATCGCTGATGAGGCGGGCGCTGGAGCTGACCAGATTCGGCGCCCATGATTTGAACGCGGCGCCGCGCATCGGCGCCGCTCCCTTCCTCGGGTTCTTTGTGCTGAGGTCCGTATGACAAACGTCGCCCCCGGTCATGCCACTGCAACTCTATCCGGCCGTGAACTGGCGCTCCAGCGCCGGCAGGCCATGGCGCGTCACGGCAAGGCCGGGACCGTCAAGGCTGCTCAAACCGAGCGCTCCGCTGCTGATCGCTTCCGGCTGAATGCGGCGCAAACCTCCAACGCCCATCACGGCGGCGTTTCGGCGGTGCCTGCGCCAGCGGCATTCACTCCGCCGGTGGCGCAGAAGTCCGCGGCGCGAGCCCGGCGGCAGGCGCTGTCCACGGTTGGTAAGGCGGCGTTGAAGAACGCCGGGCATGGCACGGCGACCCGCCCCGCGGCGCATCTGCGCCCAAGCCGGGCGGCGGCCGAGGTGCGTGGCTCAGATTGCGGTTGCGGCTGCGGCGGACAGTGCAGTTGCGGCGGACAATGCGGTTGCAGCCATGGCGCGGAGCGCAAGGAGGCAGCGCATATCGAAGCGGTTCAGAGCGGCACACCGGCGGTGGAGCGTGCAGCGTTGAACACGCCGGAGGCTACGGGTCGCGTGCTGGCCAAGATGCGCCGTGCCGCGCTGAGTCAGGATGGCAAGAAGGGCCTCAAGCGCGTCGCCCAGGCGACACGAATCGCTGCCGCGATGCCGGCGCAGGATTGGCAGAGCGCCATGCTCAAAGGCGCAACCGGCCGTCAGGTCGCGATGCAGCGCCGCCTGGTCCAGGCGCTGGCGGGTCGGGTCGACAAGACGTCCGGCGCCAGCACCCGGCCGACCGGCCGTATGCGCGCCCGCAACGTGGTCGAAGCGCCGGCCAAGGTCGAGGAGGGGCATACCCTGTCCGGGCAGACCGTCACCGGCACTCAGGTCGAACGCATCTCCAAGGTGACCGGCAATGAGCCGGGCTCCTGCCGCGCGATCACCGGCACCGAATATATTGGCTTCGAGCAGTTCCAGACCCTCTGCGGCACCCGGCCTGAGCCGGCCGCGCCGAAAGTTGCCGTCAGTAGCACACTGCGCGAGCAACGCATCACCGGCACTGCGCTGGGCCGCTCCATCAAGACCACCGGTGATGAGCCGGGCGCATGCCGTCCGGTGACCGGCACCGAATATCTCTCGAGCGAGCGTTTCGAGCAGTTCTGTTCGACGCGGCCGTCCGCCCCGCTGGGGAAGGTGGCGTTCACCCGCACCGACAAGGGCCAGGCTGTCACTGGCGCGCTGGTCGATCGTCCGCGCCGCGTCACCGGCGTTGAGCACGGCGCCGACCGCGCCGTCACCGGTACGCGTTACGGACAGGGCGAAACCGATGACGCTCCGCCCAAGGTGGCGGTGACCCATACGGCTGCGGGCAAGCCCGTTACCGGTACAGTGGTCGGCCGCAGCGAGCGGCAGACCGGCGATGAGGCTGGAAGCTGCCGTTCGATTACCGGCACCGAATATCACACTGTTGAGCAGTTCCGCGATTTTTGTCGAACGGCGCCGCCGGGAGGTGCGCGAAAGGTCAGCGTAATGTCCACGCGCGACGAGCAAACCGTCTCGGGGACGGCCGTCGATCGTTCGGCCAAGGTGACCGGCAACGAAGTCGGCTCCTGCCGCAGCATCACCGGCAGCCAGTACTACACGACGGCTGATTTCGCGGGGCTGTGCAAAACACCCGGCCCTCAGAAAGTGGCCGAGATGCAGACGTTGCGCGGTCGGACCGTGACTGGCTCGGAGGTCGCTCCAAGCCCAAAATCCTCCGGTGACGAGTCATACGGGTGCGAACCCGTCACCGGCACGGACTACATTGGCACCCGCCAGTTGGCCGCGGTCTGTCCGGCGGTGCCTACTGTCTCTCCGGTCAGCAAGGTCATCGTTGACACCACGCTGAACGGCCAGACGGTCACGGGCATCGCCGCGGGACGTGCGGACCACGTCACCGGCAACGAAGCCGGCACGTGTTCGCCGATCAGCGGCACCCCATACATCGGCCAGGGCCAGTACGCCGCGTTCTGCCAGGCGCCGCAGCGTGAACGGCAGGCGGCGCGGGTTCGCGACAGCGCGGTGATTCCGGCCACGGTGGTTACCGGCGATCGGCCGGGCGCGGGCGGAATGCAAGTCACTGGCGACGAGCGTGGCGCTTGCGGGCCGATTTCGGGCACGCCCTATCTCGGGCTGGACAATATCGCGTCCGGACAATGCGCGATGAGCGATCGCTTCAGCGCGCGCGATGTGGATCAGCGTCCGCCGGCTCCCCGGGATTTCAGTATCAGCATTCCGGCGCGGCAGGCTCGCGAGGAGCGCCAAACCGAGGTCATCACCGGCAGCGGCATGGGGACTTCGCGCATTACCGGCCCGATCAACAAGGCCGACGGCCTGATTACCGGCACGCCTGAATTCCGTCACGGCGACCAGGCGCGGCGTCCGCGCGACGACGACCAGTCGCTCCCGGCCGCGCGCCGTTTGAGCGGCGAAGGCAGCCAGCAGGGCCGGCGCATTTCGGGAGACGCCTGGGACGGCAACAGCCGTGTCACCGGCACCGAAGGTTCGTCCAGCCTGGCGCGCAATCCATCGATGCGCGGACAGCCACGCGGCGCTGGCACCAGCGCCATGGCGTTTCGCAGCATCGAGCGGCCTGAAGTGCCTGTATCGGTGGTCACCGGCTCGGCCGGGAATACCCGGATCGGCGCCACAGTGACCGTCTCCGGCGGGGCGCGCGGCTGAGGATCGCGAAGATGGACACGCGCAAACGCTTTCAGGCCCTGCGACGAGAGGCCACCCCGGTTGCCAACGCCGCAGCGTCAGCGGCAGCGGTGCCTGACAATCCGGCGTGCATGATCGGCAGCGGGCAGACCTGCGAGCATGCGCTGGTCGATCGTGACCTCAATCGCCTTTTATTCGACTACGAGCGGACGGTGCGTTCGCGCTTCACTCGCATCGTCGACGTGCTCAAGCGCATCTCCACACATCAGCACGACGAGAACTTCACCGAGCGCGCGCAGCAGCTCGCACGCGAGCAACTCGGTTTCGATCTGCCGTCGCAGGTGCTGGAGGACGCATGGGTATGCGGGCTGGATTTGTCCGCCTTGCATTCGCGCTGCATCTTCAGCGGCCTCAAGTCGTGCGTCGAGAATGCTCAGGTCGAGCAGGCCGGCTGGCGTCAGCGTATGCCGCTCGATGAGAATTTTCTGCGGTCGTGCGGCTATCACACGGTGGACATCAGCCCTTGTTCGGATGGCCGCTTGCAAGGCGTCAGCCCTTATGTGCTACGCATGCTGCCTGGACCGAACGTGCGGGTGAAGGCCTATGCAGGCGCGCTGTTCGATGTCGAGGTCGATGTCTGCGATTGGGCGCAGCGCGAAGTCGAACGGCTGTCCGGCGCCATGGTCGATGGCGAGCGCCTGAACTACCTCAAGATCGCCGTCTACCATTTCAGCAGCTCGTCCCCCAACGGTCACGGTTGCGCCGCTCATGGCAGCAACGATCGCCAGGCCACGGAAGCGGCGCTGCAACGCCTGCAGAACGAGTTGCGCGTAGCCATCGATAGGACATTTGGCTCGGGCGCCGCGCCCGACGTGCTGCTCATCGGCGTGGACACGGATCTGGATGCGCTGCGCATCCACCTGCCCGACAGCTTTGGCGAGATCAACGCGCATCGCTATTTCGAGACGGCGCAGGTCTATCGCGACACCCTCGGCCTTGCGCCCGAAGCGGCACGGAAGCGCATCGCGGAGATCGTCGCCGATGCCGAGGGCATGGGCGGCTGGGGGCAGGGCAATGGCCGCATGCACGAGGGCATGCGCCGCCTGGTGCTGGCGCTTGCCGAAGCCAATCTGTCGCAGATCGAATACGTCATCAAGCATCATACCGGGCGCTACGCGACCATCGGCCACGACGAGGAATGCATTGTCGCCGGCGAAGCGGTGCGGCCGCTGCAATTGCGCAACCTGTTTTATTTCGCCCACCTCGACACGGTCGAGGAAGGCGCACCCGACATGGATGTCGGGATCGATATTTTTGCCAAGCTCAATGTCGCGCACGGTCTGCCGGTCCCGGTACTCGTCCACTTCGAGTACGATGGCCGGATCCCTGCATCACGCGAGCGGGCGATCGCACGAGGCCGGCGGGTGCGTGATGCGATCGCGGCACGCTACCCCGATCTGGCTGCAAGGGGCCTGCTCAATTGCGCAATCGCGGTGAGTGACCGTGCCGGCGACGAGTGCTGCGCCTTCGTCGCCGACGCCGCCGTCGACGATCATTGAGAGGACTTATGCGTCATGAGAATCATGCGTGTGATAACCACTCTCGTGTCGACCAATCGCATCGACGCCATGGGCCATCGCCCCTTGCTGGTCGTGCAGGAGACACCGAATGGGACGCGCAGCGTTGCGGTCGACGCCGTCGGCTGCATCCCGGGCGACTGGGTGATTTGTGTCGGATCCTCTGCGGCGCGCGATGCCGCCGGAGCCAGGGATTATCCGTCCGATCTCACGATCGTCGGCATCATCGACCACTGGAATCCGGAGGGAGCGTGATGGAAGTCTGGCGCGTGGTGGATGATCTGGTCTGTACCCGGCGTGTGCCGGGAATGAGTTCGGCTTCGCTTCGTATCCTGAAAGGCCAGAAGGGAGAAATCTCGGTGGCGACCGATCCGGTCGGAGCGCCGCCTGGCAAATGGGTGTTCACCGCCGCGGGCACGGCTGCACGTATGGCCATGCCCGATCGAACAGTGGCTACCGACCTCACCATCTGCGGCATCATCGATGGCTGGGAGGAGGGATGACGACGCGGTGAGCAAAGAGCAACAACGGCGCGTGCACAGCGGGCGTCAGAATGCAGTGACTGGCTTGAGATTCTTTTATTTCGACAACAAGGAGCGAACAAATGGCTGAAACGATGGGTATTGCCCTGGGCATGATCGAAACCCGCGGACTGGTTCCCGCGATCGAGGCGGCGGACGCGATGACCAAAGCCGCCGAAGTGCGCTTGATCTCGCGGCAATTCGTCGGCGGCGGCTACGTCACCGTGATGGTGCGCGGCGAGACCGGCGCGGTCAACGCGGCGGTGCGTGCCGGGGCTGATGCCTGCGAGCGCGTGGGCGATGGCCTGGTGGCCGCGCACATCATTGCCCGCGTGCACAGCGAGGTCGAGGGCATCCTGCCGAAGGCGCCGAGCGCTTAAGCCCGGCTTTTTTCTACTGTTAGTAACTGGAAGGACAACGACATGGCGACACACGTGAACGGTATTGCCCTGGGCATGATCGAAACGCGCGGACTGGTCCCCGCGATCGAAGCGGCCGATGCAATGACCAAGGCCTCCGAAGTGCGGCTGATCGGCCGTCAATTCGTCGGCGGCGGCTACGTCACCGTGCTGGTGCGCGGCGAGACCGGCGCAGTCAACGCGGCGGTGCGTGCCGGGGCAGACGCCTGCGAGCGTGTTGGCGACGGCTTGGTGGCCGCGCACATCATCGCTCGGGTGCACAACGAGGTCGAAGGCATCCTGCCGACCCAGCCGGATTCCAACGGCGGTGGCCGCGGCGGCCGCGACGCCGAGATCACGTCCACCCGCAGCTGATCCTGCGCGGAGCGCACCATGGTGATCGATCGGCGAATCTCGGGCCGGCCGGCGCGCGCGTTCAACTTTGAGTTGGCGGCGTGCGGCCGTGTCTCGCCCGAGCGTGCTTGCACGTCGGTCGGGACATGCCGAACTGGTGCGCCATCCGCGCGCCGGGGTGGATCAACCGGGGTGGGCCGAGCGTTTGATGGAGCGGGAAATCCTGCCCGGTATGACGCTTTGTGGCGGGTGGTGGCCTGCGGCGTGGCCGGACTGCGCGATCGCGGCCCAAGGTGAAGACCCTGCAGCGTCGGGCGAACGCGCTGAGGTATACGTGCTGGCTACGCGGCCAAGACACCGCGTCGCTGTTCGAAGATTTCTACAGGAGGCGCGAGCGCATCTCGACCACGTAACCCAGATCGAACCCGGGGTAGGACGCCGATGACTGATGATTTCCAAGGTTGGGAGCGCCGTGACAAACCGCCCACGTTGTTTCGCCGCTTCGCGTTTGCGCAGTATGCGCAGACCCGCGCCTTCCTCGATGCGCTGTCGGCGCTGTCGGAGGAGGTTCAACGCCATCCGCAGAACATCAATTTCGGCACCACCTACGTCAATGTCACGATCGGAGCGGCCGATGGTGACGTATTGAGCACCGAGGACGAACGGTTCGCCGAGCGTATCGCTGCTCTGGCCGGGCGCGGGGAGTGAGCGATGGGCAGTCCGCTGGTCATCGCGGTAATCAACCAGAAAGGCGGCGCCGGCAAGACCACTGTTGCGATGCACCTCGGCGCGGGTCTGACGCGGCGAGCCTCGTCCGTGGTTGTCGATCTGGATCCGCAAGGCTCGGCCACGCAATGGGCCGCCGCCGGGACGCAGTCCTTTCCCGCCACGGTCAAGCAATTGCGCGTAGGCGCGGGAGCGATCGATTTGCGACGGGACTTTCGCGCCTATCCCTTCGTCGTGCTGGACTGCCCGCCGGCGGTCGATAGTCGGGCGGCGGCTCTGGCGCTGCAAAGCTGCGACGTGGCGGTCATTCCGGTGCTGCCCTCGCCGGTGGATCTGTGGGCCAGCATCCGGCTGCCGCAGGACATCGATGAAGCGAGGCGGCTCAATCCGCGGCTGCGCGCCTACCTGCTGCTGAACCAGATCGAGGCGCGCAGCGCGCTGTCGGCGGCGATGCAGGAGGCGTTGGCTGAGTTCGGCCTGCCGGTCCTGCGCACTCCGGTGCGCCGCCGCGGCATCTACAAGACCGCTGCGCTCGAGGGCGTGTCGGCGTACCAGTTGGGGGCTCGCGGGCAAAGCGCCGTCGAGGAGATAGACGGCCTCATTGAGGAGATCCTTGAATGACCAGCATCAAAGACAAGCTCGCCAGCAGCGTCCGTCAGGCCAAGACCGGCGCGGAGTCTGCCTCTTCCGGCAAGGCGGAGGCCGACAACAAGGCGGAGGCAAACAAGACGCCGCGCTCGACCTCGGCCAAAAAAGCGTCCGCCACTTCCGCGCCTGCGGATTCGCTGGCGGCAGAGCCGCCTCCGAGCGTTGAGGAGTTATTTCCCGAGCGCATCTGGCCGGATTGAATAGCAGGAAGTTGATCATGCGTAACGACCTCTCCCAGCGCGGCTATCTGCCTAGACGCGACCCCGCCTTCCACACGCCCGCGGCCCCTGCCGCGTCCGGCACCAGCGCCGTGCGACCGGTCGTCGCGGATACGGCCGGATCTTCTCCGGTCGCACTCGATGCTTTTCGCGTGACCAAGGAGCCTTACTACCGCTCGGTGGCCGATGAAGTCGCGCTCTATGAGGCTGCCTATTCGGCCCGCATGCCGATGATGCTCAAAGGTCCGACGGGATGCGGCAAGACGCGCTTTGTCGAATACATGGCGTGGAAACTCGGCAAGCCGCTGGTCACCGTCGCCTGCAACGAAGATATGACTGCCAGCGATCTGGTCGGCCGTTTCCTGCTCGATGCCAACGGCACCCGCTGGCAGGACGGGCCGCTGACCATGGCTGCGCGTTTCGGCGGGATCTGCTATCTCGACGAAGTGGTCGAAGCGCGGCAGGACACCACGGTCGTGATCCACTCGCTGACCGATGCGCGTCGCATTCTGCCGCTCGAGAAAAAGGGCGAAATCGTCGAGGCGCATCCGGATTTCCAGGTGGTCATCTCATACAACCCTGGCTACCAGTCGCTGATGAAGGATTTGAAGCAGTCGACCAAGCAGCGGTTCGGCGCGCTCGACTTCAACTACCCCGAGCATGAGGTCGAGGCCGAGATCGTCGCACACGAGAGCGGCGTTGCGTTGGACGCCGCGAAAAAGCTGGTGCACATCGCGGAGCACGCGCGCAACCTCAAGGGCCATGGGCTGGATGAGGGTATCTCCACCCGCATGCTGATCTACGCCGGCTCGCTGATCACCCGCAACGTCGCGCCGCTGGCGGCATGCCGGGTGGCGCTGGTGCGCCCGATCACCGACGATCCCGATATGCGGGACGCGCTCGATTCCGCGGTGACGACGTATTTCTGAACGTCTCTGACGAGTTGAAGACGCGAGGGGAAAAAGGAAACTTGAGGTCGGCCGGGGTCAGCATCGCCAGGGCAGTCCGAATTTACACATCATGGCCATCCACCTCGACGAATTCCAGGAGATCCTCGACGAACTGCCAGGCGGTGCGCAGGAGCTGCTGCGCGCCTCCTGGAACGAGGCGGCGCGCGCTTTAAGTCCGCGCGGGCTGGACAATTATCTCAAGGGCGCGGTGGCGCTGCACCATCTTGGTCGCAGCGAGGATTTGGTAGTCAGTTTCATCCAATCCATGCCGGAGGTGGGGCGCGCGATCGGCGAGGAGGTGCTACCCGATCTGGTCAACTTCCTGCTGGGCATGGCGTCCAAGACCTCGGGGCAGGTGCTGGCGCTGATCGTCGGCACCGCGCCGCTGGTGGCGCATCGCGTGGGCGATGCCGATCTGTTTCGCCACTATCTGAAGGTGCTGGAGATCGTGGCGGCGCAGGCTCCGCGCGGCCTGCGGCCGATGCTGGAAAACCTCGACCGCCTGCTCAATCAGCTTACGCTGGGAGGCCTGCGCCGCTGGGTGCAATGGGGCGCACAGGCGTACAAAACCGATTTCGAAGGGCAGGCGGCCTATTTCGGGCTGAAGAGCGCCGACGCGCAGGCGGTGCTGCAGCAAGAGCGCAAGGGCACGCTGTTCGTCGACATCCAGAGGCGGCTCAACATCTACATGCGCGCGATCTGGGGGCGCGATTTTTTTCTGCGCCCGACCGCTGGCGATTACGAAAGCCGCGAAGGGCTCAGGCCCTACATCGAGCATTATGTCATCTACATCGCCGACGCCTATGACGACTACAAGCCCGAGGGCGATGCGACGGCGCCGGTCAGCGCTCTCGAGGTCTACCGCGCCGCCGCCAACCATTGCGCCGCGCATCTGGTGTTCACCGACAAGCCGCTGTCGATGCAGCAGCTGCTGCCGGTGCAGATGGCGCTGATCGAGCTGTTCGAGGATGCGCGAGTGGAAGAACTCGCGATCCGCAAATTCCCCGGAATGCGCGAGGCCTGGTTGGCGCTGCATCCGGTATTCGACTACTCGGTCCAGCCCGCGACCGTCGGCGAGTTGCTCGACCGCCTCGCCCGCGCACTGCTCGACCTCGAGTCGTCCGACCCGCATCCCTTTGTGCGGGAAGGCGTGGCCGCGTTTCGCGCTGAGCGCGACCTGGACAGCAATCAGGTGAGCTGGAATCTCGGCGTAGATTTATCGCACCGCCTGTTTGAACTCGACCTGCCGACCTACAACAAGCTCACCGACGGGCTCAGCGCCATCTATCGCGACGACAACCGCGCCGTCTGGTTCCTGGAGGAATACGACGAGGCGCAGGTGATGGCAGCCACCTGGGAGACCCGCCAGCAGGTGCGCAAAAAAGTCAACGTGATGGAAATGGTCAACGAGGTGGACGTCGAGTTCGCCGGCGACGATGCGCAGGAGGTGTGGGAGCTTCCGACCGAGTTCTATCTCGACCAGGAAAACGTGAGCATCAACTCGCTCGAAGGCCGTCCGCCGATCTCCGAGCCTTACCACTACCCGGAATGGGATTATCAGATTCAGCTCGAGCGGCCCAATTGGGTGACGTTGCTCGAGTATCATCCTCAGCTCGGTGAGCTGGAGGTGATCGAGGGCATCATCCTCGAGCACAAGCCGGTGATTTCGCGGCTCAAGTTCCTGATCGAGTCGATGGTGCCGCAGGGCATGCAGCGCATCCGCCATATGGAGGACGGCGACGAGATCGACATCAACGCCGCGGTGCGCGCGATGATCGACATCCGCATCGGCCAACAGCACGATCCGCGCATCATGATGCGTTACAAGCGTGCGCTGCGCGATCTGGCGGTGCTCGTTCTATTGGACATGTCCGAATCGTCCAACGAGAAGGTGCGCGGTCACGACTACACGGTGATGGACCTCACCCGTGCCGCCACGGTGTTGCTGGCCGGCGCGCTGGACCGCATCGGCGACCCGTTCGCCATTCACGGCTTTTGTTCTGACGGCCGGCACGATGTCCACTACCAGCGCTTCAAGGACTTCGACCAGCCGTATGATGATCTCGTCAAGGCGCGGCTGGCGGGGATGAAAGGGCGGCTCTCGACCCGCATGGGCGCAGCGCTGCGACATGCCGCTCACTATTTGGCGCAGCAGCCCAAGAGCAAGCGCGTCGTGTTTGTTGTCACGGACGGCGAACCTTCCGACAACGACGTGACCGATCCGCAATACCTGCGCCACGACGCCAAGGCCGCAGTCGAAGAACTCGGCCGCCAGGGCATCACGGTGTATGCGCTCTCGCTCGATCCGCATGCCGACCAGTATGTGTCACGCATCTTCGGCTTGAAAAATTTCACCGTGATCGATCAGGTCGAACGCCTGCCGGAAAAACTGCCGATGCTCTACATGAGCCTGACGCGGTGAAGGTGGGCCGAAGATGAAGATCACCCTGCGAACCTACGTGTTCATGGATGCGCTGCAGCCGCAGCTCGCGTCCTATATCGCCACATCCTCACAGGGCTTTCTGCCGGTGCCCGGCGATGCCTGCATGTGGATCGAGGTCGCTCCCGGCATGGCGGTGCACAACCTTTCGGACATCGCGCTGAAAAAAACCAATGTGCGCATGGGTGAGCAAGTCGTCGAGCGCGCCTTCGGCTCGATGGAGCTTCACTTCCGCAACCAGAGCGAGGTGCTCGCCGCTGGCGAACTGATCCTGCGGCAACTCAACACCACCATGGATTCGCGGCTGCGCTGCAAGGTGGCGTGGAACGAGATCATCCGCGCCATCACCCCTGACCACGCCACGCTGATCAATCGTCAATTGCGCAAGGGCTCGATGATCCTGCCCGGTAAAAGCATGTTCATCCTGGAGGTCGAGCCGGCGGGTTATATCATGTATGCCGCCAATGAGGCCGAGAAGGCCGCCCACATCACGCTGGTGGACGTCAAGGCCTTCGGTTCTTTCGGCCGCCTGACCATGATGGGTAATGAGGCCGAGGCCGAGGAAGCCCAGCGCGCAGCGGTGGCAGCGATTGAGCGCTTGAACCAGCGCGCCGTACCGCACGCGTGAGCCCCATGGAAATCGACTCTATCGCAAAAAAACTGCTGTTTTCCACCGTGCGAGTGGATACCGAACTCGAGGACGGCAGCTCCGGCTCGGGCACGGCCTTCATCCTCAGCCACACTCACCCCCGGGGCAGCACACCGTTTATCGTCACCAACCGTCATTTGGTCGAAGGCGTGCGCCGCGGCGGCTTGGTATTCACCCAGCTAAGAGAGGGCAAGCCGGCATTCGGCGAGCGCTTTCAGCTCAATATCGACGACTTCCCTGCGGCCTGGTTCGTCCATCCCGATCCCGAGGTCGATCTGGCTATCGTGCCGCTGCGACCGCTCGAGCGTGCGGCGCGCGATCTTGGCGTGCAGTTATATTACCACGCAATCGACAGCGAGCGCATTCCCGATGTGGCAACGGTGCGGGGCTTCGATGCGCTCGAGGATGTGCTGTTTGTCGGCTATCCCAGCGGGGTGTGGGATCAGGTCAACCTCATGCCTATCCTGCGCCGCGGCACCACGGCCACGCCGCTGGAACTCGACTTTGAGGGACACAAGCAATTTCTGATCGACGCCGCGGTATATCCCGGATCGAGCGGCAGCCCGGTATTCGTGATGCGCGACGATCCGCTGCGCCCGCGCGGCGACTCGGCGCGTACCATCTGGTTCGCCGGGGTGGTGGCGGCAGTGTTCTTCCGCGAAGAGGCCAACCAGCTCGTGCCTGGGCCGGTCCCGGCGCAGACTCAGGCGCAGTCCATCGGCGCGGAAATGATCGACCTCGGCCTCGTGATCAAGTCCGAATCTGTACGTGAACTCATCGACGCATACGTACACAAATGGCTGTCTGACTGAAGACGCCCACGCCGCGACTACGACGTCGGACATGAATGCACTGGATGGTGGTGGTTGCGTATTTCGCAAAAGCGGGACAGCAGTTTCGCCACTGAAGGATAATCCCTTCCCCATCGAGGTGCGAGATCGATGTAAGACCTGTCGAGCACACGGATGGCACCGACCTCGATGACGGATTTAATGACGCGCAGGCTGTGCCAAGTCGAGTGCGTGACCCCTGTCCCATGTCGGCCGGCACCAACTGGTCGCTCTTGCGCAGCTGCTCGATCGCCTGTGCAAGAAGTGCCGTTAGATAGGCTATCGGGGCGAGTAGGATATATAAGGTCCTATTGTAGATAGAATAAACAAATCAAATTTTTCCTTATTCATTTTTCTTCCTATGACGTTATGGCCAGCCGCCGCCGGTCAGCCGCGGCGGTTGGCGGGCACCTGACGCTTTCGCATCGCGAGCTGCGCCTTCACTGATGGCAAGGATCGCGGTTCTGGTGGCGCCGCCGTCTTCCCCGGGATTTCGTCATGCTCGCGCTACTGCAGCAGGGTCTCGCGGCTGTGGTGCTCGCGTTATGACTTTCGATCGGAGGAGGGTTATGGTGGATGCACTGAACCTCGGACGGCGTCTGCGGGTGCGCTCGACCGCCTACGTGGCGGGTGAGCCGGTGCCGTTTTCCTGGCCACTGCGAACTTTCATTAGCCGCAATCCGCTCTACGGCCTCGAGGATATGCCCTTCGAGCAGGCGGTGCGGCGCGGCGCGGAGCTGTTCCATGCGCGCATGTTCCTGCCGCGCGGCAACTACCAGCACTGGCAGCGCGAGGGCAAGGTGCGGCAGGACACCCTCACCGAGGAGATCGCGCGTCGCTCGCA
>JAFKGE010000070.1 GCA_017307865.1 Burkholderiales bacterium | reverse complement strand
GCCCGTGGCGATGATGATGATGACCGCGACGATGCGCGCCACCGGCCCCTGGATGGATTCGAGGATGGATTGCAGCGGGCCTTCCCACGGCATCGAGGAACCGGCGGCCTGCGCGGTTCCGGCCAGGAACAGCAGCAGCGCGGCCAGCAACAGCCCTTGCCCCGCAGGGCGGGCCAGGCAGCGCAGCTGCGCAAGACGCAAAGCCGGATTTGCAGAAAAACGGAAAGCAGGAATGGTCATCTGCGTCATGGCAGTTCTCCAAGTGAGTCAGGGGATGGGGATGTCGCCGCAGCGGGTGCGGCATCGGGACGTGGCGGCAGCTCGGGAAACGGCGTTTCCAGCGCGTCCGCCAGTTGGTAGCCCACGCCGTCGAAGCCGACGACGCGGGCGATGCTCTCGATGCGGCGCTTGCGCCCGCGTCCGGCGATGTGGATCACCACGTTGACCGCCTCGGCGATCAGCGCACGGGGCGGATTCACCGCCACTTCGAGAATCAGTTGCTCCAGGCGCAGCAGCGCGCCGAGCGCGGAGCCGGCGTGGATCGTGGCGATGCCGCCGGGGTGGCCCGTGCCCCACACCTTGATGAGATCCAGCGCCTCGGCACCGCGCACCTCGCCGACGACGACGCGATCAGGGCGCAAGCGCATGGACGAGCGCACCAGTTCGGTCATCGACACCACGCCCGCGCGGGTGCGCAGCGGAACGTGGTCGCGGGCCGCGCATTGCAGTTCCACCGTGTCTTCGAGCACCAGCACGCGGTCGCCGGTGGCGGCGATTTCGGCGAGCAAAGCATTGGCGAGCGTGGTCTTGCCGCTGCTGGTGGCGCCGGCAATCAACACGTTCTGCCGCTCGCGCACGGCACGAACGAGAAAGCCCGCCTGCGCGCTGGTCATCATCCCGTCGATGACGTACCGCTCCAGCGGAATCACACCGATGGCGCGCTTGCGCAGCGCGAAGGCCGGCCCTGGCGCTGCCGGCGGCAAGATGCCCTCGAAGCGTTCGCCCGTCTCGGGCAACTCGGCGGACAGCAGCGGCTGGCCGCGATGGACTTCCGCGCCGACGTGGGCCGCGACCAGGCGGATGATTCGCTCGCCATCCGCCTCGGGCAGTTCCACGCCCATCGGCGCACGCCCACTGGAAAGCCGATCCACCCAAAGGGTGCGATCGGGATTCAGCATCACCTCCACCACGTCCGGGTCTTCGAGCGCAGCGGCGATTAGTGGCCCCATTGCCGTGCGCAGCATCTGGATGCGCCGGTCGAGCGAAGCCGCAGCGGATGAGCGTGGCTCGGGCGGGAGTTGCGGAACGGCGCTCATGACGCACGCTCCCGCGCCTGGGCTGCTGCCGCCGCGTCTTCCATCCGCACCGGGTCGGGGTGCAGTTCCTCCACCACGTCGCGCACCAGGCTGCGCCCGCGCAGCAGGTGGCGGCCAAGCTGCTCCACGAACTGCTCGAAGCGCGCCTTGCCCTGAGCGCGGGCCGCCTCTTGGTGCGCCTCGGGAACCGGCGTGCTGACGGTCAGGTAGTAGCGGACGAACAGCGCGAGCGTTTCGATGGCGATGCTCTGGTCACGCTCCATGCGCTCGGCCTGGCGCGACAGTCGATCCAGCCGCTTGGCGATCGCCGCCTCACGTTGGTCGGCCGCGTCCGGCGACAGCCAGGACGCCAAGGCAGCGGCGACGATGCTGGACTTGGACACGCCTTTCTTGGCGGCCAGTTCATCGAGCCGCTTGGCGTGCTCGGGCTGGATAAAGAGATTCAGGCGGTAGGTCATAGGTCGATGCCGTCGTTGGGATCGAGGGACGCCAGCCGGGCCACGCGCTGCATGGCCGGATCAAGCTGGCGAGGAAGGGGAAGCGGCAGGTCGTCGTCGTCATCGAGCAACGCCAGGTCGGCCGCGGGCGCGGCCAGCTCGGGGGCGTAGGCGACGGCCTCCGTTAGCTCGGGCTGACGGCGCGGGCCGCCGTCGTCGGCCGACGCGCCGAAGCCTTCGGCGGCATCGGCCGCAGGCGCGGCGGGCACGGCAGGAATCGCCAGCCCGCTCCAGTCGTCCGGGCGCAGCGGCGGCGCGTCGGCGTACTGTCCGCCCGCAAGCGCCGGCGGCGGCAGCACGCGCCGCTTGAAATTGGCGTCGGCGTAATAGCGCAGCTTCCGGGCCTTGATCGGGGCCACGCTGGACACCATGACCACGGCCTCGTCCGGCGGTAGCTGCATCACCTCGCCCGGCGTCAGCAGCGGGCGGGCCGTCTCCTGGCGCGACACCATGAGGTGCCCCAGCCACGGCGCGAGCCGGTGGCCCGCGTAGTTGCGCTGTGCGCGCAGTTCGGTGGCGGTGCCCAGCGTCTCGGAAATACGTTTGGCCGTGCGTTCGTCATTGGTCGCAAACGTCACGCGGACGTGGCAGTTGTCCAGAATCGAATGGTTCTGGCCGTAGGCTTTGTCGATCTGGTTGAGCGACTGCGCGATGAGGAAGCTGCGGATGCCGTAGCCCGCCATGAAGGCCAAGGCCGTCTCGAAGAAGTCGAGCCGGCCCAGGGCCGGGAACTCGTCGAGCATCAGCAGCAGCTTGTGGCGGCGCTCGATGCCGTCGCTCCCGTCGAGCGATTCGGTGAGGCGTCGCCCGATCTGGTTGAGGATCAACCGGATCAAGGGCTTCGTGCGGCTAATGTCCGAAGGCGGCACCACCAGGTACAGCGACACCGGATGCGCGGCTGAAATGAGGTCGGCAATGCGCCAGTCACAGCGCGACGTGACTTCGGCCACCGTGGGATCGCGGTACAGGCCGAGGAACGACATGGCGGTGCTCAACACGCCGGAACGCTCGTTGTCCGATTTGTTGAGCACTTCGCGCGCGGCCGAAGCGACGACCGGATGCGGGCCACCACCTTCCTCGTTCACGAGGTGTGGCGTGGTCATCATCCGGTGCAAGGTCAGCTCGAACGGGCTGGCCGGGTCGCTGAGGAAGTTGGCGACGCCGCGCAGCGTCTTGTCTTCGCCCGCGTAGAGCACATGCAGGATGGCGCCGACCAGCAGCGCGTGGCTGGTCTTTTCCCAATGGTTGCGCTTCTCCAGCGCGCCTTCGGGATCAACCAGAATGTCCGCGATGTTCTGCACGTCGCGCACTTCATGCGCGCCGCGCCGCACCTCCAGCAGCGGGTTGTAGGCCGCCGACTTCGCATCCGTGGGGTTGAACAGCAGACAGTGGCTGAAACGGCTGCGCCAGCCAGCGGTGATCTGCCAGTTCTCGCCCTTGATGTCGTGGATGACCGCCGAAGCCGGCCAGCTCAACAACGTGGGCACCACTAGGCCGACGCCCTTGCCGCTGCGCGTGGGCGCGAACGTCAGGACATGCTCTGGCCCTTCATGGCGCAGGTACTGGCGGTCGTGCTGACCGAGGAACACGCCGGCCGGCTGCGTGAGTCCCGCCTTGCGAATGTCCTGCGCGTTCGCCCAGCGGGCCGATCCGTAGGTCGTGACAAGGCGTGCCTGCCGCGAGCGCCAGACCGACATAGCAATGGCGACGGCCACGGCGACCATGCCACTGCTGCCAGCGATGGCTCCGCCGGTGTCGAAGATTTCCGGGGTATAGGCGCCGTAAGAAAACCACCACTCAAACAGCTTCCACGGGTGATAGATCGGCGTGCCAAGAAGATCGAACCAGGGCGAGCCAAGGCGTACTTGATAACCAAGGGCGGCTGCTGTCCATTGTGTGGCGCCCCACACTCCGGCGATCACGATGCCGAATACCACGGCGATCTGACCGAACAGCACGTTCGTCCCTTGCATGACCTGGCCTCCGATTTCTCCTGCGCTGATTCCTCATGGAAAAAGCGGCACAAGGACGTGCCGCAGGCGTCAGGATCGGTGCCGGGTCAGTGCCGGTCAAAGACCGTTTTAAGCAGAAAGATCGAGGAAAAAGAAAGAATTAGCGCGGTAGCGAGCCAACGAAAAACGCCGCAAGCGCGGGCGCGCTGCGGCGTGTCGGGCAGAAAAATGAAGGTGATGCGGCGAACCGCCAACAATCAGAACTTGGGCGCTTCTTTCGGCGGTGTGTACGGGGTTTCGCCGTCGCCATAGAACCGCTTGCGCGTGGCCTCGGCCACCCGGTTGCACAGCACGTCGCCCAGCTTGGGGCGCTCGGTCTTGCACTGCTGGCGCAGTTCCTTGAGCCGCTCGGGGTTAGCCGCGAGTTCTTCCACCGTCGGGATGTTGGCTGCGGAATCAGCGGGCTTCTGTGGCGTTTCAGACTGGCCGCAGGCAGTCAACGCGGCCACCAGCAAGAACGAGACGATCTTCTTCATGGCGTTAGTTCCTCCGATTGATCGGGATTGCGGCCTCGTATGGGCCTGGGAGGCTCCAGCGATTCGATGGTCTGCACGCGCTCAATGAACCGCGCCAGTTCGTCGGACGGATCGCCGTCAAGGTGGAGCAAGTAGGTCGTCAACGGCGGCACGCGCAACGCCAGCGGTCGGGCCACGACACCTGGCTCACGGCTGGCGGCAATGTGCGCAGCGCCAGCCAGCCCGAGCGCGAACCCGGCCGACACCAAGGCCATCATCAGATCGCAGGACGCGACGCGCTCTGCGATCAGAGGTTCCATTTCGGTACGGCGCAGCACCCGTTCGACATGCTTGGCATGGCCTTCGCATACTTGCGGATCGCACAAGACGAGCGGATAGCGCAGCAGTTCGTCTAATGGAATGCGCTTGTGGGCCAGCAGCGGATGCCTGGCAGGCACCGCCACCATCAGCGCATCGCTCCAGGCAGGCATGGCGACGATGCCATCGCCAACCTCGTTGGATTGGGCAAATCCCACGTCGTACAGATCGTTATGAAGCCCTTTGATCTGCTGCGATAGCGGCACTTCGAAGAAGCGGATTTCTACTTCGGGCTCTTCCTGGCGACAAAGCGCGAGCAAGGCAGATAGGCGCGACGGCGTGATGCCATCGGACAGCGCCACACGCAACTGCCCATGAAAGCCGTTGGCCGCTGCCTTCACGCTGTCTCGTGCTTGTTCCAAGGCCGCCAGCACGCGGCGCACGTGCTCCAAGAACAGTGTTCCGGCATGAGTTAGTCGTGTGCTGCGCGTGGTTCGAGCAAACAACAACACACCGAGTTCTTCTTCCAATTCCTTGATGGCTCGCGACAGCGGCGATTGCTCAATATGTAGCTTCTCCGCTGCACGAGCAAAACGGAGTTCTTCGGCCACAGCCAGGAAGTATCGAAGGTGACGAAGCTCCATAGTGATTCATACCCCGTGTCGCGCTAAGAAGCCGAATCAATCATTTCCTTGGCTGTCGGTTGTTCCCGCTTTGAGCTCTTTCACGAACTGATATAGGTGCGGCAGAAATGAAGAGAACAGCGGGTTGTCCTTGTTATCTAGCAGGACGCCTCCAAGCAGTTTCAGCCCGACACCAAGGGCCGCTGCTGATTCCTTGTCGCTGAAATCTCCTCTTTCACGAAGCCACGTTACGACGGCGATGATGTCGTCGTGGTTCATGACTTCAAATTGCAGCGGCTTGTTGTGAACAGGGCCACCTCTGGAATCGGAAATATGCTCCACGGTCAAGCGATAGCGATGTCTCTTCATGTCATGTAGTCCCATCTGTTAGCAATTGAAGCTGGGTTTCATAGGCCGACATGGCAGACCCTTGGTTTCCGCTCTCCATGGGTGCCTCGGACCCGGGTGCGCACTTGCACACCCGTTTCTTGAATTACAGTTGCAACCTCACCGGCATCAAGGCTCATTCACAACATAGGTGCCGTCTTGGCGCGCTTGCTCAAGTTCGCGCAACACTTCGGCACGTGTTTTCCCCGGACCCGTATCACGCTGAAATTTGCCCGGATATTCGCCCTCATGGAGATACAGCAGCCCTGCTCACGAGCTTCCTGAAGCTCTTGCAGCACCTCTGCGCGCGTTTTGCTGCGGCCTGTTTTCGGTATCTCGACCGGATAAACATCACCTTCCATCAGCAGACCTTGGCGGCGTGCCTCCTCCAGTTCAGCCCTCACTTGTTCGCGGGTTAGTGACTGACCTCCTGTGGTTTGGTTGCTGGAACCTGCCCAACATAGGGACGAACTTGCCAGAATGACAAAACCGATTAGCGCTGTTTGTGCTTTCATGATTCAACCTCCGTGTAAATGCACAGACAAATATCGATTCGCTTTCAGGCTCGCTGAAAGTTGGGGTCTGATAGCAAGTCGATCTTCCATATTTCGTTCGATGATTACGGCATTCATTTAGATGCGATATGACCACCCCCTATTTCTATCGTTGGAGTTACCGACATTCCGACACGCAATTTCTCGGCGTCAGGCTGATCTGGGTCGATGCGAATACGCACGGGCAGGCGCTGGACAATCTTGGTGAAGTTGCCCGTAGCGTTGTGCGGCGCGACGGCCGAATAGCTGACGCCACTGGCGGGCCCCAGGCTTTCCACGGTCCCCTTCAGTACGGCACCCGGCAAGGCGTCCACCTTGATGTCCACCGATTGCCCTGGCTGCACACGCGCCAATTGCGTTTCGCGGAAGTTGGCCGTGATGTAAACCGCGTCGAGCGGGATCACCGCCACCAATGGCTTGCCGGCATTCACGAATGCGCCGACGCGCACCGACTTCTGACCGATCACGCCGTTGATGGGCGCCGTGATTTGGGTATAGGAGAGCTTCAACTCCGCAGCGGCTTGCGCCGCCTGCGCCTGGGAAAGTGCAGCCTTGGCCTTTTCAAGATCGGCTTTCAGGATGTCCGTCTGCTGTCGCGCCGCTTGCAGGCCCGCGCGGTTCTTGTCGCGGCTGGCCAGCCGAATGGCCAACTGCGCCTCGGCCTGCTGCTGTGCCTGGATCGAGCCTGATCCGTCTGAAGCGAGGTTCCGGTAGCGTTTTTGGTTGGCCTCTGCCAGCTTGAGTTCTGCGTCGTCCACCGCGACGGCCGCCTGCGCCTGACGTATCGCTGTTTCCTGCTGCGCCACACGTGCGGCAAGCCCCGCGACGCTGGCCTCGGCGGCAGCGACTTGCGCCTTTGCCGCATCCACCGCAACGATGAAATCCCGATCGTCGATCGCGGCGATCAGATCGCCAGCCTTCACTGGCTGGTTTTCTTCGACCAGCACCTTGCCGATTACGCCCGACACCTGGGGTGCGACGAGGGTGAAGTCGGCCTGTACATAGGCGTCGTCCGTGGATTGGGTCGATGCGCTGGATTCGGGGCGATTCAGATAAATGACACAGCCCACTGCCACTGCGAGCAGTAGCAGGGCACTGGTGATCTTGGCTTTCTTCGGCATGGCCATGGTGGAACTATCCTTGGGACGACGATGTGGAATGAGGGGCAGCGGGCTGCAAATCGGGGGCGGGAATGTAGGTCAGCCGCAATACGAAGGGGACCATCACCAGCGCCAGAACGCCCAGCACGCGGTAGGCATCCGCGACCGACAGCACCAATGCCTGCTGGCCGATGATTCCCATCAGTTGAGCGGGCTCCGGGACAAGCGGAACGGAGTTGCCTACGGACGCGGCGTGATCCAGCAGCATTTCCGCGTGGAACCGTTGCCTTACGGTCACGAGCTGCCCGACCATTGCGCCGCCGAATACCGAGCCCAGGGCGCGCAGCGTGTTGATGTTTCCCGACACATACGGGCCTTCGCTGGGGTGCACGACGCTGGTACACAGGAACAGCAGCGAGACGACAGCCATGGGCTGGCCGAAGGCTTGCAGCGTCTGCGTCAGCACGAACTGGTCGCGGTTCCAGTCAGAAGTCAGTTGTGCGCCAAAGAAGCACGCCAGGGCGATCAGCAATAGGCCGCCCGCGAACACGAATCGGGCATCGACCCATTTCCGGTACAGGAATAGCGCCACCACGGAACCCAGGATCAGTTGAGGCAGCGCGACGACCAGACCGATCGGTGCCATCTGAAGTGGTCGGTAGCTCTGTAGCGGCCCGAGAAAGGTCATCGGCAACATCACGCCAGAGGTCAGCACAACCAGAAGGCAGATGAACAGGGTGAAACCCAGCGCCAGGTTGCGGCGGCTGAGCATCTGCAACTTGATGAACGGCGCCGGGTGATACCACTCCGTCAGCAGATAGGCCCCCAGAAGCGTCAGCCCAGCCACCAGCGAGACGACGATGAGGGGTGAATTGAACCAGTCCAGCCGCACGCCCTGATCCAAGGCGACGGTAATCAGGGCGAATGCCGGCACGCCGAAAGCCATACCGGGCCAGTTGGCCTGCGGGAAACGGTCTGTCTGGATCGGGTCTTTCGGCAGACCCCACCCGATCAGCAAGGCAGCAATGGCGGCCAGAGGAAGAATCTGCCAGTACACCCAGCGCCAATCGAACAGGCCATCGGTCCATTGCCCCGCCAGCCAGATCGAAAGGTTCGGCGCGAAGGTGGCCGTCAGCGCATACAGCGCCAGTCCGTGCAGCCGGATGTGAGGCGGCAGGAATTTCAATGCCGCCATCATCAGCACGGGAATCATCGTGCCGCTGGCGATGCCTTGCAGGAAGCGCATGGCCAGCAGCAGATCGAGGTCATGGATGAAGGGGATGCACACCGCCAGCAAGGTGCATACACCGATCATCCACAGCTCGAATCGGCGCACCGAGAGGGTGATGGCGAACCATGCCGAGAACGGCATGGCGATCACTTCACCCGCGCTATAGACGGTGGTGAGCCAGGAGGCATCGTCCAGACCGAAACCCAGCGCGCCGCGCACGTCCGCCAGGGCCAATGCGCCCACGCGGTTGTTCAGTCCGGCCATCATGGCGGCGATGAGGATGCCGACCAGCCCGGCAATCGCCCGCTTCGGCGGGGCTGCCGCAGCAGCAGGTGCGGGCGGCGCCGCTGTCGGCTGTAACGCTGCGGCACTCATTGCTCAACCTTGGGTTGCGAGATGGCCGACGATGCGGCGGTCGTCAGGGGCGCATCGCCGCCGGCCTGCCGCTCGGATGTGAGTGCGTCGGGGTCCCAGCCACCGCCCAGCGACTTGTAGAGATTGACCAGGGTGAGCGCGGCGTTGGTGGCGCTGGCATTGAGGCTGGTCTGGCTGGCAAGAACGCCACGCTGCGCGGCCAGGACATTCAGGTAGTCGGCAGCACCTTCCTGATAGCCGCGCTCGGCAGCATGCAGCGCCTGCTTGTTCTGTTCATACGAAACCAGCAGTTCAGTATGGCGGTTCTGCTGGGCAGCCCAGGCGTCCAGGGCGTTGTCCACTTCATGCCAGGCTTGCAGCACTGTCTGCCGGTAGGCGATGGCGGCAGTTCTTTGCCGTGCCTCGTTCAGCGCAAGGCGCTGCTTCAGACGCCCGCCCTGGAAGATAGGAAGATAGACCGTCGGGCCGACGGAGAAGAACCGGGAATCCCAACTGTCGAGGTCGTTGAACTCGAAGGCTTCGACGCCGACCCTGCCTTTCAGGCCGATTCGTGGGTAGAAATCGGCTTTGGCGACGCCGATGGCCGCCGTCGCAGCGTGCAGTTGGGCTTCGGCGCGCTGTATGTCCGGTCGCCTGTGCGCCAATTCGGAAGGCAGGCCCACCGGCACATTGGAAGGAAGCGACGGCAGGGGCATCGCTTCAAGCAACTGCGCATCGAGGGCGCGCGGCTGCTCCCCCAGCAGCAGTGCCAAGGCGTTCATCAGCGTGTTGCGGCGCTGGACCAGTTCGGGCACCAGCGCCTCGACCGTTGCCAGTTGCGCGCGCGCCGAGGCGGTTTCAAAGCGCGTGGCGACACCATTGCGCTCACGGCTTTCGGCAAGGCGGAGGGTGCGATCGGCGACATCCAGGTTCTGCCGGGTGATGTCCAGTTGCGCTTGCGTACCGCGCAACTGGAGATACGCGCGGGCCACCTCGGCGGACAGGGCCACCCGTGCCGCCTCGCGCTCATACACCGTGGCCTCGAAGGCGGCCGCAGCACCTTCGCGCGATCGCCGCGCACGGCCCCATAGGTCAAGTTCCCAACTGGCGTCGAACCCCAACTGCCAGAAGTCGCTCGCACTCGTCGGTGCGCCCAGCGCGGCAAACTTGCCGTGCTCGCTGAGGGCCTCGCGGGAATAGCCCGCCGAGGCACCCACGCTGGGCAGCAGCAGCGAGGAGGCAATCCCCAACTGCGCCCGGCTTTGCTCGATGCGCTCGGAAGCCATCTGCAGGTTCAGGTTGCCCGCCTGCGCACGGACTTGCAGATCCGCCAGCACGTCATCGTTGAACAACGTCCACCATGAAGATGGGAAGCTCGCGGCGGATGTTTCCTGAGCCTGCGTGTAGTCCGCCCTGGGCGACAGTTGGACGGCTGCGAGCCTGTCGTCGGGTTTCACGAAGTCAGGACCAACCGCGCAGCCGACCAGGGAGATCGTGCAGAGCGCCGTGCCTGCTTGTCGCAGCAGTTGTGAGAGCAGCGGTTGTGACGTCATGAAGGCTCATCCAATATGCGAATAGTACCGAACCGCTCGGTTTACTACGACAACAAAATTTAGGCCACCAACTCACAGGGGATTTCAGTAACTGCTAAGCGCAGCTACCCATGAGATGGTTGGCTAAGTTGATTCGTACCGAGCGGTTTGGTACTATACCGAAATCAAGCCACCGTGTCAAAACTTCCAGGCCAAGCAGATGCCACGCACCAACCAAGCCATGACCGCCCCGACGCCGAGCAGCAACGAGCTGAACGCCAAGGCTCTCACCGTCCTGCGCGCTGCGCGCAACGTCTTCCTGACCCATGGGTTCAGCGCAGCAACCACCGACATGATCCAGCGCGAGGCTGGGGTGTCCAAGTCCACGGTGTACGCGCACTACGCAAACAAGGAGGCCCTCTTCACCGCGGTGATCGAGGCCGAATGTGCGTCATTCACGAACACGGTGCATGGCATCGAGTTCCGCCCCGGAAAGCTGCGGGAGACGTTGACCATGCTCGCCAAGGCCTATCTGGACATTGTGCTTTCCCCTGGCGGGCTGGCCTTATTCCGCGTCGTCATCGCCGAAGGGCAGCGCTTCCCTAGGCTGGCACGGACGTTCTACCTGGCCGGCCCGCAGGTCATGACGACGATGGTGGCCGAACAACTGGCCAATGCGGCGGCATCCGGTGAGGTCGATCTTGGCGAGATTGGCCGCGAGACGGCCGCCAATCTGTTCATCAACCTGGTTCGGGGCGAGCCTCAGCTTCAGTGCCTGACTCATCCGGATGCCGCGCCTTCCTCGGCGCAGATTGACCAGTGGGCGAACGCAGCCGTGGTGACATTCATGCGTGCCTACGGCCGAGGCGAGGAAGCGACCAGTAAACGTTCCCGATCATGATGCCGAATCGGTCAACCGAAACGGGGAAAGCAAGCGATGCCCTTCGGGTGATGGAGCTTTCTACAGCCATCACGCGGCTTTCCACGGCCAGGAATCAAGTGCTGAATCGCATGGCTGCTCCGTTTGGTTTGACCGCCGTGCAGATGATGGCACTACACCATGTGTCAGTCACTCCAGCATCTACGCCCAGCAATTTGGCTCGCAATCTGGCAGTCGATTCGGCTTCGGTGACCAGGCTGTTGGACCGTCTCGACAACAAGGGCATGATTCAAAGAGCGACACAGGAGCGTGTGGATCGCACGCAAGATCGTAGAGTTATCGAAATTGTCTTGACTGAACGTGGGATCAACGTGATGCGTGAGTTGAATCCACATTGGCAATCCGCACTCTCGGAACTGACGGAGGCGTTCAAACAAAGCGAAATACATGGGTTGGCACTAACTGATTGATAGACCGCGCTGCCGCCCAATCTCCCACGACACCCCGCCACCGCGTACCGTGGCGGCGATCTGCTGCCCCAGCCGCTGCTCGATCACCGGCTTCCACGGCACCAGCGAGAAACCCATGCCGTCATCGAGCATCGCGTAGCGCCCGCTGGCGAGCATGACGCTGCGGCGGTAGATGCCAGCCACACGCTGGCCGTCGGCCACCGGGCGATGCTCCAGGCCGGTATCGGCGGCTATGTCCTTCGCGGCTTGCGCCAGTTCCCGATTGCGCAGCGTGCCCAGCAGGTTGCGCGCCAGAATCACGCGCTGACCACGCCGCTCGGCCAGCCCCTGTTCGGCCAGGAAGTCGGCGCGCTGCTGCATTGCCTGCTTGGCCTCGCCGCCAAAGCCCAGGTCGCCCAGGCCCGAGCCGCCGCCGATCAACTGCTGGTCAAGCCAGGTGGCCCCGATAACGCGGGCCTGCCGCTCGATGGGCAGGTGCGATTTCAGTTCCACGGCCACGCCGCCCAGGCGCTGCGCGTCGTAGCGGCGGCCCTGTTCGGCCAAGTCGTCCGGCACCTTCCATAGTCCCTCGGCCACGCGCTCCACGATGCCAGCGCGGCGCAGGGCTTCCAGCCGGCGGACGTGGGCCGCGACGACTTCCTGCGGATCGCGGCCCGGTACGGCCTGACCCTGCGCGATGGCGAGGTGATGATCGGTGCGGTACAGGCCACCGCTCGCCAGTGCGGCGATGTTCTTGTCGGCGGCGCGCACGTCGGCCGATCCCTTCACCTCCACCACGGCACCGGCTGGGTAGTTCGCCAGCTCGTCGCGGGCGTTGAGCGCGACGTAGTGGGCCCTGCCATCCACCCCGTCGATGACCAGATAGCCCCGGTCGCGCAGTTCGTCGGCCAGCCCCTTCGCGGCCACGCGGCCGAGGATGGTTCGGCCATCCTCGCCCGGCTCGAACACCGCCAGCTCGCGCGGCTGGCCGCTCATGGCCCGCTGCATGGTGCGGATGATGTCGCCACGCTCGCCCAGGGCGCGCAGGGTCTTTTCGGCGTCGGTATGGACCGCCCAGGTGCCCGGCTGCGTTTCGTCGGCCAGGCCCAGACGCTGCAAGCGTTGCAGCCGGCCGATCAGCAGCAGGCGCTGGCGTTGCAGCCGCGGTTCGTTGAACCGTTCGATCTGCACTCGGACATCCTCGCCGGCTTCGCGTTGCAGCGTGCGATCCAGGCTTGTCCATCGCTCCTGCTCTACCTCGCGCTGCAAGGTCTGCTGGATCTCCAGCTCGGTACGCGGCCCCAGCCATTCGGTCGCCAGCTCGGCGGCGCGATGGCGGAAGCCATCGGTGATGTAGTCGCCCGCGATGATGAGGTCTTTGCCGGTGTCGTCGCGCCCGCGCACGACGATGTGCGTGTGCGGGTTGTCGGTGTTCCAGTGGTTGACCGCCACCCAATCGAGGCCGGTACCCAGGTCGGCCTCCATGCGGCCCATGAGGTGCCGCGTGTAGGTGCGCAGATCTTCCAGCTCCGCGCCATCCTCGGGCGAGAGGATGAAGCGGAAATGGTGCCGGTCGTCGGCGCAGTGCTCCTTGAAGGCGTCGAGGTCGGCGGTGTCGGTCTGTGGCCCATAGGCTTGGCCCGGCTCGCCGTCGCGGCCCACGCCGTCGCGCTCGATGTAGCGCAGGTGCTTGGCGAGCGATTGCGAGCTGGCCCGCTGGTGATTGACCAGCAGCGTCTTGATGGTCACGCGCCGCGACATGGGCGTCAGCTTCGCCCCGGCAAAGCGCGCCGCCGTATGGCCGCGCCCCAAGCGCGATCCGGGCCGCTGGCCGGTGCCACCCGTCGCGCCAGGACGGCGCACCGTGGACTTGCCGCTGCCGGCCTTGCCCGCCTGCTTGAGCACCTTGGAAACGAAGCTCTGCCCCTGGCCCTTGCCCCGGTTCTTCGGGGCGCTGGGGCGCACGCGGAAATCGTCGTCGCGGCGGCCGCTCATGGCTGCGCTTCCTGCAAGCTCTGGCGTGTCCTGTCGTGCGAAGCACGCGGACATGCCTGCATTGGCGCGGGCCTCGCGCCCCACGCGGCACGGCGGCGAAGCCGCTGCGTGCCGCGCCAACCCCACGTGCAGACTGGCTTTCGACGCGGCCCGGTGCCGCGTCCTTTTGTCTTGCCTTCCGCCTTTGCCCCTCGCTGGCGCTCCGGGCAGCGGCGGCCCGGCGGCGCTGCTGCGCGAGCAGCCAGCGCGCCGGCGAACGCGGCGACGGCCATAGGTCGGGCGCGTTCGAGGCAAGACGCCTGCACATGGGAATGCAGCGCGAAATGCGGCGCCCGATACGAAGGATCGGCGCTTGCACTGCACGCGCGACGACATGCGGAAAGCCACGGGATCGGCACGCCCGATGGCACGACAAGATGCACGGCAACGTGCAGCGAGTCGGCGGCCATCATGGGCGGGCCTCCAGCCAGATCGGGCGCGCGACGCCGATCACGGCGGATGCGCTGACCGGCCCGAAATACCGGCTGTCGAACGACGCCGGATTGGTCACACTGAGCAGGAACAGTTCGGCGGGTTCAAGGTGACGGCACTGCTGCCAGGATGGCAGCGGCCGGGCCCAGCGGTCGGCGGGTAGCACGGCGGCCGAAGGCACGCCGTCGATGCGGACGATGCGACCGGTGATGCACACCTCCTGCGGTGCAACGGCGCCCACGCGCTTGAGCAGCGGCACGCGCGCCGGCAGGTAGCCGCGCTGCGCGGCCAGCGTGGCAGCGTCTGGCGGCAGCGTGGTCAGAACGATGCTGCCCACGGACAGAGGACGTGGCAGCGAGCCGGTATCGTGGCCCAGCGGATCGACGCGATACCAGCCGACCGCCACACTGTCGGACGGGTTGTAGATCAGGCGCGGCAGCGGATGCACGAAGGACGCCCAGGCCAGCGCAGCCAGGCCGCAGGCGGACAGGCCCGCCAGCACGAGGCGAGCGCGCAGGCGCGAGCGAGGACGCGGCGCGGTGCCGGCAGTGGAAACGGCGGTCATGGCAGTGCCCTCGCAGTCAGCCAGGCGGCGTGCCGCTCGGCGGTGTATTCGGGCAGCGGCAGGCGGGCAGCGAGCCGGTTGGCGAGCGTGCGCCAGTACGCCGGCGAGACGCTGACGGGCGCGATGCCCAGCGCCTCGATGGCGTCGATGCGCTCCAGCACGGCGCGCACTTGGTTCTCCCCTTCGGCGTGGAGTAGCAAGCGCGCGCCCGGCTGCACGCCGGGGATGCGCTGCGCCGCATCGAGCGTCGTGCAAGCCTGCATCACCATGAGCTGCCAGCGGATCATGCCGTAGTCGTTGGCCTGCCAGCGGATGCGGCAGAACATGGCACCCGGCAGGAACACCGCGCAGCGCCGCCAGCGGTCGAGCTTAAGCGTGCGCGCGGGTTCGCCGAAGCGCAGGTAGAGCTTGAAGCGCGGTTCGATGTAGGTCAGCGCCACGCGCGTCAGTGGCGCGCAGGCAGGCTGGCCGGAAGGTGCTGCGAGCGCAGCCGTGGCCGCGAAGGCAACAGGCGCGGGGGCAGGCGAAGTGGATGCAATCATGGGGTGTTCTCCCTGCTTTGCTCGGGAAACTCCCGCTCCAACAGACCGCGCAGCAGGTCGGCCACGGTCACGCCTTGCGTGAAGGCCGAAACCTTGATGCGAGCCCGCATCGCGGGCGTGATGTCGAGGGTCAGGCGAGCCGTGTACAGGTCGCCCTTGCCCAGCGCATCGGCGTCGCCCTGGCGAATCCACGCCTCGGCGTGCGGATTCGCAGGCGGACGCGCGCCAATGCCGACACGCTTGGCCGTGCGTTTGTTGTTCGGTGGCGGCTTCGCAGTCATGTCGGCCACCGCAGCAGTTCATCGACCAGGGCGGTGACTTCACGGGCGGCGGCGCTGTCCGGCGCCGTCTCGCGGGCCAGCCGACCAGCGGCCACGCTGTCGGCGAACACGATGCGCTGATGCACTTCCGCGCGCAGCGCGGGAAGCGGCTGGTCGGCGAGCGCCTGACGCGCTTCGCGCCCGATCACGGTGGTGCTGACGCGCCGGTTGATGACGAAGGCTGCGGCGAGCAGCGGCCGGAACACCTGCGCCTCGCGGATCAGCGCCACCATCTCGGCGCTGGCCCACAGGTCGTAGGGACTCGGCTGCACGGGGATCAGCACGCGCTCGGCCGCCAGCAGCGCGGAGCGCGCCAAGGCGGCGATGCGCGGCGGGCCGTCGATGACGACGTGATCGGCCCGCCTGGCGAGTTCTGGTGCCTCTTGGTGCAGCGTTTCGCGTGCGAGGCCCACGGCGCTGAATAGCCGTGGCAAGCCTTGCTGGCTTCTGCGCTGTGTCCAGTCCAGCGATGAACCCTGTGGGTCGGCGTCCAGCAGGATGACGTGCTGGCCCCTCAAGGCCAGCTCGCCGGCGATGTGCGTGGCGAGCGTGGTTTTGCCGACGCCGCCTTTCTGGTTGAGCAGCGCAACGATCATGGCCTGGCCCTCCGTGTTGGAAAGCCGGGCTTTTGCTCCTGCGCTTGCGGCCGCGTGGCGGTTGTCCACCGTGGCGCGGCGCTTCTACTAAAAGTTAGAGAAATTAAGTTAGGGAAGTTAGAGCGCGCGCAAACCCAATGCTGGCGCGGATTTGCGGCCGATCGGCACGCCTGATAGCACGATAGGCCCACGCCTGATAGCACGATACCCCGCACGCCTGATAGCACGACGCCATCCACAGGCTTTCCCGGAGTTATCCCCGTGCCGTATGCGGCACGGGCCGGAAGGTCAGCAGCTCCATGCCGTTGTCCGGCATCCGCTCGATGCCCAGGACGTAGCCGGGCAGCGACTGCCGCGCTACAAGCGCGCGCAGGTCGCAGGCGAAGTCGTAGGGCTTCGCGGTACTGCCCGATTTCCGGTGCAGGTAGCGAAAGTCGAACTGCCAACCGTATGCCTGCTTGCCGCCGTGCTTGCGCACCAGGCGGTACAGCCACCGCTCGATGCCCCCAGTGAGCCGGAAGTACGCCGGGTCGATGGTCAGCACCAGGGCGGCGTCGAGCACGCCGGCAAAGAACCAGTCCGGCAGGATCAGCTCGATGCCCAGCGGCGTGCCGCGGGCGTCGGCCAGTTCCTTCCATTCGTTGATCCACGAGAAGCGGTGCAGGCGCCGCCCGGTCGTCTCGCGGATGGACGTGGCCACCGTGGTCGATTGGAGGCGATCCAACGCGGCCTTGAGGCGCTGGTAGTCGCGCAGCGACTTGCCGCGCCCGATGAAGCGCAGGATCTCGTAGGGCGTGGCGCGCATCAGCCGCGACGGCCGCAGGCCTGCGTCCTTTGCCTCCACGATCTGCGAGGCCGCCCATATCAGCACGTCCGCATCCCAAATCGTGGCGATGCCGTGCTCCTGCGTGCCCTCTACGCGGATCGTCACGTTGCCCGCGCGGAAGTCGATGGGTTTGACCCGCTTGGACTTGCCGAGCGAGAAGAACGGATAGGCCATCAAGTCCTGGCTGTCGCGCGGCGCCATGTCGCCGGGCAAGGCGCGGAACAGGTCGAGCTGTTCGCGCTCCTGCAACGACCGCTGCCGGAACGGCAGCGCGGAGCTGGACATGGTGATGGCCTGC
>JAFKGE010000069.1 GCA_017307865.1 Burkholderiales bacterium | reverse complement strand
CCGAGCAGCCACCCGTTCCATGCTGATGGCGGACACTTCGGCTACGATTTGCTCGTCACTCAGGACACTCGCGCAGCGTGTCCGCCATCGCATGGAACGCTGTCCGCGATGGGAATGGAATCACTGTCCGCCATCAGTGGAATGCGCAGGCGGGCACTTGACCGATCCGTAGGAGCAGAAAACGCAGCAGTCGCCCACCTTCGGCCGCAGCAACGTCTTGCACAGTTCGCACTCGTAGAAGAACTGGCAGGCATCGGTCGGCATGGTCTCACGCCTGACATGCCCGCAGTGCGGGCAGGTCAGTACCGACTCCAGTGTGGGCGTGCCGGTTATCATTTGTGCACCGTCGTAGGGTAGCCCGCGTCGGTGGTCGCCTTCACGAGCGTCGAGACTTGGGCCTGTTCTGCATCGAACGTGACGGTCGCCGTCTTCTTGGCGAAGTCGATCCTGACCTGGCTAACGCCAGGCACCCTCTCCAGAGATTTCTTCACCGTGACCGGGCACAGCTCGCAGGTCATGTTCTGTACATTGAGCGTCGCCGTCTGGGGCGTTGCGGCCAGGGCAGCGAACGGCGACAGCGCGACGAGCGGCGATACGACTGATTTGCGCATGCAAGCTCCTTCAGAAAAACAAGGGTGCCATCCAGGGCACCGACAACAAGGCGAGAAGCACCAGCGCAACGGCCCAGAAGATCAGCCGCTGGCGTTTGAGGACGCTCGATTGGGCGCAGGCGGCGCCGGGCTCGCAGGCCGACTGTTGAAAGTACAGACGCTGAAACGCCAAAGCCACGAACAGAAACGTTGCTGCAATGAACCAAGGCCGCAGCGGCTCCAGCGCGGTGAGACTGGCGATCCAGGCACCACCGATGCCCATCATCAGCAGCACCAGCGGCACCACACAGCACACCGAGGCGCCGATGGCAGCCAGCGTCCCGGCGACGAGCGAGTTCTTGAAGTTGAAGGTGGACATGAGCGTGCGTGAACGTCTTCGACGCCTGCCACTCTAAACTCCGTACCATGCTACGGAGTCAAGGGGGCGACCAGTGAGCGCGCTGACGATAGGGGGTCTGGCTGACGAGGCTGGCGTAAACGTCGAGACCATCCGCTACTACCAGCGGCGCGGGCTGATGCCGGAGCCGGACAAGCCGGCTCACGGGTATCGCCGCTACGGCGCCACCACGGTCAAGCGCGTGCGCTTCATCAAGCGGGCACAGGCACTTGGCTTCACGCTGGAAGAGATCGGCGGCTTGCTCGAACTCGACGAGGCCCATGCCTGTGCCGAAACGCGCGAACTGGCCTCGCACAAACTGGAGGCTATCGAAACCAAGCTGGCCGACTTGGCGGCTATGCGCAGGGCGCTCATGACTCTGCTGCGCCAGTGCGATGCGGGCGCGATGAAGGGCAACTGCCCCATCATCCACGCCCTGGGTGCGGACTGATGCCCGCGAAGCTTCGATTTCCACACCCTTACTTCTGCCGTCACCCTGCATCCGGGTTTTTGCTGAGTGCAGACTGACTGGAGCGTGTCGGCGCGATGCGCCGCCGGGCTTTGCGGGCTGCGCCCCATGCCGACTTCGCCGTCACGACCATTCGGCCTCAATCCCGCGCCTTCGCGCCTGCGGCGCTGCGCGCTCTACTTGGCGCCCCTCGAACATCGCCGAACCGGCTATGCCGGCTCGGTCAAGCGCACGTCACATGCGCTAATGGCTGTGCTGGTGATGCACGTCCGGGAAATGCGGATGGCTGTGCAAGAGGGGCTCATGCCGATGCGGGTGGGCGTGCGGCTCGACGCCATCCCACGGGAAATTATGGGTGTGGCGATGGTGTTGGTCATGCACATGCCGATGGGCATGGGCCATCGGTTTATGCGTGTGTTCGTGCTCGTGCCGCTCGGTCAGGTGCAGCCAGACACCTATTCCCATCAGCGCCGCCGCCAGCCAGAACACCCCCGAGGTCGGCTCACCCAGGGACACGATGGCGATGGCAGCGCCGATGAAGGGGGCTGTCGAGAAATACGCGCCCGTGCGCGCCGAACCGAGGCCGCGCAAGGCCAGCACGAACAGCACCAGGCTGACGCCGTAGCCGGCCAGCCCGACGCTCATGGCCTGCGCCACGCGCGGCCACGCCGGCAGCGTGGCGCCGAGCGCCAGGGCCAGCGCGAGGTTCGTGACGCCCGCCACCAGCCCTTTGGTGCCGGCGATGAATACGGCATCGGAGGCCGACACCTTGCGTGTCAGGTTGTTGTCCACCGCCCAGCACAGGCAGGCGCCGGCCACGGCCAGACTGCCCAGCGTGCTGCTGTGTCCCATGCCATCGTGTTGTGGCCAGGCCAGCAGCAGGCCGCCCACCACGATGAAGGCCATGCCCAGCACGATACGCCGGTCGGCGTTTTCGTGGAAGACGACCCATGCCAGCACGGCCGTCAGCACCGCTTCCATGTTGAGCAATAGCGAGGCATCGGCGGCCGTGGTGTGCGTCAGCCCGATCATCAACAGCAAAGGGCCAAGCACGCCGCCGCTGGCGATGGCGCCGAGCAGCCAGGGCCATTCCCATGCGGGCAGGCTGGGCGCGGCAAAGCCGCGATCCCTGATGAGGCGAACTGTCCACAGGCCGATGCCGCTGCCCAGGTACAGCAGTCCGGCCAGCATGATGGGTGAAACGTCACCGACCATCTGCTTGGCAAAGGGCGTGCTGGCGCCGAACAGCAGTGCGGCCGCCAGGGCGGCGAGGATGGACGAGCGTCCGGTCATAGAGCGAGAACCTGCGAATCGAGGGGCACCTATCACCTTACACCGATTCCGTAACTCGTCGGTGATACGGGGCACTTCGGTTGATTGGAGCTTTTGATGCGGCATGGCGTGTCGACGCAAAGCACCGCCGGGCTATTGGGCTGCGCCCCGTGCCTCGTTCCGAGTCATGGCCATTCGGGCGTCTATCTCTCACGCCTACGCGCCTGCGGCGCTGCGCGCCACGCTTGCCTCCGGGGGATCGGCGCAAGGCCCATCCCCGCCGCGCAGGCTTGGCGCCCCTGCGATACCGCCGAACCGGCGACGCCGGATCGGCCAGGGCCAGCGCCCCGCCGTATGGGCGGTGCTCGGTGGGTGCGCCGTGGCTTGCTGCGGCGGGTTGTGCGAATGCGTGCCGTCCCCGACGCTTTGGCAGTTCGTTGCCTATGTGTCACGAATGACGGTTAACAGATATGCCACCCGGCCCTCCTTGGGGCTCCACACCGCACTGCAAGCATGGCTGCCTGCGTGGGAAGGGACGTGTTCCTGCTGGTCGTTGGGGAATGGCCTTGCCGAGTCAGGGGGCGTGCCGCTGAAACCGTCGTGTGGGGATGCCGAGCTGGCGATGTCTCCTTTCGGGGTATGGGTTCGGCCCAAGGCGTCCTTGTGTTGTTGTGAATCCTGGCGGGGGCACGGCTGCGCCTCGGACTTCATGGCTGCAACCGTCCGGCGAAAACAATTTCCCCTGCGCTGCGCGCATTCCTCGCGGGCCAAATTCTTTTTGCCTCCCGGTGCTCCACTGCGTTGCGCCCACAAGCGGTGCAGCCAGCCCGTCCCCCGCCGGTCGGATCACAACAACACAAGGACGCGATGGGCGCGAACCTTGTTCAACCGTAAGGAGATTCATCATGGCAACCATCGGCACCTTCACCGCGGACAAAGACGGTTTCACTGGCACGCTGCGTACCCTGACCCTCAACGTCAAGGCCAAACTGGTTCCCAACGACAAGGGGGACAACGAACACGCCCCCGACTTCCGCGTGCAGGCGGCAGGCTATGACATCGGCGCGGCGTGGCGCAAGGTCAGCAAGGCCGAGCGGCTCTACATCTCCGTGACCCTGGATGATCCTTCGTTCCCGGCAACGGTCTATGCCCGGCTGATCGAGGAGGAAGGCGGCACGCACAACCTGATCTGGTCGCGCAGCAAGCCCCAGGCGGCCTGACGACCGCCAGCGCCCCGCCCACGCGGCGGGGCGCTGCGCGTTTCGCTTTACTCCCGGGGAAAGCCTTGCGGCTATCCCCGCCGCGCGGCGCTTGGCACCCCACGATACTGTCGAACCGGCTCGCGCCGGATCGGCTAGGCCAACGCCAATGCAGACTACCGCGCATCGTCTTTCTTCAGCACGGCGTCCATTTCCTGCCGCACTTGTGCCAGAAGCTGCTCAGCCCGCTGCGCGTCGTCGCCGGCATAGGCCAACGTCAGCAGCGTGAGCGGGTGAACCTCCATGACCTCACACAGCTCGGCCAGCTTGTTCAGGGTGGGACTTTTCAGGTCGCGCTCCAGCGAACTCATGTAGGTGCGGCTGGACACATCCGAGAAGGCTTCCTGGCTCAGTCCACGGGCCTTCCTGATGGTTTTCAACGCCTCCGACAATGTGTGTTTCGCTGCCAACCTTGGATCTCCCCGAAATCCAAGATGACAGTCGATTGCGCCTTATAGAGCTACAATCTATAGTGTTCACTACTAGCGAATTGCCGCTCTTGTGCTTTTACGGCAATCCGTATTCACGGCTTCCGATGCAAGCGCAAAACCGCATCCCTGGTTTTCCTCAAACCCGTCGATCCGGTTCCACGTTTCCACGCTTTGGCGGATTCGTGCAGCAAGAAGGGATCGCCATGAACCGACTCATCACCGAGGACGAGCGCAGGCAGTTGCTGGCCCACAGTCACGCTCGGTCCGCTGGTCAGGCCATCGACCCGCTGCCCGTGGTGCGACTGTTCACGCCGGATGCCCATGCCACCTGGTTGCTGGCTGCGCTTGACCCGGCCGATGGCGATACGGCCCAAGGCCTGATCGACCTCGGGATCAGCATGCCCGAGCTGGGGACGGTGAAGCTCTCCGACCTCGCTGCCATCGTCGGGCCCCGCCAGCAGCCGGTGATGCGGGATCGGTATTTCCAGGCGGTACGGCCTCTGTCGGAATACCTGCGGCTGGCGCAGGAGAACGGTTCCGTCGTCGATTGAAACGTTCGCGCCTCAGCCAAGTGGGGCGCATTCAGACTATTTCAGTCTGGCTCCAGACTCACCAAGTCTCAATTGGCACTCTTGCGCGCGGGCCCTGTACTTGTGCTGGAAACAGTCACGATCTTTCATGCGGCTCGCGGCACGGTGTCTGATACCGCGTGATGTTTTGGAATTGCGTGGTCGTCGTATTCGGACGAATTTCGCAATGCATCTGAGTCGATCGGTCTTGACATTCAGTGTTACAGCCCAACCCGATTGTGATGGCCGCTGACCGTCGGCGATAGCCCTGTGTTGAACGCCCGTGACGACGTTCCTGATCTTCGACAGGAGCTTGGCGATCATGGGCAACCCTCACCATCTCGCGCACTGGTATCCGACCGCTGCCTACCTCTACATCATGGGCCTGGATGCACTCGCGCTGGCCTGGGAGTATCTGCGCAGGCATCCCGATTACCGGCTCGACTGGCGGCGCCGTGCGCGCCGCCCCGATGCTGCGCAGCGCTGGGGCTTGCGCCTGCTGGAAGACCCAGCCCTGGATGCGCGTGACGCGCAACCGGCCTGGCAGCCGGGGCATGCTGCCGTGGTGCAGCTCTACCCGGACGCCGATCCGCCCGTGGATGCAGAGCTTTTTTCCTTCTGGCGCATCCCTGGCCACAAGCAACTGCTGCACGACGGCAAGGGACTGGTGCTGATCGCACGAAGCGCCGGCCATTGCCTGCGCTTCTCGTTGGCACCTGGCCTGGAAGACGGCATGGCCGTGGCCTATGCCTATCGCGGTCGCGGCGTCACGCATGCGCCCGACACGCCGGCGCCAATGGCCCGGCTCAGGCCGCCCCCTGCCGCACTGCTGGAGCTGCACACCTTGCAGGCACTCGACGCCACCCTGGCGGGCGCGTCTTCACGCGAAGTCGCCGAAGGGCTATTCGGCGCGAATGCCGTCGCCGACTGGTACAGCGACGGCGGCCTGCGCTCCAAGGTGCGCCGCCTGGTGCGGCGCGGCGATGCGCTGATGCGCGGCGGCTATCGCCGCCTAGCACAGCTTGCGCCGCTTGAGAAGGGTCGTTTTGAATCCAACGCAAAACGACCCTGAGCAGAAGGGCCTCGTTTTCTGAGACTACCTCCATCCGGTTGCGCTGTGTGGCCGGGCGTTTTCAGCCGATGGAGGTTCACACCATGCGTCCCGCTCCCTTGCGGCCTGCCGCCGCTGTCTCGACCGCTGCCGCGCAGCCCCAACGCTATCTCACCAACGATGAAGCCGCCGACTACCTGCGCCTGTCACCGCGCACGCTGGAAAAGCAGCGCGTGATCGGCGGCGGCCCGCGCTTTCGCAAGTTCGGCCGGCGCGTCATGTACGCCGTGGCCGACCTCGATGCCTGGGCCGCAGAACGCAGCTTCGAGAGCACGTCCGATCCCGAGTACGCCGAGCAGCACTTGGCCGACAGCCGTGCGCGCTGATCGGCGGCGCGCGGCAGGCCATCGCCATGTCCAGCACCGCGCTGCCGTCCCGGCAGCGGCCGTTGCAGGAGCGCGAACAGCTCGACCTGTTCCGCGCTTTGCCCGGCGACATGGCGCCGCGCGACAGCCAGGACTTGATGGCCTATCCGTTCTTCTCGCTCGGCAAGTCCAAGCGGGTCAAGCCCATCGACTTCTGCGCGGGCAACGTGATGATCTGCGTGGAAGGCACGGCCGAGCACGGCATCGCCACGATTTGGGATGCCGATGTGCTGATATGGGCGGCCTCGCAGATCGTGGAGGCGAAGGACGCAGGCCTGCGGCCGTCGCGGCTGATGCGCGCCACGCCCTACGAGATCCTGCGCTTCATCGGGCGCGGCAAGTCGCTGCGCGACTACCAGCGCCTCAAGGCCGCGCTGGATCGCCTGCAATCGACCACGGTGGCCACGTCCATCCGCGAGACGACCGGGCGGCGCCTGCACCGCTTCTCGTGGATCAACGAATGGAAGGAACTGGCCGATGCCAGCGGCACACCGCTGGGCATCGAGCTGATCCTGCCGGACTGGTTCTATGCGGGCGTGTTCGATGCGGCCCTGGTGCTGACCATCGACCCGGCGTACTTCCGGCTGACGGGTGGCATCGAGCGGTGGCTTTATCGCCTGGTGCGCAAGCACGGCGGCAGGCAGGCGCACGGCTGGCAGTTCGACTTTCGCTACCTACACCAGAAATCGGGCAGCACCGCGAAGCCTTACGACTTCGCCTGCGACCTGCGCGCGCTGGTCGCGCGGCAGTCGCTGCCCGGCTACGTGTTGGGAATCGAGCGGATGCCGGACGACGGAACGGAATTGCTGACCTTCCGGCCCGTGCCGCAAACGGCACGGGGATAACTCCGGGAGAGCCTGTGAATGGTGTCGTGCTATCAGGCGTGCGGGGTATCGTGCTATCGGGCGTGGGACTATCGTGCTATCAGGCGTGCCGATCGGCCGCAAACCCGCGCCAGCATTGGGTTTGCGCGCCCTCTAACTTCCCTAACTTAATTTCTCTAACTTTTAGTAGGGAAACGCCGCTGCGGTGGACAACCACCATGCGGCCAGAAACGGCAGGCAATCTCAGCCACCAGCCGACAGGTTTTGCAAGCGAATCGAAGCAAGGCTTTCCAGCATGGAGGGCCACGCCATGATCGTCGCTCTGCTCAACCAAAAAGGCGGCGTGGGCAAGACCACGCTCGCGACCCACATCGCCGGCGAGCTGGCGATGCGCGGGCAGTCGGTCATCCTGCTGGATGCCGATCCGCAGGGTTCATCGCTGGACTGGACACAGCGCAGAAGCCAGCAAGGCTTGCCACGGCTGTTCAGCGCCGTGGGCCTCGCACGCGAAACACTGCACCAAGAGGCGCCAGAACTCGCCAGGCGGGCCGATCACGTCATCATCGACGGCCCGCCCAGGATCGCCGCCTTGGCGCGCTCCGCGCTGCTGGCGGCCGAGCGCGTGCTGATCCCCGTGCAGCCCAGCCCCTACGACCTGTGGGCCAGCGCCGAGATGGTGGCGCTGATCCGCGAGGCGCAGGTGTTTCGGCCGCAGCTCCGCGCGGCCTTCGTCATCAATCGGCGCGTCAGTACCACCGTAATCGGGCGCGAAGCGCGCCAGGCGCTGGCTGACCAGCCGCTTCCTGCGCTGCGCGCGGAAGTGCATCAGCGCATCGTGTTCGCCGATAGCGTGGCCGCTGGGCGGCTCGCCCGCGAGACGGCGCCGGACAGCGCCGCCGCGCGTGAAATCACCGCGCTGGTGGACGAACTGCTGCGGTGGCCAACATGACCGCGAAGCCGCCACCGAACAGCAAACGCACGGCAAAGCGCGTCGGCATCGGCGCGCGTCCGCCCGCAAATCCACACGCCGAGGCGTGGATTCGCCAGGGCGATGCCGATGCGCTGGGCAAGGGCGACCTCTACACGGCTCGGCTGACCCTCGACATCACGCCCGCCATGCGGGCGCGCATCAAGGTGTCAGCCTTCACGCAAGGCGTGACCGTGGCCGACCTGCTGCGCGGCCTGCTGGAGCGAGAGTTTCCCAAACAACGCAGGGAGAACACATCATGAACGCATCCGCTTCGCATGCCCCCGCGTCTGTTGCCATCGCGGCCATGGCTGCGCTTGTCGCACCTTCCACCCAGCCTGCCAGCGCGCCGCTGACGCGCGTGGCGCTGGCCTACATCGAACCGCGTTTCAATCTCTACCTGCGCTTTGGCGAACCCGCGCGCACGCACCAGCTCGACCGTTGGCGACGCTGCGCGGTGTTTCTGCCGGGCGCCATGTTCTGCCGCGTCCGCTGGCAGGCCAACGACTACGGCACCGTGCGCTGGCAGCTCATGGTCATGCAGGCTTGCACGCCGCTCGATGCGGCGCAGCGCATCCCCGGCGTGCAGCCGGGCGCGCGCCTGCTGCTGCACGCCGAGGGCGGGAACCAGGTGCGCGCCGTGCTGGAGCGCATCGACGCCATCGAGGTGCTGGGCATCGCGCCCGCCGCTGTCTCGCCTGCGTACTGGCGCACGCTCGCCAACCGGCTCGCTGCGCGCCTGCCACTGCCCGAATACACCGCCGAGCGGCACGCCGCCTGGCTCATCGGGAGGGAACTGCCATGACCGCCGTTTCGACTACCGGCACCGCGCCGCGTCCTCGCTCGCCCCGCGCACGTTTGCGCGCTCGCCTCGTACTGGCTGGCCTGTCCGCCTGCGGCCTCGCTGCGCTGGCCTGGGCGTCCTTCGTGCAGCCGCTGCCGCGCCTGATCTACAACCCGTCCGTCAGCGTGGCGGTCGGCTGGTATCGTGTCGAAACGCTGGGCCGCGGCACCAGCTCGCCGCCACGCCCGTTGTCCGTGGGCAGCATCGTGCTGACCACGCTGCCGCCAGACGCTGCCACGCTGGCCGCGCAGCGCGGCTACTTGCCGACGCGCGTGCCGCTGCTCAAGCGCGTAGGCGCCGTCGCGCCGCAGGAGGTGTGCATCGCTGGCCGCGTCGTCCACATCGACGGCGTGCCTTCGGCCGTCGTGCTGCCCGCCGACCGCTGGGGCCGGCCGCTGCCATCCTGGCAGCAGTGCCGTCGCCTAGAACCCGGTGAACTGTTCCTGCTCAGTGTGACCAATTCGGCGTCGTTCGACAGCCGGTATTTCGGGCCGGTCAGCGCATCCGCCGTGATCGGCGTTGCACGTCCGGTCTGGCTGGAGTCACGCCCATGATCTCCGTCGATTCGCTGCGCATCATCGTGCTATCGGGCGTGTCGTTCTGCTGGCTGTCGCCATGCTGTCGCGCGTGTAGTGCAAGCGCATCCGCGCCGCACTTCGCGCTGCCTCCGGCGCAGCCGTCCCATGTGCAGGCGTCTTGCCTCGAACGCGCCCGGCCTGCGGCCCTCATCGTGCTGGTTCGCGCGTTCGCCGGCGCGCTGGCTGCTCGCGCAGCAGCGCCGCCGGGCCGCCGCTGCCCGGAGCGCCAGCGAGGGGCAAAGGCGGAAGGCAAGACAAAAGGACGCGGCACCGGGCCGCATCGAAAGCCAGTCTGCACGTGTGGGTGGCGCGGCACGCAGCGGCTTCGCCGTCGTGCCGCGCAGGAAGCGAGGCCCGCGCCGATGCAGGCATGTCCGCGTGCTTCGCACGACCGGACACGCCATAGCTTGCAGGGAGAGCGGCCATGACCGACCGCCGCGACGACGATTTCCGCGTGCGCCCCAGCGCCCCGAAGAGCCGGGGCAAAGGCCAGGGCCAGAGCTTCGTGTCGAAGGTGCTCAAGCAGACCGGCAAGGCCAGCGGCGGCAAGTCTTCGATGCGCCATTCCACCGCGTCCGGCGGCCAGGGCCAGCGAGCAGGCCAACGCCCCGGCTCGCGCCTGGGGCGCGGTCATACAGCGGCCCGCTTCGCAGGCGCAAAGCTCACGCCCATGTCGCGGCGCGTGACCATCAAGACGCTGCTGGTCAACCAGCAACGGGCCAGCCCGCAGTCGCTCGCCAAGCACCTGCGCTACATCGAGCGCGATGGCGTGGGCCGCGATGGCGAGCCGGGCCAAGCCTATGGGCCGCAGACCGATGCCGCCGACCTCGACGCCTTCAAGGAACGCTGCGCCGATGACCGACATCACTTCCGCTTCATCCTTTCGCCCGAGGACGGCGCGGAACTAGAAGACCTGAGCACCTACGCGCGGCACCTCATGGGCCGCATGGAGGCCGATCTGGGTACGGGCCTCGATTGGGTGGCCGTCAACCACTGGAACACCGACAACCCGCATACTCATCTAATCGCGCGCGGGCGCGACGACACCGGCAAAGACCTCATCATCGCGGGCGACTACATCGCCGATGGCTTCCGCCATCGCGCCGCCGAACTGGCGACCGAATGGCTAGGGCCACGCACCGAGCTGGAGATCCAGCAGACCTTGCAGCGCGAGGTGGAACAAGAGCGGTGGACGAGCCTCGACCGCACGTTGCAACGCGAGGCCGGCGACGATGGCCGGGTGCAGATCGAGCGCTTCAACGAACCCCGCCTGCAACGCCAGCGACTGTTGCTGATCGGCCGGCTGCAACATTTGCAGCGCCTGGGCCTGGCCGATGAAGTGCAGCCGGGCACGTGGGCTGTCCATGCCGATGCGGAGAAGACGCTGCGCGCCCTGGGCGAGCGCGGCGACATCATCCGCACCATGCAGCGGGCCATGCGCGGCGAGACGCGCGAGTTGGCGGTGTTCGAGCCGGGTGACGATGGCCGAACCATCCTTGGCCGTGTGGCCGCGAGGGGACTGGCCGACGAGCTACACGACCGGGGCTATCTGGTCATCGACGGCGTGGACGGCAAGGCCCACTACGTCGCGCTCAACGCCCGCGACGAGCTGGCGAACTATCCGGCCGGCGCCGTGGTGGAAGTGAAGGGGTCGGCCGACGTGCGTGCGGCCGACCGCAACATCGCCGCGCTGGCGAGCGGTGGCCTGTACCGCGCCGACCATCACCTTGCCATCGCCCAGGGCCAGGCCGTGCCCGGCCGCGATCCGCAAGAGGTGGTAGCAACCCACGTCCGCCGGCTGGAGGCCTTGCGCCGGGCCGGTATCGTGGAGCGTGTGGCCGAAGGTTTATGGAAGGTGCCTGGCGATCTGCCCGAACAGGGCCGCCGCTACGACGCGCAGCGCCTGGGCGGCGTGGCCGTGGAGCTGAAATCGCATCTGCCCATCGAGCGGCAGGCCCGTGTCATCGGCGCCACCTGGCTGGATCAGCAATTGATCGGCGGCGGCCGAGGATTGGGCGACCTGGGCTTTGGCGGCGAAACCAAGGAGGCACTCCAGAAGCGCGCCGACTTCTTGGCAGAACAGGGACTGGCCGAGAAACGTGGCCAGCTCGTGATCCTGGCGCGCAACCTGCTGGGTACGCTGCGCAGCCGGGAAGTGGCGCAGGCCGGCAAGGACATCGCCGCCGATACCGGCCTGGAGCATCGGCCCGTGGCTGACGGGCAGCGCGTGGCGGGCATCTACCGGCGCTCGGTCATGCTCGCCAGCGGACCCTATGCGATGATTGATGACAGCTTGAGTTTCTGCTTAGTGCCGTGGCGGCCGGTGATTGAGCAGCGACTGGGGCAGCAGATCGCCGCGACGGTGCGCGGCGGCGGGGTGTCATGGGAAATTGGACGGCGGCCTGGGCTGTCCCGAGGTTAGCCAGGCCAACGTCAACGATCCTACAGAATGGATTCAAAGTAATCTGCTGCAACCTCATCTGGAATAGCAGGTGGTGCTGGAAATCTGCACACGGCGATGAGTGAAAATTCTGTCCCACGACCGAGCCCGCGGAGCGGGCTTGAGAGGAGAACAGACCATGAGCAGAAGATCGCGCTGGAACCATTTGCCGGCGTTCAGGCCTCGATGCGGTAATTGCGCATGAGGCCCAGATCCTCATGCTCCAGCATATGGCAGTGGTAGAGGTAGAGCCCCGAATAGTCGGCGAAACGCATCAAAAGCTTCACGCGATCACCCGGCATCACCAGTACAGTGTCTTTCCAGCCTTGATCGACATAGCCATCGCGTACGCCGCTGCTGCCCGCGCCGTGGCGCCGCTCCAGCACCTGAAATTGCTGATCGTGCACGTGGATTGGATGCGCCATCGTCATCATGCCGCCGTCGTTGGCGAACTCCCAAACCTCCGTGGTTCCCAGCTTCACAACTTCAGTGGGTGCCACAGCCGTCATCTCGAAGCTGCGGCCGTTGAAGCCCCATTGCATCTGCGCCATCGTGATGCGGAACGTTCTTGGCTTCGCACGGTTGACTGCATCCTGCAGGCGCGGCCAGGAGATCGCAGACAGCCGATCGGGCAGTTCGAGCGACCCGTTTAACTTGCGCGCAACCTTGACCGTGAATATCGGAAACCGTGCACCAGCGGCCAGCGACGAGCCGCCCATCGCGTCCCCCATGGAGCCGCCACCCATCATGTCCATCATGCGCCCCATGGCGCCTTCAAACGCAAGACTCATCATCGTGAGCTGCGTGCCCAGATCGTCCTTGCTGAAGTCGGCCCACAGTTCAACGCGCTCGGCGGGGGCCAGCATCACGTAGTCCTTGTGCACCGGCCGCTCCAGAAGCCCGGCATCGGTGCCGATCACGGTGAGTGGCCGGCCGTCCTGCCACGCCAGCTTGTAGATGCGCGAGTTGGAGCCGTTCAGGATACGCAGCCGATAGGGGTGCGTGGCGACCTCGATCAATGACTCCGGGCGGCCGTTGACCAGGATGGTGTCGCCAAGGAACCCCATCATGCGCGTCATCATGTCGCCCATGTCGCCCATGCCGCCCGACATCATGGCCCCGCGGCTCATCATGCCGCCCATCATTCCCCGACCGCCCATCGTGTTGCCCGGTGCAGACGGCGCGCCGGATGCGTCGCCGCGCGCAGTCGGCCCGGTGCCGCTGAGGTAGCGGAGTTGGTTGCCGTCGTCGAAGCTGCGATCCTGAATGACGATCGGCAGATCGTATTGGCCGCGTGGCAGCGGCAGCGCCTGCTCCTCCTCATCGCTCACCAGGAGCAGGCCGGCAAGGCCGAAATACACCTGCTCGCCCGTATGGCCGTGGGGGTGGGGGTGATACCAGTAGGTGCCGGCGCGGTTGCGCACTTCGAACTCGTAGCGATAGCGCTCGCCCCGCCCGATCGCAAAGCGCGGATGCCCGTCCATGGTGTCGGGGACGTGCAGGCCGTGCCAGTGCACGGTGCTCGGTTGGTCCAGCCGGTTGACGAAATCGATGCGGACTTTTTGGCCGCGCCGCAGGCGCAGGATCGGGCCCAGGTAGCTGTCGGGTAGCGCCTGCACGCTTGCTGGATCCCCTTTCACCACGCGCGACTGGTACGACCACACGGATGTTGCTCGTCCCGGTCGCAGCGAAACACTGCGCGGTAGGGCGATCAACTCCAGAGCAACGTCCGGTTCAAAGGTATCGCTTGCGCCTTGCATTGCGGGCGCGGCTTGGGCTTGCGGAAAACCAGCCAGCAGTGCCGCAGTGCCCATGCCGACGCCGTTCATGAAGTCGCGGCGGGTAAGGGATTCGTGGTTCGTCATGTGACGGTCTCCAGAGTTCAATGGTGATTTCTCACGGGTGCATGCACACAATCTGGGCGCGCCCCAAGAATCGACCATCATCCTGTTCCAACCGAGACGGTTCGCTGCGGTCTGTGCCTGATTCGTTTGGAACCGCCGCCAGCCGCGACGCCAGCCGGCCCGTCGATTCGACCATCATATGCCCGGGCTGCTTGATCCCTCAGCACCCGCAGCGCGCCGTTGGGTGCGCGCCGGCAGCTATCGGCGAAGGCGTCCATGCCAGGCGAACCAACGGGTATGCGGGCTATGGCGAGGCTCTTGCTTTACGGTTTCTGGAGCAGGTGACGCTTGAGGTCGCTTGCCGGGAATGGTCATAAGCAGCACTGTTTCAAGAGACATCGGATATCGCCCTCGCATGCCCCTTGAATGGCCGCCCAATGATGCCGACGTAGCAGCAGGAGAATCAACCTGCGGAGTAAAGGCGCAGACGCGCGTCGCGTTCGGCAGGCGACTCGCTGCGCAGTTCGTTGACCACTTGCTCACGCGTCTTGCCAGGACCTGCATCGGGCGTGCGGATCGGGTAGTTGCTCTCGCCGTAGGAAAGACGGCCTTGCTGCATAGCAGCCTTGGTCTCCGCGATGACCTGCTCTCGCGTTTTCTCGCTCTTGAAGTGTTCTGGATGAACGATGACGCCCTGTTCGTTGTTAGCGGGATGCTCGTACGCTGCCGAGGCCATCCCTGGAAGGCCCAGGGCAGCCACTGCGGCCGCGGCGGCGATCATCGAAGAAAGGGAGAGGCGTTGTTGGGTCATGGTTGAAGCTCCTAACGAGGGTGGATGAAACTTGCATCTCCCATGCCTTGGTTAGGCGCTGAGGAGATGTGTTCATCGTAGGGAGCGCACCCCAACAGAATCTGGACAGCCCGATGAGTTTGTTGTCAGCTTGAGGGCTTTGCAATGTGATGCGGAAACACCAGGGTAAAGCAGGTGCGCCCTTGCCCCGAGCTTGCCGTGACGCGGCCGCCGTGAGCCTCGGCGATGGCGCGCGTGATGGCCAGACCCAAGCCCGATCCGTCGGTGTCCGGATGGGTCCTGGAGGCATCGGCGCGGTAGAAGCGGTCGAACAGCCGGGGCAGAATCTTTGCGTCGATGTCGGCGCCGGTGTTCTCCACGGTCACCGTCGTGGCCTGTACGGTGGTGGCGATGCGTATGGTGACGTCGCCGGCCTCGGGTGTGTAACGCAAGGCATTGGACAACAGGTTGCTCACAGCGCGGCGGAACATCAGGCGGTCGCCTTCGATTTCGCCATCGCCTTCCACCCGCAGCCGGATGCGCTTTTCCTCGGCCACGGCCTCGTAGAAGTCGAGCAGCGCCAGCCCGTCCTGGCGGGCGGAAAACCGCTCCTTGTGCGGCAGATCCACGCCCCGCTCGGTCTTGGCCAGGAACAGCATGTCGGACACCGTGCGCGCCAGCCGCTGAAATTCCTCGGCATTGGAAGCCAGGATGTCGCGGTAGGTTGCTGCATCGCGCTTGGTCGCCAGCGCCACCTGAGTTTGCGTCAACAGATTGCTGATGGGGGTGCGCAGCTCATGCGCCAGGTCGGACGCGAAATCGGTCAGGCGCTGGAAATCCTCCTGCAGCCGATCCAGCATGCGGTTCAGCTCTTGCGCAAGGTCGGCCATTTCCACCGGCACGGCCTGCACGGGCATGCGCTCGCCGAGCTTCTGGCCCGTCACCTTGGCAGCCCGTGACTTCATGTCGCGCAAGGGCGCCAGCCCCTGGCGCGCGGCGAACCACGAGAGCAGGCCGCAGATGGCGATGGCGGCGAGCACATACAGGGCCAAGCTGCGCCGCAGGCCGTCGAGAAACTGCGTGTGGTGATCCGTATCCGCCGCGATCCAGACCGTCAGGGGGGTGCTGGAGTAGGCAGGGGCGGCCTTGAAGACCAGTGTATGGAACCGGGTATCGCCGTGCCGCAACACCCCAAACACCTGGTTTTCACCGACCTGCGGGGTCTTATCGCCGCGCATGGTGGGGATGAACCCGCGGGATTGAAAGATCAGCGCTCCTTGTCCATCCTGGACCTGGGCGTAGAGATCATGGTGATAGCTCAGCGCCTCGCCCAGTCGCCGGCGAGTGTCGTCCGCCGAGTTGGCATTGCGCAAAATTTCCTCGATCAGGTGTTGTTTGTCTTGCAGCGCCATCCGATCAAGCTCGACGAAATGCCGCTCAGTCTCAACTAGAAACAAAGCGCCCAGCCCCAGCACCACCGAGGCCGCCACCGCAGTGAAGAGTAGGGTCAAGCGCTGCGTCAGCGGCAACCGACCCCAACGAATCCGAAACAACACCTATTCCTCCTGCGGTACGTCGAGCACATAACCCATGCCGCGCACGGTCTGGATGAGCTTGATCGGGTGGCCCTCGTCGATCTTCATGCGCAGTCGTCGCATCGCCACTTCGATGACGTTGGTGTCGCTGTCGAAATTCATGTCCCACACTTGCGATGCGATCAGGGAACGTGGCAAGACCTCGCCGTGGCGACGCATCAGCAGTTCCAGCAGGCCGAACTCCTTGGCCGTCAGGTCCACGCGCCGGCCATTGCGCGAGACCCGGCGGCGCAGCAGGTCCAGTTCCAGGTCGGCCACGCGCAACACCATGGCCTCGTTGCCGGCAGGCGCGCGGCGCAAGATGATGCGCACGCGGGCCAGCAGTTCCGCAAACGAGAACGGCTTGACCAAATAGTCGTCGGCGCCAAGCTCCAGCCCCTTGACGCGGTCTTCGACCTGGTCGCGGGCGGTCAGGAACAGCACGGGCATTTGCAGGCCGCGCTCGCGCAACGATTGCAGCACCTGCCAGCCGTTCAGCCCGGGCAGCATGACATCCAGGATCACGAGGTCGTAGGCGCCGTGCAAGGCCATGTGCAGCCCATCGGTGCCATGGGGCACCAGGTCCGCGACGTACCCGGCCTCGCTCAAGCCCTGGCGCAAATACTCGCCCGTCTTGGGCTCGTCTTCGACGATCAATATCTTCACCGGTTCGGCTCCTATGCGGTTCTGGCGCAAGTGTGCCGCGTGTAAGGCCTGCCGACATGAAGCTGACAGGAATGTAATGTCGCAAACATCTTTCTGAAAGGGCGGGCTCTTCAGAATCTGCGGCATGCGATTCCAAACCCCTTCCTTTTCCGTCTCCCCAGGCCAGGCAATCCAGCGCCGGCGCTTTCTGAGGGCGCTGGCGGCGGGTACCGCATTGGGCACGCTCGATGCCGCACTGCCCGCCTGGGCACTGCAAGACCTGCCAGCAGCCCGTACGGGAACGCCACCCGAGTTGCGTGGCCCCGTCTTCGACCTGACGCTGGCCGAAACCCGCGTCGACTTCGACGGCCGCACGGGCATCGCCACCACCATCAACGGCAG
>JAFKGE010000068.1 GCA_017307865.1 Burkholderiales bacterium | reverse complement strand
ATTCCCGGCCTGGGTGCTGTCATGTTGCAGATGAATCTGCGCCTGGGCCCAGAGGACCTGGGCTACGTGGTCGACCACAGCAAGGTGTCCTACGTTTGCGTAGACGAGTCATTGCTACCCCTTGCCGAATCCGTCGCAGCGAATTCGCCCCAGATCAAGGGCTGGATTGTCATGACCGACAAGCCGCTGGACCAGATCAAGACCACGCTGAAACCGCTGCTGCACTACGAAGACCTGCTGGCCGCCGCCGACACGAAGATCGACTGGCCCGAGATCGACGAAACCTCGGCCTACAGCGCCTGCTATACCACCGGCACCACAGGCAAGCCCAAGGGCGTGTACTACTCGCACCGCGGCATCTATCTGCACTCCACGGCCATGGCCACCAATCTGGGCATGACGCTGGACGACTGCGTCATGCTCATCACGCCCATGTTCCACGGGCAGTGCTGGGGCCTGCCACAGGCCGCCACGCTGCTGGCCGACAAGATCGTGCTGCCGGGCCGCTACGCTGCCGAAGACACCAAGCCGCTGGTTGACGCCATGATCGCTGAGGGTGTGACCATCACCAACGGCGCACCGGCCATCTTCCAGCCCATGCTGCAGTACATCGAGACGATGCAGGTCAAGCCGGACTTCAGCCGCATGCGCATGCTGTCTGGCGCCTCCGAGCCGCCGCTGTCGATGATGATCGGTTTCTACGACCTCACGGGTGCTGAGGTGGTGCACGCCTACGGCGCCACCGAAGCCACGACGCTGGTGACGATGAACCGCCTCAAGTCCACGCTCAAGAAGCGCTTGACCGAGGAAGAGAAGTGGAACCTCAAGCGCAAGCAGGGTCTGGTGCTGACCGGGGTGGATATTCGCATCCTCGATGCCGACGACAAGGACTTGCCGCACGACGGAAAGTCAGCGGGCGAGATTTGCGTGCGCGGCCCCTGGATCACGGCCAGATACCACGACATGCCTGATTCCGCAGACCGTTTCCTGGAAGGCGGCTGGTGGCGCTCGGGCGATGTCGGAACGGTGGACGAGAACGGTTACCTCAAAGTTACCGACCGCATCAAGGACGTGATCAAGAGCGGCGGCGAATGGATTTCTTCCATCGACATGGAAAACCTGCTCATGGGCCACCCCGCCGTGCGCGACGCCGCCGTGGTCGGCGTTCCGCATTCGAAGTGGCAGGAACGGCCGCTGGCCCTGGTGGTGCTCAAGCCCGACCAGCAGGCGACCCAGGAACAACTGAAGGAGTACCTGGGCAGCGCCTTCGCCAAGTGGCAGTGGCCGGATCAGGTCCTGTTCGTCGAAGCCATCCCCAAGACCAGCGTCGGCAAGCTCGACAAGAAGCGCATCCGCGCCGAGCATGCGGGCCGCTACGCCGAGTGAGCCAACCTTTTGAACCAGGAGAACAACATGAATGACCATGAACCCGTCATCGTCGGTGCGCTGCGCACCCCCGTGGGCAAGCGCGGCGGGCGCTTGCAGAAATGGCATCCCGTCGATTTGTTGGGCGAGACGCTGCGCCAACTGGTCGAGCACTCCGGCATCAACCCGGCCGATCTGGACGATGTGATCGTCGGCTGCGTGCTGCAGTGGGACCAGCAGCACGGCAACCTGGGCCGTCATGCCGTATTGGCGGCGGGGCTGCCCGAATCCGTGCCGGCGGTGACGGTCGATCGGCAATGCGGGTCGGGCCAGCAGGCGGTGAGCTTTGCCGTGCATGGCATCCGGGCGGGCGCTTACCAACTGGTCATCGGTGCCGGGGTCGAGTCGATGTCGCAGGCCCCCATGCCGCCGTCGTTCAAGCCCGGCGCGCCGCTGGGCTCGCAATACAGCCCGAGCGAACTGGCGCGCTACCAGGACAACCCGCTGATACCGCAGGGCGCTTCCTCGGAGTTGATGAACAAGCGCTTCGGTCTCACGCGCGAGGCCTTGGATGCCTTCGCCGTGCGTAGCCATCGGCGGGCCACCGAGGCCTCGCAGGCTGGCCGCGTCAGGGATCAACTGGTGCGGCTGACCGAGGATCCGGCCGATCCGGACAGCCCGATCGTCGCCGCCGACGAGGGCGTGCGCGCGGACCCCAACCCCGAGAAGATGGCCACGCTGAAAGGCGTGTTTGCCGCCGACGGCGCCACCACGGCCGCCAACTCATCGCAGATCAGCGACGGTGCCGCCGCGCTGCTGATCGCCAGCCGTGCCTACGCCAAGCAATACGGCCTGAAGCCGCGTGCGCGCTTCGTCAGCACCGCCGTGGCAGCCGCCGACCCGGTGATCCAGTTCACCGCCGTGCTCGACGCCACCCGCAAGGCACTGAAGGAATCGGGTCTGACCCTCGACGATATCGATCTGTTCGAAGTCAACGAGGCCTTCGGCGGCGTGCCGCTGATGTTTCAGCAGGAGTTCGGCATCCTGGACGACCGCCTCAACGTCAACGGCGGCTCGATAGCCATCGGCCATCCGCTGGGCTCTACCGGCGCGCGCATGCTCACTGACCTGCTGTGCGAGCTGGAGCGCCGGGGCGGCCGCTATGGCCTGCAGACGATTTGCGAGGCCTCGGGCACGGCCAACACCACCATCGCCACCATGAGCGAAGCCAGCGAAGTGCTCGTCAGCCGCGATGGCGCCATCGCCACCTTGACCATCAACCGCCCGCGCGCGAAGAACAGCTTGAACCGCGCGGTATTCGATGGCCTGCGTGCGCAGCTTGTGCAACTGCGCGACGACGATACCGTGCGCGCGGTCATCATCACCGGCGCCGAGGGCGTGTTCTGCGCCGGGGCCGACATCACGGCCTTCGATGCGCTGCGCGCCGAGCCACTGCTGGGCGATCGTGCGGCAGCAGGCGGCCACTTTTGGTCGGAACTGGAGCGCTTCCCCAAGCCCGTCATCGCAGCGGTGGAAAAGCTCGCGCTGGGCGGCGGCACAGAATTAGCGCTGGCCTGCGACATCGCGATCGCTGGCGAGTCCGCCAATTTCGGTGTGCCGGAAGTCAAGCTGGGCGCCATTCCGGGTGCCGGGGGCACGCAGCGCCTGATCCACGCTATCGGTAAGTCCAAGGCCATGGCCCTGTGTGACGGCTGATGGCCAGGCCCTGCCGACGGCGTTGGCGATGGCCAACCGGATTGCAGCCAATTCGCCGCTGGCCGTGGCGCTGGCGAAAGATGCGGCACTGGCCAGCTTTGAGACTCCGCTCGCGCAAGGCCTGGAGCATGAGAAGCGCAATTTCCTCGTCGCTTTGCGTTCGGCCGACAACCTGGAAGGGCAAGCGGCATTCCTAGGCAAGCGCACACCCAACTTTACCGGCCAATAACGCCTGTTTCTCACCCATCGAGGAAAAACCATGCAACTGAACTCCGACATCTCTGCCGTCATCACCGGGGGCGCTTCCGGCCTGGGAGCCGCCACGGCCCGGCGTTTGGCCAGCCATGGCGTCAAAGTCGCCATCTTCGACATGAACGAAACCTTCGGCCAGGCGTTGGCTAGCGAACTCGGCGGCGTTTACTGCAATGTGGACGTGATGTCCGAGGAGCAGGTGGACGCCGCCTTCGCCAAGGCCCGCGCGGCCATTGGGCAGGAACGCATTCTGGTCAACTGCGCCGGCACTGCCGATGCCGTCAAGACTGTCAGCCGCGACAAGAAAACCGGCGAAATCCGCCCATGCGCGGCAGATCGTTTCAATCGCATCATTCAGATCAACCTGGTGGGCACCTTCCGCTGCATCGCCAAGTCAGCTGCGGGCATGTTGACGCTCGCGCCGCTGGCCGATGGCGACCGCGGCGCCATCGTCAACACTGCTTCGGCCGCCGCGCAGGACGGCCAGGTCGGCCAGGCCAGCTATGCGGCCAGCAAGGCAGCCATCGTGGGCATGACCCTGCCAATCGCGCGCGACATGATGGACGAAGGGATCCGGATCAACACCATCATGCCGGGGATCTTCGGTACACCGTTGCTGCTGGGTCTGCCGGACAACGTCAAACAGGCGCTGGCGGCCAGCGTGCCCTTCCCCAAGCGTTTAGGCGACCCCGATGAATTCGCGCAGGCCGTCGAGTTTCTCGTTACTTGCGGCTACATGAATGCCGAGTCCATTCGTGTGGATGGTGCCATTCGCATGGCGCCGCGCTGACGCTGAAATTTTGATCAATCAGGGAACGTCAGCATGCCTGGAAATCCGGTAATTCTCGAAAAGAATGGTGCCGTCGCGACCATAACACTCAACTCGCCAAAAAAAATGAATGCGTTGAGCACGTCGGTCGTAAACGTGCTCGCTGGTGTCATTGCAGATGTCGAACGCGATGGCTCGATTCGAGCTTTGCTGCTGCGCGGCGAGGGCCGGATGTTCAGTTGCGGAGGCGACATCGAAGAAATGGTGGCCGCAGGCGATGCGTTGTCTACCTTGGTCGATGACGAACTGAGAGTGGCCGAAAGCATGATTCCTCAATTCGCCAGCCTGCCGTTCCCGGTAGTCTGCGCCGTACAAGGCGCGGTAGCCGGAGGCCGGAGGCGGTCTCGGGCTTGCCTTGGCCTCTGACTACCTGATTGCCGCAAGTGGGACGAAGTTTGTGGCGGCCCATACCGGCCTCGGATACGCGGGGGATTTCGGCATCAGCTGGCTACTTCCACGCGCAGTGGGTGGACGACGCGCACGAGACATGATCTTGACCAATCGCGTAGTCAGTTCGGACGAGGCCTTGGCCTGGGGATTGGTCGAGAAAGTGGTTCCTGGCGAGAGCCTGCTGGGCGAAGCGCGGCGTATGGCGGTGCAATTTTCGGTCGGACCAACGCAAGGTTATGCGGGCGCCAAGCGCCTGCAACTCGCTGCCTTCGAGAGTGATCTGGCGACCTCATTGAGGCTGGAGGCGGCCGAAATGAATCGAGCCTCGAAAACCACAGATTCGCTGGAAGCGGTTCACGCGTTCGTCGCAAAGCGAGTCCCGCAGTTTGCCGGACGCTGAACGGCTGTAGACGCATCCGGTCGGTAGGTGCTCAATCGCTGCTGGCGTCAGGTAACGGATAAACCCTGCTGCCGTCGGATTTGCCAGGATAGGGTGCCACCATGTACCTGCCCAGAAATCAGCATGCCGAGTCGTTGTTCGATGACCGGCGTCCATGGCACCAAGCTGAACCCCATACCATCATCGAGCATGGCAAAGCGGCCACTGGCGAGCATGAGGCTGCGCCGGTAGATGCCGGTCACGCGCTGGCCATCGGCCGCCAGACGGTGTTCCAGCCCGGTTTCGGTGGCAATATCCTTGGCAGCCCGAATCACATCCCGATCGCGTAGTGTCGCCAATAGATTGCGCGCGAGGATTACGCGCTGCCCGCGCCGCTCTGCCAGCCCCTGTTCGGCCAGGAATTCGGCGCGCTGCTGCATCGCCTGGTTGACCTCGCTGCCAAAGCCCAGGTTGCCCAGGCCCGAGCCGCCGCCGATCAACTGCTGGTCGAGCCAGGTGGCTCCGATCACGCGGGCCTGCCGCTCGATGGGCAGGTGCGATTTCAGCTCCACCGCCACGCCGCCCAGGCGCTGCGCATCGTAGCGACGGCCCTGCTCGGGCAAGTCGTCCGGCACCTTCCATAGCCCCTCGGCCACCCGTTCCACGATACCGGCACGGCGCAAGGCTTCCAGCCGGCGGACGTGGGACGCGACCACTTCCTGCGGATCGCGGCCGGGCACGGCCTGACCCTGCGCGATGGCAAGGTGGTGGTCGGTGCGGTACAGGCCATCGCTCGCCAACGCGGCGATGTTCTTGTCGGCCGCGCGCACGTCAGCCGATCTCCTTGCCTCCACCACGGCGCCGGTCGGATAGTTCGCCAGCTCGTCGCGGGCGTTGAGCGCAACGTAGTGGGCCTTGCCGTCCACGCCGTCGATGACCAGATAGCCCCGGTCGTGCAGTTCGTCGGCCAGCCCCTTCGCGGCCACGCGGCCGAGGATGGTTCGGCCATCGTCCCCAGGCTCGAACACCGCCAGTTCGCGTGGCTCGCCGCGCATGGCCCGCTGCATGGTGCGGATGATGTCGCCGCGCTCGCCCAGGGCGCGCAGGGTCTTTTCCGCATCGTTGTGGACGGTCCACGTGCCGGGCTGGGCCTCGTCGGCCAGGCCCAGGCGCTGCAAACGCTGCAACCTGCCGATCAGCAGCAGACGCTGGCGTTGCAGTCGGGGTTCGTTGAGCCGTTCGACATGCACCATGCCATCGTCGCCGGCCTCGCGCTTCAAGGTGCGATCCAGGCTCGTCCACCGCTCCTGATCCACCTCGCGCCGCAAGGTCTGCTGGATCTCCAGCTCGGTGCGCGGCCCCAGCCATTCGGTCGCCAGTTCGGCGGCGCGATGGCGGAACCCATCGGCGATGTAGTCGCCCGCGATGATGAGGTCTTTGCCGGTGTCGTCGCGCCCGCGCACGACGATGTGCGTGTGCGGGTTGTCGGTGTTCCAGTGATTGACGGCCACCCAATCGAGGCCCGTGCCAAGGTCGGCCTCCATGCGACCCATGAGGTGCCGGGTATAGGTGCGCAGGTCTTCCAGCTCCGCGCCATCTTCGGGCGAAAGGATAAAGCGGAAGTGATGCCGGTCGTCGGCGCAGCGTTCCTTGAACGCATCGAGGTCGGCGGCATCGGTCTGCGGCCCGTAGGCTTGGCCCGACTCGCCATCGCGGCCCACACCATCGCGCTCGATATAGCGCAGGTGCTTGGCAAGCGACTGCGGGCTGGCTCGGTGCTGATTGAGCAGCAGCGTCTTGATGGTCACACGCCGCGACATGGACGTGAGCTTCGCCCCCGCGAAGCGCGCCGCCGTGTGGCCGCGTCCCAAGCGTGAGCCGGGCCGCTGGCCGGAGCCGGCACTCTTGCTACTGCCACCAGGACGGCGCACCGAGGACTTACCGCCGCTGGCCTTGCCCGCCTGCTTGAGTACCTTGGAGACGAAGCTCTGGCCCCGGTTCTTCGGGGCGCTGGGACGGATGCGGAAATCGTCGTCGCGGCGGTCGGTCATGGCTGTGCTCCTTGCAAGTTCTGGCGTGTCCGGGCGTGCGAAGCACGCGGACATGCCCGCATCGGCGCGGGCTTCGCGCCCCACGCGGCACGGTGGCGAAGCCGCTGCGTGTCGCGCCACCCCCATGTGCAGACTGGCTTTGCGGGCCGACAGGTGCCGCACCCTTTTGTCTTGCCTTCCGCATTTGCCTCTCGCATCCGCTCCCGGCAACTGCGGCCCGGTGGCAAGGCTGCACCAGCAGCCAGCGCACCGGCGAACACGGCGATGGCCGCAGGCCAGCCGTGTTCGAGGCAAGACGCCTGCACGTGGGACGGCTGCGCCGGAGGCAGCGCGAAGTGCCGCGCGGATGCGCTCGCACTGCACGCACGACGACACCGCGACAGCAGCCCGAACGACACGCCCAATAGCACGACGATGCGCAGCGAATCGGCGGCCGTCATGGGCGCGACTCCAACCAGACCGGACGCGCAACGCCGATCACGGCGGCTGCGCTGACCGGCCCGAAATACCGGCTGTCGAACGACGCCGGATTGGTGACACTGAGCAGGAACAGCTCGCCAGGCCGAAGGCGGTGGCACTGCTGCCAGGATGGCAGCGGCCGGCCCCAGCGATCGGCAGACAGCACGGCGGCCGAAGGCACGCCGTCGATAAGGACTCTGCCGTCGGCGATACACACCTCCTGCGGCGCCACCGCGCCCACGCGCTTGAGCAACGGGATGCGCGTCGGCAGGTAGCCGCGCTGCGCAGCGAGCGCGGCAGCCTCGGCAGGCAGCGGCACCAGCACGATGCTGCCCACGGACAAAGGATGTGGCGGCGAGCTGGTGCGATGGTCGAGCGGATCGACGCGATACCAACCGACCGCCACGCTGTCGGACGGGTTGTAGGTCAGGCGCGGCAGTGGATGCACGAAGGACGCCCAGGCCAGCGCAGCGAGGCCGCAGACGGACAGGCCCGCCAGCACGATGCGAGCGCGCAGGCGCGAGCGAGGATGCGTGACAGCAGTGGAAACAGAAATCGTGGTCATGACAGCGCTCTCCCGGCCAGCCAGGCGGCGTGCCGCTCGGCGCTGTATTCGGGCAACTGCAGGCGCGCCGCGAGCCGGTTGCCCAGCGTGCGCCAGTACGCGGGCGAAGCGCCAGCAGGCACGATGCCCAGCGCCTCGATGGCGTCGATGCGTGCCAGCACCGCACGCACCGACTGCTCACCCTCGGCGTGCAGCAACAGGCGCGCGCCTGGCTGCACGCCGGGGATGCGCTGCGCGCCATCCATCGACATGCACGCCTGCATCACCATGAGCTGCCAGCGGATCGTGCCGTAGTCGTTGGCCTGCCAACGGATGCGGCAGAGAACCGCATTCGGAGTGAACACCGCGCAGCGGCGCCAGCGATCCAACCGGATGATGTGAGCAGGATCACCGAAGCGCAGGTAGAGGTCGAAGCGTTGGTCGATGTATGCGAGCGCAACGCGCGTCAGCGGCACGCCGTCGGCCACGCCGACAGGCGGGATGGACGGCGGTGCCGATGCAGTCGAAGTCGTTGAGGCGGACGTGTTCATGAGGACTTCTCCGGGAATTCGCGCTCCAGCAGCGCGCGCAGCAGATCGGCCACCGTCACGCCTAGCGTGAAGGCCGATACCTTGATGCGCGCCCGCATGGCGGGCGTGATGTCGAGGGTCAGGCGAGCTGTGTAGAGGTCGCCTTTCTGGAGGTCATCGGCGCTGCCCTGGCGAATCCACGCCTCAGCGTGCGGATTCGCGGGCGGACGCGCGCCGATACCGACGCGCTTTGCCGTGCGCTTGCTGGCGGGACTGCTCATGACGGCCACCGCAGCAGTTCATCGACCAGCGCAGCGATTTCGCGCGCGGCGGCGCTGTCCGGCGCCGTCTCGCGTGCAAGCCGGCCAGCGGCCACGCTGTCGGCGAACACGATGCGCTGATGCATTTCCGCGCGCAGCGCAGGCAGCGGCTGCTCGGCCAGCGCGCCACGTGCCTCGCGTCCGATTACGGTGGTGCTGACGCGCCGATTGATGACGAAGGCCGCGCGCAGCGCTGGCCGGAACACCTGCGCCTCGCGGATCAGCGCCACCATCTCGGCAGAAGCCCACAGGTCGTAGGGGCTGGGCTGAACCGGGATCAGCACGCGCTCGGCCGCCAGCAGCGCGGAGCGCGCCAAGGCGGCGATGCGCGGCGGGCCGTCGATGACGACATGATCGGCCCGCCTGGCGAGTTCTGGTGCTTCCTGATGCAGCGTTTCGCGTGCGAGGCCCACGGCGCTGAACAGCCTTGGCAAACCTTGCTGGCTGCGGCGCTGTGTCCAGTCCAGCGCGGAGCCCTGTGGATCGGCATCCAGCAGGATGACCGACTGCCCGCGCATCGCCAGCTCGCCGGCGATGTGGGTGGCGAGCGTGGTCTTGCCCACGCCGCCTTTTTGGTTCAGCAGCGCGACGATCATGGCCTGGCCCTCCGCGTTGGAAAGCCTGGCTGTTGCAGCTGGATTTCGGGCAGCGTGGTGGTTGTCCACCGTGGCGCGGCGCTTCTACTATCAGTTAGATGTTTTAAGTTAGGGAAGTTAAGGGAGGCCGAAACCCGCGCCAGCATTGGCTTTGCGGCCGATGGACACGCCTGATAGCACGATAGTCCCACGCCTGATAGCACGACACCGGGCACGCCTGATAGCACGAGTCCGTCCACAGGGCGCGCACCGTTTATCCCCGTGCCGCGGACGGCACGGGACGCCCTGGCCGGAACGTCAGCAGCTCGGCGCCATCCAGCCGCTCGATGCCCAGGACGTAGCCCGGTAGCGACTGCCGCGCCACCAGGGCGCGCAGGTCGCAGGCGAAGTCGTAGGGCTTGGCCGTGCTGCCCGACTTGCGGTGCAGGTGCCGGAAGTCGAATTGCCAGCCGCCCGGCTGTCGCCCGCCGTGCTTGCGCACCAGACGGTACAGCCACCGCTCGATCCCGCCCGTCAGCTGGAAATACGCCGGATCGATGGTCAGCACCAGCGCGGCATCGAGCACGCCCGCATAGAACCAGTCCGGCAGGATCAGCTCCAGCCCCAAGGGCGTGCCCTTGGCATCGGCCAGCTCCTTCCACTCGTTGATCCACGAGAAGCGATGCAGGCGCCGCCCAGTCGTCTCGCGGATCGACGTGGCCACCGTCGTGGATTGCAGGCGATCCAGCGCCGCCTTGAGGCGCTGGTAGTCTCGCAGCGACGTACCGCGCCCGATGAAGCGCAGGATCTCGTAGGGCGTGGCCTGCATCAGCCGCGACGGGCGCAAGCCCGCGTCGCGGGCTTCCACGATCTGCGAAGCCGCCCAGATCAGCACGTCCGCGTCCCAAATCGTGGCGATGCCGTGCTCCTGCGTGCCCTCCACGCGGATCGTCACGCCGCTGGCCTGGAAGTCGATGGGCGCCGTGCGCCGCGACTTTGCCAGCGAGAAGAACGGAAAGGCCATCAGGTCCTGGCTGTCGCGCGGCGCCATGTTGCCCGGCAAGGCGCGGAACAGATCGAGCTGTTCGCGCTCCTGCCTGACTGCCCCGGATGGGCTGGACATGGCGAAGGCCACCCGCACTCCAGCGATCAGCGCGCACGGCTGTCCGCCGAGTGCTGCTCGGCGTATTCGGGATCGGACGTGCTCTCGAAGCTGCGATCCGCAGCCCAGGCATCGAGGTCGGCCACGGCGTACATGACGCGGCGGCCGAACTTGCGAAACTTGGGGCCGCCACCCAGCACGCGCTGCTTTTCCAGCGTGCGCGGCGACAGCCGCAGGTAATCGGCAGCCTCGTCGTTGGTGAGATAACGCTGCGGTTGCGCGGCAGCGGTCGAGACAGTAGCGGCAGGCCGCAAGGGAGCAGGACGCATGGTGAGAACCTCCATCGGTTGCAGGGCTCCGGCCACACAGCGCAACCGGATGGAGGCAGTCTCAGAAAACGAAGCCCTCGTGCTCAGGGTCGTTTTGCGCTCTCTTCAAAACGACCCTTCTCAAGCGGCGGCAGTTGTGCTAGGCGGCGATACGGCGCACCTTGGAGCGCAGGCCGCCGTCGCTGTACCAACCAGCTGCGGCATCCGCGCCGAACAAGCCTTCAGCTACGTCGCGTAAGGACGCACCCGCCAGGGTCGCATCGAGCGCCTGCAGGGTGTGCAGCTCCAGCAGCGCCGCAGGGGGCGGCCTGGGCCGAGCCATTGACGCAGGCGTACCAGGCATAGAGGCCACAGGGGCGGCGCGACGGCCACGATAGGCATGGGCCACGGCCATGCCGTCCTCCAGGCCAGGCGCCAGCGCATAGCGCTGGCAAAGGCCGGGGCTGCGAGCGATCAGCGCCAGCCCCTTGCCGTCGTGCAGCAGCTGCTTGTGGCCAGGGATGCGCCAGAAGGCGAAGGCGGTGGCATCCGGCGGCGGGTCGGCATCCGGGTGAAGCTGCACCACGGCCTCATGGCCGGGGAGCCAGGCCGGATGCGCGTCACGCGCATCCAGGGTTGGGTCTTCCAGCAGACGCAAGCCCCAGCGATGCGCAGCATCGGGGCGGCGCGCACGGCGCAGCCAGTCAAGGTTGTAGTCGGGATGACGGCGCAGGTACTCCCAGGCCAGTGCAAGCGTGTCCAGGCACAGGACGTAGAGGTAGGCGGCAGTCGGATACCAGTGCGCGAGGTGGTGCGGCTCGGCCATGACGCAAGCTCCTGTAGAGCAGGACGGCCGTCACCGGTTTCACACGCAAACGTCACCGCATCAAACTAGCATCCAATCGTGAATAAGCTGGTAGATTGGTAACTTGCGTGTCAAGACGAAATGCATCCGATGGGTTGCATGGATCGTCTGAATGCGACGGTGGCGCGCGAGAACATGCGCGCCTCCTGCGATATCCACCGTGCCCGATGCCACGGCCGGCATCATGACCGTTTGCGTCACGATGGCACCGATTTGGTGCGGCAGTGCGGACTAAGACCTGATGGGTCTGGAGCAAGACCAAAATAGTCTCAATGCGCCCGGCTTGACCAGAGCACGAATGGCTCAATCGAGGACGGAGCCGTTCTCCTGGGCCAGCCGCAGGTACTCCGACAACGGGCGCACCGCCCGGAAATACCGGTCCCGCATCACGGGCTGTTTGCTCGGCCCGACGATGGATGCGAGGTCGGACAGCTTGATTTTGCCCAGCTCCGGCATGCCGATCCCCAAGTCGATTAGGCCATGGGCCGTATCGCCGTCGGCGGGGTCGAGCGACACAAGCAGCCAGGTGGCGTGTGCATCCGGCGTGAACAGCCGCACCACGGGCAGCGGGTCGATGACCCGGCCAGCGGCGCGGGCCTGGCCGTGTTCCAGCAACAGCCTGCGCTCGTCCTCGGTGATGAGCTGGTTCATGGGCGTCCCCTCATTCGCACAAAACCGCCGAAGCGTGAAAGCGCAAAACCGCATTGGCGGGTTTGTGGAAAGGCACGGACGCGGCTTTGCGCTTCTGTGAGAAGCCGCAGATACGGATTTCCGTAAAAGCACGAAAGCGGGAGGCGGTCATAGTTGAACACTATAGATTGTAGTCCTATAGGGCGCAATCGGCTGTCATCTTGGATTTTGGGGAGATCCAAGGTTGGCAGCGAAACATACATTGTCGGAGGCACTAAAGACCATCAGGAAAGCGCGTGGATTGAGCCAGGAGGCGTTCTCCGACGTGTCCAGCCGCACCTACATGAGCACGCTGGAGCGCGACCTCAAAAGCCCCACCTTGAACAAGCTGGCCGAGCTGTGCGAGGTCTTGGAGGTGCACCCGCTCACGCTGCTGACGCTGGCCTATGCCGGCGACGATCTGCAGCAGGTCGATCAGCTTCTGGTGCACGTGCGCCAGGAGTTGGAGACTGTGGCGGATAAGAGTGACACGCCATAGCGTGCGACGTCGCTGGCGTGGCCGAGCCGGCACCGCCGGTTCGGGGACTGCAGGGGCGCCAAGCATCGCGCGGCGGGGATAGGCCGCAGGGCTTTCCCCCGGAGGCAAGCGAAGCGCGCAGCGCCGCAGGCGCGAAGGCGTGAGGGATTGAAGCCGAATGGCCGTGACAGCGAAGTCGGCACGGGGCGCAGACCGATAGCCCGGCGGCGCACCGCGCCGACACGCCCAGGCCGTTCTATATTTTCAGCAGGGAACGCAGAACACTATGACCATCCAGCTATGACACGAAACCCCGGACGACATTGCCGCCATCGAGGCCGTGACCATCGCTGCCTTCGCTGATGCACCGCACACCAGCCACACGGAGCAATTCATCGTGCGCGCACTGCGCAACGCAAATGAGCTGACACTTTCCCTCGTGGCCGGAGAACATGGCCAGGTCATCGGCCATGTGGCCCTGTCGCCCGTGACTATCACCAACGACCACGGCTATAAGGCCAAAGGCTGGTACGGCCTGGGGCCGATCTCCGTCCTGCCGCAGAGGCAGGGGCACGGCATCGGCTCGCGCCTGATGGAACAGGCGCTGTCTGAACTGCTGGCCATGCAGGCCGCAGGCTGTGTGCTGCTCGGAGAGCCCGCGTACTACGCGCGCTTTGGCTTCCAGGCCCACGCGGGCCTGCAACTGCCGGGCGTGCTGCCCGGCTATTTCATGGCACTGGCCTTCCACGGGCCAGTGCCCGAAGGCATCGCGCAGTACAGCGATGCCTTCAACGCCGCCGCCTGAGTGCCAGCGAAGGCGGCGGCGTGATGTTCGGCTTCAACACCGGGCGCGGCCACCGCCGCGCCCGGATTTTGCGTTTCACCGCGCCCAGGATGGAACGACCTGGGCGCGGTGCTGAACGCGGTCATTCCTTCGTCTCGATGATCCACCACACGGCACGCGGCAAGGCGCGGCCCGTGATGGGATGTATGTCGATGAGGTCAGCGCGGGCCGACCAGCCCGAGGGCGGGCGGTAGCCGCGCACGTCGCCATCGCCGTGCCAGCGGCGGGCGCGCACCGTGCCGGGTGCATAGACCGCCGCCATGCGCGGGCGGCTGGTGGTGGTGCAGGTCATGGGGGCTTCTCCTTTCAGCGAAGCGCCCCGGTCGAGGCCGGGGCGCTTGCCTTCGGCGTGGATCAAGCGGCCAGCGCTTCGGCGGGTTCATCCGCCATTGCCTCGGCATCCTCCGGGGCGTCCTGCTCCGGGCTTGCCTCCTGCGCGCTTTCCTTCACTGGCTGCTGTGGGCCTTCGGCCTTGAAGATGGCAGGCATCCAGCCCGAGCCCTTCGCCAGCCGCTCGGCCTCGCTGGCAATGTCGGCCTTCTTGAGCTTTGCCAGCCGGTGGACGCTGTCGGGCGCGAACTCGCCCACGGCTTGCAAAACCGCCGTCTTCGGAACGTGCTTGAAATACCCCTCGGCGGTCGGCTGCCACCATGCGGCCATGTCGAGGCCCACAGCCTGCGCCAGTTCCTCGCCGGGCTGATGCGGTGTGGCGCGAGGCGTCACCACGTCCACCGTGGAAGCCACGCACACGGCCAGCAGCTTGACCAGTTCGCCTTGCTCCATCGCCAGCAGCGCTGCGAACAGTGTGGCACTGTCCTCGGGCAGCTTGCCGCCCCACGCCAGCTGCAATTCGTGCAGCGCGACGGCGGCAGGCGACTCGGGCCAGTCCGGGGCCATGCCTTCCAGCCGGTCTTGGACTTTCAGGCTCACGCCCAGCGGAATATCGTGGCCGTAGTAGCGGCCCTGCAAGACGGTCTGCACCATGCCATGCACCAGCGCAGCCAGCGCGACTTGCGGATGCCGGGCCACCTCGATTTGCAGCGCGGCGGTGCGATGGGCGCTCAGGCGCTGGGCCAGTCGGTCGGAAATCGCTGCGGCCTTCGGCTGCATGTCTTCCTCGCCTTCGTCATCGTTCGCGGCATCTGGGTCGCTGAACCCTTGGCGCAGCTTCTCCAGTGTGCGCAGCGCCTTGGCCTCGGCTTCGCGCAGCAGCCCGCGATGAATCACGGCCTGCCCGTTGCGGTCGATGGTGACGATGGCACCGGCTGCGGCCTTCACGTTCGCGGCATATCCCTGCAAGCCATCTTCCAGCGCCTGCAACTGCTCGCCCAGGACTTCGCCTTCCTCCTGCAAAGCGTCGGCCTTGTCCTCGTCCTCGGCGTCCGTCGCGGCATCAATGGCTTCGGCCACCTCCTGCATCTTGGCTTGCAGCTTCTCGATGCGCTGTGCTTCGCGCTTGCTCGGATCGCGGCGCTCCCTCGGCGCACGCTGGAAGGCGTGCAGGTCGGCATGGGTCATGCCCGGCGTGGCATCGGCCCAAGCCCAGCCCTCGGCCTTCACCTCGGCGGCGATGCCCGCCAGCTTGTTCTGCGCCAGTCGTTCCAACAGCGCGGCATCGGTCAGGTACACGCCCGCATCGTCCTCCGCGAACAGATCGCGCCGGATACCGCCGCCCGCCTGCTCGTAGGCGTCCAGCCCGACGAAACGCACCAACGGATGCCGGTAGGCGTCGATTTCGCGCTCGGTCAGTCGTTTGCGCAGCGCGGACGGCTGGCGCTGCCACGTCGGTGCATCGTAGAAGGCGCTTTCCTGCGCCGCGTGGTCGTCGGTGAGGGCCAGGGCCATCAACTGATCCAGCGAGACGGCCTCGGCGCGATAGTCGGCCATCAGGCGCGGCGAGACGTTGGCCAGCTTCAAGCGGCGTTGCACCACCAGCGGCGTGACGGAGAAGTCCGCCGCGATGTCCTCGATGGGCCGACCTTCGGCCACCAGCGCGGCGAAGGCCTCGAACTGGTCGGCCGGGTGCATGGCTTCGCGCTGCACGTTCTCGGTGAGGCTGGCGGTGCGGGCCGTGCCATCGGCCACTTGCAGGCAAGGCACATTCCAGTCCTTGGCGATGCGGTGCTTTTTCGCCAGCAGCTTGAGGGCCGCTAGGCGGCGGCCACCGGCGACCACCTCGTAATGCAGGCCATCGGCAGCGGGAATCACGATCAGGTTTTGCAGCAGGCCCACGCGCTGGATCGATGCGGCCAGTTCGGGAATGGACATGCGCGGGGTCTTGCGCACGTTGCGACCCGTGGGGCGCAACACCAGCCGCGACAGCGGCACCAGGATCATGTGCTTGCTCGGGTCGGCGGCTTGCAATGCGTTGGCGGCGCTGCTGGCGGCGGCGTTGACGGCTTGGGCTTCGGTCTGGGTAACGGCGTTCATGGTGAATCTCCAATGGAATGAAACAAACAGGGAATGGAGGGGAACCGCCCCTCCGGCGGGTGATCTGCGTGGAGGGGTCAGGCCTTGAGCTGGCGCATGCCATCGGCCAGCAGCCACAAAGCGCGGTTCAGGCGAATATCGGAATCGATGCCTTGCACCGGGCGGGTCTGCTGCCTGCGGCCATTGGCGGTGCGGCCTTGCAGTCCGCCCTTCAAGAGGTTTTCTTGGGTGCGGTTGAAGACCGACCACAGATCGGGGCGACGGTCGTCCACACGGCGGGGCATCAGGATTTGCGATTCCGTGATCGGCGCGGGCTTGGCCGGGTCGTCGTACTTGAGGGCCAGCGCGGCACGGGCGAACACTTCCGATTCCCCCGCATCCAACGTGATGGCTTGCATCGATTCGCGCGATTCCTGCGCATGCGCGAAGCCACCCAACACCTGATAGGCACCTTCGATGACGTGCCCGGCCACATCGCCTTTGTGGGGCACCCGTACATCGGCCACGGTGTCCCCGCAGACAAGCCCGTTTTTGCAGACGAAGCGGAACATCCCCGCCAACAATTGATAGCTGCTGGTACCGTCATGGGAATTCAGCAGGATGATTTCGTTGGCCTCGCGGGCGTTGATCTGGTTGGCGTGGCGCAGCCGGATCATGTGCTTGGTGAAGTCGCGGCGGTCCTCGGCACGCACGCGGGTCTGGCACACCATGAAGGGCTGGAAACCCTCCTTGCGAAGCTCGGTCAACACCGCAGCGGTGGGGATGTAGCTGTACCGCTCGGAGCGGCTTTCGTGCGGCGCGTCCGCGAAGATGGACGGCACGACGGTACGGATTTGCTCATCCGACAAGGGATGTTCCGAACGCAGCACCGGGGAGCGGGAAGCGAAGCGAGAGGCGAGTTGCATGGACTTTCTCCTGACAAAGTTGGCTGTTGAAGAAACTGCACACCGGATTCCTAGATTCGGAGCCCAGCCTTGGTGGCTGTTCGGTGCGGTCGGCACGAAGAACCCGGTTGGCCTCGTTGCCACCGTCTTTCCTGAGTTCATCGCCCGCGACGAAAGGGAGCCCGTGGCCGGGGGTCGTCAAGGAGACAAGCGCAGGGTTGGTGCGGCCCGCAGGCGCAGCCGAGGACACGGCCCGGCGCGCCTTGACGGCACACGGCCGCGGGCTACAGTCGCGAGCAAGGTGATGGAGTCAGGGGAGACGGCTGAACCTGGCAACGGCCATCCCTGTGTGCCGACCGCACGGCAAGCGAAGCGCGCAGGCCCGGATCAGGAAGCCGGGCCGGAGGCGTCAGCCGAGCGGAGCGAGGGAACGATGGAAGCCCGAAGGGGGCGAGACCCTGCAAGGGGCTCGGTGCGCAGCACGACAGCGCGACCGGCCATCTCCCAAAAGGCCGGGGATGCCCGAGTGCATAGCAGGCCTTACGATGACGACATGCCCGAGAGAGAACAAGCTCATCCCGATGACCCGCTGGAGCAAATGTTTCAACGCTCCGATGCCTTGCACGAGCGGCTGAACGAGTTGCTCGACGACGCGGCGTTCGACGGATCTCCGCGCGGTGAGGTCGCGTTAGGCATGTGCGTGGTGGCCATGGGACATGCAACGGCACTGCGCGCCTTGATGGCACTGGGGATGCCGACCTCTGCCGTCAGCCTGATGCGGCTGCAGTTCGAAGCGCTGACCCGCGCGATGTGGCTGATCTATGCCGCCAGTGATGCGGCCATCGAGAAGCTGTCGGCCCCGCTCACGCTGGAAGCCGAACAGGCCGCCAAGAACCTACCCAGCGCGAAGGACATGATCGATCAGATGGGCAAGCAGGTAGGACATGGTGTTCCAGCCGCAGCTCACCAGATGCTGGTCCAATTCAAGGACGTCTCCTGGAACGCCATGAATTCCTTCGTGTATGGCGGCATTCACCCCTTGCGGCGCAGCGCCGAGGGATTTCCGGTGCATTTGGCGCTACAGGTGCTGCGCAACTCGAACGGCCTTACCACCATGACCGGCATGACGATGGCCATCCTCACAGGCGATGAGGCCATCTCCAGAACGATGAGCAAGATCCAGCCAGCTTTTGCTGACTGCCTGCCGGATCTGCTCAAACCCTGAAAGCCAGGGCGTCTGCGACGCCCTGGCGAATGGTCAGACGACGATGCGTCCGGCCAGCCTTGCGACTTGGGCGTAGGCGCTCAGCCGTTTCTCGGCACGGAAATGCAGGTCGCGCTCAACTGGCAGGCCGAGCCGACCCCGCACCGTCATCAGTTCCTGAAGACTGACCCAGCCCAGCTCGGGTGCACCCAGACCCAGGTCGCACAGACCAAAAGCATGGTCGTGGTCGTCCGGGTCGATTTCGGTCAGCAGCCAGGTCGCGCTGGCGTCGGGTGTAAACAGCTTGACCACGGGCGGTGGGTCGAAGTCGGGGTTCTGCAGGGATTCGCGGCCGTTTGCCAGCAGCAGCACTCGCTGCTCGTCGGTAATGAGTGCGTTCATAGTGAACTCCAGAAGGAATGCCGGGCGGGATTGCCCGCAGCCTCCGGGTCACGGCGCAGCGCAGCGGTCAAGGTTCGAAGACGGACTGCCGGGCCGCCAGCGCATCTCCGATGCGCGCCGACCTTGACGGCGAGAACGACGTGGCACGCTGGGTGCAGCAGCAAGCCAGCCCTACCCCTGTCCATGCAAATTCCTCGTGCCATGCCATGGCGCGGTGTCCACGGCACATGAAAACCGGAAGCCCATGCGGCTTCCGGTTGCGCAGGCTCAGATCAGCCCATGCTCGGCAAAGGACGGGGTTGTCAGGTGCACCCTCGCATATCGGTCGACTACCAGGCTGCACCGCCACTGGCATCGACGCCGCCCAACTCTTCTCGACTTGTGAGACAATACGTCTAGTCCAAAAATGTAAATTTATTTGTTCAAATAAATCAATGACTTAATGATGAAGTGGGCGAAATGAAGGAAGAACAATCAGATTTAGCCCAGATGGTCCGCTTGGCTCTGGCAGAGCAGGCGGAGGACGTGCGCCTGTTCGCGGCAAGGCTGGTCCGTAAGTACCGTGGGACGGCGCCCGACTTGGCTGAGCAGCTTGAACTGTTCCTGAAGTCGAAGCCGGTGCGCAGTGTTTCTCCCATGCGCAAGCTGCCGCCCCAGCCCTCGGCGCCCCAGGTTTTGCCGGTAGATGATGAGTCCCGTCTCTCGCTCTTGAAGGTGTTCAAGGACGCGCCCACGAAAGACGCGCCACTACTGTCCGGCGATATCGAGGATGCCCTGGGGCAACTCATCGCCGAGCGCCGGCAGAGCGACCGGCTCCAGGCCATGGGGCTGACACCAACCCGTTCGGCTATCTTTGTGGGACCACCCGGGGTCGGCAAGACGCTCACGGCCCGCTGGCTTGCAGCGCAATTGAAGGTGCCTCTGTACGTGCTCGACCTCACCGCCGTGATGAGCAGCTTGCTGGGTAAGAGCGGCGCCAATCTGCGGGCCGCCATCGACTTCGCCAAACGCGAGCCCTGCGTGCTGCTGCTGGACGAGATCGACGCCATCGCCAAACGGCGCAGCGATGACAGCGATGTCGGCGAACTCAAGCGCTTGGTCACGGTGATCCTTCAGGAAGTCGATGAATGGCCCGCTAGCAGCGTATTGCTGGCGGCCACTAACCACCCGGAGCTGATCGATCCGGCGCTATGGCGCCGCTTCGATCTGGTGGTCCAATTCAAGACGCCCGATGAACAGGCCGTCAAGGAAGCCATCAAGCGCTTCCTGGGGCCAGACTACGCTCTCTTTGCTCGGTGGATCGACATCCTGGTGTTTGCGTTCGCCGGGCACTCGTTCAGCGACATTGAGCGAGATGTGCAGCGCTTCCGGCGCGCCGTGGCCCTGGGCACGACCACCGATGCTGATCTGGTTGAAGATTTCATGAAGGCACGTGCCTTGGCGCTCGACAGGCAGGGTCGCATCGACCTGGCAGTGATGCTGGCCAAGCAGACCCGCTTGTCCCAACACTCCGTCTCTGATATCACGGGCGTGAGCCGGGACACGATTCGCAAGTACACCAACGAGACCCCTGCGGCACGAAAGGCCGCACCACGGAGAAAGGCTGACGCATGAGCCAAACCAACTTCCTGATCGGTCGTGGCGAACTGCTGACACACGACATCGTTGGCCCGAAGCGCATGCCTGGCAAAGCCGAGGTCTACACGTTCGCGCAGGCTCGGGAACGATTGGTTCCTCAATTCCGAAGTGTTGCAAACGCGCTGGACGAACTGCCTACAGACGCTTGCCCGGGCGACTTCGCAGTGGCCCGGTTGATGATGAACCCCAGTTTCATCGCTCGTTCCTACTTCCCGACCGGCCTGTTGCGCAGCACGGGCCTGGAGTCCATCGGCAGTCGTACCGTCAAGGTCAAGCCGCAGGCTTGGACCCGCAAAGGGCCGCCGCAGGAAACCACGACGACCGAGTTGTTCGTCGCCGGCAAACGCCAGGCCTTCCGCAACCTTTCGCAATGGACGAAAACGATCGAGGCGGAGTCGGACGAGGGTGACGACCTGGTCCACATCGAACAGTTCGCCGCCTTCGCTCCGGCGCAACGGATCGTGAGCCTGGGCGGACCGAAGGATCGATTCTTCGAGGTCGGCCTGCACCTGTTGCCCGACGAAGATCCTGGCCTCATCCAGAAGGCTTTCGTGAAGTTCGCCCAGAGGGAGGGTGTGAAGGTCCACAGTGAAGTTGATTTCGTCGCTGGCAACTTGTGGTTCGTGCCGATCGAAGGCAAGCCGCGCGAAGTCGAGAAGCTGGCCAGCTTCGCCTTCGTCCGGGTGATACGGCCGGTGCCCAAGCTTCGCGGTATTCGCCCGCTGCAACGCAGCGGTGGACCCTCGGTGGGGTGCAGCCTTCCCACCGAGCAGGCCCTGTCGTCTGAGCCGCGTGTCGCCATTCTGGATGGGGGACTACCAAAGCACCACCCCATCGGTCCCTGGCTGCGCTCGTATCGCAAGCTCGACGAAGACGCTGACGATGACCCGGACGGCCCTGAACACGGCCTGGGCGTGACATCGGCTGTGTTGTTCGGTCCGATCCAGCCCAACGGCATGGCTGGCCGGCCCTTCGCCCCCGTAGACCATTTGCGCGTGCTCGACCAAGAATCGAGCGGCGAAGACCCGCTGGAGTTGTACCGCACGCTCGGCCTCATCGAACAGGTCCTGCTGTCGCGATCCTACGAGTTCATCAACCTGAGCCTGGGACCGGACCTCGAAGTGGAGGATCAAGAGGTTCACACCTGGACGTCCGTTATTGACGAATTGCTCAGCGATGGCGATACCCTCATGACGGTTGCCGTGGGCAACAACGGAGAACGTGACGGCGAGCTTGGCTACAACCGCGTGCAGGTCCCGTCGGACTGCGTGAATGCCCTCGCAGTCGGCGCGGCCGATGACACGGGCGCGGGTTGGGCGCGTGCACCTTATAGCGCGATCGGGCCTGGCCGCAGCCCCGGTGTCGTCAAGCCAGACTTGATGGCCTTCGGCGGCAACCCGGCATCCAAATACTTCCACGTCCTCGCGCCAAACGCAAAGCCGGTACTGACCCCGCAACTCGGAACGAGTTTCGCGGCGCCATACCTTCTGCGCAGCGCGGTTGGTATCCGGGCGATCCTGGGCGGCAATCTGACGCCTCTTGCCATCAAGGCCTTGCTAGTCCATGCCGCCGACTCCGGCGAGCGCGACCAGATCGACGTCGGGTGGGGCAAGATTCCCGAAGACACGCTCGACATCATCACGTGCCCAGATGGCGTAGCCCGGGTGGTCTACCAGGGGGAGCTCAAACCCAGCAAGTACCTGCGCGCAAGCCTTCCGCTGCCGAAGGAGGGGCTGACAGGCAACGTCCGCCTGAAGGCCACTTTCTGCTACGCATCACCCACCGATCCGCAAGATGCTGCGGCCTACACCAAGGCAGGCCTTGAAGTCGTCTTCCGTCCCAACGACGAAAAGATCAAGGACGGCAAGAGCAACGCGGACACCAAGGGCTTCTTCGACTTGAAAAAGTACGCCACCGAACAGGAACGCCGTTCGGATCAGGGCAAGTGGGAAACCGTGCTGCACGGGACTAAGACATTTCGTGGTTCCAGCCTCAAGAACCCCGTGTTCGACATCCACTACAACGCCCGTGACGGCGGCGGGCGGGCTACCGGTGCCGAGAAGATTCGCTACGCACTGATCCTCTCGGTCGAAGCGCCGAAGCACGCCGGTCTCTACAACGACATCCTGCGCGCCTATGCCAAAACGCTGGTGCCGATCCAGCCGCAGGTGACTTTGCCGATTCGCATTCGGTGACGGCAGGCGAGGCGAAGAAGCAGGACATCGCGGACTGAAGGACAAGGAGGAGATTGATGCCAGAACCGTTGAAGAGCAAAGACAAGCACGGGTTGCCGTTCACTCGGCCGCCTGAGATAGAGGTCTGCCTGGCAAGGCTGGAGTCGATTGATGCCACGGCACGCCTGCAGGCATTCGCCGTCGTGTCAAGGAAGAGCAGCGGCTATGTGCCGTCGGAAGCGCTGACGCATTTCCTGAGGCGTGCCCACGCGACGGGGGCAAAAGACGAGTTCAAGCAGATCTTCGGACAGCTCATGAAACGGGTCGGTCAGTCCTTGTTTGCAACCGTCTCGGACGCCCGCATGGCCGGGGCGCAAGGCATTCGAGAAGAGATCATGGGCCGATTCGCCGAGAGAATCGCCAAGGACTGCAACGGCCGATTCGCCATGCTGGACTTCTTCGAAGTGCGGTTCGACCTGGCGTTCGCCCGATTCCGGAAGTCCGTCTTGAGGCAGATCGGTCCCTCTTCGGTACTCACCGAGCCGCTGTCGACGGACAGAGAAGAGGGTCAGGAAATTTCACGGGAGGTCGAGGAAGCAGCGGCCGATTTCCTGGGAGGGGACCCTCAAAAAATTGATGACCCAGCTTTCCGGTTGGAACTGGACGCCGCGATTGATGCATTACCAGATGATCAGAGACGGGTCGTGGGCCTGCTCCGACAAGGTTTCCTGACCCACTCAGAGGATCCCAACATCATGACTATCTCCAAAATGCTGAACTGCGACCAGAGAACAGTAAGAAATCGCAAAGCCAGAGCGTATAAGACCTTGAAGGCCGCTCTTGAGGGGGACGTATGAGCACCTCCAAGCCGTTCGTCGCAGACGAGGAATCCGTGCTGATGGCGTTCTCCATGGAGGCCAGTCATGGCCGGGAAACGCTTGAACGCTACATCCGGGAGTACCCACAGCATGCGACCGCGCTAATCGATTGCTCGATCGATTTGCTTCATGAGCCGCCGGTAGGCGATGTTCCGGCGACCGAGTTGCCGGACAGCGCGGTGCACGAGGCCTGGCAGCGGTTTGAGCGCGCGGTCCAGCAGCCCCACGCCGAGGTCGCGAATCCGTTCGCCAAGCTCAATACGAGCAACTTCAAGTCGCTTGCACGCAGCCTGGACGTCAGCAATCTCTTCCTGATGCGCGTGCGCGATCGGGCCATCCGTGCTGCCACCATACCTGCCCGATTCGTCGAAAGGCTTGCTTCGGAGCTGGGTGCCACCGTTCAAGCTGTGGGCGCATACCTGCAGGGCCCACCGGGTATGGTTTCTGGGCAGGCTTTTCGGTCAAGTGTGAAGCCCAGTGTGGGCGAACAGATCACGTTCGACCAGGCGGTCACGACTTCACAGCTCACGCCGGAACAGCAGGCGACGCTGAAGGCATTGGCGGACTGACCAATGGACGCCACCGAGGCCGCTCGCCGGGAAGCAGAACGCCTGCACCGTGCGAATGTCGCGGCCGGCGGCGATCCGACCCGACCTTTGGCGTTTGCGCTTCTGGAGGCCACACGTCGCGAGTTGGATGTGTACCCGCTGCAAGAAGGCGATTCACAGCTCAAGGGCGGCAAAGCCACGTTCGACAGCCAAGCTGGAGGCATCCTCTACGAGGATCGCGGATCGGACTTCGAGCGTGCCTTCTTGATCGCACACGAACTCGGCCATGTCGTGCTCGAAGGTGGCACGCTAGACGTGGTGACGGTGGGCGTCGATCCTGACCGATCAGTGGAGGACGCGTCAGTCGGCGTCGATCGCGTCCTTGACTACGGTGCGCGCGAGCGACGTGAGGTGAAGATGGACCTCTTTGCGCGTGAGTTCCTGCTGCCGCGCTCTGTGTTGCGCGAGTTGCACGTCAACGAAGGGCTCACATCCGACGCGATCGCGATGCGCTTCGGCGCGCCGCTTCCTGTGGTGCAGCAACAGTTGCTGGATGCACTGCTGCTGCCACCAACCGAAGAGCCTCAACCAGTGGGCACCGGTGCGGCGGCAGCTCCGCTCACTCCAGACCCCACGCAGGCTGAGGCGGCTGCACATCGTGGTTTGGCGTTCCAGCTACAGGCAGGGCCGGGTACCGGCAAGACACGAACGCTTGTTCGTCGCATCGAAGGGTTGCTTGCGGACGACGTCGATCCCACCACGATCCTTGTACTCACCTTCTCCAACAAGGCGGCCAATGAACTGTGCGACAGGATTGCCGCGAGCAATCCTGTCGCGGCAGCAGCGATGTGGATCGGCACATTCCACGCATTCGGCCTAGACGTCGTTCGCCGTTTTCACGACCGACTGGCGCTGCCGCCGGACCCACGGTTGATCGACCGGACGGAGGCCATCGAACTCTTGGAGGACGAGTTTCCGCGGCTCGACCTGAAGCACTATCGCAATCTCTGGGACCCAGCCCTGGATTTGAGCGACATGCTGAGCGCGATCTCACGCGCCAAGGATGAGGTCGTCGATGCTGCGGGTTATCGCGCGCTCGCGCAGTCGATGGCGGGGCGGGCGGGCGCCGACCAGGACGCAACGGTCCGCGCCCAGAAGTGCCTGGAGGTTGCGACTCTCTTCGAGACATACGAAAGGCTGTTGACCGCGCGCCAGCTGCTGGACTTCGGCGACCTGGTCGCGCTGCCGGTCCGGCTTGTAGAGGGTAGCGCCGAGGTAAGGGACGCCTTGCGTGCTCGCCATGAGCATGTGCTGGTAGATGAATACCAAGATGTCAACCGCGCCTCAGTCCGGCTTCTGAAGGCACTGGTCGGCGACGGCCGCAACCTATGGGTTGTCGGCGATGCACGCCAGTCCATCTACCGCTTCCGCGGCGCCTCTGCGACGAACATCGCGCGCTTTGCGATCGACTTCCCTGGCGCGCATGCCGCACAGTTGGGCGTCAACTATCGTTCCAACGAACGGATCGTCAACGTGTTCACCGAGTTCGCGCGCGGCATGCAAGCATCGGCTGGTGCTTTGCCGCTGAACCTGCAGGCCGGCCGCGGCTCCACAGGAGCACAGGTTGAGCTTCGCATCGCCGGGTCGGCCGACGATGAAACCTCCGCGCTTGCCGCGTCAATCACGGCCCTGCACGCGCAGGGCATTGCCTATGGTGGCCAGGCTGTGCTGTGCGCGTCCAACGCGCGCCTGAACGCCATTGCCGAAGGCCTTGAGGCCAGGGGCATTCCCGCACTGCACCTGGGCAGCTTGTTCGAGAGGCCGGAAATCAAGGATCTGCTGGCCTTACTCTCGCTGGTGACCGACCCACGGGCGGCCGCAATGGTGCGCGTGGCAACCATGACTCGGTACCAAATGCCGTTGCAGGATGTCATGCGGGTCATCGAGCACCTGCGGGCGGCAAATCCAGCTTCGCTGGGGTGGGCGGCTATGCATGCCGAGATGGACGGCCTGGCAGGCGGCAGTCGGGAAGCTATTGCGCGCCTGTCCACGCTCTTTGCAGGCACGAGCGCATCGACCAATCCCTGGTCCTTGCTTGCTGGATGGACGATCGATGGTCTCGGACTCGCGAAGACGCTTTATCAGACTGGCGATGCGCGAAGCCGCATGCAAGGTCTGGCGATCTGGCAGTTTCTGAACTTCTGTCGCCGGCAGCCAAGAGGTCGGGGCGTACCAGTGCTGCGGCTGCTTGATCGCATCCGGCGCCTGGTGCTGCTATCAGAGGATCGTGGGCTGAGCCAGCTGCCGCGCTGCGCCGAGAACATCGACGCAGTGCGCCTGATGACCATCCACGGAAGCAAGGGACTGGAGTTCGATGTCGTTCATTTGCCTGGCATGGTGACGTCCAGCCTGCCGCGCAACTACGTACCGCAGCGCTGTCTTCCGCCGGATGGTCTGATCCATGGTTCGGAGGGACTGACCGGCATCGAGGCGGTGAAGGCCGGCCACGACGAGGAAGAAGAGTGCCTGTTCTTCGTGGCGCTTTCGCGAGCGCGCGACAGGCTGCAGCTCTATGCGTACGCCAGGCAGGCCGATGGACGTGCGCGCAACCCCTCCAAGTTCGTCGCCCCGATCGACCGATTCCTTGTTCGTCCAGTCCCGGTGCCGTTGCAAGTCGGCTCGACATCGACGGGCGCGCCGCTCGCCATCACATGGCAAGGGCGTCCTCAATGGACCGACATCCAGGTCAATCTCTTCGAGCGTTGCCCGCGCCGCTTCCTGTACACGCACGTGCTGAGGCTCGGCGGTCGGCGAACCGAAACCGCATTCATGAAGATGCACAACGTCGTGAACGACGTGTTCGAGTGGTTGAAGCGGGAGCACGAGACGACAAGTCCCACGGTCGACCAACTGGCAGCGCGCTTCGAGGAGGCATGGCGCTCCAAGGGCGCGACAGAGCATGGATACGCTGAAGATTACCGCCGCATCGGCAAGCGGCTCGTCGACTTCCTCATCGAGAGCCGTAGCCGTGGCGCGGCCGCGCCGGCGCCTCCGATCTCGTTGGGGTGGGCCGACGGCGAAATCCTTGTCAGCCCGGATGGTGTCGCTCACGGCGCCGGTGGCCGCGTCTCGGTGCGGCGCGTCAAGACGGGTAAGCAGCGCTCGAACGCCTTCGATGACATCGAGTACACGGTTCTCCAACTCGCTGCCGTCCAGGCCTACGGGCCTCATGCGCAGGTCGAGGTGACCTACCTGACCAGCGAAACCATCCAGCCGATGGAAATCTCACCGCGCAAGCTGGAGTCCAGGCGCGAGAAGCTGCAGGCCTTCCTTCAGGCGATGCAGGCCGGGCAGTTCCCGGCCAAGCCCGAGGCACGCAGTTGTCCGCGCTGCCCGAGCTTTTTTCTCTGCGGCGACCTGCCCGGAGGGGCGTGGGTGCAAGAAAAACTTTGACCGGCCTTTCCGGTCTGGCGCTGGGCTGCGATTGACTGAGTAAGGGGGCCAGAAAGCCTGCAATCCCGCAGGTGATGGCTCCCCAAGAAAGGCAATCAAATGCAAACCCAAACCCCCAGCGGCGATGACCGCTCCGATGTCGAAGATGTCGCTGCGGCGATCCGCGAAGGCCGCAGCCTGCGACCTGCGGCGCTCTACCGGATCGTCGTCCTGGACGACCAGCTCCGCGAGCGTCACGTCGATCTCGCCGATCCGGTGCCGACTGCGCGCCAAATCCTCCAGGCCGCTGGTTCGCGCCCGGTCGATGAGCACAGCGTCTACGCGATCCTGACCTCCGGCGAGTTCGAGGACCTGCGTCTGGACGAAACCTACGATCTGCGCGGCCGCGGCGCGGAGCGCTTCGTCATCTTCCAGACCGACCGCGCGTTCAAGTTCACGATCGACGACCGGCAACTGGAGTGGGGCAAGCCCAGCATCAGCGGCCGCGTGCTCAAGGCGCTGGCCGGCGTTCCGCTGGACACATACGACGTCTACCTCGAAGTGCGCGGCGGAGGCCAGGACATCCTGATCCGCGACGGCGACCTGATCGACCTGGGTAAGCCGGGCATCGAGCGCTTCATCACGCTGATCCGCGACACCACGGAAGGGCTGCTCGCGCTGCCCGAAGCGGATCAGCGCTATCTGAACGGCCACAGCGTGGCCTTCGAGATGGTGAGCGACGGAACGCACACGGGGGTCATCTTCAAGCAGTTGCCGCTGCCCGTCGGGAAGTTCAATCACGGCGCGGCCGACGTGCTCGTCATCCTGCCATCTGGTTATCCCGATGTCGCGCCGGACATGTTCTATTGCGACCCCTGGCTGACGCTGCAAAGCGTGGGGCGCTACCCGACCTGCGCCGACCAGGCCCATGCGTTCCAGGGGCGCAACTGGCAGCGCTGGTCGCGGCACAACACGGCGTGGCGGCCCGGCATCGATGGCCTGCATACCATGCTCAAACGCATCGAGCACGCCCTGGCGGAGGCGAAGTGATGTCGCCGGCCGCTCTGGACATCGTCCTGCTGGAACCGCACGAGGCGGCCCTGCGTTCGCTGCTGCAAAGGGATGACGGGGCCGAGGCGTCCGCCTATGTGCTGTTCGGCAGGGCCGACATCTCGGAAGACCCGTGGTCGGGTCTGCCCCGCACCAGGCTGATCTCCCACGAGGTCATTCCCGTCGCGGCCGATGAGATGGTTTCGGCGTCGCCGGTCCATGTCACGTGGTCAACCCGCGGCTTCATGCGTGTTCTTGGCCTCGCGAAGGAGCGCGGCTTGGTCGCGGGCTTGGTGCACACGCATCCGAACGCGGCAGCATTCTTCTCCGACCAGGATGACCGAAACGAGACGGAGCTGGCCAGGACAACGTTCAACAAGGGCGTTTCCGGCCTGGCCAGCATGGTGTTCGGCCGCGATGACGCGATGGCTGGCAGGCTCTGGATCGCACCCGGCGAGACGGTCATGGCATCCTCGATCTCGCTGGTAGGTAGCCAGATCAAGATCGCGCGCGCGGAAGCTGCAGCCGACGAAGATCAATTCCTGGCGCGGCAGGCCGCGCTCTTCGGCCGAGGGTTCAATCCAGTCGTGCGCGGGCTGCGGGTCGGCGTCGTAGGAGGCGGCGGCACGGGCAGTGCTGTCGCGATGCTGTTGGCGCGGCTGGGCGTCGGTTTTCTTGGGCTGATGGACAAGGACATCATCGATGTCACCAACCTCAACCGCGTACATGGCTCGCGCGCCGCAGATGTGGCCGCCGGCCTCGCCAAGGTGGACATCCTCGCGCGCGAGATTAGCGCGGCGGGCCTCGGCACAAAGGTCGTCACCAAAACGGAATGGGTCGGCCACCCTGATCTGCGCGACCTGCTGCGCTCCTGCGATGTGCTGTTCGGTTGTACTGACGACCATCAGGGGCGGCTGACGCTCAACCGCCTGGCGCACTACTACGGCATCCCGCTGATCGATGTCGGCCTGCGCATGCGCGCGGCCCGTACCGGCGCGGATTACGACATGACGGGGCGCGTGTCGACGATTCGCCCCGGCAATCCTTGTCTCATGTGTCTGGGGGTGGCTGATCCGCGCCGTGCTGCGGCGGAGGGGCTGCGGCGCAGCGACCCGGCAGAGTTCGAGCGGCGCAAGGCGGAAGCCTATGTGGATGGCGGCGGCGATCCCGCGCCTGCCGTTGTCACGTTCACCACGGCCATCGCCTGCGCAGCCGTCGATGAGCTCATTCAGGGCCTGACCAGTTTCCGCGGTCCCCAAGGCATGACGCACAACAGGATTCGTCGCTTCGACCGCGTGGAGGATCGCGCCATGACCTGCCGGCCTGTTGCTTCTTGCCCGGTTTGTGCCAGCCAGGCGAGCTGGGGGCGCGGCGATGTCAACCCATTCCTTGGCGTGATCGGATGATCATGAAGCGACTTTTCGCGCGCGCACTGCGCCGGCTCGGGTGGCTGCGCTATGACCTCCTCGTTTCCCCGGTCGCGCAGCATCCGGGCAAGAACGCCGTTCCGCCGGGCGAGCTGTGGCTGGTCATCGACACCGGTGTCAAGAAGTGGGCTTGCATGAGCTGCCCGGGCGGTTGCGGGGTGCAGATCTCGCTTTCGCTTAACCCTGATCGACGGCCACGCTGGTCGATCGAAACGGACTTCTGGGGCAGGCCAACAATCTTCCCTTCAGTTCATCAGCACCGAGCATGCGCCTGCCACTTCTGGGTGAAGAACGGTTTGATCGAGTGGTGTCGATAGGAAGCGCCTTTCGCTGGACGGCGATCGGATCAACGGCTCTCCTTAGCCCGTGTGAAGTTTGCCCTGCTGCCCGGTTTTGGCCATGCGGCGGCCGATTTCACAATGGGTCGCCGTCATCAATGCGTTGATGCGTATTCCACGCGATGGCGGACACGATTCCACGCTGATGGCGGACAGAGTTCCACCGTCATGGCGGACACCGTTCCACGGTGATGGCGGACAGCATTCCATTTTGATGGCGGACACCTGAGGGTGTTCTGAGTGACCCAAACGAGG
>JAFKGE010000067.1 GCA_017307865.1 Burkholderiales bacterium | reverse complement strand
CCTCTGGTATGCAACGATTCCGCTTGTCTACCGTTTTGTGCCCATCCGCCCGTCGGAAACCGCTCACGTGCGCCGAGATCAATCCTCGATGGCACATAAGAAAACAGGGCACAAAAGGTGCATTTTGTGGCGCGCCACAAAATGCGAAACGATGACCGCCGCCGCATTGAGCCGCAGCGCCTCCTTGACCAGCTCGCGCGGGTACACCGATGCACTGTCGATGGTGCCTCGGAACATCTCGGCATACTCGATCAAACGATGCTGCGTATCGAGGAACAGCACCGCGAACACCTCGTGCTCAAAGCCGGCCAGCTTGGCGCACAGGTACTCCTTGACCGCCGCAGGGGAACTGAACGACGCACCGCGCTGCATCTTGTGCTCGATGGCTTGGCGCGCGGCCTCCAAAATCTGGTCAGCCGTCGCCAAGAGGTAGCGGCCCTGTGCATCGCGCACCATCAGCGAGGCATCGAACGAGGAAAAGGACAGTTGCGACATGATCGTGCTCCGGTTGCTCGGGCGGAATTGCCCGGAACCGTGGCCAGCACGGCGCAGCGCAAGCAGTCAGGGGTCGCAGACGGCCGCCAGGACGCAAGCGCGCACAAGCGCGCGCCGCCCTTGACGGCGAGAACGCCGTGATACGGTGAAGGGAACAGCAAGACCGCCCACACCCGCCCACTGCACGCCCTCGCTTTTCGGCAAGCGGAGCGCGCAGGCCCAAGAGGACCGGAGGCGTCAGGGATCAAAGCCGGATGGTCGCGACTCGGCACGGGGCGCGGGGCGCAGCCCGCGAGCCCGACGGCGGTACGCCGGGACGCAATATGAAACTCTTGCTGCCTTCGCACGCCCTGCTGCGCCCGTCCTCGCCCACGCGGGTTTCACACGCGATGCGTGACTGGGAGAATTTCTCCATGTCGTATGTGGCCACCAAACATGGTGGTCCTGCATGGAGGCCACCATGAGCAATCCCAGCCAGTGGGTACTGGTCAAGCGATCCGCCGAAGTCACCGGGCACAGCGAAAACGCCGTGCACCATAAAGTCAAGGACGGCACGTGGGCGGGCGACAGCTTCAAGGTGCTCGATGTGCGCGAGGGCAGCGAGCGCTATCAGCAAGTCGGAGCATCATGACCGACGAAACGATCAACGCCGAACAGTGCGCCGAACTCCTGCACTGCACCGAGCAGCGGATTGAGGAACTGACCCGCAGCGGCGAACTGCCGGGGATGAAATTCGGTCGCGGCTGGATCTACGTGAAGGCCGACCTGCTGGCCTACATTGCCGACCGCGCCCGGAAGGAGGCAGAGGAACGTCGCCAGGACCTGAATGCCAGGAAGTCGGTCCCGCGCCTGGACATACCGATCAGGCCGCGGCGGCAGACGCCTCCACCGCTGCCGGTCTTGGCCAAAGTCGTTGTGCAAGGTCCACGCCCCTGAAGCTGGCATAACGCTGGGCCATCACCGAGCCCGGCTTCCATCCCATGATCTTGTTCAGCTCTTCCAGACGGAACATATCGCGCCCGTCTGCGCCTCTCAACTCCAGCCACCGGCAGGTCGCTTCGTGTCTCAGGTCGTGTTCGTGGAGGCCAACAATGTCCATGTATTCGAAAGCGATCTTGAAACGGAACGACAGCCGCTGGCTGGTGCGCGCCAAGCCCTTTTCCCCGTCCTCGATCCCTTCTTCATGCAGAAACGGAAAGATCAATGCGCCACGTTCAAACGGCGGCCGCGTTGCAAAGTATGAGGAAAGCGCCTGATACACCTCGGGGCGTATGGGCACGTCCCGAAAAGAAATTTTCCCCCGCCACTGTTTGGTTTCCTTGGCATGGATCACCTTGTTCTCCATGTCAATCTGACCCCTGGTCAGCGTGTAGGCCTCCCTGAGCCGTAGTCCAGTGTTCAGGATCAACAGATACAAGGTCAGCAGCGCATCGCCGCCCTTGAGTTCCAGGCCGCGGGCGCGATCCGGCCGCTCATAGCCTGACAGCACCGCCACGATCTTCTCGTGCTCCCCTGGCAGCAGGCGCCTATCGCGCGCCACGTTCACCTTCACCTTACCACCCTTGGCTTTCACCATCTGGGCATCGACGTCGGAATAGGTCGAGTAGCCCTTGGGCAGGAGCTTCACGGGGTTGCTGATCTTGACGTTCACGTTGTGGCGCAGGTACTCATCAATAGCCCGGCTCAGTGCCTGAATACGGTGCTTGATGGACGAGGGCGACAGGTTCTCGTCCACCTTCAGAGAACGAAGATAGCCGGTCAGCCACTTGTAATTGGCGTCCGAAAACCGCACCGAACCTACCTCGCGCGCCAGCGTCTTGAGCGTGAGAATTTGCGAAGGTGCTGCGAAACCGCTGTCCGACCACTCGCCAAGAATGCGTGACAAGCGCACGCCGTCGCCGGGGGACGTGGGGGTAGTCAGCTCTGCCGGCGGCGGTATGTCCGCGTGCTTCATCAGCTTCCACTGCTGCCCGTAGGCGATGGCTTCGGCCTCAGTGTCGAAGGTAAAGTATTTGCGTCCGTTCGGGAGCAATGGGTGCCTCAGCCCTATTTCCCATTTCCCAGATGGTTTCAGTCGGGGTTTTGCCATGCCACAATCTCCATCATGTCAACGAGGTGGATCATCGCATGGTCTGATCGAATTTCAAACGCCATTTTGTGGCGTCTGTGAGCATTTCTGAGGCGTTTTACAGATACTTAAACATTCGCAAGCTATTGATTTATAAGTATTCCAAAATAATCAATGAGTACATCAATCAACTACAAGATCGAGCTGATTCAGCGCGCCGAGGGCGCGGCCGGCGGCGGCCTGCGCTGAAAAAAACCCGGCTCGCGGCCGGGTTCTCGTCTGCTGGCCGCTGCCTGGCCTCTTATTCCAGCGTCACCTCGACGCGCCGCGCCTCGGCATTGCTGCCGCTGGCGGTGCCGACCTCGGGCTTGCGCAACTCGATCTTGTCTTCGCCGATGCCCAGCGCCACCAGCGCGCCCTTGACCGCCAGCGCGCGCTGCTTGGCCAACTCTTCGTTCTGGGCCGCGTCGCCGGTGGCGTCGTGATAGCCGCTGATCACCGCCTTGCGCCCCGCCGCCACGCCCTTGACGATGACGCCCAGCGCGTCGGGCGCACCGGCGGCCAGATCGGTCTTGCCGCTGGCAAAGAAGAACTTGACCACTTCGCCCTGCACCTGCACGCCGGCTGCGTCGCTGGCGACGGTCTCGGTCGCGCCCGCCGCGGCCACCGTCGCGGTCGCGGGCGGCATGACCGCCGCCTGGGCCGCGGCGGCCGGCGCCGCCACACGGCCCGCGCCACGGCCCAGCACCAGGCCGAAAATCAGGCTGATGACCAGCACGATCAGGCCGAAGACCACACCCAGAACCAGGCCGTGCGATTCATCGTTTTGCGTTGACATGTTGTTGTGCTCCAGACATTCCAAACCCGTCATTGTATAAATTGAATTCATGCGCACCGATTCCGACGCCTACGCCGCCTACGAGCACCTGCGCCCGCCAGGGCGGGATCCCCAGCACATGCGCGAAGTCACGCGCGACCAGTGGCGCCGACAGGCCGGCGCGCGCGGCCCGCTGTGGGTGTTCGGCTATGCCTCGCTGATCTGGCGGCCCGACTTCGACCCCGCCGAGCGGCACCCCACGCGCGTGCACGGCTGGCATCGCGCGCTGGCCATGTGGAGCCGCGTCAACCGCGGCACGCCCGAGCAACCCGGCCTGGTGTTCGCGCTGCTGCCCGGCGGCAGCTGCCAAGGGGTGGTTTATCGAGTCGCCGCGCGCGAGGCCGACGCCGTGTTCGACCGCCTGTGGGCGCGCGAAATGCCCAGCGCCGTATACGACCCGCGCTGGCTGGCCTGCAGCACGCCGCACGGCCCGGTGCAGGCACTGGCCTTCACCCTGTCGCGGCGCAGCCCGTCGTACACCGGCGCCCTCACGCCCGGCCAGTACCGCGACATCTTCCGCCACGCGCACGGGCGCTACGGCAGCACGCTGGACTATGCGCGCCAGACCCTGAACAGCCTGCACGCCCATGGCGTGAACGACCTTCAACTGAGCCGGCTGCTGCACTACGCCGACGAATGAAAACCGAAGCGCATCGCCCATGAACGACATCGCCCAACTGCGCAAGAGCTACGAACGCGCCGAACTGTCCGAATCCGCCTCGCAGGCCGACCCGCTGGCCCAATTCAGCCAATGGTTCGACGAGGCGCGCCGCGGCGAGGTGCCCGAGCCCAACGCCATGACGCTGGCCACCGTGGGCAGCGACCTGCGCCCCAGTACACGCATCGTGCTGATCAAGGACTTCGACGCCCGCGGCATCGTCTGGTACACCAACTACGACAGCCGCAAGGGCCAGGAACTGGCGGGCAACCCGTTGGCCGCGCTGCAGTTCCACTGGGTCGAACTGGAGCGCATGGTGCGCATCGAAGGGCGGGTGCAGAAGGTGGACGATGCCGAAAGCGACGCCTACTACGCCAGCCGCCCGCTGGACAGCCGCATCGGCGCCTGGGCCAGCCCGCAAAGCCAGGTCATCACCGGGCGTGCCTGGCTGGCGGCCGAGGCGGCGCGCTACGGCGCTCGCTTTTTGCTCAAGCCGCCGCGCCCGCCGCACTGGGGCGGCTTTCGGCTGGTGCCCGACCGCTGGGAGTTCTGGCAAGGCCGCAAGAGCCGGCTGCACGACCGGCTGCGCTATCGGCTGGACGGCTGCGCCTGGGTGCGCGAGCGCCTGGCGCCGTGAAAAGAGACACCCCCGTTGCTCCACTCGCTGCGCGATGTCGCGCCTCCCCCCAAGGGGGCATCGCCAGTGGCCAGGGAAACCCCGGCCACGGCGCTCACTGGCCTGGCCTGCTCCGCGGCCTTTCGCCTCTTTGGGTTATGTCCCATGCGATACGCAATCGCGGAGTCCATCGCGACAACCCAAGTGCAACCGCTTCTCAACGTCTGCGCGGCGGGGCAGCCGTCTTGGGCTTTTGCCCCAGCGCCTCGCGGTGGCGATTGATGCGGTCGAGCTTGCGCTGGTCGTCGCGCTCCATGGCCTTGCGCTTGGTGTAGCCCGACCAGTCGGCCCAGGTCCACCACAGCATGGCGCCGGCAAAGGGTGCCAGCACCCACCACCACGACCAGCCGGCGACGACGCCGATCTCCTGCCACTTCAGCAGCAACAAAACGACGCCCAGGCCCAACAAGTACATGGTGTATTCCTCCTGCCCCCCGTGGGGGATTTGCCCGCCGGGTCAACGTGTCACCCTACAATCGCGTTGAAAGTTGGCAAGTTGACTCTCTCGATAAAGGAAACATTATGAAGCGTGTTCTGCTCACCCTGGCTGCCCTGACCGCCGTGGCCGCCGCCACGCCCGCCATGGCCGACGAAGCCATGGCCAAGGCCAAGAACTGCATGGCCTGCCATGCCATCGACAAGAAGGTGGTGGGCCCGGCCTACAAGGACGTGGCCAAGAAGTTCGGCGGCCAGGCCGGCGCCGTGGACATGCTGGCCGACAAGATCATGAAGGGCAGCTCGGGCACCTGGGGCCCCGTGCCCATGCCGCCCAACACCAACGTCAACGCGGCCGAGGCCAAGAGCCTGGCCACCTGGATTCTGAGCCTGAAGTAACGTCTCCAATCCGCCACAAAAAAGCCTGCGCATCGCGCAGGCTTTTTTGATTTGGCGCAAGAATCACGTCAGTGGGTCTGGCCCAGCTGGTCCAGGATGGCCGGGTTTTCCAGCGTGCTGGTGTCCTGGGTGATGGCCTCGCCCTTGGCCAGCGAGCGCAGCAGGCGGCGCATGATCTTGCCCGAGCGGGTCTTGGGCAGGTTCTCGCCAAAGCGGATGTCCTTGGGCTTGGCGATGGGGCCGATTTCCTTGGCCACCCAGTCGCGCAGCTCCTTGGCGATCTTGTCGGCCTCGGCACCGTGCGGCAGCGAGCGCTTGAGCACCACGAAGGCGCAGATCGCCTCGCCGGTCAGCTCGTCGGGGCGCGCCACCACCGCCGCCTCGGCCACCAGGTCGGTCTTGGCCACCAGGGCCGACTCGACCTCCATGGTGCCCAGGCGGTGGCCCGAGACGTTCAGCACGTCGTCGATGCGGCCGGTGACGCGGAAGTAGCCGCGGTCGGCCGAGCGCACGGCGCCGTCGCCGGCCAGGTAGTAGCCCTTCATCTCCTCGGGGAAGTAGGTCTTCTTGAAGCGCTCGGGATCGCCCCAGATGGTGCGCACCATGCTGGGCCAGGGCTTCTTGTAGACCAGCATGCCGCCGGTGCCGTTGGGCATCTCGTGGCCGGTCTCGTCGACGATGGCCGGGAAGATGCCCGGCAGCGGCAGCGTGCACGAGCCCGGCACCAGCGGCGTGGCGCCCGGCAGCGGGTTGATCATGTGCGCGCCGGTCTCGGTCTGCCAGTAGGTGTCGATGATGGGGCAGCGCTCGCCACCGACGTTCTTGTAGTACCACATCCAGGCTTCGGGGTTGATGGGCTCGCCCACGCTGCCGATGATGCGCAGGCTGGACAGGTTGCTGTGCCTGGGGTGCACCGCGTCGTGGGTCTCGGCGGCCTTGATGAGCGAGCGGATGGCGGTGGGCGCGGTGTAGAAGACGCTGCACTTGTGGCGCTCGATCATCTGCCAGAAGCGGCCGGCGTCGGGGAAGGTGGGGATGCCCTCGAACACGATCTCGGTGGCGCCCGCGGCCAACGGGCCGTAGGTGCAGTAGGTGTGGCCCGTCACCCAGCCGATGTCGGCGGTGCACCAGAAGACGTCGGAGGGCTGGAGGTCGAAGCTCCAGTCCATGGTCAGCTTGGCCTGCAGCAGGTAGCCGCCGGTGGAGTGCTGCACGCCCTTGGGCTTGCCGGTGGAGCCCGAGGTGTAGAGGATGTACAGCGGATGCTCGGCCTCGACGCTGACCGGAGCGCATTCGGTGGGCTGGCCCTTCAGCACCTCGGTGAAGGTCTTGTCGCGGCCGGCCTGCATCGGGCAGGCGCTGGCGCTGCGCTCGTACACGAAAACGTTGCGGATGCTCTCGCAGCCGCCCATGGCCAGCGCCTCGTCGACGATGGCCTTGAGCGGCAGTTCCTTGCCGCCGCGCATCTGGTAGTTGGCGGTGACCACGGCCACGGCGCCGCCGTCGATGATGCGCTCTTGCAGCGCCTTGGCCGAAAAGCCGCCGAACACCACGCTGTGGATGGCGCCCAGCCGCGCGCAGGCCTGCATGGCGACCACGCCCTCGATCGTCATGGGCATGTAGATCAGCACGCGGTCGCCCTTCTGGACGCCGTGCGCCTTGAGCGCGTTGGCGAACTGGCACACGCGCGCCAGCAGCTGCTTGTAGGTGACCTGGGTGACCGCGCCGTCGTCGGCCTCGAAGATGATGGCGGTCTTGTTCTCGACCGGGGTGCCCATGTGCCGGTCCAGGCAGTTGACGCTGGCGTTGAGCATGCCGTCGTCGAACCACTTGTAGAACGGCTTGGCGGACTCGTCGAGCACGCGGGTGAAGGGCTTGTCCCAGGTCAGGTTCTCGCGCGCCAGGCGGCCCCAGAAGCCGGTGAAGTCCTTCTCGGCCTCGGCGCACAGGGCCTCGTAGCCGGCCATGCCCGAGATGCGCGCGGCCTTGACCAGGGCCTCGCTGGGCGGAAACACACGGTTTTCGATCAAAACGGATTCGATGGCACTCATGCTCTTTGTCTCCTCGATGGGTTGCACTCAGGACCGCGGACGCGCTGCCTGAACGGCGGCATCATCGCGCGGCGCTCTTACACACTTCTGACGGGGCCGGCACGCCGCCCAAGCGGCCGCACGGCCCACGGGGTCAACGATACGCCAAATGCCGCGGGCTCATGCCATGACCCGATCATTTCAAGCCTTTTCGGCACTCAGCCCGCATGCAGCAAGCGCGGGCAACTATCAATACAATAGTAACGATCACACCATGTCTTGCGGCCGCACCCAGGCGTCGAACTGCTCGGCCGTCAGAAAGCCGCTGGCCACCGCCGCCTCGCGCAGGCTGATGCCCTGCTGGTGCGCCTTCTTGGCAATGGTGGCGGCCTTGTCGTAGCCGATGTGGGTGTTGAGCGCCGTCACCAGCATCAGCGAGCGCTGCACCAGCTCGTCGATGCGGCCGCGGTTGGGCTCGATGCCGACGGCGCAGTGCGCGTTGAAGCTCTTCATGCCGTCGCCCAGCAGGCGCACGCTCTGCAAGAAGTTGTGCGCGATCAGCGGGCGAAACACGTTCAGCTCGAAGTTGCCCGAGGCGCCGCCGATGTTGATCGCCACGTCGTTGCCCAGCACCTGCGCGCACAGCATGGTCATGGCCTCGCACTGGGTCGGGTTGACCTTGCCCGGCATGATGGACGAGCCGGGTTCGTTCTCGGGGATGCTGATTTCGCCCAGGCCGCTGCGCGGGCCGCTGGCCAGCCAGCGCACGTCGTTGGCGATCTTCATCAGGCTGGCAGCCAGGCCCTTGAGCGCGCCGTGCGCCTGCACCTGCGCATCGCAGCTGGCCAGCGCCTCGAACTTGTTGGGCGCGCTGACGAAGGGCAGCCCGGTCAGCCGCGCCAGTTCGGCGGCGGTCGCCTCGGCATAGCCCTTGGGCGCGTTCAGGCCGGTGCCCACCGCCGTGCCGCCCAGGGCCAGCTCGCACAGGTGCGGCAGCGCGGCGCGCACATGCTGCTCGCCATGCGCCAGCTGCGCCACCCAGCCCGAGAACTCCTGCCCCAGCGTGAGCGGCGTGGCGTCCTGCAGGTGCGTGCGGCCGATCTTGACGATGTCGGCAAAGGCGGCCGACTTGGCCGCCAGCGTCTCACGCAAGGCGGCCAGCGCCGGCAGCAGCCGGTGCTCGATCGACTCGACCGCGGCCAGGTTCATGGCGGTGGGGTAGGTGTCGTTGCTGGACTGGCTCTTGTTCACGTCGTCGTTGGGGTGCACCAGGCGCTCTTCGCCGCGCACGCCGCCCAGCAGCTCGCTGGCGCGGTTGGCCAGCACCTCGTTGACGTTCATGTTGGTCTGCGTGCCCGAGCCGGTCTGCCACACCACCAGCGGAAACTCGTCGTCGTGCTGGCCCGCCAGCACCTCGTCGGCGGCACGCACGATGGCACCGGCCTTGGTCGGGTCCAGCTTGCCCAGGCGCTCGTTGACGGTGGCGGCGGCGCGCTTGACCAGCGCCAGGGCGCGAATGATCTCGCGCGGCTGGCGCTCGCCGCTGATGTCGAAGTTCTGCAGCGAGCGCTGCGTCTGCGCGCCCCACAGGCGCTCGGCGGCGACCTCGATTTCACCAAAGCTGTCGCGCTCTGCGCGCGTGGGTTGATCCGGGTTGGACATGGTCGGGCCTGTCAAAATAAGGGTTTGCGTCGACTGGCAAGGTAGCAGAGCCTGCAAAACCTTGCTGGCGCCCGCGTTGCCCCTTCCCGTTAGCCTATTCGTCAGGAATCGCCATGACCACGACCATCCGCTGCACCGACCTGGTGGAGTCCGTCGCCGCCGCGCTGCAATACATCAGCTACTACCACCCCGCCGACTACATCGCGCACCTGGCGCGCGCCTACGAGCGCGAGCAGAGCCCCGCCGCCAAGGACGCGATGGCGCAGATCCTCACCAACAGCAAGATGAGCGCCACCGGCCACCGCCCCATCTGCCAGGACACGGGCATCGTCAACGTGTTCCTGAAGATCGGCATGGACGTGCGCTTCGAGGGCTTTGCGGCCGACCAGAGCCTGGAAGACGTCGTCAACGAAGGCGTGCGCCGCGGCTATCTCGACCCCGACAACACCCTGCGTGCCAGCGTGGTGGCCGATCCGCTGTTCGCGCGCAAGAACACCAAGGACAACACCCCCGCCGTCATCAACGTGCAGCTGGTGCCCGGCGACAAGCTGGACGTGACGGTGGCCGCCAAGGGCGGCGGCAGCGAGAACAAGTCCAAGATGATCATGATGAACCCCAGCGACAACCTGGTCGACTGGGTGCTGAAGACCGTGCCCACCATGGGCGCCGGCTGGTGCCCGCCGGGCATGCTGGGCATCGGCATCGGCGGCACGGCCGAAAAAGCGGTGCTGCTGGCCAAGGAAAGCCTGATGGAAGACCTGAACATGTACGAGCTGCAGGCCAAGGCGGCGCGTGGCGACAAGCTCGATCAGGTGGAAGAACTGCGCCTGGAGCTGTATGAAAAGGTCAACGCGCTGGGCATCGGCGCGCAGGGCCTGGGCGGCCTGTCCACCGTGCTGGACGTGAAGATCAAGCTGTACCCCACGCACGCGGCCAGCAAGCCGGTGGCCATGATCCCCAACTGCGCCGCCACGCGCCACGCGCACTTCGTGATGGACGGCTCGGGCCCGGTCTACCTGGAGGCGCCCAGCCTCGACCTGTGGCCCAAGGTGCAATGGATGCCCAACACCGAAACCAGCCAGCGCGTGAACCTGAACACCCTGACCAAGGAGGAAGTCGCCAGCTGGAAGCCCGGCCAGACCCTGCTGCTCAACGGCAAGATGCTCACCGGCCGCGACGCCGCACACAAGCGCATCCAGGACATGCTGGCCAAGGGCGAGAAGCTGCCGGTGGACTTCACCAACCGCGTCATTTACTACGTCGGCCCGGTCGATCCGGTGCGCGATGAAGTCGTCGGCCCCGCCGGCCCCACCACGGCCACGCGCATGGACAAGTTCACGCGCATGATGCTGGAGCAGACCGGGCTGATCGCGATGATCGGCAAGTCCGAGCGCGGCCCCGTCGCCATCGAGGCGATCAAGGACAACCGCAGCGCCTACCTGATGGCCGTGGGCGGCGCCGCCTACCTGGTCAGCAAGGCCATCAAGGCCGCCAAGGTGGTGGGCTTTGCCGACCTGGGCATGGAGGCGATCTACGAATTCGACGTGGTGGACATGCCCGTCACCGTGGCGGTCGACGCCAGCGGCACCAGCGTGCACAACACCGGCCCGGCCGAATGGCAAAAGCGCATCGCCAGCGGCGAGTTCCCCAGCGTGCAGAGCTTCACGGCGCGCAAGGCGGGCACGCCGGCCTGAGGCACGAGCCGTCGCAAGGGCGGCTCGGCGTCTGCGTCAATGCAAATGGCGCGGCCGGCGCCCGCCACCATGGCCGGGCGTGCCGCCGCCGGCACCGCGCGGCGGCTTGCCGATCTGCAGCGAGTCGACCAGCGCGTCGAAGCGGTCCGAGAACAGCTTGTCGATCTCACCGACCACGCCGCCCAACTCGGCGCCGTCGAAGTGGCGCTCCATCAGGGCGACCACGTCTTCCACCAGCAGGTCGCGCTGCGCCTGCATGATGGCCTGCGGCGTGGGACCGACGAACAGCAGCAGGAAGTCGTCGCGCGACTCGCGTCCGGCGTCCTCGTCCTCCTCGTCGTACTCGGCGTCGTAGAACGTCACCTCGACCGAGGCGCCGGCGGCGCTGAGCTCGTTGAGGTTCATGCACATGTCGTCCAGCTGCTGGCGAAAGTCCTCGTCGCCGGCCAAGGTCCAGCACATCTGCAACAGGTGCTCGGCGGGCTCGAAGCGGATGCCAGGCTCGTCCTCGTACAGGCTGGCCGCGCCATCGGCCAGCGAGCGGGCACCGGCGTATTTCCAGAGGGGTTTCAAGGCGTCCTGCAGGGCATCGAAGCCCACGTCGGGGCGCAGTTTCACGTCGCCATGCACGTGAATCTCGAAGGGTGCGTCGTCGTGATTCATGGCGTTTTCCTGTTGTGTGATGCTGGTGCCCCGAGCCGGGGTCGAACCGGCACGCTCCCTTGCGGGAAAGCGGCGGATTTTAAGTCCGCTGTGTCTACCGATTTCACCACCGGGGCCAAAGCGCATTGTCGCAGGCTAAGGCCTCATGCGCCGCTGCGCGCCTCCGCGACCATCGGTCGGGCCAGGCGTGGTGGGAAACGGGGCGTGTTGGAGGCGCGATCCGGAGTCGAACCGGACTGGACGGATTTGCAATCCGTTGCATAACCGCTTTGCTATCGCGCCCTCTTCAACCAGCTGAAAAAAAAGGAAGCGGACGCTTCCTTTTTCTTGCGCGTGACCGGCTTGGTGGACCGGACACTGGATGATTGGAGCGGGAAACGAGTCATGCACTAGAGCGCTAAGTCTCTGTTTCCCAATCACTTTCTCCACTGTGGTGATCAGCGAAGAACTCAATTATAGCCTTGTTTTTCGCCCTCGGCAACAAAGTTCATCCAACCACTTCCACCAGCGTCCAAGGATGATCCATCCACCCGTCGTTACGCCTGATGCGTCCAGCTGCTGAGCGGGTTCGCTATCGAACTCCAACTTGCGACGATCATGACTTGCGCTCGCTCCGCAGGCAGCGCGGGGTGGTGTCGCGTGGACTGCCTGGCACCTGGACGGCTGTAGGACACAACCGCCGGCATCGGAACACCGCAAGTACTCATCTTTACATCGCTGCGGCTAACTTCGCCGGAGCGCAACGCGGCGCCAGTGTAGTGGCAGCCAGCCTCAACGAAGGCGTGCAGCAATCCGGTTCATCTGCTCGATCTCCGCGCGCTGGCCATCGGAAATCGCTTGGCATAGGTTGACGAGTTCCGGATCTGAGAGCTGCGCCTCGCGGCACATGAGGATCGCTCCCGAATGGTGCGGGACCATAGACGCGATGAACTGTCGATCGCCGATTCCGGTTTGAGCACGGGTCGCGGCAAAAGAACCGAGTGTGAGAACGGCAAACAAGCCGTACAGCACGAGATTGAGCCGCCGGTTTGGAAACATGCCGGGCATTGTCGCTAGCATGAAGATGCCCATTGGCGCCCACATAGTGACCGCCATGTAGAGCATGTTGAGATTGTTTCTGAAGTCCCTGGCGCCGTCGATCATGCTGAACATTACGAAGTACATGACGACGAGGCCCAACACCATGTTCACCCAGAACTTGGCGTATGGTCGGCCGTGCTTACCCATCTGACCGGATGTGTGATGTTGATGTTCATGGGAATGTTCAGCCATCTCCGTCTCCTATGTGCTGGGGCAACCTGGCAGGGTCACTGGTACTGCGGCAGATACTTTGTCGATATATCAGCATGTGGAGCGATGCATCACTAACCGCTGATTTCCAGTCACCAACTGGACGTAGGGGCGTCGAACGCTTCAACTCGCTGGTCTTGAACCGTCTGGATATCAGACCATACCAAATCGGTCTTGATGGGCTTTGCGCCACCTATGACGCTGGTACCGTGAGCGCCAATATCGAGCTTGCGTCCTCATCGCTCGATGGGCCGGCAACTGATCGATTCTTGCATATCAAGCAAGACAAGGCCACCTGCGGCGGACGCCAATGGCCTCCTCCGCCTTCGCTTAGGGCATCGCCTCAAGCGTCCGTCGCAGGCCATAACGACACAACAGCCCTTGGGCAAGAAAGGAGCCGGTGATGTAGCGCACCCGAAAGGAGACGAAGACATGCACAAGGACATTTCAACATCAAAGGTGTTCTATCGTCCCATCGAGGCGGCCATCCGATGGGCTGGGTTGCTGCGGTATCTCCCGATGATCCTGGCCACGATCGCGTCACCGCGTGTCCTGCCTCGGTCGCTGAACTGCCCTCGATGGAATGAGTGCCGGCTGCACTCGGAACGTATCTATGACGGCATCCTCAACGGAGAGCTGCCCTACGGCAAGAACGGGATCACGCTCAATGATCCGAAGCTGCTCAATTCTCTGGATCTGACTGTTCGCCATGTCGATCTAAAACGCTGGATGCGCACCCACTATCCCGAGCACCGGCCAGGATTTCTGTTCAGCCGTGGCGAACGCATGGCGCATCCTTTCATCACCATGGAAACAGGACAGGCGATCCTCGTGGAGCGGCTGGCCCTTCAGGCCGCGCTTGAACAAGCCCGACGTGAGATGCGAGAACTGCAGGAGCAGCACGACACGCTACTCAAGCAATCCTCGGTGCTGTTGGCATCCAAGCAATGCGAGATCAGCGAACGGGCGGAAACGACCTATCTCAACATCATTGGAGGGATGTTGACGCTGATGCTGAGCCAGTCGCCTTCAGGCGTGCCCTATTCCAGCTTCAAAACGCAGGAGGCCCTTGTCTCTGCATTGGTCGCCCACTACGGCGGCACCATGGGCATCACTGAGCGCACCTTAAACGGAAAGTTCGCCAACGCTAAGAGGTACGTTCGTAGCGCAAGCGCATGAGGTTATCCAGCTTGTATGTGCAATCGCGGAGATTGCATTTGCAATGTCTTTCCGCAGCCAGGTCTATTGAATAGAGGTCACGCCAACAAACGCCACCGAGCGTTCAGGAGTGACCGCCATGTCGCAGACCCCTGTACTCCCGCCGAACGAGCGCCGCATCCTGCGGCTCGATGAAGTCGAAGCGAAGTCCGGCTTCAAACGCGCCCACATCTACAACCTGATGAAGAAGCGCCAGTTCCCTCAGGCGCTGCGCCTGGGCGTGCGCGCTGTCGGCTGGGATTCGATCGAAATCGACCAGTGGATCGCCGAGCGCCTCAACCACCGGACCTGACCCGCTCTCCCGCGGACTTCCCATTCCCAGCCGGAGAGCGCCATGCAGGTCGTGTCCATCATTTCAACGAAGGGCGGCGTCGGCAAGACCACGACGGCCGCCAACCTGGGCGGGCTCGCCGCGGACGCGGGCCTGCGCGTGCTGCTGCTCGATCTCGACGTGCAGCCCACCTTGTCCTCCTACTACGAACTGACCCAGCGCGCGCCGGGCGGCATCTATGAGCTGTTGGCCTTCAACGAGCGCGACCTTGGCCAGCTCGTGTCCCGCACGATCATCGCGGGCCTGGACCTGGTGCTGTCCAACGACCACCGGGGCGAGCTGAACACGTTGTTGCTGCATGCGCCGGATGGCCGCCTGCGGTTGCGGCATCTGCTGCCAGCACTTGCTCCCCTCTACGACCTGGTGCTGATCGACACCCAGGGCGCGCGTTCCGTGCTGCTGGAGATGGCGGTGCTCGCCTCCGATCTCGCGCTGTCGCCCGTCACGCCGGAAATCCTCGCGGCACGCGAGCTGCGGCGCGGCACCATGCAGTTGCTCGAAGACATTGCGCCGTACCGGCACCTGGGTATCGAACCGCCGCCGCTGCACTTGCTCATCAACCGCGTCCACCCGGTGTCCGCCAACGCACGGCTGATCCAGCAGGCCCTGCGCGACCTGTTCCAGGACAGCGCCGGCATCCGCGTGCTCGCCACCGACGTGCCGGCCATAGAAGCGTATCCACGTGCCGCAACGCGCGGCCTGCCGGTGCATCGGGTCGAGCACCGCCAGCCGCCCGGCAGAGTCGCCCCTGCCGCGCTCGACACGATGCGCGCGCTCGCCAGCGAGTTGTTCCCGCAATGGCAGGACCGACTGGCTCAAGTATCCGGCCGCCCGCAGCGACCTCTTGATCCTGGGAGGCCCCATGGCGAACGCACATGAGCTGGCCCGCGGCCACAAGCGGCTGCGCGCCCTGATCGAGTTCGCGGTCGGTGAGGGCTGGCACGTCAAGCGCACGCCGGGCGGGCACCTCAAGTTCACCAAGGCCGGCTGCGCGGCGATCTACACGAGTTCGACAGCGAGTGACCACCGGGCCGAATTGAACGCCCGTGCGCAGATCCGCCGCGCCGAGCGAGAGGCCCGCATGGCGCCGGCCGGCGGTCGTGGGGACTGCGAGGGGTGCGGCCATGGCTGACATGACCTCGCAGGACATGGCAGGCAAGCTGCTCGCGGCCGGCTTCGAGCGCAGCGGCCCAGCGGCTACGGCCTTGAGCGACCCGATCGCGGACACGCCCATGGTCGTGACGCTGGACCAGTTGCGGCCCTACGACCATGACCCGCGCATGAAGCGCAACCCGGCTTACGAGGAAATCAAGGCGTCCATCCGCGAGCGCGGCCTGGACGCGGCGCCGGCTATCACGCGCCGGCCCGGCGGGGACCACTACATCATCCGCAACGGCGGCAACACGCGGCTGGCGATCCTGCGCGAACTCTGGTCGGAGACCAAGGAAGAACGCTTCTTCCGCATATCGTGTCTGTTCCGACCATGGCCGGAGCGCGGTGAAATCGTCGCGCTGACCGGGCATCTTGCCGAGAACGAACTGCGCGGCGGCCTCACGTTCATCGAGCGCGCGCTCGGCGTCGAGAAAGCACGGGAGTTCTACGAGCAGGAGAGCGGCGCCGCCCTGAGCCAGTCGGAACTGGCCCGCCGCCTGGCGGCCGATGGCTTCCCCGTCCAGCGGTCGCACATCACCCGCATGGCCGACGCGGTGCGCTACCTGCTGCCCGCCATTCCCACCGTGCTTTATGGCGGCCTTGGGCGCCACCAGGTCGAGCGGCTGTCGGTCATGCGCACGGCCTGCAAACGCACCTGGGAGCACTACGCCAAGGACCGCTCGCTGCCGCTGGACTTCGACAGCTTTTTTCAGGAGGTGCTGGCGCAGTTCGACACGCAGGGCGACGAGTTCGCGCCGCAGCGCGTGCAAGACGAGCTGATCGGCCAGATGTCCGAGCTGCTGGGCATCGGCTACGACGTGCTGGCGCTGGACCTGACCGAATCGGAAAGCCGCCACCGGGCGCTGGTCAGTGACCCGACGCCACCTGCGGCGCAGCCGGCGTTGCCTTCGCCCACCGCCGGCACGCCGACTCCGCCGGGCGCAGCATCGTCCATCGCCACGCCTGCAGCGGCGGCCGGTCCTCCACCCGCCAGCCCTCCGGCGTCCGAGCCCACCTTGCGCCACGACGACACGGCGGCTGGCGAAGCGGCCACGGGAAGCCCGGCGGCTGCACCGAGCGATCTGCTTCGTGAGCACATCGTCTCGCCGGCACCGACGACCGAACGGCTGCAGTCGATCCAGCGCATGGTCGCCGACCAGTTGGGCGATGCGCTGCCGCCCGACTTCTCGGCGAGCGTGTTGCAGTCCATCCCGGTGCAAGCCGGCGGACTCTATCCGATCTCCGATGTCTGGTACATCGACGCCGGCCTGGACACGCCCGATCGGCTGCGCATCCACATCGCGCAGTTCGCGCGCGAGATCGCCGGGGAGGCAGGCCTGGACGAGTACATCGAGGATCGCGCCGATGGCATCGGGTTTGCGTGCCGCGCCCGCGGCCAAGCCCCGTCGCCGCTCGGCCGCGCGGTGCTGACGCTCCTCACTTCGCTGACGGGTCAGCCCGTCGCCGAAGCGGGCCTGGACGGCGCGCAGCTCGCCGCCGACCTGCCGACCCTGTTGCACGGCCAGAGCCAAGGCCATGGCAGCGGCGCAAGGCGCTTGAGCGACACCGCGTTGGTCAAGCTCTTTCGGCTGCTCCGCTTGGCCCGGCGTCTGCTGGACCTGGAAGCCGGCACCACGGCGCCCGGGACGTGAGCGAGGGAGGTCGCATGTCCACATCGCATCCGCTCAACCAGGCCGTGATCGCCCAGGCGCTGTATGACCTTCGCAACGGCCAACTGCGCCGCTGCAAGGCCATGGGCTTCGGCGAGGCCGAGCTGGATGCGCTCAAGCACCCCGCGCTGATCAGCGTGCTGGCCAACGCCAGCGTCTCGTGGTGCTCGGTCACGGTCAACCGCGAAGTGCTGCAGCGCCTGCTCAACCAGGCACAGGACGTGGAGAAGGAAATCGCCACGGTCGATCGCATGCTGCGGCTGGGGGCCAGCACGGAGATGGTCAGCCGCTTCTATGGCCTGACCCATCAGGAAGTCGCCCTGCGGCGGGAGATCCTCGGCCTGCCCAAGCGCAAGGGGCGCCACCCCGTCCTGGACGAGACCCAGGACACCGAACTGTGGCGGCAATGGAAAGCCGTGACCAGCAGCAGGAACGTCGATCTGGAGGACGAGACCTCGATTCTCGATGCGGCCATGGACCTGGCCGAGGGTATGTCACTGCCGCTCTCGGTGGTCTGGGCCGCGATCAGGAACTGGGTCGATCAGGGATTGGGCTAGGCCATGGCCGTGGACGACACCGCCCCACGAGCCCCGCGTCAAGGCCCCGTCGCACTCGCCGACCTGTTCGACGCTGCGCTGAAGGACCTCACGCCCAAGCCACATCCCAGCGCGCCAGCGCCCATGGCAGTGCCCACGCCTGCCGCGTCCGGCGACGCCTTCCTGTTCAGTGGCAATCGGCACGAGAGCGTGCCGCGGCGGCTGTTCCTCGACCGCCGCCTGACACCGCTGGAGCGCAACGCCTGGCAGGTGTTCCGGCTGATGCTCAACGACGACGGCGTCACGGCGTTCCCGACCTATGAGCAGTTGCGCCCCTGGCTGGCGTCCATGCCCTGCGCGGGACAAGCCTCCCACGAGACCGTCGCGCGGGCGCTGACGCTGCTGCGCCTGACGCGCTGGCTGAGCCTCGTGCGACGACGGCGCGACCCCAAGACCGGCCGCATCCTCGGAAACCTCTACGTCCTGCATGACGAACCCCTGACACCGTTCGAGGCCATGCAGCTCGACGCCGACTACCTGGCCCTGGTCAGCCAGTCGCTGGGGCATTCGGCCAAGGCCGTTCAGGTGGTGGGACTCAACACCCTCCAGGAGATCGCGGACGACCCGATGTTGTCCGGACGCACCTTGCCGTCGCGGCTGCAAGTGCTCGCCGAGCGCCTGGCCGACCAGGGCATCACCGCCACTCAAAGTTATCCACAGGAGGATGCGATCCACGATTCCGAAGAAGGGCCCGCGAGCCTTCTTCGGAATGGCGAACGCCCCTCTTCGGAATCCGAAGCAGGGCCGAAACCCGCGCCAGACGGCGCTCTTCGGAATCCGAAGCAGGACCGTACAGTACGTAGTAGTCGTATTAATGAAGTACGTACTACCGCGCAGGCGCGTGCGCTGGGCGACCTGCAATGGCCCAAGCGCTTCGCGGAACTGAAGGCGGAACAGCAGGCCGGAGCCAGGATGGCGTTGCAGCAGGTGGACGCTGCCCTGGGGCAGGCCGTGCTGGACGAATGGGCCGCACGGTGCGGCAAGCATGGCATCCGCAACCCCGCCGGATATCTGTTCGGCATCATCCAGCGCGCCATGCGCGGCGAGTTCAATGCGTGGGCCAAGCAGACCGGCCCGGCACCGCCAACACCATCGGCGGCGCGAGCGCCACCATCCGAGCCGCCGCGCAACGTCGTGCCGCCCGAGGTGGCCCGGCAGCACATCGAGCGCCTGCGCGACCTGCTGCGCAAGACCTGAGCACAGGGCTCGTCAAAGCCGTGAAGTAGATCTCCATGGCGGTCGGCAGAAACGGTCCCCTGGGGACGGCTGTGCGGTGAAGCGCCGGGTGACGGCGCGACCTGCTGCGCGAAACCTGGGCAAAGCGCCTGGCAAGGCCATGAAGCAAACCTCCATGGCGCTCAGCGGAACGGTCCCCTGGGGACGGCCGTGCTGCGAAGGATGGTGTCGAACGACAGCGCGACGTGCGGTGCAGCACGCAACCCGTCGACGACCGAGGCCCGGAGCGCCAACGTGAATGCCCATCTGCGGAGCGGTCCCCAGGGGACCGTTGCGCGCTGCGCCGCCAGCGCGCACAGAACCGGGGGCCGGCTCATTTCGGTTTGTTGACTGACTGCCTTCCGCCGCATGCGGATGCTGGCGGCTCCCTGTCCACCAGCGAGCGATCACCATGGCAACCAGCAACGAACCATTGCAACTCAACCTCGGCTCCCTGCGCAGCGCAATGTCGCTGACGCTGCACACCCACCACGCCTCGCGCATCTGGCATGGCCGCGCCGCCGCCGAGGGGCGACCGGGCATCGTCGGCCTGAACGGCTACATCGCCGTCATGAACAAAATGAAGCGCGGCTCGGAGCAGGACGACCCGTACAGCGACTGGTGGATGCTGCGCATCGAGGACAAGCTCGACCAGACCAAGACCACGCTGCAGACGCTGCGCGAACAGGTGGACCAGGCCCTGGCCGGCGTGCCCGCCGCGTTGACCCTGGGCGAGAACCTCAACGTGCAGCCCGTCAAGCTGCCGCTGTTCGTCAATGCGCAGTTGGGCTTTGCCGCTGTCTATCTCCTGGCCGACTACGACGACATCGCGCGCAAGCTGATCCTCGCCCACCACACCGCGCTGATCGACCGCAGCACCTTAGAGCGCTGGCTCAACGAGGGCGCGCACGCGCTGCGCAGCCTGTTCTCGCTGGCCCAGCAGTATCGCTATTCGGGCTGCACCCGCGACGATTTCGCGGCGAAGAATGCGGCAGCGCGGGCCGCGCTGGAGAAGTTCGGCGAGTTGCCGCAGGACGTGCTCGAAGGCACGCGCCGCTCGAAGTTTGCGCCACCCATCGTGCGCCGTGGTCTGCAACAGCGCGGTGAGAGTCCTGCCGCAGCCGCTACCAGCGTCGATGGTGATGCGGCCGCTGCTGCCGACCCGTCCGAAAACGCAGCCACTGCCGGCGAGGACGAATCCGCATGAGCGATCTGAACCAGCCGACCCGCTACTTCCGGGGCCTGCAACAGGGAGCCTTCATGCGCCTGGAACACGCGGCCTCTCTAATTCCATTTCCATATCAATAGATCAATAATATCCATGTCACCGATCCCGCAAGGAGAACGACATGGCAAGAACAGCCCGAGGTGCCGACAGTCTGGAGTCGGCCCGTCAAATGCTGGCCGGCGCACAGACCGCTGAGCAGCTTCGC
>JAFKGE010000066.1 GCA_017307865.1 Burkholderiales bacterium | reverse complement strand
CGGTGTCGTGCGGGCGTTCTTGTGCAGGGCTATCAGCATGGCGTGGCACTCCCGGTGGCTTGCAAGGACTCTATCAACTCCCGCAATACGGCTCGGGCCATGAACAGCGGGTAGCGGTTTTCATCTATGTAATCGTCCGGGATGCGACAATTACGTCGTTTTCAGGCCCCTGGTGTCGATTTCTTTGTGGGTTTCCATGGTGTTCAGCAATCCTCGCCCGGAGATGACTGGGTAGTTCGTTCACCGGACTGTACCGCGTTGGCCCCTGGGGTTGGCACCGTCGCGCACCAGCGCCGTGGTTTCAGGCTTTCAGCCGATGGCGCACTTGCTGGAGAAACTGCGGGTAACTCAGCAGGTGCTCCGGCGGCGCGCGGCGGCGGGTCTTCTCAAACAGATGGGCATGCAACCACGGCAGGACGTTGGTGAGGTCGGGTTCGTTGGGGCGGGGTATTACCGACTGGTTGGTGTCGCTCGCGGGTTCACTGTCTTCGGGGTCGTCCAGGCTGATCTCGATCAGGCCTATCCGGACTGCGGGTCCGTTATCGAGGGCGGCGGGGTCCAGTTGCTCGGGGGCGGTCTGCATGAAGGCGGCGTAGCTCCAGCCCAGATCGTCGATGGTCAGGTCGGGCAAGATGCGGTAGAACAGTTTCTCGTGCAAGGCGGGCATGTCGCGGTGGTTCGACAGTTGCTCAAGACCCTTGTTGAGTCTTGCGATCAGGACGTTCACCCCTTCGTATCCCAACCGGTTTTTCAGGCAGTCTTCCCAGAACCATTCGTCAAATACCTGGCACACGGCATCGCGCAGCGGCACGCCGCTGTCCAGCAGGCGGGCGATGGGCGGCGCTTCCGATGCGTACTCGTCTTCCATCTCCAGGTTGAGGCGGCAGCACGTGCCCATGGGGTCGAGGTCGTGCAGCATGTGCGTGAGGCGCCCGCTGAAGGTGTGCAGCGAGGTGCTTCTTTCGTAGGCAGGTGTCTTGCTGTCTTCAGTGGCGGATTCGGTCGGGTCTTGGTGCATGGTGCGTTGCTCGTGAATGAGGTGTGTGGCGCCCGTTGTTCCACTGCGGGCGAAGGGGCGGGCATGGGCCGATCAATGGGACCGGGGCGGCCAATGCAGAAACTGGTCGATCTCGGGCACATAGTCTGCAAAGTTGGACAGTCCGTGGTCGCCGCCTTCTTGCAGGCGCACCGTGGCCTGCGGGTAGCGGGCCGTCATGTCGCGCCAGTCCAGCACTTCGTCACCTTTGGCGGCAATCAGCAGCTGGGGGGCGGCGGCGGGCAGGTGCGTCACGTCCAGGGCTTTCAGCTCGTCCAGATGTTCGGGGCGAAAGTCGAAGGTCTCATGGGGGTTGTCCCACGGGCTGAGCTGCCCCAGATGGCGCTGCAGGGTGACCCACGGCGTGGTGGAGGGGTTGATCAGCACGCTTTTGCAGCGCAGTTGCTGCGCCAGCCAGGTGGCATAGAAACCGCCCAGCGACGAACCGATGACGGCGATGCAATTGGGCGGCACGCTGGCCCAGGCGCTGACCACGTCCAGCATGGTGGCTGCTGCATCTTGGGGCGATGGCGGCAGCTGCGGCGCGGCAAAGACGACGTGCGGATGGTGCTGGGCAATATGGCGCTGCAGGTGCTGCACCTTGGCGGACTGGGGCGACGAGCGGAAACCGTGCAGGTAGAGCAGATGGGTGGTGGCTGGGGCGGGCATGTGGGTTCTTCCTTCCGTGGTGCCTGCGCCGGGTTCGGCGGGCGAGTGGTTGGAATAATAGGAAGAGGTGCGACAGCATGTGTCGCACATCGACGGCGGTTACCGCCCCACCCAGGCCCGATCAGCCGCCCAGCCGCTCCATCAACGCCGCCGCAGCGGGCTCAGACATGACGCATTCCACGCGGTACTGGGCGCGTGTCAGGCCCACAAACAGGCGGCGCAGCTCGCGCTCGGTGGCTGGCGCAAAGTCGATTTCAACCAGCACGACGACGGGAGCGCTTTGGCCCTTGAAGCGGTAGATGGTGTCGGCCAGCAGCGCGCCGTCCGTCCACAGCGCATTGCCCGCCGCGTCGTAGCGGCCGGTGGGTTTGCGCAGCGCCAGGCCGGCCAGCGCGTCCTGCTTCAACACTTCAGACCGCTGCTGGCCCGCAAAGCTCAGCAGCGCGATGTCTTGCGGGGCGATGCCGTCTTGCTGCAGGCGCTTCAGGCAGGCCTCGACGGCGGTGATCAGGCCCAGCTGGCCGGGCGCATAGGTGGCAAACCCCGGCGCCTCGCCCTGGTAGGCAGATCGCGCCTGCACCGGCTCGCCCAGCAGCCGCATCTGGTTGATGGCGTCCACCACGGCCCGTGGGCTGCGAAAGTTGTCGCTGCAGCGGATGGTGACGGCGCCGGGCAGCTGAAAGCTGTCGCGCTCGTACAGGCTTTGCTCAGAGTCGCCCAGCAGATAGACCTTGCCGTCGGGTTTGAGCAGGCTCAGCAGCGTCTGCACCCAGTCGGGCGCAAAGTCCTGGGTTTCGTCGATGACGAGCAGGTCCCAGCGCGGCGGCTGGCTGGCGGCCTGCTGGGCCCAGCGGGCGGCCAGGTCGTCGAAGACGCCGGGGGCGTCAAACCGGGGTTCATGCCCCGCGCGCCGGGCCTCGGCCACGCACAGCTCGTGGAACGAGCCCACGTCGGTGGAGGTGGGCGCAATGCGCGCCATGTGGTCGGCCAGCGGGCGGTTGAAGCAGACGTAGGCGCTGCGCTGGCGCGCCCGGTGCGCAGTGGTGAGCAGTCGCACGGCGAGCTGGGTTTTGCCCGAGCCCGCCGTGGCATCGACGATGAAGGCGCCGCTGTCGTGCGCGATCTGGGGCACCCAGGTGGCCAGGCCGGACGACAGCGCGGCGGACAGGGTGCGCAGCTGGCCGATGCGGGTGGCCACGTCGGGCACCACCTGCAGCGTCTGCCCCAAAAAGTCCAGGATGCGCTCGCGCTCGGCGGCCGTCAGCGGCGGCGCGGCGGCATGGGCGTTGCGCAGGTGCTGCGGCAAATCTGGCAGGCCGCCCGCGTCCACCACGCGGTCGCCCGGAAAGGCGAGCACGGACGACAGCACCTTGTGGTCGGGCAGCACCAGCATGGTGGTGACGATGGTGTGGCCCAGCCCCGCGTCCTGCAGGCGGGTGCGCAGGCTGGCGTACAGGCGCCGCACCTGGTGGCCCACGTCTTTGGTGCGGGCGACGGGGCCGGTGCCGTATTGCTTGCCCAGCGCCGTGTCGGACTCGATCACCGGGCCGGCCTTGATCTCCAGCAGCACGATGTGCCCGTTGGGCGCCACCACGGCAACGTCGATCTCGCCATGCAGTTGCCGGCCATCGAAAACGCAGGACCAGTCCACGCTGTGGAAAACGTCGAAGCCGTCGGGCAGGCCGGATTCCAGCAGGCGCAGCACGTCGTGCTCGCGCTGCAGGCCGCGCGTGGTGGCGGGCACCAGCGGTGCGGAGGGGTGCAGCAGGGCCATGCAGTTGGACGGGCAGGCCGCCCTAAGTTTCGAATCCGAAGTTCAGAAAGACGAAGCCGGAATCGCCTCTTGAGACCGTGGTGGCAGACTCCATCGCGACCAGGCCCGCGACACGCGCCATGTCAACGATCTCCTGGTCGGTGGTGGCAGACACATCGCCCGCCAAGAAGACAAGGCTTTGGCCGATGATGCCGTCCCACACCCAACGCTGGTGCAAGGCGTCCAGGCCGTTGATGCTGACCTCGCTTTGCGACAGGACGCGCGTATCGTCGTCCAGCGGAACGTTGGCGAACTTGCTGCTTGCAGCGGGCATGGTGGTGGGACTCTCTGATGCGATTTATGTATCGGCGCTGCTGACAAAACGCGCCGCCTCCAGCGGCCCGCCCTGCTCCCAGTGGTAGGCCACCAGGGGGCCGTGCTTGCCCGCACTGTAGTCCACGCAGGCCGCCAGGGGGTGCAGCGGCCCGGGCGTGCCGGTCATCCAATAGTGGCCAAAGAACAGGGGCTTGCCGGGCGCAAAAGGTGGCACGGTGTGGGCGGGGATGAGGGTGTCGGGCAGCGCGGCCCGCGCAGCAGCGTCGGGCAACAGGGCCAGGTGTCGATAGCTTTGCTCGCCGGGCAGCCACCAGCGCACGCGCACGTTGTGGCGCACATGGCCGTCCTTGTCGTGAAAACTGTGACCATCGGGCAGGGGCACTTCGATGCCCTTGAGCAGCGTTTCCACCGCCTGAAACGCCGCGCTGCCAGCACGGCTGGCCTGCACAATGACGGCGTCGGTGAGTTGATGGGCAGGTGTGAGCAGCGGGCGCAGGGCCTGTACGTGGCCCTCGTGCCAGCAGGCGTGCACCACCCGCAGTCCGGGCAGGTCCAGCCACAGCGGCAGGGTTTTGAACCAGGCAATGATGTCGGCGTGGCGTGCGGGCTGATCCTGCAGCTCGGCCAAGAAAGCCTGGTGCTGGCTGCGGTTCTTGTCGCCCTTCAGTCCGCCGCGCGGGCGCAGGTACTCGCCGGGCGCGTCGGGGTCGGGCGTGTGCCAGGCGATGGCATTGAACTCGTGGTTGCCCATGATGGCGAGCGCCGACCCGGCATCGACCATGCGGCGCACGATGTCCAGGGTTTCAAGCTGGTGCGGGCCGCGGTCGATGAAGTCGCCCACGAAGATGGCGCGGGCGTCGGGGTGGCGGTAGGCGCCTTGGCGCTGCTGGTAGCCCAGTTGACGCAGCAGCGCCTTGAGCTTGCCCGCCTGGCCGTGGGTGTCGCCGATGATATGGAGGCTCATGTGCGGGCGCAGGCCTAATCCAGCCCCCGGCGCCGCTCGGCGTTCTCCTCGGCGGTAAAGAACACCGGCTCGTGCCCGCGCGTGCGCAGCCAGTCGGCCAGGGCGTAGCCGGTGCCGGCGGGCCAGCACTTGAGGTCGGGCAGGTCGTACAGGCGCCAGTCCACCAGCTCGGGCGACAGGCGCACCTCGCCTTCGGCCACCACGTGGTAGGCAATGATGACCTGGTTCATGCGCTGGAAGTCATAGGCGCCGACGATGTTGACGGCGCTCACGTCGAGATTGGTTTCTTCCTTCACTTCGCGCGCGATGCCCTCCTGCGGCGTCTCGCCCGCCTCCATGAAGCCGGTGATCAGCGCGAACATCTTGGCCGGCCAGGCCGCGTTGCGCGCCAGCAGCACCTGGCCGCGGTATTCGACGATGGCGGCCAGCACCGGCGTGGGGTTGTTCCAGTGCGTCCAGCCGCAGGCGGGGCAGCGCAGGCGCTCGGTGGGGCCGCTGTCCTCGTCCTGCACGATCCATTCCAGCGGCGTGGCGCAGCTGGGGCAAAACCTGAATGCCGACATGAAAGTCCTGTTTTTATAGCTGGTTGCGCTTGCCCCGTGCGGGCTGCGGGCCGATTTTATTCGAATCAGGCGGGGAACACGCCGGTCGACAGATAGCGGTCGCCGCGGTCGCACACCACGAACACGATGGTGGCGCCCGCCTCGCGCGCCGCCACCTGCTGCGCCACCCAGGCCGCGCCGCCCGACGAGATGCCGCCGAAGATGCCCTCCTCGCGCGCCATGCGCCGCGCCATTTCCTCGGCGTCGTCCTGCAGCACCGGCACCCATTCGTCCACGCCGGCCGGGTCGTAGATGCGCGGCTGGTAGGCCTCGGGCCACTTGCGGATGCCGGGGATGCGCGCGCCCTCAGCCGGTTGCGCGCCGACGATGCGCACCTTGGGGTTCTTCTCTTTCAGAAAGCGCCCCACGCCCATGATGGTGCCCGTCGTCCCCATGGCCGACACGAAGTGCGTCACGCGCCCGCCGGTCTGCTCCCACAGCTCGGGGCCGGTGCTTTCGTAGTGGCTGCGCGGGTTGTCGGCGTTGGCGAACTGGTCCAGCACGCGGCCCTTGCCCTGCGCCACCATCTTGTCGGCCAGGTCGCGCGCGTATTCCATGCCGCCCGAGCGCGGCGTCAGGATCAGCTCGGCGCCGTAGGCCTTCATGGTCTGCGCGCGCTCGACCGACAGGTCCTCCGGCATGATCAGCACCATGCGATAGCCCATCACGGCGGCGGCCATGGCCAGCGCGATGCCGGTGTTGCCGCTGGTGGCCTCGATCAGCGTGTCGCCCGGCTTGATCTCGCCGCGCGCCTGGGCGCCGCGAATCATCCACAGCGCCGCGCGGTCCTTGACCGAGCCCGCGGGGTTGTTGCCTTCCAGCTTGGCCAGCACCACGGTGCCTCGCGCCGCCTGCTCGGCAGCGCCGATGCGCTGCAGTTGAACCAGGGGCGTGCGCCCCACCGCGTCTTCGATCGTTGGGTAGTTCATGGGTGTCACTGTGCCATAATTTGCGGCTTGCGTTGGACACGGCCCGGGTGGCGAAATCGGTAGACGCAGCAGACTCAAAATCTGCCGGTGGCAACACCGTGCCGGTTCGATTCCGGCCCCGGGCACCACATGAAGGCCCGCATGGTTCCAAGACCGTGCGGGCCTTTTCTTTTTTCCCTCTGCAGCGCGGCGTTTCGGGTGCACAAGCGGCCGGCAAAGTCTAAGGCCATCCGGGGGCACGTGGGGGCATATTTGGGGGCACATTTTCGGAAAGTGGGGGCACATCCTCGCAGCGCCCATCGATCCAGACCGGGCGCCAGGCGCGGTACGGCCGGCCAGGTGGCGCCAGCTCGAAGAGCCTGAAAGCTGGCCGCCGGATGGTTGTAACGATGGCGGGAAAATTTGTAACTTTTCAGCCCGAAAAACCGCCGATTTTGCGTTTTTTGAAAGTTATCCACAGCCGAAAAAACTCAGACATTGATTTTTTCTGCGGGGGCATACGGGGGCAATGGGGGCAACCTTATAAATCAATGACTTAGGTTGCCCCCGTAACCTCGAAAGTTGCGGGGTCATACGGGGGCAAAATACTAGGGTTTACCCTTAAAAATGACCTGTTTTGCTTATTTTATAGGCGATTGCGTTGCATATGGATGCAATCGGCAGATAGTTTATGCATGAAGCATCGAAAAATTTTCAGGTAACAGAATCCCCGAATTTTTGTAACTTTCGCTATTGTTTTTGAAGTCGTTTCAGATTGCCCGCTCGGGCGGGATCGAGCGGCGGCGGCCAGCGGGCCGCCATGGCCGCCACAAGGCACCAGCACGCCACGGCCGCAGCGCCTGCGCCTGGTGCGCCGGCCATGGATGGCGCAGCCAAAACACTGCCACGCGAACGGCGGCGCCAGGGGAACACCCTTCGCGCCCGGTTCCAAGCCTGTGCACGATGGCGCGCAGGCGGGGCGGCGCCGGCGCGGCCTGGTGCGCCAGCTCGGGCGGGGTCAAGTGGTGGGCCACGGTGGGCGCGGCCCGGTTTTCCGCCATCGTCCGCCGATGGCCTGTAAACCAAACTGTCAACCTACTGGGAATCCCACCCGCTAGCGCGCGAACGGGGATCGCGATTACCCGCAATGGGGAAGGCCAGGAAGTACCTTTGCCCTGCCGGGTGGCCCATCGCACCAGCTCAGGGCCTGCGCGCGGCGTGCGCGGACATCGGCCCGGCAGGATCAGCCGGCGGGCGGCGGCCGAAGTGCAACGGCTGCCACCTGGTGCCGTCCCCATCCATCAACGTGCACGCGGCGCAAAATCCTCAGTAACTTTCGCTCTTCGCTATCTACAGGGCAGACGGGGTGCGAATTACCCTGACGGGCAAAGGCCGGGAAGTACCTTCGCACTTACCCGGACATTGGTGCGCGAAAGAATTTCCCCGGCCCGGCCGCCACAGCGCGGGCGGGCATGGCTTGCATTTTCTGCAAGCCGGCGGCGCGATGATCGATTGATCGATGCGGCAACGCGCCAGGCGTCACGCATCGGCATCCATCAAGGCGGGCGTGATGTGGTAACAGCGGGCATTCCCAACGCCAGGCAGGCGCAGGCGCTTATCGAAGTGCCTGCCCTCACCCAGCGCAAGCGCCCCATGTTCCACCAGCACGCGGCACACGGCCACATGATCGAAGCCTTGGCAGACTTCGGACTTGAAGGTCTCGGGCAAGATGAAGTATTCGGTTTGGGTCTCTTCGCCCAGCGCGGACGGCATCACGTCGCCCACCTCGATTGCGTGCTGACTGTTGCGGGCGATGGGCGTTCCATCGGGTATCAGCAGGCGACGGAAGCCGGCGCGGTTCAGGGTTTTGACGTTGTGGTCATCTGCGGCGCGATGCCACCACGTGAAGCGCCCTTCACCGTTCAATTCAATGAAGCGGCGCACCTGCTGCAGCATCTGGCGAACCTCGGCATTGCCAGCGCCGCCACGCGCGGCCAGCCAGGATTCAAAGCACTTGCGGGCGGCGCGCTCACTCTCGCCCGCTGGCCAGCCGGTCAGGCCGGCTTCGGTGGCCAGCTCGCCAGCGGTGGCGACGATGGCAAAGCGGGCGGCCACGCGCTCCACCTGCCCCGATGCGCCAGCGGGCACCCAGGCGGCGCGCATGGCCTCCATTCGTTCGCGCAGCAGCTTGCCCAGGCCCTGCCACTGCGGGGCCAGCCATTGCAGCCAGGCGCGGCCGGGGGCGCCATAGGTGCCGGCGGTGGCGCGCTGCAATTCGGTGGCGAAGGCGGCCGGGCCGTCGCGCCCGTGCAGGGCCTCGAACATGCCCATGTTGCAGCCCGCATCGGCGATCACGTCAACCATGCGAACCTCTTGCCCGGCGCGCGCGCGCTTCATCGCCTCTGCCATGTGGTCGGATAGCCCCAGCTCGCCCGCGCTCAAAAACAACAGGCGCCAGCTCAGGCGGGCGCGCAGCGCGGCCCCGCGTGATGCGCGGCCCTTGCTCGATTCGTTGGCCAGCATGTAGGCGCACTCGCCGGCCACGCGCCCATCAACTTGGGCCAGCTCGTCAAGGATCAGCAGCGAATCGCAATGCTGCGCGGCGATCAGCTCTAGCGCGTTGTCGGTGGTGCGCCATCGCTGCATGTAGCTGGGGCCGCCATGGATGGATGCGGCCACGCGCAAGGCGGTGGTTTTGCCGGATGAAGATTCACCCCGGTAGTGAAAGCCCCCACTGTCCACGCCGGCCGGGCGCATCAGGGCGCCAGCAAAGGCGCAGGCGGCGGCGAACACAAGGCGCGAATTGCCCACGCACAGCGCGCCCACGCGCTCACGCCAGGCGGCCACGTCGCCCCGCTGGCGCACGGTGTTTTCTGTCTGGCCCTCACTCTGAAAAATCACGCGCTCGGCACTCTCGCCGATGGTTTCGTGCGGCTGCACAAACACGGCCCCAGCCTCGGGCGTGGGGTGCCAGCCGGCGCGCTCCGTGGCCACGGCCAGGGCGTCGGGCTCACGGGTTTGCAGATACTCGGACAGGCGATTGCGCGCGCTCGATTGGGTGCTGACCGATAAGCCCATGCCCAACAGCGCGGCGCGCAACTCGCCCCCATCGGCGGCCAGCATGCGGGCGGGCATGGCCCATTCGCGGGGGCGCCCGTTGGGGTCGGCAAAACTGAGCAGGTAGCCCCAGGCGTGCCCGTCAGAATCGCGCGTGCGGGCGGTCACGTGCAGGGGGCCGCACAGCCATTGCGGCGCCAGGTCGTTGCCCTCACGATCGCGCCCGACGTGATAGACGCCGGTGCTGTCCACGATGAAGGGTTCACGGCGCGCGGCATCGCCAGCGGCGGCGGGTGCATCGGGTGCATTGGGCGCATCGGGCCTGCGCCTGGTGCGCTTGCCTGCCTTGCCACCATCGGACGCGGCGGGCGCGGCGGGCGCGGCGGCATCGGCCGGCGGGTTGTCGGTGGGCGCGGGCTGGGTGTGCCGGCGGTGGGCATCGATGGCGGCCTGCACCTGGTTGCGCACGGCATCAAGGCCGGCGTGCCGGTGCAGGTCGTTGAAGTCGGTTGCGCCGGCCGGCAGGCCACGCGGCAACACGGCCAGGCCATGCACCAGCGCGGCGGCGGACTGGGCGGCCTCACGCCCCGGGTTCTTGCCCCGTTGCAGTTCGGTCGCGCGGTCGTCGTCACCACAAACGGCAATCACTGCCCCCGGCCCCATGATCTGGCGCAGGGCGCGGGCGGCGGCCTTCAGGTTGCCAGCGTTGAAGCCCACGGCCACGGGAAGGCCGGTGGCCGCGTGCAGGCTGGCGCCGGTGGCGTAGCCCTCTGCCAACAGCGCCGAATCGCCCGCAGGCGCGCCGATCAGGTGCAGCAGGCCCGACACCTGCCCGCCCCGCAAAAACAGCTTGTCGGGGCCGCTGGATGGCTTGGCGGGGGCAATGCGTTGCAGGTTGCACAGCTCGCCGGCCGCATCGCGCAGGGGCACCAGGAGCCAGCCATCGGGCGCCAGGCGCACGCCATGCGCGCCCACGCCCTTGCGCTGCAGGTAGGGGTGGGCGGCGGCGCCCTCTTCGCTGGCCTGGTGCCACAGCTCGCCGGCCTCGGCTGCGGCGGCCTCTTGGGCCGCCTGCACGCGCAGGCGCTCGGCTCGGTCGCGCTCGCGGCGCTCGGCTTCGCGGCGGGCCAGCTCGGCAGCGTCGGGCGGGGCCGGCCGGGCGTGCTCGGGCATCTTCCATCCATGCTGCTGCGCGATGAAAAACAGCGTGCCCAGCCCCACGCCCCCGCCGGGTTTGACGCTGCGCCAGGTTGAAGCGGTGGCCTTGGCGTCGTAGCGGTCGGTGTCGCCTTCGCTCCACTTGCTGAACAGGGCGAAGCCCGTGCCGTCCGGGTATTCCGACTTGATCGCCATGGCCAGCCGCGCCCATTCGTCACGGGGCAGCGTGGGCGGGATGGCGTCAAGGGCGGCGCGGATCAGCTCGGGGGAATGCTCGGGGTGCATGGGCGATCAGGCGGGGCGCGATTCAAGGGCGGCGGCGATGCGCTGCAAGCCGGCAAGGATGGCGCTGCCGACGTCGCGCAGGGCCTCGGCTTGCTTGTCGGCAGCGGCGGCGGCCTGGTTGCCCAGGTGGTCAACGGCCGGCGCCAGGAACTCGGACAGGGCTTCGCTTTGGGCATCGCCGGCGCCTGCAATGGCCTCGGCAAGTGAATCGAGCGAACGGGCCATGGCCTCGCCAGCGGCTTCGGTGCCCTGCCCGTGGTGCTTCACGGCCAGGCGCAGGCTCTCCCATGAATCGGCGCTGGGCAGCGTGCGCAGGGCGTCGGCAATGTTGGCCCCTGCCGATTCGATGGCGGCGGCGTGTTCGCTGGGGCCTCGGGCAAGGCGGGTTTTGCCATCCGGCGCGGTGTAGGGCTTGGGGGCGCGCTCAGTCATGGCTGGCACCCCCGTTGATCTGTGCTTGCACCCAGGCCAGCACAGCCGATTCGGGCCAGGCGGACAGGCGGCGCGTGATGCGGACGGGGGGCGGAAACTTGCCCTCCCGCACCAGTGCATAGACGGTCGATTTCTTGATGCCGGCGGCATCCTCGACTTGGGGCAAGCGGAGCAGGCGGTCACGCGGGACGGCGCCGGGGGTGGTGTGAACAAGGGCGGGCATTTGGAAGTCCTTTCGCAGTTGCCATAAGCCCTGCGCATCCGACTTGGCGCGCTTGGGGCTTGTTGGCAATTGGGCGGCTTGCACCTGCCTTTTGTCGTGATGCATTTGCGGTGCACGGCTCCGAAAACGTGCGCGCAGACGTGCGCAACGGCGGGGCGGCGCGGGCGCGTGCACCTGGTTTGCACCACTTTTCCCCGATCAGCCGGCCAGGGTATGCCGCTTTGCCGGCAAACCCGCCATCGATGGCGCCGGCTTGCGCTTGCGGTGTTCACCCCACAGCGCGCGCTCCAATGGCTGCCCGCGTGACATGCCCACGTCACGGGCCATCGCGTCAAGGGTGGCCCGCTTGCGGCCCGGATCGTTGCCCCCGCGCCTGGTGAATTCGGCCCGGCCAATCTCGATTTGGTTGCCCAGCGCCCATGCGGTGCCCGGGTTGGCCAGGCGGTAGGCCGCCAATGCCGGCCAGTCTTTCAGCGGGAAAACCGGCGCGGCGGCGGGCACCAGCTCCACGGCCCGGCCCCATCCCCAAATGCGGGCGGCATCGGCCACGCGCACGGCCACGGCGAGGCCGGGCAATTGCCGGTCGGTGAATGCTTGGGCGTCGGTTCTCCGTATCCACCACATCTGAGACCCCGCCCAGCTCCGGCGCAGCAGGCGCAACAAGGCGGGCACGCCCGGTTCGATTAGCGTGTACGTCAACTCATCAACAAGCGTCACAGCGGGGCGGGCACCGGCCGCAACAGCGGCCCGGATTTCAGCCATCACGGCATCAGACAGACGCGCCGGAATAATTCCCCCGTTGCGCAGGTTGTAGCGCCATGGATCGCGGTTCATGGCCGCCAATCGCTCTTGCGCCAGCCTGTCAACAGCCCATGAATCGATGGTGTGATAGCCAAAGCGCGCGGCATCGCCTTCGATGGGCTTCGCGTACTGGCCAGACTGCGCCATGAACAAGGCGGGCGCGGGCCGGGCGGCCTCCAATTCATCGGCCAGGCGCTGCACGGCCGGGATACGGGGCAGGCCCTCGGATTCGATCAGCCACAGCGCCACATCGGCCAGGCGCACCAGCCGGCCGGCGTCGGTGGCATCGGCGCGCATGCTCAGGCCGGCGGATGTCGATTGCCACTGCGCCGGCGCGGGCTGGCTGGCTGCGGGCTTGTCGGTTTGCGATTTGGTCACGTGCACCCCCATCTGTGCAACCCTGCAAAAAGGTGCCCCGGCAGGCGGGCAGGGAGTCCCGCTTTTCGGTTCGCGGGCCTAGCCGGGGCGGACAAAACAAGATCAGGCGGCGGGCGGCTCCCAGCTCAGGCCGGCGGCGCTCACGGTGTGCGCTTCGGTGTGGCCGCTCAGGGCGTCCCAGCTCTTGATTTCAATCGTCGGGGTGTTGCCCTCGGACAGTTGAAACTCGGCATCGGCGGCCCAGGCGCGCAGCATGGCGGGCGTGAAGTGCTCGCGCCCCAGCCGGTGGCAGCGGCCCAGGAAGGCGGCGATTTCGGCCAGGCCGGCGGCGTTGATGGTGACGCTGCCCACGGGCAGGCCCAGGGCGGGCACATCGGCCGCACGCAGGGCCAGGCCACGCCCGGGCAGCGCGCCCCACGCGAAAACGGCCGCAGCCGGCGGCGGGGTCAATGAATGGCCATAAGCGGCCCATTCGGTGCGCAGCAGTTGCAGGACGGCCGGCAGGCCCGGCGCCACGGCGCGGGCGCGGTCGTAGTAGCCCAGCGCCTTGCGGCGCACGGCGGGCGCCAGGTGCCGGGCATCGGCGCGGGCAGCGGCCAGGGCGGCGGGCGTCCAATAGCCGAAGGACTCGGCATCGGCCGGCGCGGCCGGCGCGCCCGGCTGGGCGATGAACAGCGGCGGCGCGGCGCGCTCCAAGGCGTCGGCCAGGCGCTGCACGGCGGCGGGGCGCTCGCCTTCGGTGGTATCGGTCAACCACAGGGCCAGGTCGCCCAGCAACACCAGCGGGCCGGCGGGATCGCCCGCAAGCTGCAGGCCATCGGCCCAGGCGCGCCAGGCGGCGTAGGCGGCGGCTTCGTCGCGGTAGGGGTGTGGTGCGGTCACAGTCGCCCCTCCGATGCCATGCTTCGGGCTTCGCGCCCGTTCACGATGAAATGATCCAGCACGCGAACATCGATCAGGGCCAATGCGGCCTTGATGGTTTGCGTTATTGCTTCGTCGGCACGGCTGGGCGTGGTGCTCCCGCTGGGGTGGTTGTGGGCCAGAACAACGGCGGCGGCCTGGTGCTTCAATGCCGCGTGCACCAGCTCACGCGGGTAGACGTTTGTTTGTGTCAGGGTGCCGCGCGCCAGCACTTCAAACGCGATGCCCCGATGCTGTGAATCGAGGTACAGGGCGGAAAAGTTTTCGATGGGCTCGGCTCCAAGCTGCAAGTTCAGGTAGGCGCGCACAGCGGCGGGTGTGCCCAGGTCGACACGCTCCCGCAGGTGCCGGCCCACGATGGCCAGCGCATGGTCAAGGATGGCGCGCTCGGCATCGTTCAGGCTTTGGCGAAAGCTGTTCGCGCCATCGGCCAGGCCATGGGCCGGCAGGCCGGCGGGCTGACTGCAGGGCGGCGGCGCGGGGTGGTTGTCGGGTGCAAGTTCGATCATTTGATTGTCACTCCCTGTTTTCAGCGCAGCCCGTCGCCATCGGCCACGCGCGCCCAATCGCCCGCATGGTTCATGAACTCGACGATCAAGGCCCCAATCGGGATGGGCTTGATCGAGGCCAGCCAAAGCGCCGGGTTGGCACCCATGGCGCGGCCGGCGCGGTGGAACAAGTCCATTTCGGCCGCATCGATGCGCGCGACGTGCAGCAGCTCGATACCACGCAACAGGCGGTAAGGCGAATACCCGTAGCGCACCAGCCCACGGCCGGCACGCATCATTTCGGGCACGGTGGCGCGGCGGCGCAGGCCGTCGGGCGTGGTGATGTAGCGCAAGGCGCTGGGCTCGAAAACATCGTTCATCGAAAACCACAACAGATAACGCTCCACGGGCTCGAAGCCTGACGCGGTGGGCAGCAGGAAGCCCGATAGCTTGATGGCGCGGTGTGCGGTGCGCGTGGTGTAGTGCCACGCCCACGAATGGGCCAGCGGCGCCGGCCGGGTGCCATGCGGTGCGGTCATGTTGCGGCCCCTTCGCCCGGCTGCGCGGCATGCTCGCGGCGATAGATCAAAAGCGCCTGCGCGGCCCAGGCCATGGCATCGCAGCGCCAGCTATCGCGGCTGTAGTCGCGCCCGGCATCGGCGGCGGCCTTCATCGCTGCCAGCAGGCGCATTTGTTCGCTGTAGACCCAATCCTCGAAGGCGTCCAAGGGGTCGGCATCGGCCATGGTTCAGCCCTCCCCGCCGGTGGCGGCGTCAACCCAGGTGCGCCCATCGGTTGAAACCTGGACAACGCATTGCGCCACGGCCACGGGCTGCAGCGAACCGAACCAATCGGACGGATTGGCCCCGATGGCCCGGCCACTGGCCACCATGCCGCGCCACATGCGCCCCGATATGCGGGCGCGCAAGCGCAGCTCGTTCGATGGCAGCAGCAGGCGCGGCGCGATGCCATAGCGCAGCAGCGGGCCGCCTCCAAGCTCGACCATTTCGGCAATGGTTGCGGTGCGACGGGCGCCGGTCTTGGCATCGATGATGCCCTTCGATGCGGTGGGCTCCCAGCGTTGATTCAGCGAAAACCAAATGACCGGGCGTTCATTGGCGCCGATGAAGGCATCAGCCGGCCGCAGCTCGCCGGCGGCATCGATGGCGGCGCGCTTGTCGTGAATGGTGTAGTGCCAGGCCAGCAGGACGGGTGCGGGGGCTTTCATTGGGCAGCCCTCCCCTGATCCTGCGCGGCGCGTGCAGCGTCAACAGCGGCGGCGGCGGCCAGCAGCTCGGCAGCGACGGCGCGCGCGCGTTCGGCGGAAAACACCATGCCGCAGTGCAGCGCATGGCCATTCGTGGCCAGTGTGATGCGGTCGGACTTGCCCCAAACGCGAACGGACACCAGCCCGCCGGGCATGTAGGCGGTCGACTCGAAAACCGGGCCGGCGGGCTCGGGGCCATTGGGGGCGCGGGTGAAGATCAAGGCGTCGGTCATTGCCCGGCCCTCCGTGCGCTTTCGATGCCTTCGGCGGCTGCGGCGGCGGTCAGCAGCTCGGCAGCGACGGCGCGCGCCTGCACGGCGTCGAACACCATGCCGCTGTGCGCGGCGTGCCCCTGCATGGCCAGGCTGATACGGCCGCTTGCGCTCCACACGCGAACAGATGCCACCCAGCCGGGGATAAAGGCGCTCGATTCGTAGGCCAGGCCGGCGGGCCTGAGATTGGCGCCCGACGTGAAGATCAGTTCGTCGCTCATTGCCCGGCCCTCCCCACTTCGCGCGCGTCGGTGCTGGCTTGTTTCAGCAGCGACAAGGCGCGATTGGCGCGGGCGGTGGCGGCCCACAAATTGGCGGCGCGCTCGGCTGGCGCATCGCCCGGGCGGCGCATGAAGTAAAGCGCGGTGGACAGCGCGTTTTCAATCGCGGCCTGTCGCTGGATCGGGTCGAGGGTGCGGCCCGACTGGGCCAGGGAAAGCACGCCAGGGGCGGCGCGGCGGGTGGCAGGGTGTGCCATGGGGCAAGCTCCTTATCGAGACTTGAAACCCACGCGCTCCGATTTCAGGCGGAACGGGTGGACGCGGATGCTGAAAAACACGGGATAAGCCGTGCGGGCGGCCTTGCGGTACCACCCCATCCGCGTCCAAAAGCTGGGGCCGGCAGCCCTGCCGGGCACACAGCCAGAATTCAGACGTGACGAAAGCCCGCTATCGGGGGGCTTTGGCCGCTTATCCTTGGTGTTTTTCAGGCACCGGCCCCGGTCAAGGGGTTGCCGCGATTGTGCCGGCGGCGGCGGCGGCGGTCAAGGGGTGCGGTGCCTGGTGCGCCAGCTCGGGCGGTATCGAGCGGCGGCGGTGTGCGATGGCGCGGCGCATCGCATCACACGCAAAAACGCGCCCGCTTGCCGGCGGCGGGGCAAAATGCTACGCTTGTTATAGCTGCCGGCGCACTACTGGCGCGGCCCGCCGGGCATGATAGGCGAAAACTAAAAACAGGCCAGCCGGGAACGTCGTATTAACATAATGGCCATCGTATTAAGTAGCGCCTATTAAACAAGCCTATTGCGCGGCTCTATGCAAGTCGCGCTATCATCGGGGGCATGAAGCGCACCACATCTGACGCCAGCCTATCACCCGAACAGTTCACCCGTGCGCTTGATGCGCTGGGCTGGAAACAAACCGACTTCGCCAGGCGAACGGGGCTCAGTTTATCCGCTGTGAATCGATGGGCAACCGGGCAGGCCCCGGCCCCATTGTGGGCGGCCGCCTATCTCGGGGCAATGCTCGATTTGGCCAGCCTGCACGCAAAGTATCTGGCGCCCCTGCCCGCGCCTGGTGCGGACGAACCCGGCGACGCCGAAAGCCCGGCCCCGGCCCGGCTGGCGCACGTGCTGGCCAGCAAGCCCACGGGCACCCCGTAGCGCCACGCAGCGCCCGCCGGGCACCCCACCCCACCCAGCACGGGCCGCGCGCGCCCAGCGGGCCGCCATGGCGGCTCAAAACCGATGATCGATGCCGGCTTGCTGCAGCACGGCGTTTGCGGTGTGACGCGAGTAGCAATTGAAGGGCACCTGTACCTTGATGCGCCCATTGCCCCACCACTCATGCGAACCCTTGCCGGGCTTCAAAAACGAAAAACCGTGCTCTTTCAGCACGGCGGCCACCTTGGGATAGTAGGAGTTCACGCGGGGCAGGTTGCCACGTCGCCCCAGGCGGCGCGGATGGCTTGGGGCTTGGCTGGCGTAACCCGATCGCGGATCAGTTCATCGGCGCCCGCGTGCACTTCGTGGAACAGCTCTTCAATGGACGGGGCTTCGGCCACCAGTCCGGCCAGGTCGGGGCTGGTGGCCACGTAGACCCCAGCGACGGCATCGCGCATCACATTGACGCGGTACACCAGCGAAACACCCAGGCGGCCGGCGATCGTCCAACCCGGAAAGCCTACACGGTACATCGTCGTTTTCTCCATGCTTGCGGCGGTGCGAATGCCGCGCCGGCCCGTTTGACCCAGCCCGCGCCGGAAAGTGCGGCCGGTGGCGTGCGAGCGTAGCGCACCGGGCAGCGCCCGACAACCCGGGGCGATGCCCGGATGGTAGCAGCCGACATCGGTTCAGCCCACGCGGCCGGCGCCGGCCAGCAGGCCCAGGCACGCCCGCCGGGCACCACGCCCCCACCCAGCACGGGCCGCGCGCGCCCTGCGGGCCGCCATGGGCCGGCCATTCACGCAGGCGCCGGAGCATCCATCCCGCCCACAGGGCCAGGCGCGCACCAGCTCAGGCAGCAGCCGGCGGCGGTGCCGGCCAGCAAGCCCACGGGCGCCCCGTAGCGCCCCGCAGCGCCGTCCGGGCGCCTACCCCGCCCAACTCACGGCCGCACAGCCAGCGGGCCGCCACGCCCATCACAAAGCAGCAGCACGCCCACGGCCGCAGCCCTTGCACCTGGTGCGCCCGGCCATGGGCGGCGCAACCAAAACCCCCGGCTGCGTGGGCAGTGGCGCCAAGGGGAGCCCCTCTCGCGCCCGGCTCCGAATCGGTGCGCAAGGGTGCAGGCAAGGCCAGACGCAGGGGAATCGAGGGAAAGAAAGGGTCTATATATGAATGAATGATTGATTTCTCTTTCTCTTATATGTATTTGTTTGCCCACACAACTGCCCCGCACCTACCCCGTACCTGCCCCGCAGCCAAAACCCGGCAAACCCGCATGAATCCTCAATTCTTGGATTTGCCCCCGCTGCCCCCGTAGAAAACAATCTCCCAAAACGAAAATTTGCCCCTGCGGCACCCCATCGCCTGGGGCGTGGGCATGAAAAATGTCCGCTGTCAAGTCCCTTTTGAGGTCATGCAGCGGCGCAAAAGGTCTTATGGGGCAATAGGTTAGCCTAGATTCAGGCTGCGGCGCGCTCTTGCTGCATTTCTAGCTAGGTGCCACATAGGCGCTTTGCGGTGGCAAACGCAGGGGCGCCGCAGCGGGCAAGATCGCGTAGCCATCTTATGCCCCTGCTTGTCGCAATCCACCTCAAAGCGAAAGCGCAGCCCTCGGGCTGCGCTTTCATCGTGAGCGGATGCTGGATGCGCCCGCATCGTCAACCCGGCTTCGGCGGTGCGGCCTTGTTCCCACTTCCCTTCCTGAATCCCCGATCCCCCGCCATGAACGCCTCCAGCATGTGCGGGATCAGCGTCACCGCATCGACCGCCTCGCCATACGCCTGCGCGTGCAGCGCGGCGTAGGCATCGAGGTCAGCTTTCAGGCTGGCCGGGCAGGTGAAAGTCAGCTTCGTACTGCCGCTGGACGGTAGTGGGCCAAGACGGAGTTTTCGGGCGGTACTCATCGTGCACCTCCAAGCTGATAGAACATGGGTTGGTAAGGACGCAACACGAGGTCGCGCGCCACGATCACCCGAACCGGCAGGCCCGGCCGCGCCGTCAGCGTCGGCTGCACGTTCATGTTGCGCCGGGTCATCTCCTGCCCGACCTGATTGATGCTGTCCTGCGCGCTGTCACGCCCGGCGATCACGATGCGGTTGCCATCCTGCCGGTTCTCCGGCGCAGCCAGCTCGGCGCCCACGCCCAGCAGCGTCGTCAGCGCCGCGCCTGCGACGATGCGGCTCCAGTGGTAGTCCACACCGTCTTCCAGGCCGGAATAGCCGGCCGGATCGGTGCCCACGAGGTTGTCGAGCGTCAGCGAGGACGTGTCAGGCAGGATGACCCGGTTCCACACCACCTGAACCCGGCTCTGCCCATAGCTGACCTGGCTGTTGTATTTGCCCAGGATGCGTGACCCCTGCGGGATCAAAAGAAACTTGCCCGTGGCCGAGTCATAGACCGGCTCCGTCACCGTGGCGATCACGTCGCCCGGCAAGTCCGACTTGATACCTGTCACAAGCGCCCCCGCGATCACCGTCCCGGCCATGACCTGATACGACGAGGACGGCATTTTCAGATTCCCGGAATTGCGGGTTTCCGTAGAGCCGCCTTTCAGGAACGCCTCTTTCTGGTCTTGCCGGTTCTGCGTGGCGGTTGGGTCGGCAGGCTGGGCCGCCGTCGAGGCCGGCCCGGCGGCGAGCGGGTCGAAGCCCGCCAAGGCCGATGCTTGGCCAGCCGCAGCGACTTGCGCAGTCGCTGGCGCGGCGGTCTTGCCAGGCGTGCCCGAGCGGAAGAACACCGAGGAAGCTGCTGCCGCTTCAGCTTCCTTGCGCCGTGCATCCTCCGGGTCGTGGCCCGGCGGCGCGTAGGTGGGCGTCACGGGCTGCTGCGACTTCACGATGGCCGGGCCAAGGTCGCCCGGCAGCGGCGGCCCCAGCTCCGGCACCTTTGGCAGCTTGGAGTAATCCGAAGGCAAGCCATCCAGCCCTTCGGACTTCGACACGCGATCGACGTTGTACAGCTCGGTCTGCTCACCCGCGCGCCGGTGCGGCTGCAATGACCAGATCGTAGCCCCGAGCACGGCGACCGACAGGCCGCCGGTGAGCATGGCCAGCGTGCGCCGGTTCAGGCGCGTGACCGCGCGCGGCTGGGCGCGCAGCGCCACCGCCTCGGGCGCGACCTTGCCCGCTTGCGGCGCAAGGTCAGGGGAATCGTCCTGGCTCATGGTCAGTTCCTCCGCGTTCCGTCCGTGCGTTCGATCCGCACCACGTCGCCCTTGTCCCCGCCTAGGCGCAGTTCGGCGGCGCCGAACAGGCGATCAACGATGTAGTACGGCGAGCGGAAGCGGTAGTTCACCAGTTGTCCGTCGCCCTGCGCGCCAATCACGAACAGCGGCGGCAATTCGCCCTGGGCGATGCCCGGCGGAAACTGGATGTAGACCTTCTCGCCATCATCGAAAGCGCGCAGCGGCTTCCATGGCGGATTGCTGCCGCTGACCGCGTAGCGGAAACGGATCCTCTCCAGCGACAGGCCGCTATCGACCGGCGCGGCGGCGCTCGCTGCCTGCGCCTGGCGCTGCAAAGCCAGCATCCTGTCCTTGGGATATTCCCAGGACACCGATGCCATCCAGGTCTTCTCGGTCGAGGTCAGCTCCAGCAGGTACGTCCTGCGGCTGGTGGTGACGACGAGATTGGTCTTCAGGGCCGAGCGGATCGGCTTGACCATCACGTTGACGCGCAAGGCGTCGCCGCTGCCGCTGGACGTGTCGCCCACGATCCAGCGCACCGTGTCGCCAGCAGCGACAGTCACCAGTTCCTCGCCCGGCTGGAGCGCGATCACCGTCACGCGGCCCACGGCCGCATAGACCTGATATAGCGCGCCGTCCGTGAAGGGCCACACCTGGATTGCGTTGACGTAGCCCTCGCGCGTCGGCGCAATGCGCGCTTCGGCATTGGCGCGGGACACGCGCACGGTTTCATCGGCGGGTTCTGCGGCGGGCTTGGCATCCGGCACAGGCTTCATCTGAGCCGGCATCGGCAGCACTTGCGGCATGGCCACCACCTCCACCGGCGCAGGCGGCTCCGGTAGCGGCTGCGCCTGCACCGGCTCATCGAGCGAGATGGACGGCGGCGGCTTGCCCTGCGTGGCGCAGGCCGCCAGGGCCACAAGCGTCAGCACGGAAGCGTAAATACGGAAAGACAGGTTCATGGTTTTGCTCCTTCGGAAGAATCCAGTTCGCGGCTCCACGACAGGCCATTGACGTAAATGCCGAGAGGGTTCTTGCGCAGGCGTTCCTCGGTGCGTGGCGTCTGCTGCACGATGGAAATCACGGCGTTCCAGCGTTCAGTGCCTGCGGCGGCGCCG